>NZ_JAZAQQ010000015.1:0-84562 GCF_036861315.1 Pseudomonas sp. S3(2024) | reverse complement strand
TTCCTCTGACGTGACAACCCGATATCCCATGATGCTTCCTTAAATCGCCGCTCCTACATCATGGTCTAAAAAAATTCGACCACAACAGGCTCACTCCTACAGTGGAACGCATTCCAAATGTAGGAGTGAGCCTGCTCGCGATGGCGTCAGCGCGGTCTCACTGATCCGGTTCACACCCTTTCAACACCAACCGAATAATCGTCTGTGCCGCCGCCTCGTAATCCGCCTCGTCCAGCTTGTCCTTGCCGGTGACTGCGGAGATCTGCCAGTCGAAGTCGGCGTAGGTCTGGGTCGCGGCCCAGATGCTGAACATCAGGTGGTTGGGGTCGATCGGGGCGATCTGGCCGCGGTCGATCCAGCTCTGGATGCAGTCGATGTTGTGCTTGGCCTGGCTGTTGAGCTGCTCGACCAGGTCGGCGCTCAGGTGCGGAGCGCCGTGCATGATTTCGCTGGCGAACACCTTGGAGGCGAAGGGCAGGTCGCGGGAGATGCGGATCTTCGAGCGGATGTAGCCGCTGAGCACTTCGCTCGGTACGCCGTCCGGGTTGAACGGGGTCGAGGCCTGCAGGATCGGCACGATGATGCTTTCCAGGACCTCGCGGTAGAGGTTTTCCTTGGATTTGAAGTAGTAGTAGACGTTGGGCTTGGGCAATCCTGCCTTGGCGGCGATGTCGCTGGTTTTGGTCGCAGCGAAGCCCTTGTCGGCAAATTCCTCACTGGCGGCACGCAGGATCAGTTCTTTGTTGCGCTCGCGGATTGTGCTCATAAACCCGGTGGTTCCTTGCCTGTTCTGGCGGTTGCGCATGGTAGCACCGGCCTCGCGCATGGCTCAAGAATGCCCCGTGTGGCCCGCAGTCGCGGTATGCTGCGCGGCATTATTCACATAAGGAAACAAGATTCATGGCAGGAAGCAGTTTGCTGGTGCTGATCGACGATATTGCCACCGTTCTGGATGATGTGGCGTTGATGAGCAAAATGGCCGCGAAGAAGACTGCCGGCGTACTCGGCGATGACTTGGCGCTCAATGCCCAGCAAGTCTCCGGCGTGCGCGCCGAGCGGGAGATTCCGGTGGTCTGGGCGGTCGCCAAGGGCTCGTTCCTCAACAAGCTGATCCTGGTGCCCTCGGCCCTGGCGATCAGTGCGTTTGTGCCATGGCTGGTGACGCCGCTGTTGATGGTCGGCGGCGCGTACCTGTGTTTCGAAGGTTTCGAGAAGCTCGCGCACAAGTTCCTGCACAGCAAGGCCGAAGATGATGCCGACCACGCGCAATTGAGCGCGGCGGTGGCCGAACCGACCACCGATCTGGTGGCTTACGAGAAGGACAAGATCAAAGGCGCGATCCGCACTGACTTCATCCTCTCGGCGGAAATCATCGCCATTACCCTTGGTACCGTGGCCGACGCATCGCTGACCCAGCAAGTGATCGTCATGTCGGGCATCGCCATCGTCATGACCGTAGGTGTTTATGGCCTGGTGGCCGGCATCGTCAAACTCGACGATCTAGGCCTGTGGCTGACCCAGAAATCGGGTGCGGCAGCAAAAAACATCGGCAATGCAATCCTGCGCGCCGCCCCGTACATGATGAAAGGCCTGTCGGTGATCGGCACGGCGGCAATGTTCCTCGTCGGTGGCGGCATCCTCACCCACGGCATTCCCGTGGTGCATCACTGGATTGAAAGTGTCGGTGTGGCGGCCGGTAGCGCCGGGTTCGCAGTCCCTGTGCTGCTCAATGGCGTAGCGGGGATCATCGCGGGCGCGGCAGTGCTGGCGGTGGTTTCGGTGGTCGGCAAAGTNCCGTGGTGCATCACTGGATTGAAAGTGTCGGTGTGGCGGCCGGTAGCGCCGGGTTCGCAGTCCCTGTGCTGCTCAATGGCGTAGCGGGGATCATCGCGGGCGCGGCAGTGCTGGCGGTGGTTTCGGTGGTCGGCAAAGTCTGGCGCACGATCAAAGGATAAACACATCACCCCTGTGGGAGCGGGCTTGCTCGCGAATGCGGTGGCTCAGTCGAAGAATGTGCTGGCTGATTCACCGCATTCGCGAGCAAGCCCGCTCCCACCGTTTGATCCAGGTTGTGCCATGAAAAAGGGCCATTCGATTTGCATCGAATGGCCCTTTTTTGTTGTCGCTGAGGTTACTCGGCAATCTGCAACTTGCGCGACTCGGTGTAGACGTAACGCACTTTCTCGTACTCGAACGGCGAGTTCATCTGACCGTAGCGGAAGTTGGTCTGGTAGCGCTTGTCGACCGCACGCAGGGCCCAGATTTCCGGGTGGTTGGAGCTGACTTCCGACACGTTCAGGTAGTTGATCGCCGATTCGGCGGTGTAGTCCACGGCCAGGCCGGCGGTGTCGCGAATGTTCGACGGGCCGAGGATCGGCAAGACGAAGTAGGCACCGCCCGGTACGCCGTAGAAGCCCAGGGTCTGACCGAAGTCTTCGCTCTGGCGCGGCAGGCCCATGGCAGTGGCCGGGTCCCACAGACCGGCAATGCCGATAGTGGTGTTGAGCAACAGGCGCGCGGTGGTTTCCATCGAGCGCTTGCCCTTGAACTGCAGCAGGCTGTTGACCAGGTTCGGCACGTCGCCAAGGTTGTTGAAGAAGTTGCTCACCCCGGTGCGCAGGAAGCTTGGCGTCACGTAGCGATAGCCGTCGACCACCGGCAGGAACACCCATTGGTCGAAGCGGTAGTTGAAGTGGTAGACGCGGCGGTTCCACGACTCCAGCGGGTCATAGACGTTGAGTGCGTTGAGCGTCGAGCGCTCGAACTCACGCTGGTCCAGCCCCGGGTTGAACTTGAGTTTGGACAGCGGCTCCTTGAAGCCATCGCTGTCGACCACCACCGGCGCGTTGGCTTTGCTGTTGTCGGCCTGGGCCACGCCTGCACTGAGGAGCGCTGCAATCAGCAGGAGATATTTAGCCACGGAAAAACTCCAGCATGGCGTCGCTGTTGACGCGGTAGTTAAGGTTGCCGCAATGGCCGCCCAGTGGGTAAACGGTCAGGCGATCGCCAAAGGTCTTGCGCAGGAAACCGAGGTCGCCAGGGCCGAGGATCACGTCGTCGGCGTTGTGCATGACGGCGATTTTCGGGCTGTCGTGCAGGTAATCCTTGAGTGCGTACAGGCTGACCTGATCGATCAGTTGCAGCAGGCTGCCGCCGTCAGTGCGCGCGCGCCACATCGGAATCACCTGTTCGGTAAGGTAGCAGTCGAAGTCGCATTGCAGCGCACGCTTGAGGAACGGCGTGAGGCTGGTGCCTTCGGTGATCGGGAATTTCGGCGGAGTGATCAGGCCGCGACGGTTGATCAGGTCGGAGGTGAAGGCAATGTCGGCCGCCGAGAAACGGAACGAAGTGCCGATCAGCATCGCCATCTGTTCGTTGGTCAGATGCTGCTTCGACTGCTGGAAGTCGTAGAGCAGGGCGTCATTGAGGTCGATGTAGCCTTTCTGCTGGAAGTAGCGGGTCAGCTTGTTCAGCACCAGTTCATAGAAGGTGGTGCTGTTGTTGATGCCCTTTACTTCGGTCTGCACCAGTTTGTCGAGGTTGCTGATCGAGGTGTAGAGGTTGACCGGCGGGTTGAGCAGCAGGACTTTCTTGAAGTTGAAGCTGCGTCGGGTCTCGTCCAGATGCGCGACGAACGCGGCATCCAGCGCGCCGAGGCTGTAGCCGCTGAGGTAGTACTCGGTGACCGGCAGTTTTGGATGCTGCGCACGCACGGCCTGCATCACCCGGTACATGTCTTCGGCGTCTTCCTTGGTGATGCCCGGGGTGGCGAAGCGTGAAGCGGCGCTGATGAAGTCGAAGCTGGTCGGCGACGACAACTGCACGACGTGGTAGCCGGCCTTGTAGTAGAGCTTCTTCAGGTACTCATTGAGCGTGCTGTCATAGCGCGCACCGGTGCCGGCGATCAGGAAGATCAGCGGCGCCGGTTTGTCCTGCTCGGCGATGCGGTAGGTGAGTTTTTTCACCGCCCAGAAATTGTCCGGGAGGATGAAGGCCCGTTCCGGGCGCAGGGTGATGCTGTGGTCGGACTGATTGATCTCGTCGTTCGACGGCAATTCCGGGCGCAGGTCCGGTGGCGTGGTGGCGATGGTCGCCTCGAACGGGTTGGTCAGGGGATAGCCATAACTGGCGGCATCGATATCCACCGCCAGTGCGGACGCACTCAGAATAAGGCCGCTGAACAGCGCGGCGAAGCGCAAGGAACGGAGCATGACTGGATCCCTTAAAGGAAGGTGCCGAATGAAGTTCGCAGGCTATGACCACCGGGCTCGCGCCAAAGTGCCATGCCTCGGCACCAAACAGGCAGAATTCGGAGTAATAGTAGCTGGACGATACACTTTGCAAGGCGCGGATGACCAGTTAACAGTTGTTAGTGCTTGCCAATGCGTGCGGGCAGATTAAGCTGGCCGCCGATTTCGATGATTGGAGTGATTCATGTCCCGCCGCTTGCCCGTGATTCTGTTGCTCGTGCTGTTGCCGCTGTGGCTGGCCGCCAGTTATGGCGCGCGTTATGGCTTTATGGAGGACGGACGGTGGGTTGGCATCTGCGTCGATGAAGCGAGCCGTTGGGAATGCACGGTGCGCTCGAACCTGGGGCTGATGATCCACTTCAAGGTGCTGGGCTGGACGGCGTTGGGCGCGGCGCTGCTCGGTTTTGTGCTGCCGGGGCGGGCAGGGTGGTGGCTGGCGGTGCTGGCGCTGGTGTTCGGGTTGCCGGCGCTGGCGTTGTACAACACGACGCTGGCGGTGTTTGCGCTGGTGATTGGCGGATTGCGGTTGGTCCGGGCGTCCCGCAGCGCCTAAGAGTCAGCCTTCGCGAGCAAGCCCGCTCCCACATTCGATTGCATTCCAAATGGAGGAACCCGATTAAATGTGGGAGCGGGCTTGCTCGCGAAGGGGCCAGACTGGCCTCGGGAGATCAGCCTTTGCGAACCCGCAGGCAGCGCCACAGCGCCGCCACCATCAACCCGCTGACCAGCGCCCAGCCCCACGCCTGCTGATTCAACAATCCTTCTTCATACAGCTGCGGCGCAATGCCGGCGCCGATGATAAAGGTCAGCAGGGCGATTTCCCGGCGTGGCACGCTGACCGGACGGCACACGAAAACCAGCGCCGGCAGGATGAACGCCATGCTGGCGAAACTGCGATAACGCGCGTCGAACACCATCTCCAGCATCATCACCGCCGCCGCAAAACCGGCCACGGCAACCAGCCATCCAGCACGCCGTTCCAGCAGATGGAACGCCCGTTCACGCCAACCCTGACGGTTGCTCAAGGTCAGCGCGGCATGCGCCAGCACCAACAGATTCAACGCTGTCAGCAAGCCGACCCACAGCCATTCGCTGGCAAACCGCGTGGTCACTCGCGCCAGATCGCCCCAGGCGCCGATCGAGCAGGCTGCAACTGCCGCAAGCAGGGGCAGAACCAACGCCGATTGCGTGGTGCGAACCCGGCCGCCGAGTAGCAGCGTGCCGAGGAAAATCAGCCCACCGACGCCCAGCCATTCCTTCCAGTACGGCACATTGGTCACTGGCCCGGCGAGCACGCCCTTGTCCTGACGATCGGCGTCGAACAGGCCCCAATAACCGCCGACCGCACCTTCGCTGCCCCGTTTCCATGGCTGGTCGAACGCTTCGATCAGGTTGTAATGCCAGCCTTCCTTCTCGGCCATCGCGACAAAACCGCGAATGAACTTCGCCTCATTGACCCGGCTCGGCAGGGCGGTCTCTCGCTGACGACCTTCGCTGGGCCAGCCGGTTTCGCCGATCATCACGTCCTTGGGCGCGAATTTGTTGCCGAACACCTGACGTACATCCGCCACATGTTGCAGAGCGACGTCAATGTTCGACGGATCATCTTCCCAATACGGCAGCAAGTGAATGGTCAGGAAATCCACCGCCGGCGCGACTTCCGGGTGCTTGAGCCAGAACTCCCAGACATCGGCATAAGTGACCGGTTGCTTGACCTGGCTTTTGACCTTGTTGATCAGCTTCGCCAGTTGCGCGCCGGTGACTTCCTTGCGCAGCAACGCTTCGTTGCCGACGATCACCGCGCTGACCACATCCGGGTTGGCGTTGGCCGAAGCAATCAGCAGGTCGACTTCTTTCTCGGTGTCCGTCGGGTTGCTGTTGACCCAGGCGCCGATCATCAACTTCAGACCGTGCTTGCGCGCCAGTTGCGGCAGGGCTTCGAGGCCGGTCATCGAGTAGGTGCGGATGCATTCGAAGCGCGTCGCCAGCAGGGCGAGGTCGGCGTCCATGCGCTCTGGGCGCAGCTTGAACGGCACGTCGAACGGCGACTGGTCCTTGTCGAATGGCGTGTAGGAGGCGCATTGCAACTTGTGCGTCGGGGTCGCGGCGTCCGGCAGGATCACCGGTTTGCCGAGGCCGTACCAGAAGCCGCCAAGGGCAAACAGGCCGAGCAGGCAGGCGAAGAGATAAGGAACAAACGGGAAGCGGGAAGTCGCGGACATGATCAGGCCGAGTGGCTGCAAAGCGACGCATGTTACCTGCATTTATCCGCGGGTTGGTGGCCTGCATGATTTGCACATGCAAAGTTCGGGCGGATTGTCTGGCGCCAATTATTCAGAGGCGATTAATGGCCTTCTGATGTCGTTTCTCGCTGTATTGAGGTCGCTGACAGAGCAGGTCGCTGCGGGCGTCAGGCCGATGATCGAAAGCGTCAGTACTCCACTGGCATTCGAGCGAGTTTGCGGTCAGGCGTGATGGGGGCGCTGTGCACCATAACAATACGTTGACGATGCCCGGCATCCGTCGGGCGCAGCATTTCGGGGAAGTAAACGATGAAGATGCGACGACTTTTAGGCGCAGGTGCCGCTCTGGTACTTGCGATGAGTTCCACATTCGCCAGCGCTGAAAAACAGACTCTGAACATCGGTTACGTTGACGGCTGGTCCGACAGCGTCGCGACCACCCACGTGGCGGCCGAGGTGATCAAGCAGAAACTCGGCTACGACGTGAAGCTGCAAGCCGTCGCCACCGGGATCATGTGGCAGGGCGTGGCCACCGGCAAACTCGACGCGATGCTCTCGGCATGGCTGCCGGTGACCCACGGCGAGTACTGGACGAAGAACAAGGATCTGGTCGTCGATTACGGCCCGAACTTCAAGGACGCGAAAATCGGCCTGATCGTGCCGGAGTACGTCAAGGCGAAATCGATCGAAGACCTCAAGACCGATGACACCTTCAAGAACCGCATCGTCGGCATCGACGCCGGTTCAGGCGTGATGCTCAAAACCGATCAGGCGATCAAGGATTACGGCCTGGACAAATATACGCTCAAGGCCAGTTCCGGCGCCGGCATGATTGCCGAGCTGACCCGTGCCGAGAAGAAGAACGAATCGATTGCCGTCACCGGTTGGGTGCCGCACTGGATGTTCGCCAAGTGGAAACTGCGCTTCCTCGACGACCCGAAAGGCGTGTATGGCGCGGCTGAAACCGTGAACAGCATCGGCAGCAAAGAGCTCGCGACCAAGGCTCCGGAAGTCGCCAAGTTCCTGAAAAACTTCCAGTGGGCGTCGAAAGACGAGATCGGCGAAGTCATGCTGGCCATCCAGGACGGCGCCAAGCCTGAAGCGGCGGCCAAGGATTGGGTCGCCAAGCACCCGGATCGCGTGGCTGACTGGACCAAATAACTCCGCTCAACGCAGCTCCCCTGTAGGAGTGAGCCTGCTCGCGATAGCGTCCTTTCAGTTGATACAAATGTCGACTGATACAACGCCATCGCGAGCAGGCTCACTCCTACATTTGTTTCTGGGCAACCCTCACCTGCAGGGTTTACGGCTGTTTCAAAGCCTCTTTCCAACTCTTTCGGCTAATTACCGTCCAAAAATTGGCGAAAACGTCATGTCGTTCTAATACTAAGGTCGTCTGGAACCCGTTCCGCAGCCGCATACAGTGGATACGTTCCAACAATAATCTGTGCTGCGAGGATAAAAACAATGAACGACAGCATTTACCTCTCGATTCAAAACAGCCCGCGCTTCAAGGAGCTGGTGCGAAAAAGAGAAAAGTTCGCCTGGATACTCTCGGCGATCATGCTCGGGCTGTACTCCGGATTCATCCTGCTGATCGCATACGGGCCGCAAGTGCTCGGGGCGAAACTCAGTCCCGGGTCGTCGATTACCTGGGGCATACCGATCGGTGTCGGACTGATTGTCTCGGCCTTCATCCTGACCGCGATCTACGTACGACGCGCCAATGGCGAGTTTGACGACCTGAACAATGCGATTCTCAAGGAGGCTCAGCAATGATCCGGCGTCTACTGGCTCTTTTGAGCATCGCAGCGTTCGCTCCAGCCGTCTGGGCCGCTGACGCCTTGACCGGCGAAGTCCACAAACAACCGCTCAACGTTTCCGCGATCGCCATGTTCGTGGTGTTCGTCGGCGCCACCTTGTGCATCACCTACTGGGCGTCCAAGCGCAACAAGTCGGCCGCCGACTACTATGCGGCGGGCGGCAAGATCACCGGGTTCCAGAACGGACTGGCGATTGCCGGTGACTACATGTCGGCGGCGTCCTTCCTGGGGATTTCCGCGCTGGTGTTCACCTCCGGCTACGACGGCCTGATCTATTCGATCGGCTTCCTGGTGGGCTGGCCGATCATTCTGTTCCTGATCGCCGAGCGCCTGCGTAACCTGGGTAAATACACCTTTGCCGACGTGGCGTCCTACCGCCTCGGGCAAACCCAGATCCGCACCCTGTCTGCCTGCGGTTCGCTGGTGGTGGTGGCGTTCTACCTGATCGCGCAAATGGTTGGTGCCGGCAAGCTGATCCAGCTGCTGTTCGGTCTCGACTACTACGTGGCGGTGATTCTGGTCGGTATCCTGATGTGCATGTACGTGCTGTTCGGCGGCATGCTGGCGACCACCTGGGTGCAGATCATCAAGGCGGTGCTGTTGCTGTCCGGTGCCTCGTTCATGGCGCTGATGGTGATGAAGCACGTCAACTTCGACTTCAACATGCTGTTCTCCGAAGCGATCAAGGTTCACCCTAAAGGTGAAGCGATCATGAGCCCGGGCGGTTTGGTGAAAGATCCGATTTCGGCGTTTTCCCTCGGTCTGGCCCTGATGTTCGGTACTGCCGGCCTGCCACACATCCTGATGCGCTTCTTCACCGTGAGTGATGCGAAAGAAGCGCGCAAGAGTGTGCTGTACGCCACCGGCTTCATTGGTTACTTCTACATCCTGACCTTCATCATCGGCTTCGGCGCGATCCTGCTGGTCAGCACCAACCCGGCCTTCAAGGATGCGGCGGGCGCTCTGCTCGGCGGCAACAACATGGCGGCGGTGCACCTGGCTGACGCGGTGGGTGGCAGCATCTTCCTCGGCTTCATCTCGGCGGTGGCGTTCGCGACCATTCTGGCGGTGGTGGCCGGTCTGACCCTGGCCGGTGCTTCGGCGGTGTCGCACGACCTGTATGCCAGCGTGATCAAGAAGGGCAAGGCCAACGACAAGGATGAAATTCGCGTGTCGAAGATCACCACCATCGCCCTGGGCGTGCTGGCGATCGGTCTGGGCATCCTGTTCGAAAGCCAGAACATCGCGTTCATGGTCGGCCTGGCGTTCTCCATCGCGGCGAGCTGCAACTTCCCGGTGCTGTTGCTTTCGATGTACTGGAAGAAGCTGACCACCCGCGGTGCGATGGTCGGTGGCTGGCTGGGGCTGGTGAGTGCGGTGGGGCTGATGATCCTTGGCCCGACCATCTGGGTGCAGATTCTGCATCATGAGAAGGCGATCTTCCCTTACGAGTACCCGGCGTTGTTTTCGATGATCATTGCGTTCATCGGTATCTGGTTCTTCTCGATTACTGACAAGTCGGCGGCGGCCGAAAACGAGCGGGCGCTGTTCTTCCCGCAGTTTGTGCGTTCGCAGACGGGGTTGGGGGCGAGTGGGGCGGTTTCGCACTAAGCGCTGATTACGTGGTTTGAGTGAAATGCCCTGGTTGAGAGATCGGGGCATTTTTTTTGTGGGCGGTTATCGGGCTCGGGCCTTGGTGGTTATTGGGTACATATCCGTTGCTGCGGTAACGGCGGCTTAGGGTTTCGCCCTTACGGCGACTCACTTTTTTTACAAACGCCTAAAAAAAGTAAGCAAAAAAACGCTTGCTCCTACGTTCGGCCCGCTCGCTAAGGCTCGGGGTCCCTTCGCTCCGGGATTGATCCGGGCGCAGCGCCTCCGGTTTGCTTCGCTGCACCTCCTCTCGCTGTGTTTGGCTGCGCCAAACGGTCGCTGCGCTCCCACCCCCGGATCAAGCCCTCCACTCAGCCTTCCGACGTCGCCCGTGGATCAAGATCAAAAGCTGCAGCCGAGCTTGCGCTCATCCTGTTGAGTGGTGGAAAAGCATGCGGTCGGCTTGTGTTCTGTGTTGGATCTACCCCTCATCGGAACGCCGCCCGCCCAGCCCTCTCCCGAGGGGAGGGAGCCGATTTTTGAGCCTTTCAGAACCTGAGTTCGACAGGGTGTTTCACGTCGGCGTAACTCTCCCAAACACCGCGATCAGTCCCCTCTCCCTCCGGGAGAGGGCTAGGGTGAGGGGCTCTTGATCTGGTTTTTGATCTTGCTTTGGCTTTTGATCTTTTGCCCCTTCGGCAGGCCGAGCGTAGGTGTCCATCAGGGGGTTAGGCGCGCAGCGCCATGCGGCGGAGCCGCATACATCGAGAGGAGGTGCAGCGAAGCAAACCGGAGGCGATGCCCCCGGATGGACACCGTAGCGAGGGAACACTGAGCCTCAGCGAAGTGCCGTACGCCGGGGCAAAGCCTTTTGGGTTACCTTTTCGGCGTTTGGAAAAGGTGACTCGCTGTAAGAGCGAAACCGCCAGCGGCAGCACCCGAAGCAACGGATATGCCCACAAACGCCCAAAAGCCAGTCGGCCCACAGGCCGCTGCGACCAGACAAACAAAAACGGCCTCTATATAAGAGGCCGTTTCCGGGTACAACTTCAAGACGTTATCGCAAGACAAGCCTTATTTGCGGTCTTCCAGCTTGGTGATATCACGCGACTCGTAGCCAGTGTACAACTGGCGCGGACGGCCAATCTTGTACGGGCTGGAGAGCATTTCTTTCCAGTGCGAAATCCAGCCCACAGTACGGGCCAGTGCGAAGATCACGGTGAACATGCTGGTAGGAATGCCGATCGCCTTGAGGATGATCCCCGAGTAGAAGTCGACGTTCGGGTACAGCGAGCGCTCGATGAAGTACGGGTCGGTCAGCGCGATCTCTTCCAGGCGCATGGCCAGTTCGAGTTGCGGATCGTTGTTGATGCCCAGTTCCTTCAGTACTTCGTCGCAGGTCTGCTTCATGACAGTCGCGCGAGGGTCGCGGTTCTTGTAAACACGGTGACCGAAGCCCATCAGCTTGAACGGATCGTTCTTGTCCTTGGCCTTGGCGATGAACTTGTCGATGTTGGACACATCGCCAATCTCGTCAAGCATGGTCAGAACGGCTTCGTTCGCACCGCCGTGGGCAGGGCCCCACAGTGCGGCGATACCGGCGGCGATACAGGCGAACGGGTTGGCACCCGAGGAACCTGCCAGGCGCACGGTGGACGTCGATGCGTTCTGCTCGTGGTCGGCGTGGAGGATGAAGATCCGGTCCATGGCCTTGGCGAGTACCGGGCTGATCGGTTTGATCTCGCACGGGGTGTTGAACATCATGTGCAGGAAGTTTTCCGCGTACGTCAGGTCGTTGCGCGGGTACATCATGGGTTGGCCCATGGAGTACTTGTAAACCATCGCTGCCAGGGTTGGCATCTTGGCAACCAGACGGATCGCGGAGATTTCGCGATGCTGCGGGTTATTGATGTCCAGGGAGTCGTGGTAGAAGGCCGAGAGGGCGCCGACTACGCCGCACATGACGGCCATCGGGTGGGCGTCGCGACGGAAGCCGTTGAAGAAGGTTTTCAGCTGCTCGTGAACCATGGTGTGGTTTTTCACGGTGCTGACGAACTGGGCCTTCTGTTCTGCAGTCGGCAATTCGCCGTTGAGCAGCAGGTAGCAGGTTTCCAGGTAGTCCGACTTTTCAGCCAGCTGTTCGATCGGGTAGCCGCGGTGCAACAGAATGCCGTTGTCGCCGTCGATATAGGTGATCTTCGATTCGCACGAGGCGGTCGACATGAAGCCCGGGTCGAAAGTGAAGCGGCCCGTGGCCGTCAGGCCCCGAACATCGATTACATCGGGACCAACGGTGCCGGTTAAAATGGGCAGCTCGACGGGGGCTGCGCCCTCGATGATCAACTGCGCTTTTTTGTCAGCCATGTGGCCTCCTATTTATGCTTGAACCATCAGACAGACCCCCCACGCAGGGCCCGCACCACTATAGTGAGATAAATTCGAATGTCAATTTGCCTAAAGTCTTGCTCCAGAAGGCTTTAAGCGCACTTTTTCCTCGAAATTGACTGCCATTTACGCCTTTTATACGACTTGTGCAATCAGCTATTTGGGGTAGGTGATTGCGTTGTCATTAGTAGCCTAACTGTCTATACTCGGCCACCGACCGCCAAGGGCTTTTGGGCTTGCTTTCATTGGGGGTCGCATCCCTGGGTGGTGGTTACCTGACCAGTGCACTCCCCAACAACTTTGCCCTGATTGTTAGGGGCTCTTCAGTGTGAAAAAAAAGCCGTGAAAAGCCAACGACCTGTAAACCTAGACCTAAGGACCATCAAACTCCCAGTCACTGCTTACACGTCCATTCTTCACCGTATCTCCGGTGTCATCCTCTTCGTGTGCCTTGCCATCATGCTTTACGCATTGGACAAGTCGCTGAGCTCCGAGGAAGGCTTCGGTCAGGTGAAAGCGTGTCTGACCAGTCCGCTAGCCAAGCTAGTGATTTGGGGCATCCTGTCCGCTCTGCTGTATCACCTGGTTGCCGGTGTGCGCCATTTGATCATGGACATGGGCATCGGTGAGACGCTGGAAGGCGGCAAGCTGGGCTCGAAAATCGTTATCGCCGTTTCCGTGGTGGTAATCGTTCTGGCAGGAGTCTGGATATGGTAACTAACGTCACGAACCTCTCGCGTTCGGGCCTCTATGACTGGATGGCGCAACGTGTGTCGGCGGTCGTTCTCGCGGCTTACTTCATTTTTCTGATCGGATACGTCGTGGCCCACCCAGGCCTCGAGTACGCCCAGTGGCATGAACTGTTCGCCCACAACGGGATGCGTATTTTCAGCCTCCTGGCCCTTGTTGCTCTCGGCGCTCACGCCTGGGTCGGCATGTGGACCATCGCGACTGACTACCTGACGCCAATGGCGTTCGGCAAGTCCGCGACGGCTATACGTTTCCTTTTCCAGGCAGTATGCGGCGTTGCGATGTTCGCTTACTTCGTCTGGGGTGTGCAGATTCTCTGGGGTATCTGAGTCATGGCTAACATTCCAACGATTTCTTTCGACGCCATCATTATTGGTGGCGGCGGTGCCGGCATGCGCGCTGCGCTGCAGCTGGCGCAGGGCGGTCACAAGACTGCGGTGATCACCAAGGTTTTCCCGACCCGTTCGCACACTGTATCCGCCCAGGGCGGCATCACCTGCGCGATCGCGTCCGCTGACCCGAACGATGACTGGCGCTGGCACATGTACGATACCGTCAAGGGTTCCGACTACATCGGTGACCAGGACGCTATCGAATACATGTGTCAGGAAGGCCCGGCTGCCGTTTTCGAGCTGGACCACATGGGTCTGCCGTTCTCGCGTACCGAGCAAGGCCGTATCTACCAGCGTCCGTTCGGTGGTCAGTCCAAGGACTACGGTAAGGGTGGTCAGGCTGCCCGTACCTGCGCAGCGTCCGACCGTACCGGTCACGCACTGCTGCACACCCTTTATCAGGGCAACCTGAAAGCCGGCACCACGTTCCTGAACGAGTACTACGCTGTCGACCTGGTGAAAAACCAGGAAGGCGAGTTTGTCGGTGTGATCGCGATCTGCATCGAAACCGGCGAAACTTCGTACATTCGCGCCAAGGCCACCGTACTGGCTACTGGCGGTGCTGGCCGTATCTACGCCTCCACCACCAACGCCCTGATCAACACCGGTGACGGCGTCGGCATGGCGCTGCGTGCTGGCGTACCGGTACAAGACATCGAAATGTGGCAGTTCCACCCGACCGGCATCGCTGGCGCCGGTGTACTGGTGACCGAAGGTTGCCGTGGTGAAGGTGGTTACCTGATCAACAAGCACGGCGAGCGTTTCATGGAGCGTTATGCTCCGAACGCGAAAGACCTTGCTGGTCGTGACGTGGTTGCCCGCTCGATGGTTAAAGAAATCATCGCCGGCAACGGTTGCGGTCCGAATGGCGACCACGTAATGCTCAAACTCGACCACCTGGGCGAGGAAGTGCTGCACAGCCGTCTGCCAGGTATCTGCGAACTGTCGAAGACTTTCGCACACGTTGACCCGGTGGTTGCTCCGGTTCCGGTTGTTCCGACCTGCCACTACATGATGGGCGGCGTTGCCACCAACATTCATGGTCAGGCGATCACCCAGAACGCCGAAGGCGTGGATCAGATCATTCCTGGTCTGTTCGCGGTAGGTGAAGTGGCTTGCGTATCGGTACACGGTGCCAACCGTCTGGGCGGCAACTCGCTGCTCGACCTGGTGGTATTCGGCCGCGCTGCCGGCCTGCACCTGGAAAAGGCGCTGACCGACGGCATCGAATACGACGACGCTACCGAAGCCGACATCGAAGCTGCCCTGTCGCGTCTGAACGCGCTGAACGGCCGTACCGATGGCGAAGACGTGGCTACCCTGCGTCGCGAGCTGCAAAGCTGCATGCAGAACTACTTCGGTGTATTCCGCACTGGCGAATACATGCAGAAGGGTATCGCTCAGCTGGCCGATCTGCGCAAGCGCATCGCCAACGTGAAGATCAACGACAAGTCGCAAGCGTTCAACACCGCGCGTATCGAAGCTCTGGAACTGCAAAACCTGCTGGAAGTGGCTGAAGCTACCGCCATCGCGGCCGAAGTGCGTAAAGAGTCCCGCGGCGCTCACGCCCGTGAAGACTTCGAAGACCGTGACGACGAAAACTGGCTATGCCACACCCTGTACTTCCCGGGTGAGAAACGCGTCGCCAAGCGTGCCGTAAACTTCTCGCCGAAGACTGTTCCGACTTTCGAACCTAAAGTCCGGACTTATTAAGGGTGATCGCCATGTTGCAAGTCAGTGTTTATCGCTACAACCCTGATCAGGACGCTGCGCCGTTCATGCAGGAATTCCAGGTCGATACCGGTGGTAAAGACCTGATGGTGCTGGACGTGCTGGCCCTGATCAAAGAGCAGGACGAGGGTTTCTCCTATCGTCGCTCTTGCCGTGAAGGCGTCTGCGGCTCCGACGGCATGAACATCAATGGCAAGAACGGCCTGGCGTGCATCACGCCGCTGTCCGCTGTCGTAAAAGGCAACAAGTTGATCGTTCGTCCGCTGCCAGGTTTGCCGGTCATCCGTGACCTGGTTGTCGATATGAGCATCTTCTACAAGCAATACGAGAAGGTTAAGCCTTACCTGCAGAACGACACGCCGGCTCCGGCCATCGAGCGTCTGCAGTCCCCTGAAGAGCGTGAAAAGCTCGACGGTCTGTACGAGTGCATCCTGTGCGCCTGCTGCTCGACCTCGTGCCCGTCCTTCTGGTGGAACCCGGACAAGTTCCTGGGCCCGGCTGCCCTGCTGCAAGCGTACCGCTTCCTGGCAGACAGCCGTGACACCAAGACGTCCGAGCGTCTGGCTTCGCTCGATGACCCGTTCAGCGTCTTCCGCTGCCGGGGCATCATGAACTGCGTCAACGTATGTCCGAAAGGCCTGAACCCGACTAAGGCCATCGGTCACATCCGTAACATGCTGCTTTCGAGCGGCGTGTGATTCAGCTGCTGTAACCGTAGAACCGCTGTAACGAAGAGGCTGTGGCGCGGGCTTCAACCCGCGTCATGGCTATAACCAGAGCAGTAGCCACAAGCTGCAGCTCTTATTTTGAAGAAATGAGACAAGCAGGGGCATCCGGGCTGGTACCCGGACTATCAGCGTGATCCTAAGTGGCTTGTTTTGGTCGCTGCATTCGGACTTCTGCAAGTTTGCTCGGTATTGACGCCGATGGTGTTCCCCTAACCGAGGGTGACCAAGCATGCAAGAAAGCGTGATGCAGCGCATGTGGAACAGCGCCTACCTTTCAGGTGGAAACGCTGCCTATGTGGAAGAGCTTTATGAGCTCTACCTGCACGACCCTAACGCTGTGCCAGAAGAGTGGCGCACCTACTTTCAGAAGCTGCCTGCCGACGGCAGCTCTGCCACTGATGTTTCGCACTCCACAATTCGCGATCATTTCGTGCTGCTGGCAAAGAACCAGCGCCGCGCTCAACCGGTTTCCGCCGGGAGCGTGAGCAGTGAGCACGAGAAGAAGCAAGTTGAAGTGCTGCGATTGATCCAGGCCTACCGTATGCGTGGCCACCAGGCAGCCCAGCTTGACCCGCTGGGGCTGTGGCAGCGTCCTGCACCTGCAGACCTGTCGATCAATCATTACGGCTTGACCAATGCCGATCTTGATACGACCTTCCGTGCCGGCGACCTGTTCATCGGCAAAGAGGAAGCGAGCCTACGCGAAATTCACGAAGCGTTGCAGCAGACATATTGCCGCACCATCGGCGCTGAATTTACGCACATCACCGATTCCGAGCAGCGCCAGTGGTTCCAGCAGCGTCTGGAAAGCGTGCGTGGTCGTCCGACGTACTCCGCCGACATCAAGAGCCACCTGCTTGAGCGCGTGACTGCCGGTGAAGGCCTGGAAAAATACCTGGGCACCAAATACCCGGGCACCAAGCGTTTCGGTCTGGAAGGCGGCGAAAGCCTGATCCCGATGCTCGACGAGCTGATCCAGCGTTCCGGTTCCTACGGCACCAAGGAAGTCGTCATCGGCATGGCCCACCGTGGCCGTTTGAACGTGCTGGTCAACACCTTCGGCAAGAACCCGCGCGAGCTGTTCGACGAGTTCGAAGGCAAGAAGAAGGTCGAGCTGGGTTCCGGTGACGTCAAATACCACCAGGGCTTCTCGTCCAACGTGATGACCACTGGCGGTGAAGTTCACCTGGCCATGGCGTTCAACCCGTCCCACCTGGAAATCGTTTCCCCGGTGGTAGAAGGTTCGGTTCGCGCCCGTCAGGATCGTCGTAACGACCCGACCGGTGAGAAGGTGCTGCCGATCTCCATCCACGGTGACGCTGCATTCGCAGGTCAGGGCGTGGTCATGGAAACCTTCCAGATGTCGCAGACCCGCGGTTTCAAGACCGGCGGTACCGTGCACATCGTGATCAACAACCAGGTCGGTTTCACCATCAGCAACCCGCTGGACTCGCGTTCCACCGAGTACGCCACCGACGTTGCGAAGATGATCCAGGCGCCGATCCTCCATGTGAATGGTGATGATCCGGAAGCCGTGCTGTTCGTGACCCAGTTGGCCATCGATTACCGCATGCAGTTCAAGCGTGACGTGGTGATCGACCTGGTCTGCTACCGTCGTCGCGGCCACAACGAGGCCGACGAGCCAAGCGGCACCCAGCCGCTGATGTATCAGCAGATCACCAAGCAGCGCACCACCCGTGAGCTGTACGCTGATCGCCTGACTCAGGCCGGTGTACTGGACGCTGAACGTGTTCAGGCCAAGGTCGACGAGTACCGCAATGCGCTGGACAACGGTCTGCACGTAGTGAAATCGCTGGTCAAAGAGCCGAACAAAGAGCTGTTCGTGGACTGGCGTCCGTATCTGGGCCACGCCTGGACTGCGCGTCACGACACCCGTTTCGACCTGAAGACCCTGCAGGAACTGTCCGCCAAGCTGCTGGAAATTCCGGAAGGCTTCGTGGTGCAGCGTCAGGTCGCGAAGATCTACGAAGACCGTCAGAAGATGCAAGCCGGCGGCCTGCCGATCAACTGGGGTTACGCCGAAACCATGGCGTACGCGACCCTGGCGTTCGAAGGTCACCCGATCCGCATGACCGGTCAGGACATCGGCCGCGGTACGTTCTCGCACCGTCACGCTGTACTGCACAACCAGAAAGACGCGGGCACCTACATTCCGCTGCAGAACCTGTACGACGGTCAGCCACGCTTTGACCTGTACGACTCGTTCCTCTCGGAAGAAGCGGTATTGGCCTTCGAATATGGTTACTCGACCACCACGCCAAACGCGCTGGTGATCTGGGAAGCCCAGTTCGGCGACTTCGCCAACGGTGCACAGGTTGTTATCGACCAGTTCATCACCAGCGGCGAACACAAGTGGGGCCGTCTCTGCGGTCTGACCATGCTGTTGCCACACGGCTACGAAGGTCAGGGCCCTGAGCACAGCTCGGCTCGTCTTGAGCGTTACCTGCAGCTGTGCGCCGAGCACAACATTCAGGTGTGCATGCCGACCACCCCGGCCCAGATCTACCACTTGCTGCGTCGTCAGGTGATTCGCCCGCTGCGCAAACCTCTGGTAGTGCTGACGCCGAAGTCGCTGCTGCGCCACAAGCTGGCCGTCTCGACCCTGGAAGATCTGGCTGAAGGTTCGTTCCAGACCGTGATCCCGGAAATCGATGCCCTGGACCCGAAAAAGGTCGAGCGCGTTGTTCTGTGTAGCGGCAAGGTCTACTACGACCTGCTGGAAAAACGTCGTGCCGAAGGCCGTGACGATATCGCCATCGTGCGTATCGAGCAGCTGTATCCATTCCCTGAGGACGACTTGAAAGAAGTCCTGGCGCCTTACACCAACGTCAAGCATGCCGTCTGGTGTCAGGAAGAGCCGATGAACCAGGGCGCCTGGTACTGCAGCCAGCATCACCTGCGTCGCAGCATCGGTAACCTCGACAAGTCTCTCGTACTCGAGTACGCGGGCCGCGAGGCTTCTGCTGCCCCAGCATGTGGTTACGCATCGATGCACGCCGAGCAGCAGGAAAAACTGCTGCAAGACGCGTTTACCGTTTAACGCCTTCGCGCACCTGAAACCGAATTTAAGGAACCACAGATAATGGCTATCGAGATCAAAGCCCCCACTTTCCCGGAATCGGTTGCCGATGGCACCGTTGCCACCTGGCACAAAAAACCGGGCGACGCCGTCAAGCGTGACGACCTGATCGTCGACATCGAAACCGACAAAGTCGTACTGGAAGTGCTGGCGACCGCTGACGGCGTGCTGGGCGCAATCGTCAAAAACGAAGGCGACACCGTTCTGTCCGACGAAGTCCTGGGCTCCATCGAAGCGGGCGGCGCTGCTGCCGCTGCTCCAGCCGCCGCTGCTGCTCCGGCCGCTGCTGCCGCTGCCCCGGCTGCTGCCGAAGGCGAAGACGATCCTGTTGCTGCTCCGGCTGCGCGCAAGCTGGCTGAAGAAAACGGCATCAACATCGCTTCCGTTGCCGGTACCGGCAAAGGCGGTCGTGTGACCAAGGAAGACGTGGTCGCTGCTGTAGCCGCGAAGAAAGCCGCTCCGGCTGCTGCTCCTGCAAAAGCCGCTGCTCCAGCCGCTGCTGCTCCGGTATTCGCTGCCGGTGATCGCGTTGAGAAGCGCGTACCGATGACCCGTCTGCGTGCCAAGGTTGCCGAGCGTCTGGTTGAAGCCCAGTCGAACATGGCAATGCTGACCACGTTCAACGAAGTCGACATGACCGAAGTCATGGCGCTGCGTTCGAAGTACAAGGACCTGTTCGAGAAGTCCCACAACGGCGTACGCCTGGGCTTCATGTCGTTCTTCGTCAAGGCTGCCACCGAAGCGCTGAAACGCTTCCCGGCGGTCAACGCTTCGATCGACGGTGCAGACATCGTTTACCACGGCTACGCCGACATCGGTGTTGCCGTTTCCAGCGACCGTGGTCTGGTCGTTCCGGTTCTGCGTAACGCCGAGCTGATGAGCCTGGCTGAAATCGAAGGCGGCATCGCCACGTTCGGCAAGAAAGCCCGTGACGGCAAACTGTCGATGGAAGAGATGACCGGCGGTACCTTCACCATCACCAACGGTGGTACCTTCGGTTCGATGATGTCGACTCCGATCGTCAACCCGCCGCAGGCAGCGATTCTGGGCATGCACAACATCATCCAGCGTCCTATGGCCATCAACGGTCAGGTCGTGATCCGTCCGATGATGTACCTGGCACTGTCCTACGATCACCGTCTGATCGATGGCAAAGAAGCTGTAACCTTCCTGGTGACCATCAAGAACCTGCTGGAAGATCCGGCTCGTCTGTTGCTGGATATCTGATAGAAGCAGCCATGCGCTGCGGGTGGCGTATCGTCGGCAACGGCGGTACGGCCCGCAGCGCGCGGCTTGAAGCTTTTCGCTAAAGAGGATTTTTTGAATGTCGCAGAAATTTGACGTAGTAGTGATCGGTGCCGGCCCTGGCGGCTATGTAGCTGCCATCAAGGCCGCGCAGCTGGGTCTCACCACTGCCTGCATCGAGAAGTACACCGACGCTGAAGGCAAACAGGCCCTCGGCGGTACTTGCCTGAACGTCGGCTGCATTCCGTCCAAGGCGCTGCTGGACAGCTCCTGGAAGTACAAGGAAGCCAAAGAGAGCTTCAACGTTCACGGTATCTCGACCGGCGAAGTCAAAATGGACGTCGCTGCGATGGTTGGCCGCAAGGCTGGCATCGTCAAGAACCTGACCGGCGGCGTTGCCACCCTGTTCAAGGCCAACGGCGTTACTTCGATCCAGGGCCACGGCAAGCTGCTGGCTGGCAAGAAAGTCGAAGTCACCAAGCCGGACGGTTCGGTTGAAGTCATCGAAGCCGAAAACGTCATCCTGGCTCCAGGTTCGCGTCCGATCGACATTCCGCCGGCTCCGGTCGATCAGAAAGTCATCGTCGATTCGACTGGCGCTCTGGAATTCCAATCCGTACCTAAACGTCTGGGCGTGATCGGCGCTGGCGTGATCGGTCTGGAACTGGGTTCGGTGTGGTCGCGTCTGGGTTCCGAAGTGGTTGTCCTCGAAGCACTGGACACCTTCCTGATGGCAGCGGACACCGCTGTTTCCAAGGAAGCGCTGAAAACCCTGACCAAGCAAGGTCTGGACATCAAGCTGGGCGCTCGCGTAACCGGTTCGAAAGTGAACGGCGACGAAGTCGTTGTTAACTACACCGATGCCAACGGCGAACAGTCCATCACTTTCGACAAGCTGATCGTAGCCGTTGGTCGCCGTCCGGTGACCACTGATCTGCTGGCTGCCGACAGCGGCGTGACCCTGGACGAGCGCGGTTTCGTGCACGTTGACGATCACTGCGCCACCACCGTACCGGGCGTTTACGCCATCGGTGACGTGGTTCGCGGCATGATGCTGGCGCACAAGGCCTCGGAAGAGGGCATCATGGTTGTCGAGCGCATCAAGGGCCACAAGGCTCAGATGAACTATGACCTGATCCCTTCGGTTATTTATACTCACCCGGAAATCGCGTGGGTTGGCAAAACCGAGCAGGCCTTGAAAGCCGAAGGCGTTGAAGTTAACGTCGGCACCTTCCCGTTCGCCGCTTCCGGCCGTGCCATGGCCGCCAACGATACCGGTGGTTTCGTCAAGGTCATCGCTGATGCCAAGACTGACCGCGTATTGGGCGTGCACGTGATTGGCCCGAGCGCTGCAGAACTGGTTCAGCAGGGCGCGATCGGTATGGAATTCGGCACCAGCGCTGAAGACCTGGGCATGATGGTTTTCTCCCATCCGACCCTGTCTGAAGCCTTGCACGAAGCTGCTCTGGCTGTGAATGGCGGCGCCATCCACATTGCCAACCGCAAGAAGCGTTAAGACACACAATAAGAAACCACGGCGGTAACGGCCCGTCGTGAGCCTTGCGAGCAAGTCTCACCGCGGAATGTCCGCTGGACGCAGTCTTGCGTAGCTGCACCGGGTATCCGGAAAGGCTACGCAAGCAGCAGTCACAGGTGGCGCGGCACTCATCAAGAGCGCAGCGCCGAATGCGCAGTACCTAACGAAGACGGTAAAAAGCATGAATCTTCACGAGTATCAGGGTAAGCAGCTGTTCGCTGAATACGGCCTGCCAGTTTCCACTGGTTACGCAGTAGACACCCCGGAAGCAGCAGCAGAAGCTTGCGAAAAAATCGGCGGCAGCGAGTGGGTTGTCAAAGCCCAGGTCCACGCCGGTGGTCGCGGTAAAGCGGGCGGCGTCAAGCTGGTTCGCAACAAAGAAGACGCCAAGGCCTTCGCACAGCAGTGGCTGGGCAAGCGTCTGGTGACTTACCAGACTGACGCCAATGGTCAGCCAGTCACCAAGATCCTGGTTGAATCGTGCACTGATATCGCTAAAGAGCTGTACCTGGGCGCTGTCGTTGACCGTTCGAGCCGTCGCATCGTGTTCATGGCTTCCACCGAAGGTGGCGTGGACATCGAGAAAATCGCTCACGACACCCCAGAAAAAATTCTGAAAGCCACTATCGATCCACTGGTTGGCGCTCAGCCATTCCAGGGTCGCGAGCTGGCGTTCCAACTGGGTCTGGAAGGCAAGCAAGTTGCCCAGTTCGCCAAGATCTTCGTCGGTCTGGCCAAACTGTTCCAGGATCACGATCTGGCCCTGCTGGAAGTGAACCCGCTGGTGATCAAGGCTGACGGCGATCTGCACTGCCTGGACGCCAAGATCAACATCGACGCCAACGCCATGTACCGTCAGCCTAAGCTGAAGACTTTCCACGATCCGTCGCAAGACGATCCGCGCGAAGCGCACGCTGCCAAGTTCGAACTGAACTACGTAGCCCTGGAAGGCAACATCGGCTGCATGGTCAACGGTGCCGGCCTGGCCATGGGTACCATGGACATCGTCAACCTGCACGGCGGCAAGCCAGCCAACTTCCTCGACGTAGGTGGTGGTGCTACCAAAGAGCGCGTGACCGAAGCCTTCAAGATCATCCTGTCCGACACCAACGTCGCTGCAGTACTGGTCAACATCTTCGGCGGCATCGTTCGCTGCGACATGATTGCCGAAGGCATCATCGGCGCCGTGAAAGAAGTCGGCGTGAAAATCCCGGTTGTTGTTCGCCTTGAAGGCAACAACGCTGAGCTGGGCGCTAAAGTACTGGCAGAAAGCGGTTTGAACATCATCGCTGCTACCAGCCTGACCGACGCTGCTCAACAAGTTGTCAAAGCTGCGGAGGGCAAATAATGAGCGTCCTGATCAATAAAGACACCAAAGTTATCTGCCAGGGTATTACCGGTTCGCAAGGTAGTTTCCACACCCAGCAAGCCATCGAATACGGCACCAAGATGGTGGGTGGCGTAACTCCGGGCAAAGGCGGCACCGAGCACCTGGGTCTGCCAGTGTTCAACACCGTTAAAGACGCAGTAGCTGCCACTGGCGCTACCGCCAGCGTGATCTACGTTCCGGCTCCTTTCTGCAAGGACTCGATCCTGGAAGCAGCGTTCGGCGGCATCAAGCTGATCGTCTGCATCACCGAAGGCATTCCTACCCTGGACATGCTGGACGCTAAAGTTAAGTGCGACGAGCTGGGTGTTACCCTGATCGGCCCTAACTGCCCAGGCGTGATCACCCCAGGCGAATGCAAGATCGGCATCATGCCAGGTCACATTCACTTGCCAGGCAAGGTCGGTATCGTTTCGCGTTCCGGCACCCTGACCTACGAAGCTGTGAAGCAGACCACTGACGCCGGTTTCGGTCAGTCGACCTGCGTCGGCATCGGTGGTGACCCGATCCCGGGTTCGAACTTCATCGACATCCTGAAGCTGTTCCAGGAAGACCCGAAGACCGAAGCGATCGTGATGATCGGCGAGATCGGCGGTTCGGCTGAAGAAGAAGCGGCTGCCTACATCAAGGCACACGTGACCAAGCCGGTTGTTTCCTACATCGCTGGTGTGACTGCTCCTCCGGGCAAGCGCATGGGCCATGCTGGCGCAATCATCTCTGGCGGCAAAGGCACTGCAGACGAGAAATTCGCTGCGCTGCAAGACGCAGGCGTAAAAACCGTGCGTTCGCTGGCAGACATCGGCAAGGCCCTGGCCGAGCTGACCGGTTGGGCTGTCAAGTAAGCCTCGTGCTTGACTGACGCTTCACCAGACAAAGGCCACCTTCGGGTGGCCTTTGTTGTTTCTGGCATATGGGATTTGAGTGCATTTTTGTGGCGAGGGAGCTTGCTCCCGCTCGACTGCGCAGCAGGCGTAGAACCATCTAACAGCCAGAACCCAATCGTCTGCATTGGGGCTGCTTCGCAACCCAGCGGGAGCAAGCTCCCTCGCCACAGGGTTGTGGTTAGGAAAAATAGATGCGTAAACGCGACACGGACACGTCGTGTATCGGATAGTTCGCCCTCAAACAGTGCGTTTGTCAGACAAATTCGTTAGGCTAGCAGCCATTTTTGCGTCTGCCGCCCACAAGGCATGCAACGCGCTAAACGGGTCAGCCCCAAACGGACTGACAGCATTTCCCTAACCCCACAGGGAAATCCCCCTCTAAATTCCGATTCAGTAGTGTGGTATTTCCTTAATGAAAGTTTTGAAAGGTCAGGACATCCTGGCACTGGGCTTTATGACATTTGCCCTGTTCGTCGGGGCCGGCAACATCATTTTCCCGCCTATCGTCGGCCTGCAGTCCGGACCAAACGTCTGGATGGCGGCGCTGGGCTTCTTGATCACGGCCGTCGGTCTGCCGGTGGTCACCGTCGTTGCCCTGGCCAAGGTCGGTGGTGCGATGGATGCGCTGAGCAGCCCGATCGGCAAGATCGCCGGTGGTGTGCTCGCCGCGGCATGCTACCTGGCGGTCGGCCCGCTGTTCGCCACCCCGCGGACCGCGACCGTGTCGTTCGAAGTGGGTCTGGCGCCGCTGACCGGCGAAAGCCCGCTGGCGCTGTTCCTCTACAGCTCGGTGTACTTCCTGCTGGTGTTCTTCATCTCGCTGTATCCGGGCCGTCTGCTCGATACCGTGGGGCGTTTTCTCGCGCCATTGAAAATCATCGCCCTGGCGGTACTCGGCATCGCCGCATTCGCCTTGCCGGCCGGTGATATCGGTCAGGCCACACCGGAATACGTCGCGGCACCGTTCTCACAGGGCTTCATCAATGGTTACCTGACCATGGATACCCTCGGCGCGCTGGTGTTCGGTATCGTCATCGTCAACGCGATCCGCTCCCGTGGCGTCGAGTCGCCTGCGCTGATCACCCGTTACGCGATCATTGCCGGCCTCATCGCCGGTGTCGGTCTGGCGCTGGTGTACATCAGCCTGTTCCGCCTCGGCTCCGGCAGCCACGAAGTCGCGGTCGGTGCCACCAACGGTGCGGCGGTGCTGCATGCTTACGTGCAACACACCTTCGGTTCGCTGGGCAGCGGTTTCCTCGCGGTGCTGATCTCGCTGGCGTGCCTGGTGACGGCGGTCGGTCTGACCTGCGCCTGCGCTGAATACTTCAGCCGCGTGCTGCCGCTGTCCTACAAGACCCTGGTGATCATCCTCGCCGCGTTCTCGCTGCTGGTGTCGAACCTGGGCCTGACCAAGCTGATCGCGTTCTCGATCCCGGTGCTGACTGCAATCTACCCGCCATGCATCGTTCTGGTAGCTCTGAGCTTCTGCAAGGACTTCTGGCATGAACACGGGCGGATCCTCGGCCCGGTCATGCTGGTTTCGTTCCTGTTCGGCACGATCGACGCGCTCAAGGGCGCCGATCTGGCTGACTGGATGCCGTCGCAGCTGTCGCACCTGCCGCTGAGCGAGCAGGGTCTGGCGTGGCTGGTGCCATGCGTGATGACCCTGGTGGTCGCCGTGGTCTGCGATCGCCTGCTGGGCAAGCGCAGCGAAGCCGTTGCCTGACGTTGTCTGACCCGCCACAAACGGGTCTTCAGCGCTTAAACAGAAATGCCCCGTATCAATCGATACGGGGCATTTTTTATGGGCGTCTGGCAGTGTCTTTTTCCGCGAGCTAACGTCGAAGCACTGCACAGATTTTATGTAGGAGTGAGCCTGCTCGCGATGGCGTCGTACCTGTCGGATCAATGCCGGGTGTGTCACCGAATCGCGAGCAGGCTCACTCCTACAGGTAATGCATCCACACTTCACAGGAAAACGAATGTCGTTCATCCAAGCCAATCTGATCCACCTGCTGGCCGCGCTCTGGTTTGTCATCTGCTGGGGCGGCTACACCCGTTATGCGTCGTGGAAGGCCCGCGACACCGCGTGCCTGGCCAGCGTGCTGCACCTGTATCGCGAAGACTGGATGCGCCGCATGCTACTGCGTGACAACCGTATCGCCGACGCCAGCGTGATCGGCAATCTGGAGCGCAACGCCTCGTTCTTCGCCTCCAGCACCCTGATCATCCTCGCCGGCATTCTCACCGTGCTCGGTGCATCCGAGCGCGCCGTGTCGTTGCTGGCGGATATCCCGATGGTGCAGCAGGCATCGCAGGGCATGTCGGAGATCAAGTTGCTGTGTCTGGCGCTGGTGTTCGTCTATGCGTTTTTCACGTTCAGTTGGTGCATGCGTCAGTACAACTTTGCTGCGGTGCTGGTCGGTTCCGCGCCGATGATCGGTGAGCGTCAGGTCTCGGAGCAGGAGCGCAAGGCGTTCGCACTGCGGGCGGCACGGGTGATTTCGATGGCGGCGAACCAGTTCAACTTCGGTCTGCGTTCTTATTACTTCGGCATGAGCATGCTGGCGTGGTTTGTCAGCCCGTGGCTGTTCATGTTGATGAGTGCCGGGGTGGTCATCGTGTTGTACCGCCGCGAGTTTCATTCCGACGTGCTGGATGTGATGGTCTATACCCCTACAGAGGCACCATTGCCCGAAACCAATAAAGAGGCTGCTTGATGAGTATTCCGTTCTGGTGTGTGTTTATCAGTGCACTGTTGATTTACATCGCGCGCATGCCGGTGGGCAAGGCCATGAAAGAGCAGGGTGGTTACAACAACCATCTACCGCGCCAACAACAGGCACAACTCACTGGTTACGGCGCGCGGGCGCTGGCGGCACACCAGAACTGTATCGAAGCGTTCATCCTGTTCGCCGTGGGTGTGCTGATGGCGCACACCACGCAAACCCAAGGCTGGTTGATCGATGCCCTGGCAATCATCTTTGTGATCGCGCGAATTCTTTACGTGTGGTTGTACCTGGCGGATAAACCATCCCTGCGCAGCCTGGTGTGGCTGGTCGGCCTGATCTGCAGTTTGTTACTGATGATTAGTCCGACTTTTAGAACCGTATGGCTCTAAAACAACCTCTAAACCAACACTGACAAAAAATCACAGGCAAAAGAAAACCCGCACTTGGCGGGTTTTCTTTTTCTGCATCAAGTCGCAATTATTGCTTCTTGGCAGCTTCTTCCTGAGCAGCTTGATTCGATTCAGCCTGAGCTTTGGCAGCTTCGGCGTTTTCTTTTGCTGCGTCGTTCACTTTATCCTGAGCTTTGTTCATGTCTTGCTGAGCTTGCTCAGCATGTTGGTTTGCATCTTGAGCTTTGTCCTCGGATTTTTTATCGCAGGCAGCGAGACCGAGGGAAGCGGTCAACATCAAGGCAATAGCTAAAGTCTTACGCATGGGGTGTTTCTCCTTATGGAAAATAACTACTGGCCTTAAGAGCACTGGCCCAAAGGTTAAGTTCCTCATTTCGTTCAGATATATAAGTTTGTTTTTTAGTGGAACTTTTGCGGCATTTCCTACTACTGGCAAAAGGCTCTAACGAGAGTAATTATCAAATGGCTGAAAACCCCGTTTTTGAGCGCGCGACACGATTTCTTTCGGCCCTGCGCCATTGTCAGGTGCTCGGTTTGACGGTACACAGCGCCAGCAGCGAAGGGCTGACGGTGAGGTTGCCGTACAACGCGCAAATCGTCGGCAATCCACAGACCGGGGTCATCCACGGCGGCGCCATTACCTCGCTGATGGACACCGCGTGCGGCATGTCCACGTTGTGCGTGCTGGCGGAATTCGAAGTCTGCCCGACCATGGACCTGCGTATCGACTACATGCATGCCGCCGAGCCGAAGAAGGATGTCTATGGCTTTGCCCAGTGTTACCGGGTCACCACCGATGTGATCTTCGCTCGCGGCTTTGCCTATCAGGATGACCCGAATCAGCCGATCGCCCATGTCGTCGGTACATTCATGCGCATGGGTAAGGGCCTGAAAGGTACCCAGGGATTTGGCGGCAAGGTCAAAGGAGAAAATCGATGAGCGATGACTGGAAGCAACAGCTGCTGCAGGCTCACGCTCAGGGCGATTACGCGCCGTTGTTGCGGATAATTCCTTACGCCGGGCTGATCGGCGTCGTATGTTCCCGGGTCGGCGATGAATTGCTGTTCAAGCTGCCGGCGAACAAGGACAACATTGGTAACCCTTTATTGCCGGCGATCCATGGCGGGGTGATTGCCGGGTTCATGGAGCTGGCAGCCGCGTTGCATTTGCTGATCTTCACCGGTTCGCCCGGGGTGCCGAAGATCATCGACTTTTCTCTGGATTATCTGCGCGCCGGGCAGTTTCGCGACACTTGGGCCAAATGTCAGGTCTGTCGCCAGGGCCGGCGCGTGGCCAACGTCGCCATCACGGCCTGGCAAAGCACCGAGAGCGAACCGATTGCCACCGCCCGTGCACATTTCAAAATTGATGAGCCCTTGAAATCCTGAACGCTGCCCCCAACTCAGTGAACAACCCGCCGCCGACCCTCAAGGTCGCGGCCACTGCCATCTGATTGGAGTTTGATGACCATGAGTGTGGAAACTCAAAAGGAAACCCTGGGCTTCCAGACCGAGGTAAAGCAGCTGCTGCACCTCATGATCCATTCGCTGTATTCCAACAAGGAAATCTTCCTTCGCGAATTGATCTCGAACGCCTCTGACGCTGTCGACAAGCTGCGCTTCGAAGCCCTGGCCAAGCCTGAGTTGCTCGAAGGTGGCGCTGAACTGAAAATCCGTGTGAGCTTCGACAAGGACGCCAAGACCGTCACCCTCGAAGACAACGGTATCGGCATGAACCGTGACGATGTGATCACCCACCTGGGGACCATCGCCAAGTCGGGCACCGCCGATTTCATGAAGAATCTCTCGGGCGATCAGAAGAAAGATTCGCACCTGATCGGCCAATTCGGTGTCGGCTTCTACTCGGCGTTCATCGTTGCCGACCAGGTTGATGTGTATTCCCGTCGCGCCGGCACTCCGGCCAGCGAAGGCGTGCACTGGTCGTCGAAAGGCGAGGGCGAGTTCGAAGTCGCCACCATCGACAAACCAGAGCGCGGCACCCGTATCGTCCTGCACCTGAAGTCCGCTGAAGACGAGTTCGCCGACGGCTGGCGTCTGCGCAACATCATCAAGAAATACTCCGACCACATCGCGCTGCCGATCGAACTGCCGAAAGAAGTCACTGCCGCTGAAGGCGAAGAGAAGCCTGCCGTTGAATGGGAAACCGTCAACCGCGCCAGCGCCCTGTGGACCCGTCCGCGCACTGAAGTGAAGGACGAGGAATACCAGGAGTTCTACAAGCACATCGCTCACGACTTCGAAAACCCGCTGGCCTGGAGCCACAACAAGGTCGAAGGCAAGCTCGAGTACAGCTCGCTGCTGTACGTGCCGGCCCGTGCGCCGTTCGATCTGTACCAGCGTGAAGCGCCGAAAGGCCTGAAGCTGTACGTGCAGCGCGTGTTCGTGATGGATCAGGCCGAGTCGTTCCTGCCGCTGTACCTGCGCTTCATCAAGGGCGTGGTCGATTCCAACGACCTGTCGCTGAACGTGTCGCGGGAAATCCTGCAGAAAGATCCGATCATCGACTCGATGAAGTCGGCGCTGACCAAGCGCGTGCTGGACATGCTGGAAAAACTGGCGAAGAACGAGCCTGAGCAATACAAGGGCTTCTGGAAAAACTTCGGTCAGGTCATGAAAGAAGGCCCGGCAGAAGATTTCGCCAACAAGGAAAAAATTGCCGGTCTGCTGCGTTTCGCATCGACCCAAGGCGACGACGGCGAGCAAGTTGTCGGTCTGGCTGACTACCTGGCGCGCGCCAAGGAAGGTCAGGACAAGATCTACTACCTCACCGGCGAAACCTACGCGCAGGTCAAGAACAGCCCGCACCTGGAAGTCTTCCGCAAGAAAGGCATCGAAGTGCTGCTGCTGACCGATCGCATCGACGAGTGGCTGATGAGCTACCTCAGCGAATTCGACGGCAAGACCTTTGTCGACGTGGCACGCGGTGACCTTGATCTGGGCAGCCTGGACTCGGAAGAGGACAAGAAAGCTGCAGAAGAAGTCGCCAAGTCCAAAGAAGGTCTGGTCGAGCGCCTGAAAACCGCGCTGGGCGACTCCGTTGCCGAGGTTCGCGTCTCTCACCGTCTGACCGATTCGCCAGCCATTCTGGCCATCGGCGAACAGGACCTGGGCCTGCAAATGCGCCAGATCCTCGAAGCCAGCGGGCAGAAAGTGCCGGAGTCGAAGCCGATTTTCGAATTCAACCCGAGCCACCCGCTGATCGAGAAACTCGACGGCGAGCAGAACGAAGGGCGTTTTGGCGACCTGTCGCACATCCTCTTCGATCAGGCCGCTCTGGCGGCTGGCGAAAGCTTGAAAGACCCGGCCGCGTACGTGACCCGTCTGAACAAGCTGCTGGTTGAACTGTCAGCTTGATCACGTTGTAGAAAAACCCGCTTCGGCGGGTTTTTTCATTCTGGTGTTTAACTAATCAGGAGTCAGAAATGAGCCAAGTTACTGTACGTTCCGTGGTCTATCAGCTGGATGGCCAGCCCTATGAAGGTCGTCTGGCGTTCGACACCGAGCACAAGGGCGCGCGCCCGGGCCTGCTGATGGCGCCGAACTGGATGGGCGTCAGCGCCGGGGCGGAAGAAATCGCCAAATCGGTCGCGGCCAAGGGCTACGTGGTGTTGATTGCTGACGTGTATGGCCAGGCAGTACGTCCGCAGAACGCTGACGAGGCCGGCGCGGCGATGATGCCGCTGAAGAACGACCGCGCACTGCTGCGCAAGCGCATGCAGGCAGCGTTCGAGCAGTTGCAGAAGCAGGGTGAGGCGGCGGTTGATACCTCAAAACTGGCGGTGTTCGGGTTCTGCTTCGGTGGTTGCTGCGCACTGGATCTGGCGCGTACCGGTGCACCGGTGAAGGCGGCGGTGTCGTTCCACGGCACGCTCGACTCGCCGAACCCGGCGGATGCAAAGAACATCAAGGGCTCGGTGCTGGTGCTGCACGGTGCCTCCGACCCGTTGGTGCCAAAAGAGCAATTGCCGGCGTTCGAAGATGAAATGAACGCGGCGAAGGTCGATTGGCAGTTGCTCAGCTATGGCGGTGCGGTGCACTCGTTCACCGATCCACATGCCAATGTGCCGGACAAGATGATGTACGACGCGAAGACTGCCAAGCGTGCGTTCAAGTCGATGCATGATTTGCTGGAAGAAGTGTTCAAGGGCTGATTTTTCGGCGCCTTTACTGGCCTCTTCGCGAGCAAGCCCGCTCCCACAGGGGGGATTGTGATGTGTACTCAGAACTCATACACACCACAATTCCCCCTGTGGGAGCGGGCTTGCTCGCGAAGGCTTACCCTCTAGCGACACAACACTCAGGGCAGTTCGATCCGCTCGATTTCCCCCGGCACCGTCGGCCAATCCCCGGCCGCCCATTTACGCCGCGCCTCATCAATCGCCGCCGGATCGCTCGCGACGAAATTCCAGTTGATCCGCCGAGGCCCGTCCAGCGGCGCGCCGCCAAACACCACCGCGTGCACGTCACTCTCGGCGAACAGGCTCATCTGTTCCCCGGCCGGCAACACCGCCAGCGCATGGGGTTCGAGGGGCTCGCCATTCAACTGCGCATCGCCACTCAGCACATAAATCGCGCGTTCTTCGTGCTCGGTCGGGATCAGCAAAGTGGTGGCGGTCTGCATCTTCACTTCGGCGTACAGCGTAGGAGAAAGCACCGGCACCGGCGATTCCAGGCAAAAGCCTGACCCGGCGATCATCCGAATCTGCACACCAAGGTTATCGCTGACCGGCAAGGTTGCCGCCGGGTGATGGCTGTAATGTCCCGGGCCTTGCTCGTGATCCTTGGGCGAAGCGAGCCAGATTTGCAAACCGTGCATGGTGAAGCTTTGCTCCCACAGCGGCTCGGGCGTGCGCTCGACGTGGGCAATCGCACTGCCGGCGGTCATCCAGCTGACATCGCCAGCACTGACCACCTGATCGGAGCCGAGGCTGTCCTTGTGCTGGATCTGCCCTTCGAACAGGTAGGTCAGGGTCGACAGACCAATGTGCGGATGCTGTCGGATGTTCATGCCTTTGCCCGTTGGATAAACCGTTTCGAGCATGTGGTCGAAAAACACGAAAGGCCCGATGCTGCGGCATTTGGCTGACGGCAGCGGGCGCAGGATCGGCTGGCCTTCGACGTCTTCGGCGCGCGGGCGGATGATCAGTGGTTGCTTATCCATGGTGCATTCCAGGCTGAGCGGGTGATGCCAGAAGCATAACCCGCCGCTGGCAAGAGGGTGATTACTGGCTGTCGAAGCCTTGTGGGGCGTGGGTTTCGATGCTGACGTCGGTGGTAGTCATCAGTTTGTGGATCGGGCAGCGATCAGCCACGCGCAGTAACTCTTCACGTTGGGCATCAGTGAGGACGCCCTTGAGGGTAAGCGTCACGTGCAGGGCGTATTTGCCTTTTTGCTCTTCGCTGTTGTCGCGTTTGACCTCGACACCCACGCCGGTCAGCGGGATGTCTTTCTTCTTCGCGTACATCTTCAGTGTCAGTGCCTTGCAGGCACCGAGCGCGGCGTCGAAGTAGTCGTGTGGCTCGGGGGCCGAGCCTTCGCCGCCGGCAGACTTCGGCACGTCGGCAAACAATTCGTGGTCATCGATCTGTACGGTGTGACGAAAACCTTCGGCGGAGACGGTATTGACGGTAACAGTCATGGCAACCTCACTGGCAGTAGGAAAAAGTCGTGCGATCAAAAAAGGACCTTGCAGTTATAGAGCATTCCTACAGAGCCGCGTTCCACTTTCCTACAGGATGAACCCTTGTCATCGGCTCAAGGTCTAGGCTATGCCTACCTGCCGGAGATTACTTGTGTCCTTGTTTCGTTTGAGTCTTGCCTGCCTGCTGGCATTTGCCGGTAGCGCCAGCGCGCGCGATTACACCTACAGCGATGCGCACCTGCATTACGTGGATTTTTTCCAGGAAACCGCCGGCATGGCGAAATTGCTCACAGCGATGAAGGACAATTCCATCGATCACGTGATGATTTCCGGGATTCCCGTGGCGAAGAAATGGCATGAGGACGAACCCAAGCGTCCGCGTTATTACGCCGGCGATGACGCCGATGCCTATTGGTACAGCGCCACCGACGTGATCGTCGCTGATGCCGTGCAGAAACTGACGCCGGAGCAGCGTCTGCACTTTCATCCGTTCCTGTCGGGCTTCAACCCCAATGACAAGAACTCCGCAGCGCACATTCAGCGCATGCTCGATCTGTATCCGGGGCTGTGGCAGGGCATCGGCGAAGTGTTCACCCGCCATGACGACCTGACGGCGTTGACCGCTGGCGATACGCCACGGGCCAACAACGAAGCGATGAAGCGGATTTATCACCTGGCTGCCGAAAACGATCTGCCAGTGATGCTGCATTCCAACATCACCTCCAAGCGTGAGAAAAATCCGCTGTACTTGAAGGAAATCGAAGAACCCCTGCGTAATCACCCGCACACCCGGTTCATTTGGGCGCACGCCGGCACCAGCGCGGAAATTCATCGGCACCAGACGCAACTGAAATTCCTCCTGCCGACGGTGAGTCGGATGCTTGAGGCTTATCCGAATCTGTTCATTGATCTGTCGTGGAGCATGCTCACGCCGTATCTGTTGGACGAGCAGGGCAAGCCGCGTGCGGAATGGCTGGCATTGGTCGAGAAATACCCTGAGCGCTTTATGGTGGGTTCGGATGTTGTAGGCAGATTCAACAAGCTCGGTCAGGAAATGCGCAGCTTCACGCCGTTCCTTGATGCCTTGCCTGAAGAAATTGCGCGTAAGGTCGCCCGGGATAACTTCCTGGCGATATTGCCGCGAACAGCGGCAAAGTCCGGGAAACCGCGCTGAATCGTTAATGCCGAGGGTTCGAAGTATCAAGGCCTTTTGATATCACCTTTTGGTCTTACGCAAATTTTCGCCGGGCCGATACCTTCTAGAGCAACCAGCTGCAGGGTTGATGCAGCGCTTTTGGAAGGAACCAGAGTCATGAGCATCCGTAGTCTCAATATCGCGCCGCGAGCCGGCCTGGGTTTTGGTGTGTTGGCGCTGATGGTGTTTGCCCTGGGGGCGTTCGCCCTGCTGCAAATGGCGAACATGCGCGCCCAGTCTGATGAGGTCGACAACAACTGGCTGCCGAGCGTCATGGCGGTCGGCGAGATGAGTCAGGACATGTTGCGCCTGCGTGCGCTGACCATGCGCCTGCTGCTCAATCGTGACCCGCAGGCGCTGGCGCAGAATGTCGCCAAGCTCAATGACCTGCGCGGTGTCTTGAGCGAAGCGCAACAACGCTATGACGTGTTGATCGTGCTGCCCGAAGAGCGCAAGTTGTTCGACCGCTTCAAGGTTGCCGAGCACCGGTATCTGGAGTTTCAGGCGCAGGTCATGCAGTTGTCCGCACAGAATCGGGTGGAGGAGGCGGCGGCGATTCTCAACGGTGAAATGAGCCCGTTGGCCGACGACATGGCGGTCACCCTGAAGGAGCTGGTCGAGCTGAACAAGCACAACGCCAACCTTGCCACCGAAGCCGCGCGCCTGGTTTTCATCAATTCGCGGGTGTGGGTCGGGGTGATGATTGGCATTACCGCATTGATCACCATCGGTCTGGCGCTGCTGCTGACCCGCAGCATCGTCCTGCCGCTGGCGCAATCACTCGGCGTGGCGGAAGTGGTGGCTGGTGGCGATCTGACGGGCGATATCAACATCTCCGGCAAGGACGAACCGGCGCGGCTGCTGCAGGCGCTGAAAAGCATGCAGCACAACCTGCGCGACACCATCCGGCAGATTTCCGAGTCGTCCAGCCAGTTGGCGTCGGCCTCGGAGGAACTGAGTTGCGTCACCGAGGACGCCACGCGCGGGCTGCACCAGCAAAGCCTGGAGATCGAGCAGGCCGCCACGGCGGTCAATCAGATGACCGCTGCCGTGGAAGAGGTCGCGAGCAACGCCGTGGCGACTTCCGAGGCGTCGCGCGAGTCTGACCGGATTGCCCAGCATGGGCGCGAGCAGGTCAATCAGACGGTGACTTCGATCCAGTCTCTGGCTGACGACGTCACGTCCAATGCAACGCAGGTCGAGGATCTGGCGCAGAAGGTTCACGGCATCAGCAAAGTGCTCGACGTGATCCGCTCGATTGCCGAGCAGACCAATCTGCTGGCACTGAACGCAGCGATTGAGGCGGCGCGGGCCGGGGATGCCGGGCGTGGCTTCGCGGTGGTGGCCGATGAGGTGCGGGCGCTGGCCCATCGCACCCAGCAATCGACCCAGGAAATCGAGCAGATGATCGGTGGCATTCAGCAGGGCACCGATTCTGCGGTCAGTTCGATGCAACAGAGCAGCGTCCGCGCCAATTCGACTCTGGAACTGGCCAAGGCTGCGGGTTTGGCGCTGGAGGAAATTGCCTCGGCGTTCACCTTGATCAATGAACGCAACCTGGTGATCGCCAGCGCCTCGGAGGAGCAGGCAGCGGTGGCGCGGGAGGTGGACCGCAACCTGATGAACATCCGCGATCTGGCGATGCAGACGTCGGCGGGAGCAAATCAGACCAGTGCGGCGAGCCAGGAGCTGTCGCGGCTGGCGGTGGATTTGAACAATATGGTGGCCAAATTTTCGGTCTGAGCTGACCCTTGACGATTGCACTCACCCCCTGTGGGAGCGGGCTTGCTCGCGAAGGTGTTGTATCAGATACATCTTCGTTAGCTGGCAGGCCGCCTTCGCGAGCAAGCCCGCTCCCACAGTATTTGTGTGTCGCCTGGAAATCGCAGGCACAAAAAAGCCCCGCATCTGCGGGGCTTTTCGTTGTAGCGGCGGATCAGCTGCCTTTAACGGTTTTGCCGTTGACCGTACCGTCCTGGAGCATGATGTTGTACTCCTTGCCGTCGGTTTCAACCTGTTGCAGGCGCACCAGCAGGTAATCCCAGTCCTTGGCGAACCACAGCACCGTGATGCGCTTGCTTTGTGTCGGGTCACGCACGCGCTCTACCTTGATTGCATCGATCTTGCCGGCCTTGGTGTCGACTTTCTCGGCACCCAATACACGGAAGTCATAGGTGTCGACTTCACCGTCGTCGACCACCTGATAGCTCATGGTCTTTTTGCCGGCGGCCACGTCATGCTGCAGCGCCAGCTGGTAGGTCGACTTGTCGACCATGCCACGGTTCAGCGGGATCTTCACCGCGTCGCCACGGTCGGTGCCGGTGACCATCTTGCTGTTCCAGTCGAAGTCCAGATCAGCCTTTTTTGCTTTGCCCAGACCACCACGTTCGAAGTGGTAGGACTGTGGCAGCAGGGTGTCCTTGTCCAGGGTCAGCGTGCTTTCTTCGGTCAGGCTGGCGATCATCATCGACGCCTTGAAGCTGAGTTTCCAGACACCGTTGGCTTCCTTGGTCAGGCTGCGTTCGGCGGTGCCGCTCATGGGCAACTGTTTCCAGTCGGCGGTGTAGCTGGCGGAGAACGGTTGAAGGTCTGCCGCCTGCGCGAAAGGCAGGGCGAGCAGAGCGCAAGCGAAGAGCAGGGCGCGACGCATAAAATCTCCTAGTGTCGAATCAAGTGGCCGCTGGCCGCGAGTAACTGGCCATCCAGTAAAGCACCTTGCTCACCGAGTGCCAGTCGGCCTTCGGCAAACCAGCGTACAGCCATCGGGTAGATCAGGTGTTCCTGGACATGCACTCGCTGCGCAAGTGTCTGCGGCGTGTCGTGCAACTCTACCGGTATTACTGCCTGTACGACCAGTGGTCCACCATCGAGTTCCTCGGTGACGAAGTGCACGGAGCAGCCGTGCTCCGCATCGCCGGCCTCGAGCGCGCGCTGATGAGTGTGTAACCCTTTGTATTTGGGCAGCAGCGACGGGTGGATATTGAGCAGACGACCCTGGTAGTGACGCACGAAATCAGCGCTGAGAATGCGCATGAAGCCGGCCAGTACCACGAGTTTCGGTTTGAATTCGTCGATCAGTTCGATCAGGGCAGCATCGAAGGCCTCGCGACCTTCGAAAGCCTTGTGATCCAGCGAGCGGGTGGCGATACCCGCGTCACTGGCGCGTTGCAGGCCGTAGGCGTCGGCGCGGTTGGAAATCACCGCAGCGATGCGGACCGGGCTGTCGCCGGTCCGCGTGCTGTCGATCAGAGCCTGCAAGTTACTGCCGGTGCCGGACAACAGCACCACGACATCACAGGTTGCGGACATTAATGAGCCTTAAGGTTCTGCAGATCAACCTGGGCAGCGCCTTCGGCAGCGGCAGCGATCTGGCCGATGACCCAAGGCTGCTCGCCGGCATCACGCAGGGTGTTCAGGGCCACTTCAACGTGCTCCTGAGCCACGCAGATCACCATGCCGACGCCGCAGTTCAGTACGCGGTGCATTTCGGTCTCGTCGACGTTGCCTTTCTCTTGCAGCCAGTCGAAGACCGCCGGGCGAGTCCAGCTGGCCACGTCAACCACGGCCTGAGCGCCTTTTGGCAGAACGCGCGGAATGTTGTCCAGCAGGCCGCCACCGGTGATGTGGGCCATGGCTTTGACCGCGCCGGTGTCTTTGATCAGCTTGAGCAGCGGCTTCACGTAGATGCGGGTCGGGGCCATCAGCAGTTCGGTCAGTGGCTTGCCGTCGAGCTGAACGGTTTCAATGTCGGCACCCGACACTTCGATGATCTTGCGGATCAGCGAGTAGCCGTTGGAGTGCGGGCCGGACGATGGCAGGGCGATCAGTGCGTCACCGGTGGCGACTTTCGAGCCGTCGATGATTTCGGCTTTTTCCACGACGCCGACGCAGAAGCCGGCCAGATCGTAGTCTTCGCCTTCGTACATGCCAGGCATTTCAGCGGTTTCGCCGCCGACCAGGGAGCAGCCAGCCAGTTCGCAGCCTGCACCGATACCGGTGACCACGGTGGCAGCTACGTCGACGTTCAGCTTGCCGGTGGCGTAGTAGTCGAGGAAGAACAGCGGTTCTGCGCCGCACACCACCAGATCGTTGACGCACATGGCGACCAGGTCCTGGCCGATGCTGTCGTGCTTGTTCAGGTTCAGCGCCAGGCGCAGCTTGGTGCCGACGCCATCAGTACCGGAAACCAGCACCGGCTGTTTGTAACCGGCCGGGATCTCGCAGAGGGCGCCGAAACCGCCCAGGCCGCCCATGACTTCCGGGCGCGCAGTGCGCTTGGCGACGCTCTTGATGCGTTCGACCAATGCTTCACCGGCGTCGATGTCTACACCGGCGTCCTTGTAGCTCAGGGAGGGTTGCTTGCTCATGATCCAGGCCTTTAGGGGAGGGGATTCAGGGGTAACGACCGAGTTCAGCGGGAACATCGAAATCGAGAGGGCGATGGCCTTACGCGAATTTCGGGGTGCCCGGCTGTTGCCGGTCTGCGAAGGCGCGCGATTTTATCAGGCTTGAGGGGCAGCGGCCATCCTCGCGCCGACGGGCAGGGGCATAATCGACTGAAATTTTTTGCAATTGTGCCGGGCGGCTGCCTGTATAAGGTGTGCCGATTAACCGTCTATCGTTATCACTGTGCAAAAACTTACCGCTAGCGTGTGAATGTTTTGCGATGGCAGATTGTCACAGCCTTGCTTAACCGGTTCACGCGGCCTGTTCCAGCCGCTCCTGTCGACGGGAATTTTCCATGCGTTTTTGTAAATTGTTGGTTGTGGGTTGTTTGTCGTTGGTCAGCCTGGCGAGTCATGCCGAAAACCTCAAGGGTCTCTATCAAGTGCGCCAGCCGGTCAGTAGTCAGGCGCCGGAAGAGCGTGATCGCGCCACTCAGGCGGCACTGGATACGCTGGTGTTGCGCCTGACCGGTGACCCCAAGGCGCCGCAAAATCCCGGGCTGGCGGCGATTCGCAAGGATCCGCAGCAGATCATCAGTCAGTTCGGTTTCGATGCCGGGCCGCCGGAGGTGCTCAAGGTCGATTTCGATCCGGCCACCACCGAGCAGGCGCTGCGCCGGGCCGGGCTGTCATTGTGGGGGGCGAGTCGGCCGTCGATTCTGAGCTGGTGGCTGAATGATGCGACTGAAGGTTCGAGCCTGGTCGGCGACGGTCAGGCAGCGGCTGCACCGTTGCGCTCTGCGGCTCAGCATCGCGGCTTGCCGCTGCGTTTGCCGCTGGCGGATCTGAGTGAGCAACTGGTGGCTACCGCGCCAGTGCTGGATGGCACCGATCCCGCGCCATTGCGCGGCGCTTCGGAGCGTTACGGCGCGGATGCGTTGCTGGCGGTGCATGCGCACGAAGAGGGCGGGCAGTGGCAGGCCAAGTGGCATCTGTGGCTGGGCGATCAGAAAGAGGCCGGCAGTGTGCAGGGCGCCGACCAGGCTGCCGTGGCCGATGCGGTGATGCTGGCGGTGGCCGAGCGTCTGGCGCCGCGCTTTGTCGCCAAGCCTGGTGCTTCGGGCCAACAGACCCTGGAAGTGCAGGGCATGAATCTGGAGCATTACGCCACACTGCTGCGGTTACTCGAACCGTTCGGTGTGCGTCTGCAAAGTGTCGATGGTGATCGCATCGTGTATCGGGTCAACGGCAGTGCCGATCAGTTGCGCGCGCAGTTGTCGTTGGCGAAGTTGCAGGAGTTGCCGGCCGAAGCACCGACGCCAGTGGCAGCGCCGCAGCCAGCGGTGGCAGGTGCAGCGCCTGTTGCGGCTCCGGCGCCTGCACCGGTAGCACCTTCGTTGCGGTTTCGCTGGTAAGTCTTTCCTTATATAGAAGCAGTGGGAGTGGTAAATGGCCGATACGCGGCGTTGGTTCTGGCTCGGTGGGGTAGTCCTGCTTTGCGCATTTGTCTGGTTGCTGCATCCGATCCTCACGCCGTTTCTGGTGGCGTTGCTGCTGGCGTATCTGTTCGATCCGCTGGTGGATCGGTTGGAGAAACTCGGTTTGTCGCGAACCTGGGGTGTGATCGCGGTGTTCGCCTTGTTCACTCTGATCGTCACCACGTTGCTGTTGGTGCTGGTGCCGATGCTTGCCAAGCAGTTGGTGCGTTTGTATGAGTTGGCGCCGCAAATGCTTGACTGGCTGCAGCACACGGCGCTGCCGTGGGCGCAATCGAAGCTGGGCCTGTCTGACGGCTTCTGGAAGTTCGACAAGGTCAAGGCGGCGATCAGCGAACACATGGGGCAGACCACTGACATCGTCGGTGTGGTGCTGAGTCAGGCGACGGCCTCGAGTCTGGCGCTGATCGGCTGGCTGGCGAATCTGGTGCTGATCCCAGTGGTGAGTTTTTATCTGCTGCGCGACTGGGACGTAATGATGGCCAAGATCCGCAGCCTGTTGCCGCGTGATCGTGAAGAAACCATCGTCTCGCTCGCAGCTGAGTGCCACGAAGTGCTCGGCGCGTTCGTGCGCGGACAACTGCTGGTCATGCTGGCGCTGGGCGTGATCTACGCAGCGGGTCTGATGATTGTTGGTCTGGAATTGGGGCTGTTGATCGGCCTGATCGCAGGCCTCGCGGCAATCGTGCCGTACATGGGTTTTGTGATCGGGATTGGCGCGGCGCTGATTGCCGGGCTGTTCCAGTTCGGTGGCGATCTGTACCCGATGATCGGCATCGTAGCCGTGTTCATGGTCGGGCAGGCGCTGGAAGGCATGGTGCTGACGCCGCTGCTGGTCGGCGACCGGATCGGCCTGCATCCGGTGGCGGTGATTTTCGCGATTCTGGCTGGCGGCGAGCTGTTCGGCTTTACCGGAGTGCTGCTGGCATTGCCGGTGGCGGCGGTGATCATGGTGCTGGTGCGTCACGTGCACGATTTGTACAAGGACTCGGATATCTACAGCGGGGCAGATGAGCCCGAGTTGTAATCCGATCACGGGCGGCCCGGCATTGTGCCGGGTTGGCCCGGGTTTTGCGGTGGGTTCGTTCGATACCGCGTCAGAGAAACTGTCATAAAACCAGCGTGTTAACGCAAACCTTTGATTTTGCTTGGGGTCTGTCGCATTGTGCGCTCAGCTTCACGGGTATAAACTTCGCAAACTTTACACAGAGGCCACTAACGGTTCCTTGAGAACTGTTCAGTCAGCATGAAACCGATTCAGCTGCCCCTAGGTGTGCGTCTGCGTGACGACGCCACCTTCATCAACTACTACCCAGGCGCCAATGCCGCTGCACTCGGCTATGTCGAGCGCCTATGCGAAGCCGACGCCGGCTGGACCGAAAGCCTCATCTACCTGTGGGGCAAGCATGGGGTAGGGCGTACGCATCTGTTGCAGGCGGCATGTCTGCGTTTCGAGCAGATGGGTGAGCCGGCGGTGTATCTACCGCTGGCCGAGCTGATGGATCGTGGTATCGAAATCCTCGACAACCTTGAGCAGTACGAACTGGTCTGCCTGGATGACTTGCAGGTGATTGCCGGCAAGCCGGACTGGGAAGAGGCGATGTTTCATCTGTTCAACCGCCTGCGTGACAGCGGTCGACGTTTGCTGATTGCCGCTTCAACCTCGCCGCGCGAGCTGCCGGTGAAGCTGGCTGACCTCAAATCGCGCCTGACCCTGGCGCTGATCTTCCAGATGCGTCCGCTCTCCGATGAAGACAAATTGCGTGCCCTGCAATTGCGCGCGTCGCGTCGCGGTCTGCATCTGACCGATGAAGTCGGACACTTTATTCTGACTCGCGGCACCCGCAGCATGAGTGCATTGTTCGACCTGCTCGAACAGCTGGATCAGGCCTCGTTGCAGGCGCAACGCAAGCTGACGATTCCGTTCCTGAAAGAGACCCTCGGTTGGTAGCCAGCCCTTGAAATACGAGGCTTTCAGCACGTTTCGACATATTTCAGGCGCCAGAAAATCCGCGTTTCCGCATCGTATGCAGACCGCGTATCGAGTCAAATGGGCTTAAGCGCTTAGATGTAAACGAGAAACCGGGAAGTCACAAAAAGATCGATTGAATTTGCAAATGAGGCCGATAGCGGGCATAGTCTCGGCTTCTTTACAACTTCAGCCACGGTCGTGCCCATGCTAAATCGCTTCGCACCCCTCGTGCCTCTCGCACTCGTCACCCTGTTGTTCGGTTGCGCTGCTCATTCTCCAGTTCAAGAGCAGCCTCAACAGGTTAAAAATTCTGCCACTGCCCAGTCTTCCGTTATTTACCAGGAAGAGCTGGACACAGAAAAAGAACTCTCGGACTTCAACAAGAAGCCGTACGAGCTCCCGGTTCTGGCCGACAGTATCCTTGAACGCGGCATGTCCCTGATCGGTACCCGTTACCGTTTCGGCGGTACCTCTGAAGCCGGCTTCGACTGCAGCGGTTTCATCGGTTATCTGTTCCGCGAAGAAGCCGGTATGAATCTGCCGCGCTCCACCCGTGAAATGATCAACGTGGATGCGCCTCTGGTCTCGCGCGGCAACCTTGAGCCGGGCGATCTGCTGTTCTTCGCCACCAATGGTCGTCGCGGTCGTGTAAGCCACGCCGGGATCTACCTGGGTGACAATCAGTTCATCCACTCCAGCAGTCGTCGCAGCGGCGGTGTTCGCATCGACAGCCTGGGTGACAGCTACTGGAGCAAGACCTTCATCGAAGCCAAGCGCGCCCTCGCGATGGCTCCGACCGTAGTCACCGCTCGCAAGTAATTCCCCCCGTTGTCGCCACGTCCGTGGCGACAAAAACGGTGCCCGGCAAGGGAGTAGACCTAGACTTTACAAGGTGAAGTTAAAGTCTTACTTGAAGTTTGCCGCGTAGCCGCTAGAATCCTGTATCTATATTGATGGCAAACCGCCTGCGTGCTGCGCAGGCGGTTTTGTTTCTGTCCATTCGGCAGAGAAAGCCGCAGCCAGATCAGGATGTTCTGCTTATGACGATGTCGGCCCGCCTCACAGTGATTTTCTTCGCAGCGCTGCTCAGCGCCTGCGCCAGCCGCACTCCGCCGCCTGCGCCAGTGGTACGCGCTCCGGTGGTATTCGGGCCTTCCCAGGCTTTTTCGCCTGCTGCTGAAGACGTGCTGTTTCGCGCGCTGGGTCTGGTTGGCACGCCTTATCGCTGGGGCGGCAACACACCGGATTCCGGGTTTGATTGCAGTGGCCTGATCGGTTTCGTCTACCGCGATGCCGCCGGTATCTCCTTGCCGCGCTCCACCCGCGAGATGATCGTGATGCAGGCGCCGAATGTCGGCAAAGAGGGTTTGCAGACCGGCGACCTGATCTTCTTCGCCACCAATGGCGGCTCGCAGGTCAGTCATGCGGGGATCTACGTCGGCGAAGGGCGCTTCGTGCACGCGCCGGCCACCGGCGGCACGGTGAAGCTGGACAGCCTGTCGAAGGCGTACTGGCAGAGGGCGTATCTGAGTGCCAAGCGGGTGTTGCAGCCTGAGCATCTGGCACATAACCCGTAGTTCAAATAGCTCACAATCCAATGTAGGAGTGAGCCTGCTCGCGATAGCGGTTGATCAATCAACACTGATGTTGAATGTGACACCTTCATCGCGAGCAGGCTCACTCCTACAGTTGTTTTGGGGCCGGCCAAAGTTACTTGGCGGACGAAACCCGCCAAACCTTGTTCCCCACATCATCCGCCACCAGCAAACCACCTTGCTGGTCGATCACCACGCCTACCGGGCGACCCAAAGCGTTTTCGTCCTTGTCGAGGAAACCGGTCAGCACATCCACCGGTGCTCCGTTCGGCTTGCCAGCGGCGAACGGTACGAAGATCACTTTATAGCCACTGTGCGGTTTGCGGTTCCACGAGCCGTGCTGGCCGATGAACGCGCCCTCCTTGAACTGCGCCGGCAGGCTGTTGCCTTCGGCGAAGGTCAGGCCCAGCGAGGCAGTGTGCGGGCCGACGGCGTAGTCCGGGGCGATAGCTTTGGCCACCAGATCCAGATTCTGCGGCTTCACCCGCACATCCACGTGCTGACCGTAATAGCTGAAGGGCCAGCCATAGAAGCCGCCGTCCTTGACCGAGGTGATGTAGTCCGGCACCAGGTCGCTGCCGATCTCGTCACGCTCGTTGACCGCTGTCCACAGCGCACCCGTGGTCGGTTCCCACGCGAGGCCGTTGGGGTTGCGGATGCCCGAGGCGAAGATCCGGTGGTTGCCGGTGGCGCGATCGACTTCCCAGATCGCCGCGCGACCTTCTTCTTTATCCAGACCATTCTCGCCGACGTTGCTGTTCGAGCCGACAGTGACGTACAGCTTGCTGCCGTCCTTGCTGGCGATGACGTTTTTGGTCCAGTGATGGTTCAGCGTGCCGCCCGGCAGATCGGTGACTTTGATCGGCTGAGTCTTGATCTCGGTCGCGCCGGATTCGTAGTGGAAGCGCAGCAGGCGATCGGTGTCAGCGACGTACAAATCGTTACCGACCAGGGTCATGCCAAACGGCGAATTGAGGTTTTGCAGAAACACCGTGCGGGTCTCGGCCACGCCGTCGTGGTCGGCGTCGCGCAACAGGGTGATGCGGTTTGGGCTCGGCACACCAGCGCCGGCCTTGCCCATGACTTTCTTTATCACCCAGCCACGAATGCCGCTGCTGTCGTCAGGCTTGGGCGGAGCGTTGGTTTCCGCCACCAGCACGTCACCGTTGGGCAGCACGTAGAGCCAGCGCGGATGGTCGAGGCCTTCGGCGAATGCAGCGACTTGCGTGCCGGCTGCGGCGGTCGGTTTACCGCCGGCGGGCCAGCCGACCGCCGGGGCGATGTTCACCGTCGGGATCAAAGTTTTGTTTGGTTCAGGCAGCTTCGGTGACGGACCGGTGCCGTCAGAAACTTGCAGGCTGGAGGATTCACCGCAGGCGGCGAGCCCTCCGGCGAGGGCGATGACGAGAGCGAGTTGGGTTTTGCGCATTACTGATCTTCCCTATGAATGCATGCCTAATCATAGAGGAGTGCGCGCCCCCGATGGTTCAACCGCTCAACCACGGGCCTCTTTGAACAGCACGGCGATGCCTGGGTGATAGTTACCCGCTTCGCTGCGCAACTTGCGGTAGGCGTAGGGGAAATACCAGGCCACTGCGCAGCAGTGTTCCTTTTGCAGGTCGTCGACCATGTCCTGCAACTCTTCGGGGCTGGCGCTGTGTTGGGCTTTTTGCGGGGCGACGAACAGGCAACCGAGCTTGAGGTCACTGGCAAAACTGATGCGTTTGGCGTCGCTGGTGATGTCCAGCAGGGCCTGGGTCAGATTGAGGTTGTTGACCCGTGGCCAGCGCTGGGTGGCCTGAAGGTAGGCGCGGTCTTCGGCGCCGGCGATGAACAGATCGGCGCGGGCATTGCGCTCGCCATCCTCGTTCTGCTTTCGGGTCGAGGTATTACAAAGGGTCACCAGCTCGGCCATCCAGGCTGCCGCGGAGAGCAAGCCGAGATTGGCGTTCTCGTCATGCCAGTAAGGGGTGTCGTTGTCGCCGCGAATGGCGTTGTAGCGGTCGATACAGTCAAACCAGCGTTCCAGCATCGGGCGCAGGAATTCCAGGCGCGGGTTGCTGATGATCATGCCTTGCATCGTCATCATCCTTATTGTTGTGATGTGCTTTTCAATCAAAAGCATGGCTCTTTGATATCACTTGTCTCAGTGTGGCACAAGATTGGCGTCAGATAATTGATCGACGGCAGTTATTCGCCCGACGGCCCCCTCTTTAATTGACGCTCCACCCCCAACCCTCTAACCTTCGCGGCTTGTTTCAGGTGCTCTGTGACGCATGTCGACAGAGTGAAACAGGGAAGCCGGTGAGGGTTGTCTTCAGGCGAAGCACGATCACGATCCCGGCGCTGCCCCCGCAACGGTAAATGAGTGAAAACTGTGCATTGAGCCACTGTGTCGACCGACACGGGAAGGCGCGCAGTCAGGCGATTCGCCGCTCATGAGCCCGGAGACCGGCCTGATCCATCCAGCGGCATCACGGTGGGCGATGCCAGGCTTTTTGCCGTCTATTCTTGTGCCTGCCCGCCGTTATCCAGCCTCAACGGAGAGCTCCCCCAATGACCGATTCCCCCGAGCGCGACGAACGCCATCTGGCGCGCATGCAGCGCAAAAAAGCCGTGATCGACGAGCGCATCGCCAATTCGCCTGACGAGTGCGGCCTGGTGCTGGTGCTGACCGGCAATGGCAAAGGCAAAAGCAGCTCGGCGTTCGGCATGCTCGCCCGCGCCATGGGCCATGGCATGCAGTGCGGCGTGGTGCAGTTCATCAAGGGTCGCAACAGCACGGGCGAAGAACTGTTCTTCCGCCGCTTCCCCGAGCAAGTGCGTTTTTACGTGATGGGCGAGGGCTTCACCTGGGAAACCCAGGATCGTCAACGTGACATCGCCGCTGCCGAAGCCGCGTGGGAAGTGTCCCGCGAGCTGCTGCGTGATCCGTCGATCGGCCTGGTGGTGCTGGACGAACTGAACATCGCCCTCAAGCACGGCTACCTCGATCTGGATCGAGTGCTCAGCGACCTGCAGGCGCGTCCGCCGATGCAACACGTGATCGTCACCGGTCGCGCGGCCAAGCCGGAAATGATCGAGATGGGCGATACCGTCACCGAAATGGGCATGCTCAAACACGCCTTCCAGGCTGGCATCAAAGCGCAGAAAGGCGTCGAACTTTGAATCAACCACGTCACTGCCCGGCGGTACTGATCGCCGCGCCGGCCTCCGGTCAGGGCAAGACCACCGTCACTGCCGCGCTCGCTCGCTTGCATCGCAACCAGGGGCGCAAGGTGCGCGTGTTCAAGTGCGGCCCGGACTTCCTCGACCCGATGATTCTCGAGCGCGCCAGTGGTGCGCCGGTGTATCAACTGGACATGTGGATGGTCGGCGAGCAGGAAAGCCGCCGTCTGTTGTGGGAAGCCGCCGCCGAAGCCGATCTGATCCTGATCGAAGGCGTGATGGGCCTGTTCGACGGCACGCCGTCCAGCGCCGATCTGGCGCGGCATTTCGGCGTGCCGGTGCTCGGCGTGATCGACGGCACCGCCATGGCCCAGACCTTCGGCGCATTGGCGTTGGGGCTGGCGCGTTACCAGCCGGATTTGCCTTTTGCCGGCGTGCTGGCCAACCGTGTCGGCACCTTGCGTCATGCGCAATTGCTCGAAGGCAGCCTCACCGAAGGTTTGCGCTGGTACGGCGCGCTGTCCCGCGAGACCGGGATCGAGTTGCCGAGCCGCCATCTCGGTCTGGTGCAGGCCAGTGAACTGAATGATCTGGATCTGCGTCTCGACGCGGCGGCTGAAGCACTGGCCAGCAGTTGCGAGGTAGCGCTGCCACCGGCCGTGGAATTCGCCGCGCCTGAAATGATCAGCGCTGAACCGCTGCTCGACGGCGTGCGCATTGCTGTCGCTCGCGATGAGGCCTTTGCCTTCACCTACGGCGCCAGTCTCGACCTGTTACGGGCGATGGGCGCCGAGTTGAGTTTCTTCTCGCCGATCCGCGATACCCATCTGCCCGAGGCCGACAGTCTGTATCTGCCCGGCGGTTATCCGGAATTGCACCATGTCGCGCTATCGCAAAACGTGGCAATGCTTGATGCAATCCGTGCGCACCACGCCGCCGGCAAACCACTGCTCGCCGAGTGCGGCGGCATGCTCTATCTGCTCGACGCGTTGACCGATGTCGACGGCACCCGCGCCGAACTGGTGGGGCTGCTGCGCGGTGAGGCGGTGATGCAAAAACGTCTGGCGGCACTGGCACTGCAAGCGGTGGATCTGCCGGAAGGTTCGTTGCGCGGTCACACCTATCACCATTCCCTGACCAGCACCGAACTGACGCCGATTGCCCGGGGCATCAGCCCGAATGGCGGGCGCGGGGCCGAGGCGGTTTATCGGGAAGGGCGGATGACGGCGTCGTACGTGCATTTCTACTTTCCGTCGAATCCTGCGGCTATCGCGGCACTGTTTGTGCCAGATCTTGAGGCCGCTTTCGCGAGCAAGCCCGCTCCCACATTGGATCACCTAACCCCTGTGGGAGCGGGCTTGCTCGCGAAGAGGCCATGAGCGACAACGCATTCACTGAGGCCGAGCGCACAGCGGTCTATAAAGCCATCGCCGAACGCCGCGACATGCGCCACTTCACCGGCGGCACGGTCGAGCCGGAGCTGCTGCGCCGTCTACTCGAAGCCGCGCATCAGGCGCCCAGCGTCGGCCTGATGCAGCCATGGCGCTTCATCCGCATCAGCGATCGTGCCCTGCGCGGGCAGATCCAGAACCTCGTCGAAGAAGAACGTGTGCGTACCGCCGAAGCCCTCGGCGAGCGCAGCGATGAGTTCATGAAACTCAAAGTCGAAGGCATCAACGACTGCGCCGAGGTGTTGGTCGCAGCACTGATGGACGATCGCGAAAAACACATTTTCGGCCGTCGTACGCTGCCGGAAATGGACATGGCCTCGCTGTCCTGCGCGATTCAGAACCTGTGGCTGGCATCCCGTGCCGAAGGACTGGGCATGGGCTGGGTGTCGCTGTTCGAACCGCAAGCACTGGCCGATCTGCTGCAGTTGCCGGCCGGGGCCAAGCCGTTGGCGGTGTTGTGTCTGGGGCCGGTCAAGGAATTCTATCCGGCGCCGATGCTGGTACTCGAAGGGTGGGCGCAGGCGCGGCCGCTCAATGAGTTGCTGTACGAAAATTATTGGGGAGTGAGTCAATGAGTGTGGCGTTGTTGAGTGTCGCCGCGGTCGCGCTGGATGCGCTGCTGGGTGAACCGAAACGCTGGCATCCGCTGGTGGCGTTCGGCAATTTTGCCGGGCGCATCGAGCGCCGTTTCAATGCGGGCGGGCGTGGCTGGCGCAGTCACGGGGTCACCGCCTGGGTGATTGCGGTGCTGCCGCTGACCTTGCTCGCCACCGCGTTTTCCTGGGCACCGTATGTAGGCTGGATCGTCGAGATTCTTGCGCTGTATTGCGCCCTCGGCATGCGCAGCCTCGGTGAGCATGTCGCGCCGGTAGCCGCCGCCTTGCGCGCTGATGATCTGGAAGAGGCGCGCAAACGCGTCGGCTATCTGGTCAGTCGCCAGACCAGCGAACTGGACAGCACCGCCGTCGCGCGCGCGGCCACCGAGTCGGTACTGGAGAACGGCAGTGACGCGGTGTTCGCCGCGCTGTTCTGGTTTGTCGTGGCCGGCGCGCCGGGCGTGGTGCTCTATCGCCTGAGCAATACGCTCGACGCTATGTGGGGCTATCGCAACGAACGCTTCGAACGCTTCGGCTGGTGCGCGGCAAAAATCGACGACGTGCTCAACTATATTCCGGCCCGGCTGGTGGCGCTGACCTACGCGCTGCTGGGCAACACCCGGCTCGCCTGGAAATGCTGGCGCAGCCAGGGCCCGCAATGGGACAGCCCGAATGCCGGTCCGGTGATGGCGGCCGGTGCCGGTGCATTGAATGTCGAACTGGGCGGCCCGGCGATCTATCACGGCGAACTGCATGAGCGTCCGCAACTGGGCGAAGGTTCGCCGGCCGATGCCGATTCGATTGATCGCGGCTGGCAATTGGTCCAGCGCGGGGTATGGTTATGGCTGCTGATTCTCTGCGTGGGGGCTGAATTCTATGCTTGAGCACGGTGGCCGGCTGCGCAAGGCTGCACTCGATTACGGGATTGCCGAGGCTGACTGGCTCGACTTGTCCAGCGGCCTCGCGCCGTGGCCGTTTGCGGTCCCGGAGATTCCGTTGCGCGCCTGGGCACGCTTGCCGGAAACCGACGACGGCCTGGAGCAGGCCGCGTGCGATTATTACGGCACCTCGCAGGTGCTGCCGGTGGCCGGTTCGCAGATGGCGATTCAGTTGCTGCCGCGTTTGCGCCGCGCCGGCAAGGTCGGTGTGTTGTCGCCGTGTTATGCCGAGCACGCCGAGGCCTGGCGCCGCAGCGGTTACATCGTGCGCGAAGTGCTGGAGCAGGAAGTCGAATTCTTTCTCGATAGCCTCGACGTGCTGGTGGTGGTCAATCCGAACAACCCCACCGGCCTTAGTCTGACCCCGGCGCGGCTGCTCGACTGGCACGCGCGGCTGGCCCAGCGTGGCGGCTGGCTGGTGGTCGATGAAGCGTTCATGGATAACACGCCGCAGCTGAGTCTGGCGCCGCATGCCAACCAGATCGGATTGATTGTGCTGCGTTCGTTCGGCAAGTTTTTTGGTCTGGCCGGGGTGCGTCTGGGCTTCGTGCTGGCCGAGCGTAAATTGCTCAGATTGCTCGCGGAGCAGGTCGGGCCCTGGGCGGTCAGCGGGCCGACGCGGGTGCTCGGTCAGGCTTGCCTGCAAGACACCGAAGCGCACACCCGGCAACGCATTCGCAGCGATGAAGCCAGTGAGCGCCTCGCGTTGTTGCTGGAGCGCTATGGCTTCAAACCTCAGGGCGGTTGCGCGTTGTTTCAGTGGCTGATCACCGAGCACGCGCCTGCGCTGCACGAGTTCATGGCCCGACGCGGCATCCTCCTGCGCATCTTCACCCACAACAGCAGCCTGCGTTTCGGCCTGCCTGCCAACGCCGCTGAAGAAGCGCGTCTCGAACAAGCGCTGCAAGCTTTCGCCAAGGAAACCCAATGACAACCTTGATGGTGCAGGGCACCACGTCCGACGCCGGTAAAAGCACGCTGGTGACGGCGCTGTGCCGCTGGGCCACCCGTCAGGGCGTGGCGGTGGTGCCGTTCAAGCCGCAGAACATGGCCCTCAACAGCGCGGTGACCGCCGACGGCGGCGAGATCGGCCGGGCGCAAGCGGTGCAGGCGCAAGCGGCGCATCTCGAACCGCACACCGACATGAACCCGGTGCTGCTCAAGCCCAACAGCGACACCGGCGCGCAAGTGATCATCCATGGCCGTGCGGTCACCAGCATGAACGCGGTGGCCTATCACGACTACAAAGCCATCGCCATGCAAGCGGTGCTCGCGTCGCACCAGCGGCTCAGCGCGGCGTATCCGCTGGTGATGGTCGAAGGCGCTGGCTCGCCGGCCGAGATCAATCTGCGTGCCGGGGACATCGCCAACATGGGCTTTGCCGAAGCGGTGGATTGCCCGGTGCTGCTGATCGCCGACATCAATCGCGGCGGCGTTTTCGCGCATCTGGTCGGCACGCTGGAGCTGCTGTCGCCGAGCGAACAGGCGCGGGTCAAGGGCTTCATCATCAACCGTTTTCGCGGTGACATCGCCTTGCTGCAACCCGGGCTCGACTGGCTGGAGCAGCGCACCGGCAAACCGGTGGTTGGTGTGCTGCCGTACGTGATGGATCTGCACCTGGAGGCCGAGGACGGCATCGACCAGCGCCAGACCGACAAGGCCGAGCAAGTGCTGAAAGTGGTGGTGCCGGTGCTGCCGCGCATCAGCAATCACACCGATTTCGATCCGCTGCGTTTGCACCCGCAGGTCGATCTGCAATTCATCGGCTCGGGGCAGGCGATCCCTGCCGCCGACCTGATCATCCTGCCCGGCTCGAAAAGCGTGCGCAGCGATCTGGCGTATCTGCGTGCCAATGGCTGGGACACGGCGATCAATCGGCACCTGCGGTATGGCGGCAAGTTGCTGGGGATCTGTGGCGGTCTGCAAATGCTCGGAGAGCAGGTGCACGATCCGCTGGGCCTGGAAGGCGCGCGGGGTTCCAGTGCAGGTCTGGGCTTGCTGGCGTTCGAAACCACGCTTGAAGCCGAGAAGCAGTTGCGCAATGTACGCGGGTGTCTGGCGCTGGAAAACGCCAAGGTCAGTGGCTATGAAATCCATGCCGGCGTGACGGTAGGGCCGGCGCTGGAGAACGCGGCGGTGCATCTGGATGACGGTCGTTGCGACGGCGCGCAGAGTCTGGACGGGCAGGTGTTCGGCACTTATCTGCATGGCTTGTTCGAATCACCGCAAGCCAGTGCCGCGTTGCTGCGTTGGGCCGGGTTGAGCGATGTGCAGGAGGTGGATTACCACGGCTTGCGCGAGCGCGATATCGAGCGGTTGGCGGATCTGGTGGAGCAGCATCTGGATACTGAATTGTTGCGTCAGCTCTGCGGGATTTGAGGTGGATTCATCGCGAGCAGGCTCACTCCTACAGGGGAATGCGATCTCCTGTAGGAGTGAGCCTGCTCGCGATGACTGAAGTCGGTACACCGCTAATTTGAAGGAATGAACCATGCTCCAACTGATCCTCGGCGGCGCCCGCTCCGGCAAAAGTCGCCTGGCGGAAAAACTCGCCAGCGACAGCCAACTGGCGGTCACTTACATCGCCACCAGCCAGCCGCTGGACGGTGAGATGAACGAACGCGTCGCCCATCACCGCGCCCGGCGTCCGGCCGAATGGGCGTTGATCGAAGAACCGCTGCAACTGGCCCGCGTCCTGCGTGAAAACGCCAGTGCCGAGCGTTGCCTGCTGGTCGACTGCCTGACCCTGTGGCTGACCAATCTGCTGATGCTCGATGACGCCGCGCGTCTCGCCGCCGAGCGTGAAGCCCTGCTGGACTGCCTGGCGTCATTGCCGGGGGAAATCATTTTTGTCAGCAACGAGACCGGAATGGGTGTCGTGCCGCTGGGCGAATTGACTCGCCGCTACGTCGATGAAGCCGGTTGGCTGCATCAAGCTCTGGCCGAGCGTTGTCAGCGAGTCGTCCTGACCGTCGCCGGCCTGCCCCTGACCCTGAAAGGACCTGCGTTATGACTCAAGCGTGGTGGTTGAACCCGTGCCAATCCGTGAATGCCGAGATCGTTGAACAGGCGGCGGCGCGCCAACAGCAACTGACCAAACCGGCCGGCTCCCTCGGTCGCCTCGAAAGCGTGGCGGTGCAACTGGCCGGATTGCAGGGACAGATCAAGCCGACGCTCGACCAAGTCTGGATCGCGATTTTTGCCGGTGATCACGGGGTGGTCGCGGAAGGCGTTTCCGCGTTCCCGCAGGAAGTCACCGGGCAGATGCTGCTCAACTTCGTCAGCGGCGGCGCGGCGATCAGCGTGCTGGCGCGGCAGCTCGATGCGCGTCTGGAAGTGGTCGATCTGGGCACCGTGACGCCGTCGTTGAATCTGCCGGGCGTGCGTCATCTGAACATTGGGCCGGGCACGGCGAACTTCGCCAAGGGCGCGGCGATGACCCAGGCGCAGGGCGAGCTCGCCTTGCAGGCCGGTCGTGACAGCGTGCTGCGCGCCAAAGCGGCGGGCGCGCAGTTGTTCATCGGCGGCGAAATGGGCATCGGCAACACCACTGCCGCCAGTGCGCTGGCGTGTGCCTTGCTCGATTGCCCGGTGGTGCACCTGACCGGTCCCGGCACCGGGTTGAATGCCGAAGGCGTCAGCCATAAAGCACAAGTGATCGAGCGCGCACTGGCGCTGCACGCGGCGCAACGTGGCGATGCGCTGCAAACCCTGTTCAACCTCGGCGGTTTTGAAATCGCCGCACTGGTCGGTGCGTACCTGGCTTGTGCGCAGGAAGGCGTCGCGGTGCTGGTCGACGGCTTTATCTGCACGGTCGCCGCGTTGGTCGCGGTGCGGCTGAATCCAGCCTGCCGCGAGTGGCTGCTGTTCGGTCATCGTGGCGCCGAGCCGGGCCATCGCCATGTGCTGGAAACCCTTAACGCCGAACCGTTGCTGGAGCTCGGCCTGCGTCTGGGCGAGGGCAGCGGGGCGGCGTTGGCCGTGCCACTGTTGCGTCTGGCCTGCGACCTGCATGGGCAGATGGCGACGTTCGCCGAAGCCGCAGTGGCGGATCGTCCGGCATGACCTTGCGTCTGGACCTGCTGCGCCATGGTGAGACTGAGCTGGGCGGCGGTTTGCGCGGCAGTCTCGATGATGCGCTCACCGAAAAGGGGTGGGCACAGATGCGTGCCGCGGTGCTGGCGGGCGGGCCGTGGGATCGGCTGATCAGTTCGCCGCTGCAGCGTTGCGCGCGGTTCGCTGCAGAGCTGGGCGAACAACTGAATCTGCCGGTGCAGTTGGACAAGGATCTGCAGGAACTGCACTTCGGTGCCTGGGAAGGCCAGAGCGCAGCGGCGTTGATGGAGACTGATGCCGAAGCGCTGGGGCTGTTCTGGGCTGATCCCTATGCCTTCACCCCGCCGCAGGGTGAGCCGGTCAGTGAGTTTGCGGCTCGCGTGCTGGGCGCGGTTGCGCGTTTGCATCAGGCCCATGCCGGTGAACGCATTTTGCTGATCAGTCATGGCGGCGTGATGCGCCTGTTGCTGGCGCAGGCGCGTGGTTTGCCGCGTGAGCAGTTGCTCAATGTCGAAGTCGCGCATGCTTCGCTGTTTGCGCTCAGCGTCGAAGCCGATGGCGTGCTCAAGGAAGGTTACTGAGATGCTGCCACTGTGGATCGCCCTGCAATTTCTCAGCAGCTTGCCGATTCGTCTGCCGGGGATGCCGGAGCCGCAACAGCTTGGGCGTTCGCTGTTGTTTTATCCGCTGGTGGGGCTGCTGTTCGGAGTGATCCTCTGGGTATTGAACCTGGCATTGACCGGCGCGACATTGCTCCTGCATGCGGCGCTGTTGCTGACGGTGTGGGTGCTGCTCAGCGGCGCGCTGCACCTCGACGGACTGGCCGACAGCGCCGATGCCTGGCTCGGTGGTTTCGGTGATCGCGAGCGCACGTTGACGATCATGAAGGATCCGCGCAGCGGGCCGATCGCGGTGGTGACGCTGGTGTTGGTGTTGCTGCTGAAGTTCTGCGCGTTGCTGGCGCTGATCGAGCAAGGGCATGCAGTGATGCTGATCATCGTGCCGCTGCTCGGGCGCGCGGCGTTGCTGGGGCTGTTTCTGACCACGCCGTATGTGCGCGCGGGTGGGTTGGGGCAGGCACTGGCGGATCATCTGCCGCGCCGGGCCGGCTGGTGGGTGCTTGGGGCGTGTGCGCTGGGTTGTTTGTTGATCGGCGGGGTGAAAGCGATTGTTGCGCTGGTTGTCGCGTTGGTCGGGTTTGTCTGGCTGCGGCGGGTGATGATGCGGCGGCTGGGCGGAACCACCGGCGATACGGCGGGGGCGTTGCTGGAATTGCTGGAGATGGCGGTGTTGGTGGGGTTGGCGTTGTCCTGAGATTTCTCTATAACCGTGTCGGCCTCTTCGCGAGCAAGCCCGCTCCCACCCTTGGAATGCATTCCCCTGTGGGAGCGGGCTTGCTCGCGAAGGCGGCCCGTCAGGCGCCGGAAATGTCCTTGAATAACTACATGTAACTTGATTTAACACAGTCGCGGGTATATACACGCATCATGCTTCCTTCTCAGTGTTTGTGCACCAACCTGCGTCGCGCCGCTCGTGGCGTCAGCAGGCATTACGACGGCGCTCTCGACGGCTTCGGGATCAACGTTGCCCAGTATTCTTTGCTGTGCAATCTGCAGCGTCTGGATCAACCGAGCATCTCGGAACTGGCCGAAGCCATGGGTCTGGATCGCAGCACCCTGGGGCGCAACCTGCGGGTGCTCGAAGGCGAGGGCCTGGTGGCGCTGGCCGAGGGCGAGGACATGCGTAACCGCATCGTCCGGCTCACCGAAACCGGTGCACAGCGCCTCGCGGCCGCGCTGCCGGCCTGGGAAGCGGCGCAACAGCGATTGATCGATCGTCTGGGCGCCGAGAAGCGTGAAACCTTGCTGCGACTGTTGGATGAACTGGCCTGAAGCCGGTTTTTCCGGATTTAAGCGGGTATATACCCGCGAACGGAGAATAACAATGACATCGATGTGGCGTACGTGCGGTTGGGTGTTGCTGGGAAGTGCGCTGATTCTGGCGTTGTCATTGGGCGTGCGACACGGCTTCGGTCTGTTCCTGTCGCCGATGAGTGCGCAGTTCGGCTGGGGGCGCGAAGTGTTTGCCTTCGCCATCGCCCTGCAGAACCTGATCTGGGGTCTGGCGCAGCCGTTCACTGGCGCGCTGGCTGACCGTTTCGGGGCGGCGAAAGTGGTGCTGGTCGGCGGCGTGCTGTATGCCGCGGGCCTGGTGTGCATGGGGCTGTCCGATTCGGCGCTGACCCTGTCGCTGAGTGCCGGTCTGTTGATCGGTATTGGCCTGTCCGGCACTTCGTTCTCGGTGATTCTCGGTGTAGTCGGCCGTGCCGTACCGCCGGAAAAACGCAGCATGGGCATGGGCATAGCCAGTGCTGCCGGTTCGTTCGGCCAGTTTGCGATGTTGCCGGGCACGCTGGGTTTGATCGGCTGGCTCGGCTGGTCGGCGGCGCTGCTGGTGCTTGGCCTGCTGGTGGCGATGATTGTGCCGCTGGTGAGCATGCTCAAGGACAAGCCGCTGCCGGTGCTCGGCCATGAGCAGAGCTTGTCCGAAGCATTGCGCGAAGCCTGCTCGCACTCGGGGTTCTGGCTGTTGGCGTTCGGCTTTTTCGTCTGCGGCTTTCAGGTGGTGTTCATTGGCGTGCATCTGCCGGCTTATCTGGTTGATCAGCATCTGCCGGCCACGGTCGGCACCACGGTGCTGGCGCTGATCGGTCTGTTCAATATCTTCGGCACTTACACCGCCGGCTGGCTCGGCGGGCGCATGTCCAAGCCGCGTTTGCTGACGGCGTTGTACCTGCTGCGTGCGGTGGTGATCGTGCTGTTTCTGTGGCTGCCGGTGACGACGACCTCGGCGTACTTGTTCGGCATGGCCATGGGCTTCCTGTGGCTGTCGACGGTGCCATTGACCAACGGTACGGTGGCGACCCTGTTTGGCGTGCGCAATCTGTCCATGCTCGGCGGGATAGTGTTCCTGTTTCACCAGCTCGGTTCGTTCCTCGGCGGCTGGCTGGGTGGGGTGGTGTATGACCGTACCGGGAGTTATGACTTGATCTGGCAAGTGGCGATTCTTTTGAGCCTGCTGGCCGCCGCGCTGAACTGGCCGGTGCGCGAGCGTCCGGTGGCGCGTCTGCAGCCGGCTGTCGGCGCCGTATGAAGCGCTCCTGGCCACAAATCGCCTTCACCGCACTCGGCGCGCTGTTGCTGGCGCTGGTGTGGTGGGGCTGGCATCAGGGCGGCCTGGCGTTAATGCAGTTGGGCCTGGGCGCTTGCTTGTAGGCTTGGATGGCGAGTAACGTCGGGAGTCTGATGACTGCTCAAAGGATGCCCCGACATGCTCATGCGCTGGTGTGCTGTACCCGCGTTGCTGATGGCGTTGACCGGACTGGCCCAGGCCGCTGACTGTCCGGAGGCGCTGCAAGGTTCGTTGCCCAAGTTGCGCGCCAAGGAATCCGTCGATCTGTGCCAGCGCTACGCCGGCAAGCCGCTGGTGGTGGTCAATACCGCCAGTTTCTGCGGCTTCGCCCCACAGTTCGAGGGCCTCGAAGCGCTCAATCAGCATTACAAGGCGCAAGGCCTGGAAATGCTCGGCGTGCCGTCCAATGACTTCAAGCAGGAGTCCAGGGACAGCGCCGAAACCGCCAAGGTCTGCTACGCCAACTACGGTGTGACGTTCACCATGACCGAGCCGCAGAAAGTCCGTGGCAATGACGCCACTCACCTGTTCAAGGTGCTGGCCGAGCAGAGCAGCGCGCCGAAGTGGAATTTCTACAAATACGTGATCGACCGTCAGGGCAAGGTGGTCGCGAACTTCTCCAGCCTGACCAAGCCGGATGATCCAGAGTTCATTGCGGCAGTTGAAAAGGCCATCGCCTCAAAACCGCTCAACTGATAACACACGCTTTTTGTGGGGGCGGGCTTGCTCGCGAGGGCTGCGGATCATTCAGCACTTGTTCTGGATGTCAGACCGCATTCGCGAGCAAGCCCGCTCCCACATTTACTCTGTGGTGTTTGAACAGGTATTAAAAAGCCCCGCTTTCTGTAAAGAGAGCGGGGCTTTTTTGTGGGCGAGGGTTTAGCCTCGCCGTGCAGCATCAGAAGCGGTAAGTTGCGCCAACACCGAAACCGTTTGCCGAGTTTTCATACTTGGCATCGTAGGTCTGGCCACGATCGTTCTGGTTGTGGATCTTGACCGACTCTTCCTTCAGGTACGAGTAAGCGACGTCGATGGTCAGATCTTCGGTCGGGCTCCAGCCGGCACCGATGCTGAAGATGGTGCGGTCGCCAGTAGGAATGCGTGGCGAACGGTCGACGTTGTTGGTCGGCGCCTGGTCGAAGGTCAGACCGGTACGCAGTACCCATTCCTTGTTCAACTGGTACGAAGTACCCACCGCGTAAGCCCAGGAGTCGTGCCAGTTCTGGTCTTCGGTGATCTCGCCGAACTGACCGGCCAGCAGCGGCTGCACGCCCGAGTTTTCAACGGTGATCTTCTTCAGCTGGCTCCAGCGGGTCCAGGTCGAACCGGCATAGACGTTCCAGCGGTCGTTGATCGCCTGAGTAACCGAGAAGTCCACGGATTCAGGGGTGGTGATCTTCAGCGAAGCGTCGTACTTCTGGCTGGCACCCAGACCGACTGCGGCCAGTGCGCCGTAGTTGACCTTGGTGTTGCCTTCGAGCTTGTAGTCGACTTTCGAGTGGTAGGTCAGACCCAGGCGAGTGGTGTCGGTGGCCTGTACCAGTACGCCGATGTTGTAGCCCAGCGCGGTATCGTCACCCTTGATCTTGACCTTGCCGTCCGGCGCCAGCTGAGTCACCGAGAGGTTGGACTCGAGGGTGCCGTCGATGCGGTTGATGGTCGGGCCGAAACCGATCGACACCACGTCGTTGAACTTGTAGCTGACAGTCGGCTGGAAAGTGATGACCTGTACTTCGGACTTGCTGCCGAAGTAACGGCCGGCGAAGCCGTTTTCGTAATCGGTAATCAGGCCGAACGGCACGTATACGCCGAGGCCGAATGCCCAATGCTCGTCGATCGGTTTGACGTAGAAGCCCATAGGTACGGAGGTGAAGGGCACCATGTCGCCTTTGTTGCTGCCGCCGTTAGGGCTGGAGCTGGCGTCGCTGATATCGGTCTTGGCATCGAGAAATGCAACACCGCCAGTGACTTGTTCGCGCGTGAGGCGCGACATGCCGGCAGGGTTGCCATAAACAGTGCTTGCGTCGTCGGCAGAAGAGGATCGCCCAGCGTAACCAGTGCCCATCCCGCTGATGCTGTGTTCGTTGATGGCAAAGCCAGCTGCGAAGATCTGGGTGGATGCCATGGTAACGGCGAGGCTAAGGGTGGTTTTGAGCATGACTTTTTTCATTATTAGAACTCCTGGTGATCACCGGGGCGAAAATTACCAACATTTTCGTCCCAGCGCTATAGTCCCTATGGCTTGAGTTAGAGCGGTTTTGTAGGACAATCCGACCAGATTCGCGACCTGTTGAGCGATCTTCTGAAACTCGCCAGTCAACACGCGACCTGATTCACCGGTGAAACACAGGTTTGCCAGGCGTAGGTGAAGTCGCGCAGACGACCTTGCGGCTGGAAGGTCTGACGCCAGATTCGCGCCATGCCCAGCAGATCGTCCGGGGCGGGGAGGGTGGTGTGTTGTTCTTCTACCAGCAGCCAGGCGATGGCGGTGGCGTAACGCAGGTTGACGGTCAATTCCAGGTGCGGGCCGCTCAAAAAAGCATGTTGGCTGGCGAGGCCGCGAACCAGGCTCGCACGCTCCGGATCGAGTGCCAGATAGTGATCCCAAAGGGCCTGGTGGCGGTGCTCGGCAATCCGGTAGAGGCCGTGGCCACGGCGGTCATGCAGGGCGGAACCGAGGGCGGACTGGCTGGCGGCAATGCCCAGCAGCAGGGATTCGGCAGTTGCGCAGTGGCGTCCCAGATAAATCAGTGTGGGACGGATCACATAGCGGCACAGTTCGCTGGCAGCGATACCCATAAAACCCTCGGATCTTGTAATTGGGCGGCGATACCTGAAGGGGCCTTGGCAGCGGTGGATCGAATCAGGCTCGCCGAAAGCGGATCAAGCCGCTTGAGTTGAAGTGTAGTGTCATATTCGCGACGTAAAGGCCTGTTTTTAAAATATTTCCGGCAGCGAGCCACAGGCGTTATATCCGAAGGTGCTTAGGCCTGAAGGGCTAAAAGCGAAATATCGGGCAATAAAAAACCCCGCATTTTGTGCGGGGCTTTTGCTTCTGCAGCCTTTTCGGCTCTCAGGCAATCAATGCCTGACGCGTACGATCAATAATGGCCTGCAGCGGTTCGGCGCTGGAGTATTGATCGGGGTACAGACGCTCGCTGTGGCGAGCGATCCCGTGTTCATTGACCACGGTGAAGCTGAAGCAGCCTTTGCGAGCGGCCATGATCAGGCAATTCATTGGGGCAAAAGCGTTGGTTAGGGTGCGAATGGCATCCTGAGTCTGGATTTGAGTAGACATAGTTATTAGGTGTTCCTACAAATGACACGGATAAGAACCGTGCAACGTTAAAACGTTCCAGTAATGTCGACCACCATTGGTCGTACAAAGAACCCGACTGGAACAAAGCAGCCAGTTTGAAGCGCTGATAAGTTGGCGCGCTTGGGCTGGCAGGTAGGTACTTAGGAGGACAGGCAACACATCGAGGGCAAAGGTTCTGGGCCCGGGGTGAAGATCCTGATCAATTTGCAGGCTGGTTCGGTCAGAGTAAGTGGTCTTCGCAACACCCTTTGCATTCATTCAAAGGCAGTGTCGGCGCAAGATTTACCTAGAAACCATCGAGGGGTCGTTCCCGCTTTTTTCGGTGAAGGGCTTCTGGGAAGAAGGTTGACCGTGGGGATGTGTTCGACCGGAATTGACTTTCAGCTTGGTACTAACGCCGCGGATAGTAACGGAACGTCCTGGGCAATGCAAACCCGGCGGCAAAAAAAGATTTCGGTCGGTGGCGCGGATCACGGGGGACAGGGCTGGCCCCTTCGCGAGCAGGCTCGCTCCCCCAGGAGAACGGGGCCGATTGTAGGAGCGAGCCCGCTCGCGAAGAAACCATCCGTCGCCACAAAAGCGTGCAGCCATGCCCAGCGCCAACCCGCTTATCCCCAGTCCGAAGCGCAAAACGGGCCAAAAAAGCGCATCGATATAACCGGGTAACAGGTACTTGTGCACATTAGTTGCGCAGACGGTAACCTTGCTGTCATATCAATCCTGACCCCGATGGCTGCCTGTATCAAAAGTTTAAGTCAATGAAAAATATCGTCTTTTTTTGTTGGTGAAAAAATCGTCAGTTTGACTGCGAGCCCCATTCCACAAGGCTTTGCGGAGGTTCGAGAGCGGTTGTCCACTGAGTTATCCACAGCTTCTGTGGATTGTCCCTAGCGCTTGCTCTAGGACGGGCGTGCCGGGTTTTTTTCGACTTTACCTGTACGAAAAAGAGAGTAGAGTGGCGCGCCTTCCGATCTGTCCCACAGTGTTTTATGAAGTTTCGCTCAGTATCAGACTCTGTTACCTCCGAACACCCCCGTGTTACCCCTCCCAAGCGATTTTCCGTGCGTGTGGCCGAATGGCTGCTCGACAGCCCGCGCCTGGGCGAAAGCCGTAATGCCAAACATCTGGCGGGGCGTCTGCTCAAGCAACCGGCGCGCGAAGGCGTGGTCGCCGCGCAAAGTCGTCTCGGCCAATTGATGTGCCGCGAGTGCGGCAATGCCCGTGATCGGCGCATCGGGCAGGATCTGCTGCGTCAGGCCGCTCGCGCCGGTGACCGCCGTGCACAACGGGAGCTTGGTCTGCTCGAAGACTGAGCTGTCCAACGCCCCACGCCTTGGTTAACCTTCAGGCTTTATCGAATCGGCAGGAGTGGCTATGGCTATGGACTTGACCAGCGTGTTGCTGGGTCTGGCGGGCGCGGGATTGCCGCTGCTGGCGCTGGCCTGGCAACTGCAGCGGCGGGCCAGCGACCGGCAAGCCGAGGTCGCCTTGCTTGAAGAGCGCCTGGCCATGGCGCAACTGGCGCAGGACGGGCTCAACGCACAGCTGGAGGCCAGCCGCGATGAAATCGTCGACCTCGGCCAGGCCAATGCCGCCAAGCAGGCGGAGCTGGCGGCTCTGCGCCGCGAAGTCGAGCTGCTGCAGATCGAGCGCGATGACGCCCGTGACGCTTCCCACGCCTGGAACATCGAGCGCGCCAACAAAGAGGCCGAATTGCGCCGTCTCGACGCTCAGGCCGCGTCGCTCAACGCCGAACTGCGCGAGCAACAGGAAAGCCATCAGCAGCGCCTCAACGACCTGCAAGGCTCGCGCGATGAGCTGCGCGCGCAGTTCGCCGAGCTGGCGGGGAAGATCTTCGATGAGCGTGAACAGCGCTTTGCCGAAACCAGTCAACAGCGCCTTGGCCAGTTGCTCGATCCGCTGAAGGAACGCATCCAGTCTTTCGAAAAACGTGTGGAAGAAAGCTATCAGGCCGAAGCCCGTGAACGCTTTTCGCTGGCCAAGGAGCTGGAGCGTCTGCAAGCGCTTAACCTGCGCCTGAGCGACGAAGCGACCAACCTGACCCGCGCCCTCAAAGGCCAAAAGACCCAAGGCAACTGGGGTGAGCTGATTCTTGAGCGGGTGTTGGAACACGCCGGTCTGGAGAAGGGCCGCGAGTACCAGACGCAGGTCAACCTCAAGGGGCCGGACGGCGAGCGCTTCCAGCCGGATGTGATCATTTACCTGCCGGGCGATAAGCAGGTAGTGGTCGATTCCAAGGTCAGCCTCACTGCCTATCAGCAGTACGTTGCCGCCGAAGATGACACCCTCGGGCAGGTCGCGATCAAGCAGCACGTGCTGTCTCTGCGCAGCCACGTCAAAGGCCTCGCCGGCAAGGATTACAAGCGTCTGGAAGGCCTTCACAGCCTCGATTTCGTCTTGCTGTTCGTGCCGATCGAAGCGGCGTTTTCGGCCGCATTGCAGGCCGAGCCGGCGCTGTTCCAGGAGGCGTTCGACCGCAACATCGTGATCGTCAGCCCGACCACGCTGTTGGCGACTCTGCGGGTGATCGACAGCCTGTGGAAGCAGGAGCGACAAAGCCAGAACGCCCGGGAAATCGCCGAGCGGGCCGGGTGGCTGTACGACAAGTTCGTGCTGTTCATTCAGGATCTGGACGAAGTCGGCAATCGCCTGCAGCAGCTGGACAAGGCCTACAGCTCGGCGCGCAACAAACTCACGGAAGGGCGCGGCAACCTGGTCAGCCGCAGTGAGCAGCTCAAATTGCTCGGCGCGCGGGCCAGCAAGAGTTTGCCCGCGGATCTGCTGGAGCGGGCGATGACCGATGTCGATGGGCTGGTCGAGCTCCCGGAATAACCCGAAGAGCTTCGCGAGCAGGCTCGCTCCCACAGTGAAATGCATTCCAAAGGTGAGAGCGGGCTTGCTCGCGAAGGCGTCAGTGGTAGCGCTGCAACACTCAAGTCAAACGGTTACAGCGGCACATACCGACTCAACAACGCCCGCAACGCCGCCGGTTTCACCGGTTTGGCCAGATAATCCAGCCCCGCCGCATGCACCTGCGCCACCGTCTCCGGGCGACCATCGGCGCTGATCACCACACCCGGTACCGGCTCACCCAGCGTGGTGCGCAACCACGCCATCAGCTCGGTTCCGGTATCGCCGTGATCGAGGTGATAGTCGACCAGTGCCAGTTGCGGCCGCACACCCTCGTTAAGCAGCGCCGCGCATTCCTCGCGATTGCGTGCCGTCCATACCTGACAGCCCCAACGGCTCAGCAGGCTGTTCATGCCAATCAAAATGCTGTCTTCGTTGTCGATGCACAGCACCTGCGCACCGCTGTGCAACTTGCCATTCAACTCGACCGCAGTGTGCACCGGCAGCGGCACCGACTGCGCCCGGGCCAGCGGTACGCTGACGCTGAACACGCTGCCGCGCCCCGGCCACGAACGTACGCGCAGGGTATGGCCGAGCACGCGACATAAACCGTCGGCAATCGCCAGGCCCAGCCCAAGACCTTTTTCGGCGCGGGTCTGATGGCTGTCGAGGCGCTTGAACTCCTCGAAAATCACTTGTTGTTTGTCTTCCGGAATTCCCGGCCCGCGATCCCACACTTCCAGGCTCAACTCGCCATCGCGCCGACGTACGCCCAGCAGCACCGGGCCCTTGGCATAGCGGAAAGCGTTGGTCAGGAAGTTCTGCAGAATCCGCCGCAGCAATTTGATGTCGCTGTCGATGCGCAACTGGCTGCCGCGCACACGGAACTTCAGGCCTTGTTCCTGGGCCAGCGCCTTGAATTCGGCGCCGAGCGTATCGAACAGCTCATTGAGCGCGAACGGTTTGCGATCGGGGTTGATCTTGCCATTTTCCAGGCGGGAAATATCCAGCAGGTCGCTGATCAGGTCTTCTGCCGAGCGCAGCGAACTGTCGAGGTGTTGCACCAGTTTCTGCGCCTCGCTGCTCAAGCCGTCGTCCTGATGGGACAGGGCGGCAGAGAACAGGCGCGCGGCGTTCAACGGCTGCATTAAGTCATGGCTGACGGCGGCGAGGAAACGGGTTTTCGACTGATTCGCGGCCTCGGCATGGCCCTTGGCTTCGGTCAGTGCAACGTTGAGCTGCGACAGCTCTTGCGTACGCTCGCTGACCCGTTGCTCCAAACCTTCGTTGGCCTCGGTCAGCGCCTGCTCGGCTTCGCGGAACGCGGTGATGTCGGTGAAACTCATGACGAAACCGCCGCCGGGCATCGGGTTGCCGATCAGCTCGATCACCCGGCCGTTGGGGAACAAGCGTTCGGAGGTGTGCGCACGGCCCTGACGCATCCAGTGCAGGCGCCGGGCAACGTGGACTTCCGCCTCGCCCGGACCGCACAAGCCGCGTTCGGCGTTGTAGCGAATGATGTCGGCAATCGGCCGGCCGACGCTGATCAAACCGTCCGGGTAGTTGAACAGCTCCAGATAGCGGCGGTTCCAGGCCACCAGCTTCAGCGACTGGTCGACCACGCTGATGCCCTGGGTAATGTTTTCGATCGCGCCTTGCAGCAAGGCGCGGTTGAACTGCAGGACTTCCGAGGCTTCGTCAGCGATACGGACCACGTCCTCCAGCTGCATTTCCCGACCTTCGATCGCGGCTTTTACCACCGCGCGCGTCGACGAAGCGCCGAGCACACCGGCCAGCAGACGTTCGGTGTGGGCGATCCATTCGCCGTCAGCATTCTGGTTCGGGTTGAAGCCCTTGCCCTGGCGGTAAGCGAAACGAATGAAGCTCTGCCGCGCACGTTCTTCACCGACAAAGCGTGCCGCTAGTTGCAGCAAATCATCGATCTGCACTGCGAGCATCGAACGCGCACTCGGCCGCGCGCTGATTTCCTGACCGATGAAGCGCCCGGCCTGCCAGTGCTCCGAAACCCGCGTACGCGACAGCACCGAGACCCAGGCGAACAACGTGAAGTTGCCCGCCAGCGACAGCACCACGCCTTGGGTCAGCGGGGTGATCGGCAGGTTCAGCGGGTTGCTGTGCAGCCACGCCAGACCGGGAAACGTGCTCAACGACCAGCCGAGGCTGTGGGCGGCAATCGGCAGAATCAGCGTGTAGAACCAGAGGAACGTGCCGGCGGCCAGACCGGCGAACACCCCGCGACGGTTGGCCTGTTTCCAGTACAGCGCGCCGAGCATCGCCGGGGCCAGTTGGGTGACGGCGGCGAAGGCGATCTGGCCGATGGTTGCGAGGCTTGCGGTGGAGCCGAGCAAGCGGTAACTGACGTAGGCCAGCAACAGAATCAGCACGATGCTCACGCGGCGCACCGAGAGCATCCACTGGCGGAACACTTCGAACGGGCGCTCGGCGTTGTTACGGCGCAGCAACCACGGCAAGAGCATGTCGTTGGAAACCATGGTCGACAGTGCCACGCTGGCCACAATCACCATGCCGGTGGCCGCCGACGCGCCGCCGATGAACGCCAGCAACGCCAGGGCCGGATGGGCCTGGGCCAGCGGCAGGCTGATCACGAACGAGTCGGGCAACACGTGACTCGGCAGCATCATCTGCCCGGCGAGGGCGATCGGCACCACGAACAGCGCGGCCAGCGCCAGATACGCCGGAAACACCCACTTGGCCAGGCGCAGGTCCTGCGGGTCGATGTTCTCCACCACCGTGACGTGAAACTGCCGTGGCAGGCAGATGATCGCCATCATCGCCACCCCGGTCTGCACCACCATCGACGGCCAGTTGATCGTTTCCTTCCAGTATTCCTCAAGGCGCGGCGCGAGCATCGCCTGATTGAACAGGTCGTCAAAACCGTCGTACAGGCCATAGGTCACGAACGCGCCAACGGCGAGAAAGGCGAACAACTTGACCAGCGATTCAAAGGCAATCGCCAGCACCATGCCGCGGTGGTGCTCGGTGGCATCGAGGTTGCGCGTACCGAAGACGATGGTGAACAGCGCCAATACCAGCGAGACGATCAGCGCGGTGTCCTGGGCGCGGGTGCCCATGGCGTCGGCCCCGGCGCCGATCAGCAGGTTCACGCCAAGGACGATGCCTTTGAGTTGCAGAGCGATATAGGGCAGGACGCCAACCAGACAGATCAGCGCCACCACCACCGCCAGCGATTGAGATTTGCCGTAGCGCGCGGCGATGAAGTCGGCAATCGAGGTGATGTTCTCCTGCTTGCTGATCATCACCATTTTCTGCAGGACCCACGGCGCGCCCAGCAGCAACAGGATCGGTCCGAGGTAGATCGGCAGGAATGACCACAGCTGTTCGGCGGCTTGGCCGACGGCGCCGAAGAACGTCCAACTGGTGCAATAAACCGCCAGTGACAGGCTGTACACCCACGCGCGCATCCGCGGCGGCAACGGCGTGCTGCGACGGTCGCCGTAGAAGGCGATGGCGAACATGATGGCCATATAGGCCAGGGCGACGGCGGCGATCAGCCCGGTGGACAGCGACATGCAACACTCCCGACAAAAGACTCCCCGGCAGTCCTGCCCGGGCGGACAGTCTCGCATGAGTATGGCGGTTAGTCAGTGTCGACCAAGGTCGTGGCGTGGCGGGGTGTCGCAGGTTTGAAACCGGGTGGTTTTTGGGGTGACTCATCAGGCCCCATCGCGAGCAGGCTCACTCCTACAGGTGGAACGCATTCCAATAGTAGGAGTGAGCCTGCTCGCGATGGCGTCAGTCCTGTTGCAGTGCGATATCGATCAACCGATGCAGTTCATCCACCTCCAGCGCCGCCGCCGAAAACAGAATCCGGAACACCACCGGCGCCACCACCAGATTGATCAACCGATCAACGCTCGGCGCTGCTTCATCGGGGTGGCGGTCAATGATGGTCTGCAACTGCCCACCAAGAATCGTCACGCAGTACCCCGGCGTGGCGCTGGCCTGCACATCGCGCATCATGTTGCGCCCCGGCTCCGAGCTCATCTCGTCCAGATACTGTTCGGCCCAGGCGCGGATATCACCGCGCAGGTCACCGGTCACCGCCGGTTCGCTGTCGGGGCGCATGCGGGCGAGGGCGACGTCGGCGAGCAACGCCGCCAGATCACCCCAGCGCCGATAGATCGTCGACGGCGTGACCCCGGCGCGCGCCGCGATTTGCGGGACGGTCACGCTGCTGCGCTCCTGTTCTTGCAGAAGCGCGCGAACTGCCGAATGAATCGACTCTTGCACCCGGGCACTGCGGCCACCGGGGCGTAAACCTTCTTTAATAGCCATGCGTCAGACCTTAACACAAAGAATTTGCTTTAAGCCAAAGCCGGGAGCACACTCCGCAAAAGCAAAAAATTAGCTTTTGCGGAGTGTGCCCATGACCAGCCTTGCTTCCAACCGTGGCAGCCTGATTTTTCTGGCGATCACCTTACTCAGTTTTCTCGCCGCTTCCACGGCGCCGACGCCGTTGTATCACCTGTATCAGGATCAACTGCACTTCTCGGCAGCGGTGCTGACCCTGATTTTCGGCGTGTATGCGCTGAGTCTGCTGGCGGCGCTGCTGACGGTCGGATCGCTGTCCGATCACCTGGGACGTAAACCGGTGATTTTCACTGCCGTGCTGCTCAATGCGCTAGCGATGTTGCTGTTTATCAGCGCCGACAGTGTTGCCTGGCTGATCAGCGCCCGCGTATTGCAGGGTTTTGCCACCGGCATGGCCACCGCTGTTTTGAGCGCGACGCTGCTCGACACCGACCGTCAGCAAGGGCCGTTGATCAACAGCGTCGCACCGTTGCTCGGCATGGCGCTGGGCAGCATGGGCTGCGGCTTGCTGGCCGAGTTCGCCCCGGCGCCGTTGCAACTGACTTACTGGCTGCTGCTGGCGCTGTTTGTGTTGCAGGCGGTGTATGTCTGGCGTCTGCCGGAAAGCGTCACCCCGCAATCCGGGGCTTGGGCTTCACTGCGGCCGACCCTGCATGTGCCGGTTCAGGCGCGTTCGACCTTATGGCGTGTGCTGCCGCTGAACACCGCAACCTGGGCCCTCGGCGGCTTTTTTGCCTCACTGGCACCGTCGCTGGTGCGCACTGCTACCGGTTCGACTTCGAACCTGATCGGCGGCGCTACCGTTTCGGCGTTGACCGTGACCGGGGCGCTGATGATCTTCACTTTGCGCATTCGTCCCGCCGGCAAAGCCCTGCAAATCGGCGCCAGTCTGCTGCCTATCGGCGTGCTGCTGATTTTGCTCGGCGTGCACAGCGCCAGTCTGGCGCTGTTTTTCCTCGGCACACTGGTTGCCGGTTGCGGCTTTGGCTCGGGTTTCCTCGGCGCGGTGCGCAGCCTGGTGCCGTTGGCCCTGCCGCATGAACGGGCCGGTTTGATGTCGGCGTACTACGCGCTGAGTTATCTGGCGTTCTGCCTGCCGGCCTTGTTGGCCGGGCATTTGACCCGAGCCTATGGGTTGCTGGCGACCACCGACGGCTACGGCGCCGGATTGATCGTCCTTGCCGTCGCCGCGCTGTTGCTCAGCCTGCGCCCGCAAGCAGTGAAGGCTTGCAGCACTCCATAAACGTGATGGTTTCAGCTACCTTTGTCCGGCCTTCTTTTCACGGATCGACCGATGAAGATTATCCGCAGCAAGTCGTTCACCGCCGAGCGTGCCTGGGGTGCGCTGGACATCGCCAACATGAACGGTATCACCACGCGTCTGCACTGGACTGATCAGCCGTACAAATGGCACGTCAACGATGGCGAGGAAGTGTTCGTGGTGCTCGATGGGCAGGTGCAGATGCACTATCGCGAACAGGGCGAAGAAAAACAGGTGCTGCTTGAGGTTGGCGATATCTTCTACGCCTCGGTCGGCACCGAGCACGTGGCGCATCCACGGGGCGCGGCGCGGATTCTGGTGATCGAGAGCGAAGGCAGTGTTTGACTGCTTATCTGTAAAGTAGATAACAGATAGAGAAATTACCCGTTATATAGATATTCGATTCGGTTCTACCATGGGCTCAACCTCACCAGAGGACAGGAGTTCATGATGACTTGCCCCAACATTGCCAAACCCGGCATCAAGCCGTTCAGCCAGCTTCAGCATCCGCGTGAAGTGATCCGTCAATTCACCCCGAACTGGTTCGCCGCGACCATGGGTACCGGCGTGCTGGCCCTGGCGCTGGCGCAACTGCCGGTGGCGATTCCCGGGTTGCACGCGGTGGCCGAAGGGTTGTGGCTGTTCAACATTCTGTTGTTCACCCTGTTTACCTTCGCTTATGCCGCGCGCTGGATTTTATTCTTCGATGAAGCGCGGCGGATCTTCGGCCACTCCACCGTATCGATGTTCTTCGGCACCATTCCCATGGGCCTGGCGACCATCATCAACGGCTTTCTGCTGTTCGGTCTGCCACGCTGGGGTGAGGGGGTGATTCATCTTGCCGAAGTACTGTGGTGGCTCGACGTGGCGATGTCGCTGGCCTGCGGCGTGTTGATCCCCTACATGATGTTTACCCGCCAGGAACACAGCATCGACCAGATGACCGCGGTCTGGCTGTTGCCGGTAGTCGCCGCAGAAGTGGCAGCGGCCAGCGGTGGCTTGCTCGCGCCGCATCTGGCTGATGCCCATGCGCAACTGGTGGTGCTGACCACCAGCTACGTGCTCTGGGCATTTTCCCTGCCGGTGGCGTTCAGCATTCTTACCATCCTGCTGCTGCGCATGGCCCTGCATAAACTGCCCCACGAAAACATGGCCGCTTCGAGCTGGCTGGCCCTCGGCCCGATCGGTACCGGTGCGTTGGGCATGTTGCTGCTGGGCGCTGATGCACCGGCGATCTTCGCCGCCAACGGCCTGCCGGGCATCGGTGAAATCGCTGCTGGCGTGGGGCTGGTCGCCGGTATCACCCTGTGGGGCTTCGGCTTGTGGTGGATGTTGATGGCGCTGCTGATCACCGCGCGTTACCTGCGTGACGGCATCCCGTTCAACCTCGGCTGGTGGGGTTTTACCTTCCCGCTGGGCGTGTATTCGCTGGCGACCCTCAAGCTCGCCAGCACGCTGAACCTCGGTTTTTTCAGCGTGGTCGGCTGCATGCTGGTGAGCCTGCTGGCGGTGATGTGGCTGATCGTCGGTAAACGCACCGTGCAAGGCGCGTGGCGCGGTGAGCTGTTTGTCTCACCTTGTATTGCAGGGTTGAAGAAATAACCTGAAAAGTTTAGGTAAGGTGTGGCCTGGATCGCCGATCGAGATTCCAATAAGCAGATCCAGGCCATTCTCTACCGACCTCAGGGAAACACGGAAGATGAGTCACCCCTCACAGTTCAACCTGCTTCGCACTCGGCGCTTTCTGCCGTTTTTCATCACGCAGTCGCTGGGCGCGTTCAACGACAACGTGTTCAAGCAATCGCTGATCCTCGCCATTCTGTATCGGCTGACCATCGAAGGTGACCGTTCGATCTGGGTCAACCTGTGCGCGCTGCTGTTTATCCTGCCGTTCTTTCTGTTTTCGGCGTTGGCCGGGCAGTTCGGGGAAAAATTCGCCAAGGACGCATTGATCCGTCTGATCAAACTCGCGGAAATCGCGATCATGGCCGTAGGATCGATCGGTTTCCTGTTCGATCACCTGCAGCTGATGCTGGTGGCGCTGTTTGCCATGGGCACGCATTCGGCGCTGTTCGGGCCGGTCAAGTATTCGATCCTGCCGCAGGCGTTGCGCGAGGATGAATTGGTCGGCGGCAACGGTCTGGTGGAGATGGGTACGTTTCTGGCGATCCTTGCCGGAACCATCGGCGCCGGGATCATCATGTCCTCGACCCATTACGCGCCACTGGTGTCGACCGCGATTGTCGGAATTGCGGTGCTCGGTTATCTCGCCAGTCGCAGCATTCCGCGCGCGGCGGCGGCCTCGCCGGAAATGCGTCTGAACTGGAACATCTTCAGCCAGTCCTGGGCCACGCTGAAACTCGGTCTGGGCCAGACGCCTGCGGTGTCGCGTTCGATTGTCGGCAACTCGTGGTTCTGGTTTGTCGGGGCGATTTACTTGACGCAGATCCCGGCCTACGCCAAGGAATGGATGCACGGCGACGAAACCGTAGTCACGCTGATCCTCACGGTGTTCTCGGTAGGGATTGCGCTGGGTTCGATGCTTTGCGAGAAACTCTCCGGGCGCAAGGTCGAGATCGGACTGGTGCCGTTCGGTTCGTTCGGTCTGACCGTGTTCGGCCTGTTGCTGTGGTGGCATTCCGGCGGAATCCCCGAGAGCGTCACCGGCCACAGCTGGACTGAAGTGCTGGGCTTTGCGCATACCTGGGCGGTGCTGGTCGACATTCTCGGCCTCGGCATTTTTGGCGGTTTCTATATCGTGCCGCTGTACGCGTTGATCCAGTCGCGCACCGCCGAGAAAGAGCGGGCGCGGGTGATTGCCGCCAACAACATTCTCAACGCACTGTTTATGGTGGTCTCGGCGATTGTTTCGATCGTGTTGCTGAGTGTGGTCAAACTGTCGATTCCGCAGCTGTTCCTGGTGGTGTCGCTGTTGAACATCGGCGTCAACGCCTACATCTTCAAGATCGTCCCCGAGTTCAGCATGCGTTTCATGATCTGGCTGCTCAGCCATTCCATGTACCGCGTCGAGCACCGCAACCTTGAGGCGATCCCGGACGAGGGCGCGGCGCTGTTGGTGTGCAACCACGTGTCGTTCGTCGATGCGCTGTTGATTGGCGGCGCGGTGCGTCGGCCGATTCGCTTTGTCATGTATTACAAAATCTACAACCTGCCGGTGCTGAACTTTATCTTCCGCACGGCGGGGACGATTCCGATTGCCGGACGCAACGAAGACATCCAGATCTACGAAAAAGCCTTCACCCGGATTGCCCAGTATCTGAAGGACGGTGAGCTGGTGTGCATCTTCCCCGAAGGCAAGTTGACCACCGATGGCGAGATCAACGAGTTCAAGGGCGGACTGACGCGGATTCTCGAAGAAACGCCGGTGCCGGTGATTCCGCTGGCGTTGCAAGGGTTGTGGGGGAGTTTCTTCAGCCGCGATCCGAACAAGGGGCTGTTCAAGCGGTTGTGGTCGCGGGTGACGTTGGTGGCGGGCTCGGCGGTCGAGGTTGAGGCGGCGCAGCCGGCGAAATTACAGGGGTTGGTGGGAGCGTTACGCGGGACTGTCAGGTAGTTGTTACCTGATATGACCCCATCGCGAGGAGGCTCACTCCTACATTTGAAGCGCGTACCCCTTGTAGGAGTGAGCCTGCTCGCGATAGAGGCCAGTGGCCTAAGCGCTGACCTTCAGACCAATCAACCCGGTAATGATTAACGCCACACTGGCCAGCCGAATCAACGCCATCGACTCGCCAAACAGAATGATCCCGGCAATCACCGTGCCCACGGCACCGACCCCGGTCCAGATTGCATAAGCCGTACCCAGCGGCAATTCCTTCATTGCCAGACCCAGCAGGCCAAGGCTGATGGCCATGGCCGCAACGGTCAGGACGGTGGGGAGCGGGCGGGTGAAGCCGTCGGTGTATTTCAGGCCGACGGCCCAGCCGACTTCGAACAGGCCGGCGAAAAACAGAATGATCCAGGACATAAGAGACCTCCATCGATTGACGGGGCCGTCCCCAGATTGATAACTCGATCGAGCCGCAGGGTCGTCCCCGCGTAGCGCAACAGTCTGCCGAGCATTAATCCGGGGATCAAGTTTGCCGTTCAGTCGGCCGGCTGCTGCGCCAGCGCCTCACGGTCTTCTTTCTCGCTCATGCGCCGGAAGTACGTCGAGAGCAACGCCCCGGAAATGTTGTGCCAGACGCTGAACAACGCGCTCGGCACCGCCGCCAGCGGCGAAAAGTGCGCGCTGGCCAAGGCCGCGCCCAACCCCGAATTCTGCATGCCGACTTCCAGCGCCAGCGACTTGCGCTGCGCCAGTGGCAACTTGAACAGACGTCCGGTGAAGTAACCCAGCAAGTAGCCGAAGCTGTTGTGCAGCATCACCACGGCCATGATCAGCAGCCCGGATTCGGCAATCTTCGCCTGACTGGCAGCTACTACGGCGGTGACGATGATCACGATGCTGACCACCGACACCAGTGGCAACACGTCCACCGCGTGGCGCACCTTGTCGCCGAGCACGCGTTGCGCGACCACGCCGAGCACGATCGGCAGCAGCACCACTTGCAGGATCGACCAGAACAACTCCATGAACGACACCGGCAACCATGCCGAAGCCAGCAGCCAGATCAATGCCGGGGTCAGCAGCGGAGCGAGCAGGGTGGTGACAGCGGCAATCGCCACCGACAGTGCCAGATCGCCGCGGGCCAGCCAGGTCATGACGTTGGAGGAGGTGCCGCTTGGGCAGCAGCCGACCAGAATCACCCCGACGGCGATTTCCGGCGGCAGGTGGAAGATCTGGCAGAGCAACCACGCCACACCGGGCATGATCACGAAATGTGCGACCACGCCCAAAGCCACACGCCACGGATGGCGGGCGACGGCAGCGAAGTCATCGAGTTTGAGGGTCAGGCCCATGCCGAACATCACCAGCCCCAGCAGCGGCACGATTGCGCCTTTGAGGCCGAGGAACCACGCCGGTTGCAGGAACGCGATCACCGCGAAAATCAGAACCCAGTAAGCGAAGGTATTGCCGACAAAGCGGCTCAGTGCAGCCAGTGCGCGCATGGCCCGATCCTTATTATTAGTTACACCACAAAACCAATTGTGGGAGCGGGCTTGCTCGCGAAAGCGGCGGGTCAGTCAGGTTAATGTTGAATGACACACCGCTTTCGCGAGCAAGCCCGCTCCCACATTGGGATTTCACAAGGGTTTTAGATCCCCTGCGGAGTCTCTTCACCGCCCAACGCTTCCACCAGTGCCGGCAGGAAGTCGCCGAAGGTCAGCATCATCAGGGTGAAGCTGGCGTCCAGTTGGCCCAGGGCCTCGTCGCCACCGTCCTGTTCCGCCTGATCCTGCAGCAGGTCTTCGAACTTCAGGCGTTTGACGGTCATCTTGTCGTCAAGCATGAACGACAGCTTGTCCTGCCAGGCCAGCGACAATTGGGTGACTACTTTGCCGGTGCTCAGGTGCAGCTGGATTTCTTCGCTGGTCAGGTCCTGACGCTTGCAACGCACGATGCCGCCGTCTTCGTGGGTATCGCGCAGCTCGCATTCGTCCAGAACGAAGAAGTCCGGGGCGGCTTGCTGGGTGGTGACCCACTCGGTCATCACGGCGGTCGGTGCGGTTTTCACGGTCAGCGGACGCACGGGCAGGGTGCCGAGCACTTCACGCATTGTGGAAAGCAGGTCTTCGGCACGTTTCGGGCTGGCCGAGTTGACCAGGATCAGGCCCTGTTTCGGCGCGATCGCGGCGAAGGTCGACGAACGACGGATAAAGGCGCGCGGCAGGAACGCCTGGATGATTTCATCCTTGATCTGATCGCGTTCCTTCTTATAGACCTTGCGCATCTGCTCGGCTTCGATCTCTTCGACCTTCTCCTTGACCGCATCGCGCACGACGCTGCCCGGCAGAATGCGTTCTTCTTTACGCGCAGCGATCAGCAGGAAGTCACCGCTGACGTGCACCAGTGGCGCATCTTCGCCTTTGCCGAACGGCGCGACGAAACCGTAGGTGGTCAACTCCTGGCTTGCACATGGACGCGCCAGTTTGGTGGCCAGTGCAGTTTCCAGCGCCTCGGCATCGACAGGCAGGTCTTGGGTCAGGCGATAGATAAGCAGGTTTTTGAACCACATGGGGTGAGTCTCTCCTTTATACAAAGGGGGGCATTATTGTCTTCGCCGGGTCATAGGCCAACCCTTCTCTAAGCCTTTGGAAGGCCTGAGAAAATTAATTAAAAAAGTGCTTGCCAGAGGTTGGGTCGCTCCGTAGAATGCGCGCCACACCGAAGCGAAGGGTGATTAGCTCAGCTGGGAGAGCGTCTGCCTTACAAGCAGAATGTCGGCGGTTCGATCCCGTCATCACCCACCATTCGTTTCAAGTGTTTAGCGCAGCGGTAGTTCAGTCGGTTAGAATACCGGCCTGTCACGCCGGGGGTCGCGGGTTCGAGTCCCGTCCGCTGCGCCATATTCGGTAACCTGGACCACTGAACGCCAGGTCACCACGGAAAAACCCGCTGAAGCGGGTTTTTTTCTGTCTCAAGTTTGTACCTTGTTCCACCGGGGTTGCATCGTTTCACCGGTTTTCGGATTTATTTGAAAAAAAACTTCAATTAAATCAACACTTTACGAAAACTTGTGGCATAATGCGCCCCGTAACGAAGCGAAGGGTGATTAGCTCAGCTGGGAGAGCGTCTGCCTTACAAGCAGAATGTCGGCGGTTCGATCCCGTCATCACCCACCATTCGTTTCAAGCGTTTCGCGCAGCGGTAGTTCAGTCGGTTAGAATACCGGCCTGTCACGCCGGGGGTCGCGGGTTCGAGTCCCGTCCGCTGCGCCATATTCGGTCACCTGGACCCACTGAACGCCAGGTCACCACAGAAAGCCCGCCTAGTGCGGGCTTTTTGCTGTCTGCGATTTGAGCATTTCTGCACTGCCTTTGTAGTGAGGGGATAAATCCCCTCACCACAAATCATCTCCTCGTCTTCTCACTGTTCAGCATTGCGGCTATGCCGATAATCGCTCACCGCCTCATACACCGCTTTGCGCAAACGGTTGATCCCGCCAATCGGTCGGTGCGCTTCGATACCAAACCACGGGTTGAACGACAGGTTGTCACACGCCAGATTCAACGCCGGTGTGTCGAAGTCCTGCGCAGGCAGAGTGATTCGCGCCACACTTTCGAACGGTGAATCCTGTTCGCGCCATTCGATGCTGGTGTCCTCGATCGGCATGTACTTGTTCGCGTCCTGGCGCTGAATCTGCAGTACAAAACACGCTGGCACCCGATCCGTCGACAGTTGCTGGTTCAAGGCGCTGCGCAGGAAATTCGGCAGGTCGTGGTTTTGCGGGGGCAGGGCATACGCCGGGCAATTGTCCGGATCCGGCGCGACCCGGAACTTCGCATTTGCCTCCCCGAATTTGTAGGGCGATACCGAAAAGTACGTGGTCGCCGTCGGGCTGTTCGGTGGCGGCGCCAGGGTCGCCATGGCGATGAACAGGTGGCGGATCTGCCAGTTGCGCGGATTCCAGCCAGGAAAGAACGCCATGATCTTTTTGCCGTCAGCCTGAGCCGCCACATTCTGACGATACTCGGCGACATCGCTGACAAAGAAGTTCGGGTGGCTGAACATCACGAAGTCTTGCTCGTGGCGCTGCTGACGGTCGCCGAGCAATGGTTTGCCGGGCACATCGAGCAGCTTGATTGCCATGCCCCGGGCATCGCGGATGCTGTCGAACTGCGGGTAGGCGTTGCCATTGGAAAGGCGAATCATCGCCTGCCAGGTTTTGCCCGGCTCACTGAATACGCCTTGGCGCAACGCAGGTGTCAGTTCCGGCAGCACCGTCACTTCGGCTTTCACGCAACCATGGGCCTTGGCATGCGCGTCGCGCAGATAACGCGTGCTTTCGCGATGTTGATCGACGATGCGTACGGCGGTCTGGATCACGTCCTGGGTCATCGCTGCTTCACCGGCGGGAACCTGTTCCTGCGCTGACACCGGACCTCTGTGTTGCCAGGCGAACCACGCGCTGGCGATGGCCCAGCCCAGCAGGCCGATAATCAGCAATGTCAGTAGGGCTTTGCCCAGCAGGCGCCCCAGCCATAACCAGACGCGGGCGAACATCGACGGTCTTTTGTACGGGTTGATCATCATGGCAATTGCGCCTCCAACGGTCCGCCCAGTACTTTCAGGTACTCCAGCAAGGCCCAGCGTTCTTCTGGTTGCAGCAGTCGGCCGATGACCCCATTACCACGCTCGCCGGCGCGGAATTCATGACCGCTGTTGTGGTTGCCGCTAATCCGCGTGTCGAACAGAAAGCCATTAGTAAAGGCTTCGGTGCGATAGCCCAGATGACGCGGGTCGTATTCGAACGAACCTTTATAAAACGTCGTGGCACGCTCATCCTGCGGTGACAGCAGTTGATAAAGGCTCGGTACTGAACCGTTGTGCAGAAACGGCGCGGTGGCCCAAACCCCGGCCAATGGTCTGGCCTTGTAAGCGACTTTTTCGCGCACGCCGATCGGCAGACCGAAGCCATCAAGTTTTGGCTTTTCCTGAGGGGTGACACCAGCCTCGCGATAAGCGCGGTTTTCGACGAATGCGGTGACGTAAGCCAGGCCCTTGGCCACCGATAGCTGGCTCAGATCCAATGGCTCTTTGGGCGTTGGATGCAGCTTCACATCCATCTGCTCAAGCTCCTTCAGATCCCATTGCAGCGGCGTCAGGTCGAAACGGTGGTTGGCAATGTTGGTCGCGGCATTCGGGTCGGTGCCTATCACCTCCACCGGCAGCAGGTGCAAATGCTGCACCCAGCGTTCGCCCTCCTGAGTCTCGCGTGGCACGTGGCAACCGGCGCAGTTCTCGGCAAACAGCGCGCGGCCCTTGGCAGCCAGTGGTTTGTCCACCGCACCCAAGACATCTTCCGGCCAGGCGGGTGGTTGCAGGTGTTGCAGGGTTTCTTCGATTTTGTGCAGATCACGCACGCGGACACTGGAGGCGTAACGGGTATCGCCCTGCAGCGGCTGGCCATTGCTGTCGAAGAAATTCAACGTGGCGCCGACCCCCAGTGCCTCACCGATATTGCGCGCCATCGGTTGTTGCGCCGAGCCGTTCCACTGCACCCAGTCGAACGTCCACATGTCCCACAGTTGCGGGTAGTCCACCGGTGCGTTGGCCACGCAGTAGTTAGCGGGGGAGATCGCGTCGCCGAAGGTGGCGTTGGCGATGCGGCCGAATGCGTCGGTGCGGCCCGGGCCTTCTTCGGTCGGGTAGAGGCCGCGATGCGTGTCGTTCCAGGCGACTTTGAGGAAGGTGTTCAGCGATTGCTTGAAGTCTTTGCGCAGTTGCTCCTGGCGTGTCTCGTAGTCATCGCCCAGAACATTTTTGGCGAAACGCTCGAATTTCCATGGGTTGTAGTAAGTCGAGGCCAGACTCGCGACCAAGGCTTGTCCGAAACTGCCACCGCGCAATGTAGGAACGCTGGAAGGCAAGACATGCTGCGCCGAACCACCGTCAATTCGCACGGCCTGGCCTTTGAAGCGCAATTCGCCAGTGTGGCAAGCAGCGCAGGTGATATCGAGATATTGCTCGCTGCCACCGGGATTCGCGTGGCGGGCGAAACCGACCGGCAGATTGCCGGGGTTGTTCGACGTGGCTTTCTGCTGTGGATCAACCAGAAATCCGAAGCGTGCGAGGTATTCCGGGGACGCGAAACGCTGCTGCGAGAAGGGCAGTTCCAGCGCCTCGAACCACTCATAGCGCAGGCCTTTGACCTGTGTGCCCTGCGGCGTGAAGTAGTAAGTCTGGCGTTCCTCCTCGCTCCACTGCTGCAGGTAATGCACCTGTTGGGCCGGGGTATAGAAGGGCAGTTTCGGGTTGGCGACGTAGTACAGAATCACTGCCAGAGCCAGGCCCAGCAGCACTATGATCAATGCCAGCACACGGTATAAGAGGCGCAAGATAAACATCCTTGTCGAGTTGTTGCCTTGTTATGCCTCAGCTGTTGCAGGTGCGGCAAGTGGCCATTACGCCAACTGTCGTATGAAGTCTCATCAGCCCTTGTCAGCTCCAGATGACAGAAGCTTCATCGTCCCTTGGCCCGAATGCGTTTTAATCCCTGAACTTATCGGACATTTCCTGCTCTCATGCCGGTAGCCATTGGTCGTGGCGGCCTGATAAGCTCGCGGCTTTACTCGATTGCCCTTTCGGCGCATGAACAAGGAAATAGCATGAAACAGCATCGGTTGGCGGCGGCGGTAGCCCTGGTTAGCCTGGTCCTCGCGGGTTGTGATTCGCAGACCAGCGTAGAGCTGAAAACCCCGGCGCAAAAAGCTTCCTACGGTATCGGCCTGAACATGGGCAAGAGCCTTGCTCAGGAAGGCATGGATGATCTGGACTCCAAAGCGGTAGCCCAGGGCATCGAAGATGCCGTCGGCAAGAAAGAACAGAAGCTGAAAGACGAAGAACTGGTCGAAGCCTTCGCCGCGCTGCAAAAGCGTGCTGAAGAGCGCATGGCCAAGATGAGCGAAGAGTCGGCAGCCGCCGGCAAGAAATTCCTCGAAGAAAACGGCAAGAAGCCTGGTGTCACCACCACCGCTTCCGGTCTGCAGTACGAAGTGGTCAAGAAAGCCGACGGCCCACAGCCTAAGCCTACCGACGTCGTGACTGTTCACTACACCGGCAAGCTGACCAACGGCACCGTGTTCGACAGCTCTGTTGAACGTGGCAGCCCGATTGATCTGCCGGTCAGCGGCGTGATCCCGGGTTGGGTTGAAGGTCTGCAACTGATGCACGTTGGCGAGAAGTACAAACTGTACATTCCTAGCGATCTGGCTTACGGCGCGCAATCGCCAAGCCCGGCAATCCCGGCCAACTCGGTTCTGGTCTTCGACCTGGAACTGCTGGCCATCAAGGATCCTGCCAAAGAAGACGCCGCCGCCAAGTAATCGGCTGTAGCTTCGAAGACAACGCCTCGCATATGCGGGGCGTTGTTGCATCTGGACGATGCTGGCGGTAAACAGAGCGAACGGATGGCGCTTACAGCAGTCCTAGAGATTGAGGCTGCCAGCGCTAGACGCCCTGAGCCGCCAAGTCAATGAAATATTGGGGTTTTTTATGTGAGTAAAAAACGCCCGATCTGAGCGCGGCCCTTATAAAACGGGGCTTTCAGCGCTGAAATGCAGCTCTGTTCACAAGGTTATCCACAATTTGTGTGGATAACATTTCAACGGGAGAAATAGATGAAAGCGCCGTGGAATTTCGCCCGATTTCTGCCCCTCGCCGGTCGATTGCTGGCGCGTGGGCGTCTGCCGACCCTGTTGTTCGCGGTGGCGAGCAAAGGAGCGGCGCAAGGCAATCGCCTTGGCAAACTCAAGGAAGATCTGCGTTTGCTCCAGGCGCTGTGTCTGGCTTACTGGCGTGGCGAATACCGGGCAATCAGCCCGAAAGCCATCGTCTCGGTGGTGGCGGGCCTGATGTACTTCCTCAGCCCGGTGGATGCGATTCCGGATTTCATTCCGGTGTTCGGTATGCTCGATGACATCGCCGTTCTGGCCTGGCTGATGAAAACCCTCGACGATGAGCTCAATGCTTTTCGGCTCTGGCGCAACCGCCAGCAGCCGGAAAAACTTGCGGTGGTCGAGCGCCTGCCTGATACCCCCGAGCAACTTCAGCTTCAGGGCCCGAAAAAGCCCTGATTCACTTCGCCTGCAGACAGATAGATACCCCCCGCGACCTTGGCCGCTGTTAGGATTACACTTCTAGGGAAAAGTGCCGACTCGCTAAGTGTTGTTGTCCTACGGGGTAGTCATGGATATTCAGATAATTGCACGCGATGGCGAACCCGAATATGCGGTTCTGCCATGGGTTCAGTATCAGGCTCTACTGAAAGCAGCAGGCATCAACGAAACACCGCAGCAGCAGGCGCCAGCGCCGGCCGCCGCAACGCCAGACCCGATTCTTCCAGGTCTGGATCAACTACGCAGTTTGCGCGAAGGGAAGGGCATCGCCATCGAGGCGCTGGCCCGCACGGTAGGCATCAGCCCGTCTTATCTGGCCATGATCGAAAGCGGCGAGCGTCAACCTGACGCCGCGATTCGTCGCAGCCTGGCCTGGGAACTGACGGTGCCGGGTTGGAGGGATGAATCGTGAGCGTACGCATCAGTCGTCAACATTGGGACGGATTGCTCGGGGAGCTGGATCAAGCGCGCAGGCAGCGCCATCTGTTGACCTATCGAGCCTTGCTCGAACGTTTGCAACTGCCGACGCCGGCGATGCAGACGCTGACCGCGGCACTTGAGCATCTGGCCGCGCTGGACGCCAAGGCTGAACAGCCGTTGCGCAGTTCGCTGGTGATCAGCCAGGGTGCCAGCCGTTTGCCACGTACCGGTTTTTTTGAATGTGTCGAGCGCCTGGGACGCTTCTCCGGGCCCTCCGATGGCGTCGCGGCTGCCTCCTGGCATGCGTCGGAAGTGGTCAGGGTGTTCGAATACGAGTACCCGGAATCGGCGGAGGCCTGAGTGTTCTTACGACTCAAGGCGTCGGCCAGTTACTGGTTGGCCCGCAGGCTGTTTCACTGGTCGTGGTTTGTCCGCCAGCCCAGGGGCTGGCGCTGGCTCGAAGGGCAGTTTGCGCGCATGGCCAATCTTGGCGATGTCGGCGCGCAAAGCTTTTATGGGCACATTCTGACGTTTCGCGGGGTTGGCCTGGGTGCCCGCGAAGAGGGTGTGCGGCTGTTGCGTCTGGCGGCGCTTGCCGGTGATGGCAAAGCGGCTTATCAGGTCGGCGTGATCAGCTTGGCCGGTACGCCGAGCAAAGCGCCGGATCCGGCCGAAGCGGCGCGCTGGTGGACGTTGGCCGCCAAGGCCGGTCACCCGTTGGCCGAGCTCAAACTCAAAGAGTTGAGCGCTCGGGATTAAACCCGGTAAATCATTTTGTATCGTTCGATAAACGTGGCGTGAGGGAAACCTCACGCCACGTTTGCGTTTATCGCTATACGTTTTGTAGTAATCAGCCGTTTGCAGATTAGTCCTACAGCAAACACCTACTCGCCTGACTTCTTTCCTGATTGATCCCCCGCAAAGTCCCCGCGCCTAATTTCTGCGCGAGGGAACGCTCATGTTTGACCCGGTTTTTCATTCCACCCCGCATCGTTGCGTGCGCTGATGGAAGCCGTCAGCCGTATCGAGCAGGAACTCGACAGCTTCCCCGACTCCCTCAGCCTCTATCGCCAGCAGCTTGAGTATTGGTTCAGCAAAGCGGCCGACCAGGTCAGCCACGCGGCGGACCTGCCGTCGCTGATGGGCATGGAGCGGGTTATCCGCTTTGGTGATCGCGTCACCGCGGTCAGCACGGGCGACAGTGAGTTTGCCACCGGCGTCGTGCAGTGCCCGAAAAGCGGGGTGCTGGCGATCGAGAGCAAATTCGAGTCGGTGTACGACATTCCGCTGGGCGACATCGTGGTGGATATGGTGGCGGTGGGTGATGGCCAAACTTTCCCCGTCGTACTTGATGCGCAAGGCCGGGGAACATTCACCGGTACGCCAGGCAAGTTCTATCGCGTGCAGGTGCACAGCGACGTTACCCCGGAGCAGATCGAGGCGCTGTTCCAGTCCTACGACGGCTTGACCGGCGAGCTGGATGGCTGGTTGCGCAGCGAGTGGCAGGGGCTCAAGCCGCAGTGGTCGCAGTCGGTGGCGACGGCGGCGGGCAACGGCATGCTCGCCGGGAGCTGGGCGGCGATCGAGGGGGTATGGGACAGCATCGGCATGCTGTCGGAGATTCTCAAGGATCCAGGCGCATTTGCCGAGCGGCTGGGAAGCGGCGCGGCTGATCTGATTCATCTCGCAGAATCAGCTCCGGATGTCATGCAAAAGCTGCAGTTGCTGGTCAGTGATGAGGCGGCGCTGTGTTTGCTGCTGCGCAGTGCGAGTCTCTGGCTGGAGATGCTGCCGCCCAGTCAGATCGCCGGCAAAACCGCAGAAACGGCGTCGATGATGATCGTGCAGGTGCTGATCGATGTGCTGATCGGCGTTGTGTTGACATTCGTCGGGGCTGGCGCCGGGATCGCTTATCTGACGCTACGCCTGGCGGATCGCGCCGCCCAGTTGCTCTCGGTTGTGAAACGCCTGGTCAAGGCGATGTTCGGCATCGTCAACACGTTCATCCATTACGTCGATCAATACAAAACTGTCGCCGCGCGGGGCATTGCCGCCGGAGTGAAAAAGGGGCGCATGCAACTGCGCTGGGATGCGAAGCGCAATGCCGCCCTGAAGAAAAACGAGCATCACGACGACGCTCCCGATCAAGCGAAAAACCCCAACGGCGACAGCGCCGACTGCGCGCCGCTGACCTGCACCAACGGCTGTCCGGTGTCGATGGTCACCGGCGAAGAACTGCTGACCCTGACCGACGGCACGCTCGATGGCTTGCTGCCGTTCGAATTCACCCGGCTGTACCGCACCAGCGCGGTGGAAATCGATGTCGGGCTGGGGTTTGGCTGGAGCCATTCGCTGGCGCATCGGCTGGAGTTTGATGGCGAGGCGGTGGTCTGGGTCGATCACGAGAACCGCCGCACGCGGTTTCCGTTGCCCAGTGTTGAGCGGCCGCAGATTCACAACAGCTTGTCGCGGGCAGCGATTTTTCTCGGCGATGAGCCGGAGGAACTGATCCTCGCGCTGGCCGGGGATGCGGCGCGGTTTTATCACTTTCGTGCCGGGCGGTTGGTGGCGATCAGTGATGCGTATGGCAATCGTCTGAGCGTTTCTCGCGATCATCAGCAGCGGATTGTCCGCCTGGACAATGGCGCGGGTCGGTCGTTGTTGTTGCGCTACGACCGGGCGCATCTGGTCGCGGTTGATTACCAGGTGTTGGAGGCTGATGGCTGGCGCACCGAGCAAACGCTGGTCAGTTATTGCTACGACGCGCGTCAGCGGTTGTTGGCCGCGACCAATGCGGTCGGTGACAGCGAGCGTTACGACTACGACGATCAGCACGTCATCCTGCAGCGGCAACTGACCGGCGGCGCGAGCTTTTTCTGGGAGTGGGAACGCTCGGGCAAGTCGGCGCGTTGCGTGCGCCATTGGGCGTCGTTCGCGCAGATGGACACCCGTTACGTCTGGGCCGATGACGGCAGTGTCGCGGTGCACTACGTCGATGGCAGCGAAGAAACCTACGTCCACGACGACAGCGCACGGCTGGTGCGCAAGGTCGAGGCCGATGGCGCTGAGCACCTCAAGGCTTATGACGATCAGGGCCGGCTGATCGCCGAGCAGGATCCGCTGGGCGCGGTCACCGAGTATCGCTACGACGACGTCGGACGGCTGATCGCGCTGCTTCCGCCGGACGATGAGCCAACGTCCTACGAGTACCGCAACGGTTTCCTGCACAGCCGTTCTCGCGGCGAGGCGGTGTGGACGTTTCGGCGCAACGCCGAGGGCGATGTCACCGAGGCGGTCGATCCTGACGGCCAGGTCACCCATCACTACTACGACACGCGCGGGCAGTTGCTGTCGATCCGCTACCCGGACACCAGCCGGCACAAGTTGTCGTGGAACGACCTCGGGCAACTGATCGAGGAAACCCTGCCCGACGGTGGAGTACGGCGCTTTTCCTACGATGCGCTGGGGCGACGGACGACCACTTGTGACGAGCACGGCGCGATCACCCGCCAGCAGTGGGACGCTGTTGGCCGACTAATTCAGACGACCTTTCCTACGGGCGCTACCCGTGCCTACAGCTACGGCGCCTACGGCCAGATCACTGCCGAGCGCGACGAACTCGGGCACATCACCCGCTACGAGTATGACGACGACCTGCACCTCGTCTCGCGCAAGATCA
>NZ_JAZAQQ010000014.1:0-92854 GCF_036861315.1 Pseudomonas sp. S3(2024) | reverse complement strand
TTGCCGAAGCGCTGCATGCGTCTCGCGAAAAGCCCATCTCGCCTGAGCGTGAAGCCCTGCGCGAGTTGATTCAATTACGCGAGCACTTCGTCCAGCAGCGCGATGACAACAAGCGCCGGCTGCAACAGGCCCAGTTGCCCGCGGCCATAGAGGCGATCAAGGACCATATTCGCTACCTGCAGACCCAGATCAAGCAGTTCGGCAAAGCCATCAATCAAAGCATGCGTAAGCTGGATGCGGAAAAAGCCGATCGGCTTATCTCCGTCAAAGGCATCGGCACTGTGGCGACCGCCAGCTTGTNGGCAAAGCCATCGATCAAAGCATGCGTGAGCTGGATGCGGAAAAAGCCGATCGGCTTATCTCTGTCAAAGGCATCGGCACTGTGGCGACCGCCAGCTTGCTGGTTTATCTACCCGAACTCGGCGAGCTGGATCGCAGGGAGATCGCCGCACTGGCGGGAATCGCCCCCTACAACGACGACAGTGGAAATCACAGCGGGAAACGTCAGATTTACGGAGGGAGAGCGCGCGTCAGACGTGCGCTTTACATGTCGTGCTGGGTCGTTATCCGCCATCAAGCCGACTTCAAGGCCCGTTATGAATCCTTAAGAGAACGGGGCAAGAGCGCGAAAGTCGCGCTCATCGCCTGTATGCGAATACTGCTGATCAGACTGAATGCCATGCTGCGAGACGGCACAGAGTGGCGGTGACGAACGGTGGCAGTAAGACAGTTGCTCCCACATTGGAATGCGATCAAATGTGGGAGCGGGCTTGCTCGCGAATGGCCGCACCGCCGATCCTGGATCAATCCTCAAACCGGATCGGGCATTTCTCCGGCCCTTCGAGCTTCCGCAACTCCTCCACCACCTGCGGCCGCGCCCGGCGCAGGGTCAGGCTGCGATCCTGACGCAGCAGGCGCCGCGCCTCCTGATGCAGCATCTCCACCCCCGAATAATCGATGAAGTTGATCTGCTGCGCCTCGATCACCACCCGCGTACCGTGCAGCCGTTGCAGGCGCACTTGCAGATAATGGCTGGCGCCGAAGAAGATCGAGCCGCCGACTCGCAGTACGTCCTCCTCGCCGTCGCACCAATGCTGCACCCGCGGTTGCGAGGTGCGCTTGAGGTAGAAGAACAGCGACGCCAGCACCCCGGCATAAATCGCCGTCTGCAATTCCAGCAGCAGCGTGGCGAGGCAGGTCAGCGCCATGACCACGAACTCGGCACGGCTGACCCGCAGCAACGAACGAATCCCGCGATGATCCACCAGGCCCCAGGCGATCAGTAGAATGCTCCCGGCCATCGCCGGAATCGGAATGTGTGAAATCAGCCCGGCGCCAAAAATCGCGAACAGCGCGACCCAGATCGCCGAAAACACCCCGGCCAGCGGCGAACAGGCACCCGCCTCGTAACTCAGCCCTGAGCGGGTGAACGAGCCAGCCGACAACGAGCCGGAAAAGAACGCCCCGACGATATTCGACAAGCCCTGTGCGCGGACTTCCTGATTGGCGTCGAGCAACTGCTGCGAACGTGCAGCAATCGAACGGGCAATCGATAGACTCGTCACCAGCCCGAGCATGCCCACCGCCACCGCGCTCGGCAGCAAACGCAGAATCAGATCCAGATCCAGCGGCAGCGCACTGAACGGCGGCAAACGCCCGACAAAGGCGCTGACCAGATGCACGTGGCCGAACATCTCCGGCCATAACCACACCACTGCGCTGCCCAGCACCAGTGTTATCAACAGAGTCGGCCAGCGCGGCAGCAGTTGTCTGAGGACAAAACCGACCAGCACCGTGGCCACACCCAACACCAGTGACGGTTTATCCACAGCCCGCAGGTGTTGCAGCAGGTCCATCAGACTGGCCAGCGCCGTGGCTTTCGCCGGCAGGTCCAGCCCCAGCAGATTCGGCAACTGGCCGATGGCGATCACCACCGCCGCGCCGAGGGTGAAGCCGAGCACCACCGAATGCGAGACGAAATTCACCAGTGCACCGAAGCGCAGCAGGCCGAGCAGCCACTGGAAAATCCCCGCGAGGAAGGTGAGCAGCAGGATCAGCGTGATGTAGTCCTGTGACGCCGGCACGGCCAAGGGACTGATGCTGGCATACAGCACAATCGAAATCGCTGCAGTCGGGCCGCAGATCAGATGCCACGACGACCCCCACAGGCAGGCGATCAGCACCGGGATGATCGCCGCATAGAGGCCGTATTCCGGCGGTAGGCCGGCGATCAGCGCGTACGCGATCGACTGCGGCAACGCGAGAATCGCACCGCTCAGGCCAACGACCAGATCCCGGCCGACGCTGGCGCGGGTTTGCCGGGGCAGCCAGGTCAGGAAGGGAAAGAGTGAATGGCGACTTGGCAGGGCCATGGGTCCTCGCGGGCGGGTTTTATTCAAGGTTATCAGGGTGCCAGGGTAAAGGCCCTCACCCTAACCCTCTCCCGGAGGGAGAGGGGACTGATCGAGGTGAAAGAGGGAAGTACGCCGACCTGAGATATCCAGTCGAACTCAGGTTCTGAACAACATAAAGATCGGCTCCCTTCCCCCTCGCCCCCTCTGGGGGAGAGGGCTGGGGTGAGGGGGCAAAAATCTCAAGCCGAGCAAAATTCAAAGCCACCCCACGGTCAAAGCTTTGCCTTTACAGCCGCCAAAGCATCCTTGCCATCCACGGTCTTCACCCCCTCCAGCCACTTGTCCAGCACCGCCGGATTGGCCTTGATCCACGCCTTCACCGCATCGGCATTGCTGACTTTCTTGTTCACCACCTCAGCCATGATGCTGTTCTCCATGTCCTGGGTGAACGCCAGGTTGGTCAGCAACTTGCCCACATTCGGGCAGGCCTCGGCGTAGCCTTTGCGCGTCAGGGTGTAGACGCTGCCGGTGTCGCCGAAATACTTCTCGCCGCCCTTGAGGTAATGCATCTTCAACTGCACGTTCATCGGGTGCGGGGTCCAGCCGAGGAAGGTGACGAATTTCTGCTTCTTCACTGCCCGCGACACTTCGGCGAGCATCGCCTGTTCGCTGGATTCGATCAGCTTCCACTGGCCGAGGTCGAAGTCGTTCTTCTTGATGATTTCCTGCAGCGAGATGTTCGCTGGCGCACCGGAGCCGATGCCGTAGATTTTCTTGTCGAACTTGTCGGCGTATTTGTTCAGGTCGGCAAAGTCATGCACACCGGCATCCCACACATAATCCGGGACGGCCAGGGTGAACTCGGTGCCGTCGAGATTCTTCGCCAGTTGCGTGACGTCACCGGTGGCGACGAACTTGTCGTAGAAGCCCTGCTGCGCCGGCATCCAGTTGCCGAGGAACACATCCACCTGACCGTCCTTCAAACCGCCGAAGGTGATCGGCACCGCGAGGGTGTCGACCTTGGCCTTGTAGCCCATGCCGTCCAGCAGGAACCCGGTGATGGCGTTGGTCGCGGCGATGTCGCTCCAGCCCGGGTCGGCCATTTTCACCGTTTCGCAGCTTTGCTCGGCGAATGCCGAGGCACTGCCCAGAGCCAGCAGGCCAATCGTCAGTGCTGTGGATAACTTGCGCATGGACTTCCCCTTACATTATTGATTTTGGCAGGGTTGTGGATAACGGGCCTTGCGCTCCAGATCGTCGAGGTCGATGTGGTTGCGCATGTACTGCTGACTGGCGTCCACCAGCGGCTGGTGATCCCAGCTCTTCAGCTTGCCGATGGTCAGGGCATCGGCGACAAAACGCCGGCGACGCTGGCTGGCGAGCACCTTGCGGTGAATCGCCGGTATGTCCCACTTGGCTCGCGCTTCGGCGAGAAAATCGTCGAACAGCTGGCGATGTTGCGGCGACTGGCTGAGTTCTTCGAGTTCACGCGGATCGTTGTGTACATCGAAGAGTAGGCACGGGTCGCTTTCACTGTAGATAAATTTGTAGGCGCCGCGACGGATCATCATCAGCGGGCTGACGGTGCCTTCGGCCATGTATTCGCCGAATACTTCGTCATGCCCGCCCTGCCCTTGCAGGTGCGTCAGCAGCGAGCGGCCGTCCAGCGGTAAGTTCGGCTCCAGGCTGCCGCCGGCCAGTTCAACGAAGGTCGGCAACAGGTCGGCGGTGGACACTGCCGCGCTAACCCGGCCGGCAGCGAACTGCCCCGGCGCACTGATCAGCAGCGGCACCCGCGCGGCCATCTCGAACCAGTGCATTTTGTACCAGAGGCCCTTCTCTCCCAGCATGTCACCGTGGTCGCCGGAGAACACGATGATGGTGTCATCGATCAGCCCGGTATCTTCGAGGGTTTGCAGAAGTTTGCCGACGTTGGCATCGATATAACTGCAAGCGCCGAAGTACGCCCGCCGTGCATCGCGAATCTTATCCACAGGCAGCGGCTTGTCCCACAGGTCATAGACCTTGAGCAGGCGCTGCGAGTGTGGATCGAGGGAATGTTGAACCGGGGTGCTCGGCAATGGGATGTCACCGTCGTCGTACAAATCCCAGAACGCCTTGGGAATCGTGTACGGGTCGTGTGGGTGAGTCATCGAAACGGTCAGGCAGAACGGCTGATCGCCGTCCTCGCGAATGTGATCGAACAGGTATTGCTGGGCCTTGAACACCACCTCTTCATCGAAGTCGAGCTGGTTGGTGCGCACGCACGGCCCGGCCTGCAGCACCGACGACATGTTGTGATACCAGCTCGGGCGCACGTCCGGCTCGTCCCAGTTCACCGCCCAGCCGTAGTCGGCCGGGTAGATGTCGCTGGTCAGGCGCTCTTCATAACCGTGCAACTGATCCGGGCCGCAGAAATGCATCTTGCCCGACAGCGCGGTGCGGTAACCGAGGCGACGCAGGTAGTGGGCGTAGGTCGGAATATCGGCAGGGAAATCGGCGGCGTTGTCGTAGGCGCCGATGTTGCTCGGTAACTGGCCGCTGACCAGAGTGAAACGCGACGGCGCGCACAGCGGACTGTTGCAGTAAGCGGCATCGAACACCACGCCCTGAGCGGCGAGGCGCGAAAGATTCGGCAGTTTGATTGGCGACGGGCCGTAGATGGGCAACATTGGCGCGGCCATTTGATCGGCCATGATGAAAAGAATGTTCTTGCGCTTCATGTGATCGCGGCATTCCATAGTGAATATTTATGCGACATTGCTGCGATCGAGCATGGAGTCCATGCCCTGTCCGGTAAAGCCCGCGCCGGACAATGACTAGGATAAGCACAGCTTATGTATGACGCCCTCGGCAATCTGTCTCTCGACCTGTTGCGCGCCTTCGAAGCAGCGGCCCGTCATCGCAGCTTTACCGCTGCGGCGGTTGAGCTGGGCACCACGCAGCCGGCGATCAGTCAGCAGATCAAGCGTCTGGAAGAACAGCTGGGAGCGCGTCTGTTTGACCGGATCTACCGCGGCATCGAACTGACCGAGGGCGGGGCAATCCTGTTCGAGCAGGTTCAGCTCGGGTTGCAACATATCGACGCAGGATTGAGCGCGATCAGTACGCAGCAACAACACGAGGTGTTGCAGGTCGCTACCGACTTCGCCTTCGCCGCGTACTGGCTGATGCCACGCCTTCATCGCTTCCACGAAGCCAACCCGAACGTCGATGTCAGCCTGGTCACCAGCGAGCGCAGCCACAACATGCTGCGCACCGATATCGATGTCGCGATCCTGTTCGGCGACGGGCGCTTTAAGCAGGGCGAAAGCCATTGGCTCTTCAGCGAGGAAGTGTTTCCGGTGTGCAGTCCGCAATTGCTCAAGGACCGGCCCCTGCCCCTGCCCACCCAGGCGTTGCTGGAGCTGCCACTGCTGCACTTGCGCGGGGAAAACAGCAGCAACTGGTTTGACTGGAGCGGGCTGTTTCGCGAACTGGGCATCAGTACCCCGCCAGCACCGGGCCAATTGCGTTTCGACAATTACACCTTGTTGATTCAAGCGGCGATTGGCGGTCAGGGTGTGGCCATCGGCTGGCGCCACCTTGTGGATAACTTGCTGAGCCAAGGCTTGCTGTGTCGGCCGATCACCGAGACCACGTTGTCGCGCCTCGGTTATTACGTGGTGCTGCCGCAACGCAAACGCCGGGGCGCGTTGATTCAGCAGTTTGTCGACTGGTTAATGGCAGAACAGGCCAGCAGCGCCGAATCCCTGACGGGAATGGCGCTGCCTTCGATTGCGGTGTAAACAGCAAAAGATCGCAGCCTGCGGCAGCTCCTACAGGGGAATCGCATTTCAAATGTAGGAGCTGCCGAAGGCTGCGATCTTTTTACGTACCTGAGGTCGCGACAAAATTCACATGCTGCCCCACATGCAGATTCAACTGCAGCTCATCGGCAATCCCCACCGCGACCCGGTTCAGCCGTTCCAGCGGCTCCGCCAGCCCCGGCTCCAGATTGCCGCCCACCTGACTGAAATGCTCAATGGTCAGCCCCGCCACCCCGTGCGGCGCATTCACCAGCGTCCACTGCAATGGGCTGCTTTGCAGGGCTTCACGGATTTCTTCGGCGGCGTGGCGTTGCAGCCCGTCGTCCAGATCTGGCTCGTCGAGCACGGCAAAATTCCCCACCAGGAACAACCGTGACACGTTGGCCGCTTGCAAGCCGTCGACCAACGCATCGACTGCTAAAACCTGTTCCACCGGCCCAAGCACTACGGATCTTTCTACATGGTCGCTGCTGAAAGGCAGGCCCGGTGCGTCTAGCAGACAGATCACTGCCGAGCTGCCGGCTACGCTTTGGTTGACCCGTTCGGCATCGAACAGATCGCCGCTTTTGGTGCGCAGGCCCGGACGCGGTGCGAGTACATTCAGATCGTCGAGAATGGCGATGACTTCGTGCTGACGGCGCAGCATTTCAGCCATCAACGCACCGCCCAGGCTGGCCATGGCACCATAGAGCACCACTTTCACCGTCGGGGTTTCGGCATTTTTCATGGCTGATTCCTTTTTGTTGTCCCTCGTATGGCGTGTGACACGCAGCCTGCGCCGAGGGTTCGAACCGATTCAGAGGCTTTCAGATGCACGCAATCAATGGCTATCACGCCCACGTCTATTTCGACGCTGACTCAATTGATCAGGCGCGCGCTTTGTGTGAACAGGCGGCGCAGTTGTTTCCTCTGAAGATGGGGCGCGTCCATGAGCGCCCGGTCGGCCCGCATCCAGACTGGAGCTGCCAGTTGGCTTTCGGCCCGGAGCTGATCGGTGAGGTGTTGCCGTGGCTGGCGCTCAATCGCAAGGGGCTGGTGGTGTTCCTGCACCCGGATACCGGCGATGACTTGCTCGATCACACCGAGCATGCGATCTGGATGGGCGCGATGCGGCCGCTGGATCTGTCTATTTTCTGATCAAAGAGTTTCTTCGGGCTCGCCCGGCAGATGCTCGTCCAGATGCAGCCAGGGCAATTGGCTGTCCGTCCAGATGTGCCGCTCGGCCGGCGCCCGCTCCGGGTGATCCAGCGTGGCGATGGTCACATCAATGCTCTCAGGGCTGAGCAATGTCACCAGCGCCAGTTGCGCGCCACAGTGCGAACAGAAATACCGCGCGCAACTGCTCGACGAGTCATAGCGCGATGGCGTGCCGCTCAGCCACTGGAAGCTGGCCGCCGCCACGGTAATCCACGTGGTGACAATCCCACCGCTGACCTTGCGGCAGATCGAGCAGTGGCAGTGGGCAATGTCCTGCAATGGCCCGCTGAACTGATAGCGAATCTGTCCGCAGTGGCAGCCACCACTGTGCACTTCTTCCATTTCCCTGCCCTCCCGTCCCCGAAATGATTGACTCTAGTCGCATCCGACAGCCGGTTGGCCATTCGCCTGAAGCTTTCGTCAGCGAAAGGTAGCTGAAAGGTTGCCCGATTAGGATCGCCGCCACTACCGGCAACAGACCGGTTGGCCAACGCGTGTGATCGCTCGCATGTCAGGCCCAATTAACAACAACAATGGTGATTCTGATGTCCTCTGTAGCCCGCCTTCTCGCTGAAACTCCGCCCGTACGTCTCGTGCTTCCCGTTCTGCGCTGATCCCTTCCGATCCGCTCACTCAATTAGCCGCGCTACGCCTGGAGTAATCCCATGCTGACTTTCCTTGGCTTCGCCATGGTCATCACGTTCATGTTCCTGATCATGACCAAGCGCCTGTCTGCGCTGATCGCCCTGATCATCATCCCGATCCTGTTCGCCCTGTTCGGTGGTTTCGCGCCGAAGATCGGCCCGATGATGCTCGAAGGTATTACCAAGCTTGCGCCGACCGGCGTGATGCTGATGTTCGCCATTCTGTACTTCGCCCTGATGATCGACTCCGGCCTGTTCGACCCGGCCGTGCGCAAGATCCTCAAACTGGTCAAGGGCGACCCGCTGAAAGTTTCGGTCGGTACCGCCGTGCTGGCGCTCGTCGTTTCCCTTGATGGAGACGGCGCGACCACTTACATGATCTGCGTGGCCGCCATGCTGCCGCTGTACAGCCGCATCGGCATGAGCCCGCGGATCATGGCCGGTCTGATCATCCTCGCCGGTGGCGTGATGAACATGACCCCGTGGGGTGGCCCAACCGCCCGTGCCGCCAGTGCGCTGCATGTCGACCCGTCGGACATCTTCGTGCCGATGATCCCGGCGATGGCCGCCGGTGTGGTGGCGATCCTGATCATTGCCTACTTCTACGGCAAACGTGAGCGTGCGCGTCTGGGCGAGCTGCACCTGATCGGCGACGAGATTGATCACAGTGAAATCAGCGTCTCGCAGTTCCCCGATGCCCGCCGTCCGAAGCTGATCTGGTTCAACGGCCTGCTGACCCTGGCGCTGATGTGCACCCTGATCGCCGGCCTGCTGCCGCTGCCGGTGTTGTTCATGGTGGCGTTCAGCATCGCGATGATCGTCAATTACCCGTGCCTGCAAATGCAGAAGGACCGCGTTGCGGCCCACGCCGGCAGCGTGCTGTCGGTGGTCAGTCTGATTTTCGCTGCGGGTATCTTCACCGGTATCCTGTCCGGAACCGGCATGGTCGACGCCATGTCGAAAAGTCTGCTGGCAGTGATTCCGGACTTCCTCGGCCCGTACCTGGCGGTGATCACGGCGCTGGTGAGCATGCCGTTCACATTCTTCATGTCGAACGACGCGTTCTACTACGGCGTATTGCCGGTGCTCTCCGAAGCGGCCAGCCATTACGGCATCACCGCAGTGGAAATGGCCCGTGCCTCGATCGTCGGTCAGCCCGTCCACTTGCTCAGCCCGCTGGTGCCGTCGACCTACCTGCTGGTGGCGCTGGCCGGTATCGAGTTCGGTGACCACCAGCGTTTCACTCTGAAGTGGGCAGTGCTGGTCTGCCTGTGCATACTGGTGGCCGCCTTGCTGCTGGGGACTTTCCCGCTGTTCAGCACGTTGTAACGGCATTCACTCACCATGACGCCAGCTGCTTGCTGGCGTCATGGTTTAACACTCGCTCAAAGGAATACACATGGATTGGCTGACCAACCCCGAAATCTGGGTTGCCTTCTTTACCCTGACCGCCCTGGAAATCGTTCTGGGCATCGATAACATCATCATGATTTCGATCCTGGTCAGCCGCATGCCCAAGCACATGCAGCAGCGCACGCGGATTTTCGGCCTGGGCCTGGCGATGATCACGCGGATCCTGTTGCTGCTGTCGATCACCTGGGTCATGCGCCTCACCGCCGACCTGTTCGTGGTGTTCGGCCAAGGTATTTCCGGGCGTGACCTGATCCTGTTCTTCGGTGGCCTGTTCCTGCTGTGGAAGAGCTCGCAAGAGATGTACCACGCGCTGGAAGGCGAAGATGAAAGCGGCGACGAGCCTTCGGGCAAGGGCGGCAACTTCCTCTACACCATCATCCAGATCGCGATCATCGACATCGTGTTCTCGCTGGACTCGGTAATCACTGCCGTCGGCATGGTCTCCCATGTGCCGGTGATGGTCGCGGCAATCGTCGTCGCCGTGCTGGTGATGATGGCGGCCTCGGGCAAGATCAGCGAGTTCATCGACAAGCACCCGTCGCTGAAGATGCTGGCGCTGTCGTTCCTGCTGGTGGTCGGTACCGTACTGATCGCCGAGTCGTTCGACGTGCACGTACCGAAAGGCTACGTCTACTTCGCCATGGCGTTCTCGCTGGCGGTGGAAGCGATCAACATCAAACTGCGCGGCGCGATGGCCCGGAAGAAACAGCAGCAGGATCCGGTGAAACTGCGCAAGGATGTTCCGGGGCAGTAACCCGGTAGTCCTGAATCACGCAACACCCCTGTGGGAGCGAGCCTGCTCGCGAAGACGGAGTGTCAGTCGACAACAATGTTGGCTGATCCACCGCTTTCGCGAGCAGGCTCGCTCCCACAGTTGTTTGTGCATTCAGGCAGGGGGGACGAGGTTGTGCAGCACCCGGTTCACCGCCAGTTCGCTGCGTTTAATCCCCTCAAGCTCTGACACAAAAACCTGTGGGAGCGGGCTTGCTCGCGAAGGCGTCGTATCAGTCGATAAAAATGTTGACTGGCCCACCGCTTTCGCGAGCAAGCCCGCTCCCACAGGGGAATCGGGGTTTTCAAGTCAGGTGGATAAAGCCATTTTCATGACACTTTTGTTTCAATCCGCACTTTAGCTGTGCAATGCTGGCGCCCAGTCCGTTAGCCAACTACAGCTTAAGTATCAAAAACGTAGAAACCGCGCGGTACCGTCAACTTGCCCCTTTGGGGCGCTGCTACTACAGGGGGTCTGCATGCTCACCCTGCTCAATTTGCTGTCTGCCGTGGCTCTGCTGATCTGGGGCACGCACATCGTCCGAACCGGCATCCTGCGGGTGTACGGCACCAATCTGCGCCATGTGATTGGCCAGAACATGTCCAAACGCTGGCTCGCGTTCGTCGCCGGCATCGTCGTGACTGCGATGGTGCAGAGCAGCAACGCCACGGCCATGCTCGTCACCTCCTTCGTCGGTCAGGGCCTGATGGCGCTGACCCCGGCGCTGGCGACCATGCTTGGCGCCGACGTCGGTACGGCGTTGATGGCGCGGGTGCTGACGTTCGACCTGTCGTGGCTGTCGCCGCTGCTGATTTTCCTCGGGGTGATTTTCTTTCTGTCGCGCAAACAGACGCGGCTCGGGCAGATGGGCCGGGTCAGCATCGGTCTGGGGCTGATCATTCTCGCGCTGCAACTGATCGTCGAAGCCGCCGCGCCGATTACCCACGCCCAAGGGGTGAAGGTGATCTTTGCTTCGCTGACCGGCGACATCCTCCTCGACGCCTTGGTCGGCGCGTTGTTCGCGATGATTTCCTACTCCAGCCTCGCCGCTGTGCTGCTGACCGCGACGCTGGCCGGTGCCAGCGTGATCAGCCTGCCGGTGGCGATCGGTCTGGTGATCGGCGCCAACATCGGCAGCGGCGTGCTGGCGTTCATGAGCACCAGCATGCAGAACGCGGCCGGGCGGCAAGTGGCGCTGGGCAGCCTGCTGTACAAACTGATCGGCCTGCTGCTGATCATCCCGGTGCTTGACCCGCTGGTGCACTGGATGGACGGCCTGGATTTCAGCCCGCAGGAAATGGTCATCGGCTTCCACTTGCTCTACAACACCGCGCGCTGCCTGATCCTGCTGCCCAGTGTTTCGCCGATGGCACGGCTGTGTGCCTGGCTGCTGCCGGAGCGCCCGGAGGTCAACGGCACCGCCAAGCCGCGGCATCTCGATGCGACGGCGCTGGTCACCCCGAGCCTGGCGTTGGCCAACGCCGCCCGCGAGACCCTGCGCATGGGCGACCTGATCGACAACATGCTCGACGCGATGCTCGATGTGCTGCGCGGCAAGCAGACCGCCATTACCCAGGAAATGCGCCGACTGACCGATGACGTCGAAGCGCTGTACAGCGCGATCAAGCTGTATCTGGCGCAAATGCCCCGCGAGGATCTCGGCGAACAGGACAGTCGGCGCTGGGCGGAGACCATCGAGCTGGCGATCAACCTGAAACTGGCCAGCGACCTGATCGAACGCATGCTGCGCAAGGTGCAGCAGCAGAAGACTTCCCAGCGTCGTTCGTTTTCCGAAGAAGGCCTGGAGGATCTGGCCGGGCTGCATCAGCAACTGATCGCCAACCTGCGCCTGGGCCTGTCAGTGTTCCTCAGCGGCGACAAGGAAAGCGCCCGTCAGCTGTTGCGCGAGAAACGTCGCTTTCGCGCACAGGAACGGCGTCTGGCCCATGCCCATGTCAGCCGTTTGCAACGTAAGATCGTGCAGAGTCTGGAAACCAGTTCGCTGCATCTGGAGCTGATTGCGGATATGAAACGCTTGAATTCGCTGTTTTGCAGCAGTGCTTATGTGGTGCTGGAAACGGCCGATACCGGGGCGCTGGAAGCGGATGATATTGCCGACATTACGCATTCGCCTTGAACGTCTGGGGCTGGGGTCAGTCAGTAACATTGATTCAGCCTTCAGGGCGCTATCGCGAGCAGGCTCACTCCTACAGGGGGAACGCGTTTCAAATGTAGGAGTGAGCCTGCTCGCGATGAGGGCCTGACTGACAACACGGATCTCCAAATCAGCCGTATGGAAGCCTGTTATGCGTTGCCTGTTGTTCGCCTGTCTGTTGCTCGGTTCCCTGCCCGCCTTCGCCGTTGATCGCTTTCAGGTCGAAGGCTACGCGCTGCCCAACGGTTTGCAGCTGTTGCTCAAGCCCGGCACCGAGCGCGGGCATGTGGCGATTCGTCTGGTGGTGGGCGTCGGTCTCGACGATTTCGATTGCGATGAAAAAGAGCTGCCGCACCTGCTCGAACATCTGCTGTTCAGCGGCGTCGATGCTACTGGCGAAGGCGGCCTTGAGGAGCGCATGCAGGCGCTGGGCGGCGAGTGGAACGCGTTTACCAGCAACGCCGACACCACGTTCGTCATCGAAGCCCCGGCAAAGAACCAGCGCAAGGTCCTCGACCTGTTGCTCGACCTTTTGACCCAGACCCGCATCGACGACAACGCGATCAACGCTGCCAAACGTGTGGTCGAGCGCGAGGACGGCGGCCATTACACGCGCCTGCAACGCTTTCTCGACCGCCAGGATCTGGGCCACACCGCGAGCAATCAACTGGCGGTGGAATTGGGCCTGAAATGCCCGCAGCGGGCCGAGGTCGGTCACCTGACCCAGAAGCAACTGGAGAAGGTGCGCAAGACCTGGTACGCGCCGAACAACATGACCCTGATCGTCGTCGGTGAACTCGACAAACTGCTGCCGGCCTATCTGGAACGCACTTGGGGCGCGCTTGAAGCGGTGGACCCGGCGGAGCACCGTGAGCTGCCGGACATCCGCACCAGCGCCGCCCATGAACGCACCCTCACCCGTGGCTTCATCGGCGACAGCGCCAAGTTGCACTGGCTGGTGCCGGAGCCGATGCTCGACGATCAGTACGACGAGACCTTCGACATCCTCAAGGACTACCTCGACTGGGCGCTGTACCGGCAGATTCGCCTGAATCACGGCTTGTCCTACGGGCCATGGGCCGAGCGCGAAGTGTTTGGCGGGGTCGGCTTCATGAGTCTCAATGCCGACGTCGATCGCGATGACCTCGCCGAAGCCCAACAAGTGCTGGAAGACCTCAAGGCCGACCTGCTGAAAAACGGCCTCGACCCGGACACCTTCGCCCGGATCAAACAAGCCGCCATCGCCCATCAGGCCTGGGCGGTACAGGGCAACAGTGCGATGGCGGATTACTACTGGAGCGCGCTGGGCGATTACGAGGACGGGCGCTTTGCCAACCCGGCCCGGGAGCTGCAAGGCGTGACCCTGGAAACGGCAAACAAGGCCATGCGCGAGTTGCTGTTGCAACCGGGGTATCTGCGGATCGAGAAGCCGTTGCTCAGTGATGATCAGGTGTTGTGGCTGGTGGCGGGTGGATTGGGCGTCGTGCTGCTCATCCTGGTGGGTTGGCGCTTGCACCGCCGTAAGCCAGCCGAACACTGAACCTGTGGGAGCGGGCTTGCTCGCGAAGGGGCCGTGTCAGTCGACATCATTGCTGAATGACACACTGCCTTCGCGAGCAAGCCCGCTCCCACAGGGATCCGTGCTGATTTTACTGACCGGGAGCCTCGCCACGTTGCCCGGCGGACGGTACTCTGTCGAGGTTTTTTCCTACTCAGTCGTGAACCGCCACCATGCAGAAAATCCCCCTCCTGATCCAGCGCATTCTCGAGCTGATGAAGCGCTATCCCGGGGTGATTGCGCTTGGCGGTTTCATCTCCGGGGTCGGCAGTTTCATTCTGGTCGATCGCCAGCAGGGACTGGCGAGCTGGATCACCATCATCATGCTGCTGAGCTGGATCTGGCTGATGCTGGAAAACACCCTGACCGGCCTGTTCACGCGCATCTTCAAGCGGGAGATCCCCCAGCCGCTGCTGCGTTACGCGACGCAGATGATCCATCAGGAAAGCCTGTTTTTCGTCCTGCCGTTCTTCTTCATCACCACCACCTGGAACAGCGGCCAACTGATCTTCACCGGCCTGCTGTGCATCGCCGCGCTGATCTCGATTGTCGATCCGCTCTATTACAAATGGCTGGCGCCACGGCGCTGGGCGTTTCTCGCGTTGCACACCCTGACCCTGTTCGCCGCCCTGCTCACCGCGCTGCCGGTGATCATGCACCTGACCACCGCGCAAAGTTTCAAATGGGCACTGGGCACGGCGGTGGTGTTGTCATTCCCGAGTCTGGCGTCGATCTTCCCGATCCGCACCGTGCGCAACGCGTTGGCCATTCTGTGCATCACCTTCGGCATTGGCGCGGTCGGCTGGACGCTGCGCTCGTGGGTGCCGCCGGCGACGCTGTGGATGACCGACGTGGCGATCAGCACTCAGTTGCAGGATCGCACCCCGGGCGACAGCCTCGAACAGGTCAGCGCCGAGCAGATCCGCAACGGCGGTCTCTATGCCTACACCGCAATCAACGCGCCGCGCGGGCTGGATGAGCGGATCTACCACGTGTGGCAGTTCGACGGCAAAGAGGTCGACCGCATCGCTCTCGATATCCACGGCGGGCGCAAGGAAGGTTATCGGGCGTGGACGCACAAGCAGAACTTCCCCGGCAACCCGGCGGGCAAGTGGCAGGTGCGGGTGCTGACTGAAGACGGTCAGGTGATCGGCGTGTTGCGTTTCGAAGTGACAGACAGCACAGCGATCAAAGAAAAGTAATCCGGTTCGTGCTATTACGTTAGTTCGCTTAATAGCCGGACAAGCACGGAGCTTATGATCAGCAGCTCAATGAGCGGTAATGCCCAACTGGACACGTCAATCAGCCCTGCCCGCCTGCGGGTTTCCGGGGACTGGACGCTTGCCCATTACGCCGACCTCAAGCACCTGACCGAAAAACTGACCGGCCAGTACGACGCCAATACCGTGGTCGACCTCAACAGCCTCGGTGCGCTCGACACTGCGGGCGCTTCGTTGCTGGTGGAGCTGCTCGGTTCCGAGCGTCTGGGCAAATCCGCCGAACACCCCGACTGCACGATTTCCCAGGCCGACCGCGCGTTGCTGCAAACGGTGTATCGCTCGCTGACCGACTTCTGCGTGCCGATCAAGGAGCCGGAAGTCAGCGTCAGCGTGCAACTGCTGACCCGCATCGGGCGCGCGGTGGAAACGGTCTGGCAGGACACCCTGCAAGTGCTGGGTTTCATCGGCCTGATCCTCGAAACCATCGCCCGCAACCTGTTGCGCCCCAAGCGCTGGCGCATCACCCCCGTCGTCGCCCACATCGAACAGACCGGCCTCGACGCCGCGCCGATCGTGGCGCTGCTGACTTTTCTGGTCGGCGCGGTGGTGGCATTTCTCGGCGCCACGGTGCTGGCCAGTTTCGGCGCGACGATCTTTACCGTGGACCTGGTGGGCTTCTCCTTCCTGCGTGAGTTCGGGGTGTTGCTCACGGCGATCCTGATGGCCGGCCGCACCGCCAGTGCGTTCACCGCGCAGATCGGTTCGATGAAGGCCAACGAGGAGATCGACGCGATCCGCACCCTCGGCCTCGACCCGATGGAGCTGCTGGTGGTGCCGCGCGTGCTGGCGATGCTGGTGGCGCTGCCGATGCTGACGTTTCTGGCGATGCTCTGCGGGATCATCGGCGGCGGCGTGGTGTGCGCGGTGTCGCTGGGGATTTCGCCGGCGATGTTCCTCTCGCTGCTGCAGAGCGACATCGGTATTCAGCACTTTCTGGTCGGCCTGGTGAAAGCGCCGATCTTTGCCTTCCTGATCGCCACGATCGGTTGCCTGGAAGGCTTCAAGGTCAGCGGCAGCGCCGAATCGGTCGGTGCGCACACCACGTCAGCCGTGGTGCAGTCGATTTTCGTGGTGATCGTGCTCGATGCGGTGGCTGCGCTGTTCTTCATGGAGATGGGCTGGTGAGTCGTCTACCCCGCGCGCCCTCGGAGGCGGTGATCGAAGTCCGTGGCCTGTGCAATCGCTTTGGCAGCCAGAGCGTGCACGAGAATCTCGATCTGGATTTGTACAAGGGTGAAATCCTCGCCGTGGTCGGCGGCTCCGGCAGCGGTAAATCGGTGCTGTTGCGCAGCATTGTCGGTCTGCGTCGGCCCAGCGAAGGCAACGTGAAGGTGTTCGGGCAAAACCTGCCGAGCCTGTCCGAGCATGAGCGTTCGCTGGTCGAGCGGCGCTTTGGTGTGTTGTTCCAGAAAGGCGCGCTGTTCTCCTCGCTGACCGTCACCGAAAACGTCGCTCTGCCCCTGATCGAACACGCCGGCCTGAGCCGCAACGATGCCGAGCATCTGGCGGCGGTTAAGCTGGCGCTGGCCGGGCTGCCGCTGTCGGCGGCGGACAAATACCCGGCTTCGCTGTCCGGCGGGATGATCAAGCGCGCGGCGCTGGCGCGGGCCCTTGCGCTGGATCCGGACATCCTGTTTCTCGACGAACCCACCGCCGGCCTCGATCCGATTGGCGCAGCGGCGTTCGATCAACTGATCCTGACCCTGCGCGATGCGCTGGGCCTGAGCGTGTTTCTGGTGACCCACGACCTCGACACGCTCTACACCATCACCGACCGGGTGGCGGTGCTGGCGCAGAAGAAAGTGCTGGTGGCCGGCCCTATCGATGTGGTTTCGGAAACCGACGACGCGTGGATTCACGAATACTTCCACGGCCCGCGTGGCCGCTCGGCGCTGGACGCCGCCAAATTGCTCAACGAGGTCTGACATGGAAACCCGAGCCCATCATGTGTTGATCGGCCTGTTCTCGGTGATAGTGGTGGCAGGCGCCCTGCTCTTCGGCCTGTGGCTGGCCAAGTCCAGCGTCGATTCCGAGTTCAAGGATTACGAAGTAGTGTTCAACGAGGCGGTCAGCGGCCTGTCCAAGGGCAGCCCCGTGCAGTACAGCGGGATCAAGGTTGGTGACGTGGTCAGCCTGCGTCTCGACCCGAAAGACCCACGCCGGGTGCTGGCGCGGATTCGTCTGGGCGGGGACACCCCGGTCAAGGAAGACACCCAGGCCAAACTGGCACTGGCCGGGATCACTGGCACCTCGATCATCCAGCTCAGCGGCGGCACCCCGGAGAGTCCGAAGCTGCGTGGGCATGACGGCGAGCTGCCAACCATCGTCGCGGCACCCTCGCCTATTTCCCGGCTACTCAACGACAGCAACGACCTGATGACCGGTATCACCGCACTGCTGAGCAACGCCAACCAGATGTTTTCTCAGGAGAACGTCGAGCGCGTCAGCAACACCCTGGCGCATCTGGAGCAGACCACCGGTTCGATCAACGATCAGCGCGGCGACCTGCGCCAGGCCATGCAGCAACTGGCGAGCGTCGGCAAGCAGGCCGGCAGCATGCTTGAGCAAACTTCGGCGCTGATGCGCAACGCCAACGGCCTGCTCAACGATCAGGGCAAGCAGGCGCTGGGCAGTGCCGAGCAGGCGATGAAGTCGCTGGAGCAAAGCAGCGCCACCATCAACGGCCTGCTGAGCAAGAATCAGAACTCCCTCGACAACGGTATGCAGGGCCTCAATGGCCTGGCGCCGGCGATCCGCGAACTGCGCGAGACCCTGACCTCGCTGCGTGGCATTTCCCAACGGCTTGAGGCCAACCCCAGCGGCTACTTGCTGGGCAGTGACAAGAACAAGGAATTCACCCCATGAAGCTGATTCACTTTGCTCTCCTCGCCAGCCTCGCTTTGACCAGTGCCTGCTCGATCCTGCCCAAGGCCGAACCTTCGGACGTCTATCGCCTGCCCGCCGCGCAAGCGCCCGCCTCGCCCAGCTCAGCGGCGACCCAGCACTGGTCGCTGCGCCTGAACAAGTTGCAGGCCAGCGAAGCGCTGAACCGGCCGAACATCGCGGTGATTCCACAGGGCGACGTGATCAGCAGCTACAAGGCTTCGCGCTGGAGCGATCCGGCGCCGGTGCTGGTGCGTAATCGGCTGCTGGATGGTTTTGCCCGCGATGGTCGGGTGACGCTGCTCAGCACCGATGACAGTAACTTCGCTGCGGACCTGGAACTGGGCGGCAGCTTGCAGGCGTTTCAGACTGAGTATCAGGGCAATCAGGCCAGCGTCGTGGTGCGGGTCGATGCGCTGCTGGTGCGCGGCTATGACCAGAAGATTCTCGCCAGCCGCCGCTTCGAAGAGCGCCAGCCATTGAATGATGTACAGGTGCCGGCGGTGGTCGCGGGGTTTGGACAGGCCAGTGATCGGCTGACGGCCAAGGTTGTCGCCTGGGCTGTTCAGCAAGGCCAGCAATTCACCCAACAACCCAGACCTTAAACCCCACGCAAAACCAATGTAGGAGTGAGCCTGCTCGCGATAGCGGTTTACCAATCACATCAGTGGTGACTGAATTACCGCTATCGCGAGCAGGCTCACTCCTACAGTTTTGATTTGTGGTTAACCGAAGAACCAGTAGCAGACGCCAATCGCACCGAGTACGCCGGCCAATTCGGCCAGCAGCGCGCATCCAACGGCGTGCCTTGCGCGTTGAATCCCCACCGCACCGAAATACACTGCCAGCACATAGAACGTGGTCTCGGTGCTGCCCTGAATCGTCGCCGCCACCAGTGACGGGAAGCTGTCGACGCCGGAGGTCTTCATGGTCTCGATCAGCATCGCCCGTGCGGCGCTGCCGGAAAACGGTTTGACCATCGCCGTCGGCAACGCATCGACAAAACGCGTATCCCACCCGGCCCACTGCACCAGATGCCGAATGCCATCCAGACCAAAGTCCAGCGCGCCCGAGGCACGCAGCACGCCAATCGCGCAGAGCATCGCCACCAGGTACGGCAGCAGGTTCTTGGCGACGTCGAAGCCCTCCTTCGCGCCCTCGACGAACGCTTCGTAGACCTTGACCTTGCGTAACGCGCCGATCACCAGGAACAGCATGATCAGGCCGAACAGCGTCAGGTTGCCAAGGATCGACGACAGCCCGGCCAGCGCCGTGGCCGACATTGTCGCCAGAAGCGCCATGAAGCCGCCGAGGATCAGTGCGCCGGGAATCAGATAGGCCAGCACCACCGGGTCCCAGATGCGCAGGCGCTGCATGAACGCCACCGAGAGGAAGCCGACGATGGTCGAGCAACTGGTCGCCAGCAGAATCGGCAGAAACACCAGAGTCGGATCTGGTGCGCCTTGCTGGGCGCGGTACATGAAGATTGTCACCGGCAACAGGGTCAGCGACGAGGCGTTGAGCACCAGGAAAAGGATCTGCGCGTTGCTGGCGATGGTCGCGCTGGGGTTGAGCTCCTGCAGCGCCTTCATGGCCTTGAGGCCGATCGGCGTGGCGGCGTTGTCCAGGCCCAGGCCGTTGGCGGCGAAGTTCAGGGTAATCAGACCGAGCGCCGGGTGCCCGGCCGGGACTTCCGGCATCAGCCGCAGGAACAGCGGCCCGAGGACCTTGGCCAGCCACTCGACGATCCCGGCCTTCTCGGCGATGCGCAGAAAGCCCAGCCACAGGGTCAGCGTGCCGAACAGCAGCACCATGACCTCGACCGAGAGTTTGGCCATGGCGAAAATGCTTTCCACCATCGCCGCGAAAATCCCGGCGTTGCCACCGACCAGCCACTGCACCAGCGCAGATATTGCTGCCACGACGAAGAAGCCAAGCCACAGGCCATTAAGCATCAGTCAAATCCCCCGGAAGATGCGGCGAATAATAGCGGGGTCGCCAGAAACGACAAACCCCGGATTGCTCCGGGGTTTGTCTTCTGTATGCGCCGATCCAATGTGGGAGCGGGCTTGCTCGCGAAAGCGGTGTGTCAATCAACTGAGATGTCGAATGTACCGGCCTCTTCGCGAGCAAGCCCGCTCCCACAAGGGTGTTTGCATTACGGCTTGGAAATTTCGCCAGCCGGCAGTTTTTCCTTGCTGCGCCAGTGCGGCAGGGAGTTCCAGTAGCGCTCGCCTTTGGCGTCGTCGTACATGCCTTCCCAACGCGCGATAACCAGCACTGCCAGGGCGTTGCCGATCACGTTCAGTGCGGTACGCGCCATGTCCATGATGCGGTCGACACCGGCGATGAACGCCAGGCCTTCCAGTGGGATACCGACACTGCCCAGAGTCGCCAGCAGCACCACGAAGGACACGCCCGGTACGCCGGCGATGCCTTTGGAGGTGACCATCAGGGTCAGCACCAGCAGCAGTTGCTGGCTGATCGACAGGTCGATGCCGTACAGCTGGGCAATGAAGATCGCTGCGATCGACTGGTACAGGGTCGAACCGTCGAGGTTGAACGAATAGCCGGTCGGTACCACGAAGCTGCAAATGGCTTTCGGTGCGCCGTAGGCTTCCATCTTCTCGATCACCCGTGGCAGCACGGTTTCCGAAGAGGCGGTGGAGTAAGCCAGGACCAGCTCATCCTTGAAGATGCGCATCAGCTTGATCACCGAGAAGCCGAACAGCTTGGCGATCAGGCCCAGCACCACGAAGGCGAAGAAGGCGATGGCGACGTAAACCAGGATCACCAGTTTGGCCAGCGGCAGCAGCGAGGCGAAACCGAAGTTGGCCACGGTCACCGCGATCAGGGCGAACACGCCGATCGGCGCGTAGTTCATGATCATGTGGGTGACTTTGAACATGCTTTCCGAGACGCCCTGGAACATCTTCACCAGCGGCTCTCGCAGGTCCGACTGCAGGCTCGACAGACCGAGACCGAACAGCACGGAGAAGAAGATGATCGGCAGCATTTCGCCACGGGCCATGGCCGCGAAGATGTTCGACGGGATCAGGTTGAGGATGGTCTCGATGAACGCGTGTTCATGTTGCACTTCGGCGGCGGTCGCCTGGTACTTGGAGATATCCACCGTGCCCAGGGTGCTCATGTCGATGCCGGCGCCCGGGTGGAACAGGTTGGCCAGCAGCAGGCCGACGATGATCGCGATGGTGGTGACGATCTCGAAGTAGATGATGGTCTTCAGACCGATACGCCCGAGTTTCTTGGCGTCGCCCACGCCGGCGATGCCGACGATCAGGGAGGAGATGACGATCGGGATCACGATCATCTTGATCAGACGGATAAAGATATCGCCTGCCGGTTGCAGGACGTTGCTGATCCACCAGGCTTTTTCGGCACTGAAGTGGTTGAGCAACGCACCAATTGCAATCCCTAAAACCAGACCGATGAGGATCTGCCAGGCGAGGCTGAGTTTTGCCTTCTTCATTATCTTTACCCTTACTTGCGTTTGACTCAGGCACATGCAGGAACTGGAACGCTCTGTCAGCGGAAAAGTCTGTGCATCTGCCTCCGTATAAGGTGCCCCGAAGCGCGTATTTACGGCTCTTCGGCAGGCGAAAAAAGGCGCAACTATTCCGATGCAAGGTTGCGCCGTCTAATGCCGTAAACGCCTACCCTATGCCGAATCGGCATGAGCTTTTTTAATTGAAACTGGCGTCCCAACCGGTTCGATTACGACATTTCAGCCGGCATAAGTGCCGTGAACCGGCCATTGCAGCGTAGATTGGTTATTTTTTAAACGAGAAATTTCGACGGAAATCTTAAGAAAAAGCCTACGTTTGCAGACTAGATGTCCCACTGTTTAAAGGGACTCTTTCTCGATATACGGTCGCCAGGAAACACCGCGTAATGTTTTCGCGCGCAGTGTGAGGCATAAAAAGATGAGCAGGACGCTCTGGATCAATGTTTTTGCATCGGATAAAGCTCAGCGCAAGTCCGTCGAACCACTGAGGGTCGGCGAACCTGCGTCGCAGCTTTTACCCTGACCCGGCCCTCGCGCAGGCACTCCCTGTACCCGTAGGTCACTCCGACCCTGCAACAGTCAGAACGTCCCGGCCCCCTGGTCATGCGCCAGCCTTCCTCGGGTAGGCGCAATAAAGGGCAGCGGGGCGCTGCCCTCATGTTCGAATCAATACCACTTCGGGTCTTTCTTCAGCGTTTCCATCAACAGGTTCTGCATACCCTCATCCGGTTTGCCGAGGAAGCGGTAGGTGGCATGTCGCGTTGGCGACTTGTCGGCCGGCAGTCCTTCGGGAACATCGACGAGCATGGCGTACGCGTCTTTCTTGTCGAAGCTGAAAGCCACGATCAAGCGGTGGTTGAGGCACTTGTCTGCGGATTCACAGAGCGGGCCGACCAGGTACTTGTCGCCGTCTTCAGTCACGGCATTCATCTGCTGGTCTGGCGTGCCGGACAGGTTCATCACCCATTCCGGCAGGCGTTCTTCGTGTTTCACAACGCCTTGCCAGGTTTCCCGGTATTGCGGGTCGGAGCTGAGCAGCTCGTTGACCCGCGCCTGGCCATCATTGGCCGCCATCGCCATGGCACTACCGCCCATAAGCAGGGCGGCTGCCAGTGTCTTCAAAGCAATCATCGTTAACCTCGGCCGCGACGGCCAAAGAAGAAGGAAGCGATGAACATCACCAGGAACACGACAAAGAGAATCTTGGCGATACCCGTGGCGGTGCCCGCGATACCACCGAAGCCCAGTACGGCGGCGATGATGGCAATGATCAAGAATGTAATTGCCCAGCTCAACATGGTGATTCTCCTTACTTCTCTATTTAGGGATATTGCGTGTTCCGGCGCGATGCGCCTGAATTCTTCAGTTCGTCAGAAAACCCAGCGCTCTTCACGTGGCAGTTGATCCAGCGGCTGCGGCTGATCGACATCCATCATGCGCATCGAGGCGCTTTCGGCCTGACTGCTGCTGACGGCGCTGAAGTGCGTCTGCGTGCTGTGTTGAATCGAGATCAGCGGCTCAGGCTTCTGGCTGTTTTCCCAGCTCAGGTATTGCTGGCAGGCAATCAGGGTGATCAACAGTGCAAGTACGCCAAACAGGCCTTGCTGGATATGCAGTGGCGAGATACGCACTTGGGCGGCACGTTGGCGAGTCATCCTGGGTTCCTCACTCTTATTCGGTTGGGGCAGTGGAATCTGCCCGGGCTGAATGAGTTATTGCAGGCTGCATGCCAGTTTTTTATTTGAAAAATATTCAATAAAATCAATTGGTTGCGAGTGAGTTAAATTCAGCGACGGACGCATCCTGCACGATGGGTCATCTACGGTCGTGCGAAATGCATGATTATTTCGTAGGAGATTTCATTCTTATGGAATTGAGAGCACGTCGCGGATGTCAGAAAAGTACGCAGGGAACCCTCTGCAAATCGGTGGTTGTTTAAAAACTCAACAAAATCAATGGATTGGCCGTCAAGGCAGGAGAGAGCTACCCTCCCATGGCTCGCATCGTTCAGAATCAACCATGCAACTTGCCCGATTTTTCCGGGACTAACCCAAGATCAATCACTATGGAGCGTAGGAAAAATGGAATCTGCCACTGAGCATCAAGGCCGCATTCTGCTGGTGGACGACGAGTCCGCCATCCTGCGAACCTTTCGTTACTGCCTCGAAGACGAAGGTTATACGGTGGCCACCGCCAACAGCGCGGCTCAGGCTGATGCACTGTTGCAACGCCAGGTATTCGACCTCTGCTTCCTTGATTTGCGTCTGGGTGAAGACAACGGTCTCGATGTACTGGCGCAGATGCGCGTTCAGGCGCCATGGATGCGGGTGGTGATTGTCACCGCGCATTCGGCGGTCGATACCGCGGTGGACGCGATCCAGGCGGGCGCCGCCGACTATCTGGTCAAACCGTGCAGCCCTGACCAGTTGCGTCTGGCTACCGCCAAGCAGCTGGAAGTGCGCCAGCTCTCGGCGCGTCTGGAAGCCCTCGAAGGCGAGATCCGCAAACCCAAGGACGGCCTCGACTCTCACAGCCCGGCGATGAAAGTCGTGCTGGAAACTGCGCGGCAGGTTGCCGGTACCGACGCCAACATCCTCATCCTCGGCGAATCCGGCACGGGTAAAGGGGAACTGGCCCGGGCCATTCATGGTTGGAGCAAGCGCGAGAAGAAATCCTGCGTGACCATCAACTGCCCGTCGTTGACCGCAGAGTTGATGGAAAGCGAGCTGTTCGGTCACAGTCGCGGTGCGTTTACCGGCGCCAGCGAAAGTACGCTTGGTCGAGTCAATCAGGCGGACGGTGGCACGCTGTTTCTCGACGAAATCGGCGATTTTCCGCTGACTTTGCAACCCAAGCTGCTGCGTTTTATTCAGGACAAGGAATACGAGCGGGTAGGGGACCCAGTGACCCGTCGTGCCGATGTGCGGATTCTCGCCGCGACCAACCTTAATCTCGAAGACATGGTGCGCGACGGGCGCTTCCGTGAAGACCTGCTGTATCGCCTCAACGTGATCACCCTGCATCTGCCGCCATTGCGCGAACGTGCCGAGGACATCCTGACCCTGGCCGACCGCTTCCTCGCGCGCTTCGTCAAAGAGTACGCGCGTCCGGCCCGGGGCTTCAGTGACGAGGCGCGAGAGGCGCTGCTGGGTTATCGCTGGCCGGGCAATATTCGTGAGCTGCGTAACGTGGTGGAGCGGGCGAGCATCATCTGCCCGCAGGAACGCGTGGAAATCAGCCACCTCGGCATGGCCGAGCAGCCGGCGAACAACGCACCTCGAGTCGGCGCCGCGCTGAGCCTCGATGAACTGGAAAAAGCCCACATCGGCGCGGTGCTGGCGACGGCGGGCACTCTGGATCAGGCAGCGAAAACCCTCGGCATCGACGCGTCGACCCTGTATCGCAAGCGCAAGCAGTACAACCTGTGAGCGCCCGACGATGAAGCTGGCGATGAAGTTGCGCACTCGCTTGTTCCTGAGCATTTCTGCGCTGATCACGGTCGCCTTGCTCGGGCTGTTGCTCGGGCTGGTCAGCGTGATGCAGATGGCCGGTACTCAGGAAGCAACGATCCGCAGCAACTTCGTGACCCTCGACCTGGGGCTCAAATTGCGCCAGACCCTCGGCGACCAGTTGGTGCTGATGCTGGCCGAAAAACCCGATCCCGCCGCGTTCGAAGCGTCAAAGCAGCATTACCTGCAATTGCTGGATGAAGGCATTTCGCAGGAGGCCGACGGCGATGGCCGACAGTACGGGTTTACTCAGGCCAAGGCCGACTACCTGAGCTTTCTCCAGGCGTTCGAGCTGTCGCGTAATCCGGGCAATGTGCTCAGCGGCAACAGCGACCTCAGAGAACGCTTCAACATTTTGCGCAATGGTTTGATTGCCGAGCACAAGCATGCGCTGGACAACATCAACGCCGTGCAGCATGACGCCCGGGAAAGGGCGCTGCTGGTCTCCGGCCTGCTAGGGTTGGTGGGACTGGCGGTGCTGATCATCGGCTTTGTCACCGCGCATGCGATTGCCCGGCGTTTCGGCGCGCCGATCGAGGCGCTGGCGCAAGCGGCGGACAACATCGGCCAGGGCAATTTCGAGGTGACGCTGCCGATTTCCTCGGCGATGGAAATGAACCAACTGACCAAGCGCTTCGGGCTGATGGCCGAGGCGCTGCGCGAGCATCAGGCGACCAACGTCGACGAACTGCTGGCCGGTCAGCAGCGCTTGCAAGCGGTGCTCGACAGCATCGACGACGGCTTGCTGATGATTGATCGCGAAGGGCATCTGGAGCACCTCAATCCAGTGGCCCAGCGCCAGTTGGGCTGGGACAGTGATCGACTCGGTCAGGGTTTGGGCACAGCGCTGGAGCGCCCGGAACTCGACGCACAACTGCAACTGGTGTTGCGCGGCGGCACCCTTGAGCGTGCTCCGGAAGATTTGAGCATCGAGGTCGATGGCGAATCACGTCTGCTGACTTACAGCCTGACGCCGGTCAGCCACACCCAGGGGCATATTCTTGGCGCGGTGATGGTGCTGCATGACGTCACCGAGCAGCGCGCCTTCGAGCGCGTACGCAGCGAGTTTGTGCTGCGTGCCTCCCATGAGCTGCGCACGCCGGTCACCGGCATGCACATGGCGTTCGGGCTGTTTCGCGAGCGGGCGAAGTTTCCCCCGGAGTCACGCGAGGCGGACTTGCTCGACACGGTCAATGAAGAGATGCAGCGCCTGATGCAGTTGATCAATGACTTGCTCAACTTTTCGCGTTATCAGAACGGTTTACAGAAGCTCACCCTGGCGCCGTGCTCCATCGAAGACTTGCTGGCGCAGGCGCAATCGCGCTTTGCGGATGCGGCGGCGGCCAAAGGCATTGCCTTGAACGTCGAAGTGCAGGGGCCGTTGCCGCGTCTGCAAGCCGATCAGGCGCAACTGGACCGGGTACTGGATAACCTGATCGATAACGCCCTGCGCCATACCGCCCGCGACGGGCAGATTCGCCTGCAGGCGCGTCGGCATGGCGAGCGGGTAATCATCAGCGTCGAGGACAACGGCGAAGGCATTGCCTACGGGCAGCAGGGGCGGATTTTCGAACCGTTCGTCCAGGTCGGGCGCAAGAAGGGTGGCGCCGGCCTTGGCCTGGCGCTGTGCAAGGAAATCGTCCAGTTGCATGGCGGGCGGATGGGCGTCTATTCGCGGCCGGGGCAGGGCACGCAGTTCTACATGGCGCTGGCGGTCTAGGCTTCGTCATCCAGTCGGCGCCCGGCGAGGCGCCGTCCACGGGTGATCAGTTCAATGAACTGCACCGCACTCAAGGCCTGGGCGAACAGCCAGCCCTGACCGAACTTGACCCCCTCGCTGCTGAGAAACACGGCTTGCGCTTCGTGCTCGATGCCCTCGGCAATCACCTTCAGATCCAGTGCCTGCGCCATGTGAATGATGTGCGGAGCAACGCCACTGCTGGCCGCGTCATGACCGAGTGCGTCGATGAAGGCCTTGTCGATTTTCAGGCAGTCCACCGGCAACGTTTGCAGGTAGGCGAGGCTGCAATAACCGGTACCGAAATCGTCGATCAACACTTGATGGCCGACATCGCGCAAGGCTTGCAGGTTCTCCCGCGCCACCACCACATCGATCAGCCCGCGCTCAGTGACTTCGAAGGCGATCTGCCGCGCCGCAACCCGGTGCAGGGTCAACAGCCTGGCCATGACCTGGCCGATGCGCGGCACCATTACGTCGCATGCTGCGAGGTTGACCGAGATGTACAGCTGCGGATTGGCGCGCAGCACTGGTCCCAGTTGTTCCAGCAGCCGCTGCAGGACGAAATCGGTCATCTGCCGAATCTGCCCGGTGTTTTCCGCCAATGGAATGAACAGGTCGGGGCTGGTCAGGGTGCCGTCCGGGCGGCGCCAGCGCAGCAGGGCTTCGGCGCCCACGCAATTGCGGCTGTCGAGGTCGAATATCGGTTGATACAGCACTTGTAGCTCGCCCCGTCGTATCGCGCCCTGGAGTTCGGCGTCCAGTGACTGGCGCTGGCGCACCAGCAGAAACACGAAGAAACCGGCAAACGCCCCCAGCAGCAGGCAGGCCGGCACCATCCACCACCAGACGGTGGGAATGTGCATGCCACTGCGCGGAGTGATCAGCACCAATTGGTATTCCGGATTGTTGGTTGGCATGCGGTAGATCAGCCGTGACTGGGTGACTTGCAGGGCTTCGCGGCTCTTCGGTGGCCAGGTTTCGCTCGGTGGCCAGGTCTGTGCGGTGCCGAGTACCGGAATCGCTCGCCTGCCATGATCGAGTACCACCAGCAGGCTGCTGTCCGGTGGCAGGTCGACCATGTCGGTCAAATGCCCGCGCGATGTCGCCACACGGAAGTTGCCGCGCCCGAGCATCAGCGCCGCGCGGTTTTCATCGGGTTCGGTGGTGGTGTTGAGCCAGTAGCTGTAAGTCGGGCCCTTGATGTCCGGCGCGCGGACGACCGACAGTCCCTCCTGCCGGGGGCGGTTGGAGCAGATCCGCGAGCCGTCCATGTAGGCCGCTTCATAGACGAAGCGATAGTTGAAAGTGACCTGTTGCAGGGTGGCGATCATTTCCTCATCGCAACTGCGCAACGGCTGCGCCTGGAGGTCGTCGAGACTTTCGCGCAACTGCCCGAACAGTTGCTCGAGGCGAGCCAGAAAACGCTCGCCCTGGGCGTTCATCTCCTGGCTTTCGTTCTGCTCGATCTGGCGCATGGCGACGAACATTCCGCCGGCGATCAGCAGGCTTGCACTGAGGACAGCCGCGATCATCGCCAAAAACCACGGGCGATAAAACCAGCTACGCAGCGTCGCTCGGGTAGTAACCATCATGGAATATCCGAAGAATTACCAATGAGTTATAGCTGCTGATTACGATTTCGCCCTGACCGTCGGGCGGGCGTCATTATTTTGTCTGATTGAGTACCAGCAACAACGCCGCCGTTTGTGCGTCTGGCGTACCGTCGAAACGGGACGGGCGGAAGTGCATCTGGAACGCTGCCAGTACATGGCGCGTCGCAACATCCAGCTCGCCGGTCTGCGGGGTGTCATAACCCACGCGCGCCAGTTGTTCCTGAAACCAGCTGATGCTGGGCAATTCGGCGTTGAAGTGCGCTTGCTGCCGCGCCACCGCTTGTTCGTTGGGCCATACGCCAAGGCCTTCGGCCGCCAGACGTTTCCATGGGAACAGTGGGCCGGGGTCGAGTTTGCGCAGGGGCGCGATGTCGCTGTGGCCGATGATATGGCGCGGGCTGATGCCCTGGCGCTGGCTGATGTCCTTGAGCAGGACGATCAGCGATTGAATCTGCGCTTCGCTATAAGGGAACCACAGGCGCCCGGTCGGCGTGTCCTTGAAGCCCGGATTGACGATCTCGATACCGATCGAGCTGGAGTTGAGCCAGGTGCGGCCCTGCCATTGGCTTTCCCCGGCGTGCCAGGCGCGCTGGTTTTCATCCATCAGCTTGTAGATCGTGCCGCCCTTGTCATCGCCGATCAGGTAGTGGCTGCTGACTTCGCCGTGGGTCAGCAGTTGCAGCGAACGCGCGAGCGACGCCGAGGTGTAATGCACGATCACGAACTGCACGCGGCTGTCGTGATTGGCCGAAGGATGGCTGGTGTCGTAACGCGGGCCGCTGGCACAACCGGCCAGAACGAGCAGCGACGCGAGGAGGGCAAAAAATTTCATGGCAGAAGGCAGTACACGCAAGACAGTAATGCAACAGTGTAACGTACTGCCTCGGGTCTCGACGGCCGGCGGGCTTAATTAAACAAAATGGAACAATTGCTCAGCCCAGCTCGACCCGGTTGCGCCCGCCGTTTTTTGCGCGGTACAACGCCTGATCGGCTCTTTTGAGCACCAGGTCGCTGTGTTCTCCCATCCTGAACGACGCCAGGCCCATGGAAATGGTGATCGTCACCCGTTCGCCCTTGAAGTGAAACGGGCAGGCTTCGATCGCCGCGCGCAGGGTCTCCAGCAGTTTGGCGCCCACCGCAGGCGTGGTCGCCGGCAGCAGCAGAACGAATTCCTCACCACCAAAGCGGGCAATGAAATCCGCAGCGCGCAGGCGTTTGCGCAGCACTGTGGCGATGATCTTCAGCACCTTGTCGCCGGCCAGATGGCCATAGTTGTCATTGATGCGCTTGAAATGATCAAGGTCGAGCATCGCTAGACTCAAGGTGTTGCCGTGTTGCTGCCACTGTTTGATCTCGTGTTCCAGGCGTTCGCTCCAGGCGGCGCGGTTGGGCAGGCCGGTCAGCGGATCGATCAGGGCTTTCTGCCGCTGTTCTTCCAGGTGTTCGCGAAAGCCCAGGGCTTCCTGCTCCATGTGCGCCACACGCTCGGCCAGACCCTTGAGGCGTGCCGCCACTTCCTGCTCGCGGGCATCGCGTTGTTTCTGGTGTTGATCCATGGTGCCGAGCAGGCCTTCCAGATGGTTCTCCAGCACTTGCTTGAGGTCATCCAGATCGGCCGCTTCCTGCATGCTGGTCTGCAAACCATCGACCTGCTCACGGATCTGCGTGTCCATCGCCCGCGCCGCCGAGCTGTTGTCGGCGTGGCCTTCGCTGGCGGCCTGCAGATTGCTCTGGAAGGCTTCGAGGCGTTCGTTGAGTTGTTGCAGATAGGCTTCGAATTCGTGCTGGCCGCTGTCGGTGATCGCCAGCATCAAGGTCGCCAGATCGTCGAGAATCGGCAGCAGTTCGTACCAGTTCAGGCCATTTTTCAACCGGTCGCGCATTGCTTCGGCCTGCGGGCGATGGCGCTCGGGCAGGGTCAGGTCGTCGAGCAGCCCGATCAGCGTGTCTTCGATGTGTTTGGCCACTGAACTGTAAGACGGCTCCGGGGAATCGGGCAAGGCGTACAGAATGTCCTGCTCGGGTTGCTCCGGATCGATGGCGGCCAAAGCCTGGGCAATCGGTTCGGGTAGGGGCAGACTATCGAGGAGCAACGGTGCCGGGATGTCGCCCGGGTGGATCAACTCGTCGGGGTTGAACGCGGCAGCAGGTGCTGGCGCCGTGATCGGGGTGGTCGGCCGTTCGGCTTCAGGTTCGGCCGCTGGTAGTGCAGGTGCAGCAACGGGTTCGCTGATCGGCTCGGCAGCAATGACCGGAGGCACGAACGCGAACACAGATGATTCGGCCTCAGGCTGCACTGCTGGCGTTTGCTTATGCTCGACCGCTGTGGTTGGCGCGGGTACCGGCTCAGGTGCAGGTGCAGGTGCAGGTGCAGGTTCAGCGTTGGCCGGCGTCGGCGCCTGAGGCTGATCCGAAGACTCAGGCACCCCTTCACTGTCACGACTGCCAAACAGGCGCTGCAAAAAGCCCGGCCGGTCGGGCTCGGGCGGCGTTTCCAGCTGGCTCAACGCCTTGCCCTGCAAACCACTGAGTTCGCTCAACAGCAGCGGCATTTCCCGCGCCTGGCCGACCCGGCTGTCGAGTTGCTTGGCGAATTTCTTCAGCGGCTGGGCGACTTCCCGGGGCAGCGGCAGCGCTTGTAGCTGGGTGACCAGCGCGGTAAGCGCGGTGCTGACCTGATCGATTCGGGTTTCGCGACGTTGCTCGGAATCGAGCACGGCTTTTTCCAGGCGCGGCAGCAGGGCGGCGAGGCCGGCGTCCATGTCGTCGGTGCGCACCACATCGCGCATTTCTTTCATGCACTGATCAACGACCTTGTCGGTGCCTTCAGCGGCCAGCGTGCTGCGCACCAGACCGCGGCGCAGCAAGTCGAGCCGGGCGGCCCAGCGACGTTCGAGCTTGTCCTGTTGTTCGATGCTTTTGAGGTACTTCTCTTTCCAGCGCTGGGCGTCGTCGCTCATTCAGGGGTTCCGCGAGGGGCAGGACTCAACGCGGGCAATGCATCGGCCGTGAGCGAACCCGGCAGACGAATCTCTACCGCGACCGGCAGGTGATCGGAAATGGGTTGGGCCAGCACTTCGACCTTTTCCAGGGTCAGGGTCGGGCTGAGCAAAATATGATCAAGGCATCGCTGTGGCCGCCAACTGGGAAAGGTGGCTTGCATCTGCGGGGCCAGCAGGCCGAGATCGCGTAACGGTGACTGTTGTAGCAGATCACTGGCATGGGTGTTCATGTCGCCCATCAATATCTGGTGCTTGTAGCCACTGATCAGGTCACGAATATAGGCCAGTTGCAGGCTGCGCACCCGTGCGCCGAGCGCCAGATGCATCATCACCACCACCAGCGCCTCCGGACCTTCGCCGAAGCGCAGCAGGATCGCGCCGCGACCTTTGGGGCCGGGCAGCGGATGATCTTCGATCGCCCACGGCTTCAGTCGACTGAGCACGCCATTGCTGTGCTGGGCCAGTCGGCCTAGGTTGCGATTGAGTTGTTGATACCAGTAGGGGAAGGCGCCGAGGTGGGCCAGATGTTCGACTTGATTGACGTAGCCTGAGCGCAGACTGCCGCCATCGGCTTCCTGCAGGGCGACCAGATCGAAGTCGCCAAGCAGGTCACCGATCTTCTGCAGATTGCCTGAGCGCCCGGTGTGCGGCAGCAGGTGCTGCCAGCTGCGGGTCAGATAATGCCGATAGCGCTCGGTGCTGATGCCGACCTGGATATTGAAACTGAGCAAGCGCAGACGATGGTCTGCGGGCAGGCCCGTGGACTCCAGGTGATGCTCGTTGACCTGCGGATCATGCAGGCCAACGCTGCGTTCGGTGCCCCAGCGGCGCATGGCGGTTACCGCGCTTAGTTGGCGGCTGCCTTGTTGGCCGCTCGCTCTTTGGCGACCAGTTGATCAGCCAGTTTCAGGGCTTGCTCGGCACCACCGGCAGAGCCGATGTCGAAGCGGTACTTGCCGTTGACGATCATGGTTGGCACGCCGGTGATTTCATACTTCTTGGCCAGCTCACGCGCTTTGACGATCTGACCTTTGATCGCGAACGAGTCAAAGGTGGCGAGGAACTTGTCCTTGTCCACGCCTTGTGTGGCGAGGAAGTCAGCCATGTCGTTCTTGTCGGTCAGCTTCTTGTGTTGTTTCTGGATTGCTTCGAAAACCGCAGCGTGAACCTTGTGCTCGACGCCCATTGCTTCCAGGGTCAGGAACATTTGGCCGTGAGCGTCCCACGGGCCGCCGAACATGGCGGGAATACGTACGAAGTTGACGTCGGACGGCAGTTTTTCAACCCAGGGATTGATCACCGGCTCAAACGCGTAGCAGTGCGGGCAGCCATACCAGAACAGCTCGACCACTTCGATCTTGCCAGGCTCTGCCACCGGTACCGGGTTGGCCAGCTCGACATAAGGGGCGGCCGGTGCTTCGGCGGCCTGGGCGGTCACGCCGAACAGGCTGGCAGCGACGAGAGCGGCGCTGATGATCAGATTACGCATGCTTTACTCCTGGACAATTTTGGTCGCCTCGCGCGACCTGTTTTCAGACAGATCCTGGCGGGCATGAGTTCTGTAGTGTAACGGCAGCGGCCACAAAAAAGGGCGGCCAAAGCCACCCTTTTTATACTTGCTGCGACGGATTAATCGAGCGTTAACGTTGCAGGAGATGTCCATCAGCGTTAACGCTCGATTCAGGGCGGTTAGTGCAGGCCCTGGATGTAGCTGGAGACTGCGGCAATGTCTTCGTCGCTCAGTTTGCGCGCGATGGTGCGCATGGTCATCGCGTCGCCGTCGTTGGCGCGACCACCTTCTTCCTTGCGGAAGTCGGTCAGCTGTTTGGTGATGTATTGAGCATGTTGGCCACCCAGGTGCGGGAAACCTGCAGCAGCGTTGCCTGCACCGTTCGGCGAGTGGCAGCCGGTGCAGGCTGGCAGGCCTTTTTCCAGATTACCGCCGCGGAACAGCGCCTCACCACGAGCCACGATCTTCGGATCAGCGGCACCGACGCTGCCTTTCTGGCTGGCGAAGTAAGCAGCAATGTCAGCCAGATCCTGATCGCTCAGGTTGGTCAGCAGGCCGGTCATTTCCAGAACCTGGCGCTTGCCCGACTTGATATCGTGCAACTGCTTGTCGAGGTAGCGTTCACCCTGACCGGCCAGTTTCGGGAAGTTTGGCGCCATGCTGTTCCCGTCAGGGCCATGGCAGGCTCCGCAGACGGCAGCTTTTGCCTGGCCGGCGGCGGCATCACCGGCAGCATGGGCGAAGCCTGAAATTCCCACGGTCAACAGCAGACTCACGATCAATTTGTTCATCAGCTAATCCAACTACGGCTAAGGGTTAAGAGTTATGGACCGGGTTTACTCTCGCTCATCCAAAGGATGATGGCCTGGTAATCCTCGGCACTGCAGTCCATGCACAAACCACGCGGCGGCATCGCCTTGAAACCCTGGGTCACGTGTTGCACCAGCGTCTCCATACCTTTCGCCAACCTCGGCGTCCAAACTGCCTGATCGCCTCTTGCGGGCGCCATGGGTAGTTGGCCGGAATGACAGGCACCACAAACACGGTTGTACACGGCTTCCGGTTCCTGTGTAGCCTGTGCGCCGCAAAGCGGTATCAGGACTCCGGCAGCCAGCAGCCATTTCGTCATAAAACGACCTTTTCAGGGTTGAGAGCGTTCTGCGTTCTGATGCGCAATCAAGGTCTTTGGCTCTCATGAACTTCATCCTTCGCTGGGACAAAGCACACACAAAATCTGCGGCATTATATACTGGCGTCACTGAAACGGAAGCGACACCGCGTTCCGCGCCCAATCCCGGCGCCGCCCACATCGGAAATCCCATGCAACTCAAGAATCCCATCCTCGGCCTGTGCCAACAGTCCACGTTCATGCTCAGTGCCGCCAAAGTCGATCAATGCCCTGACGACGAAGGCTTCGAAGTGGCGTTCGCCGGTCGTTCCAACGCCGGTAAATCCAGCGCACTGAACACCCTGACTCACGCCAGTCTGGCGCGCACCTCGAAAACCCCGGGTCGCACACAGCTGTTGAACTTCTTCAAGCTAGACGATGAACGGCGTCTGGTCGACCTGCCGGGCTACGGTTATGCAAAAGTACCGATCCCGCTCAAGCAACACTGGCAGCGTCACCTTGAGGCTTACCTCGGTGGCCGGGAGAGTTTGAAGGGTTTGATTCTGATGATGGACATCCGTCATCCAATGACCGACTTCGACCTGCTGATGCTCGACTGGGCCGTTGCGGCCGGCATGCCGATGCATATTCTGCTGACCAAGGCCGACAAACTGACCTACGGCGCTGCCAAGAACACGCTGCTGAAGGTGCAGGCGGAAATCCGCAAGGGCTGGGGCGATCTGGTGACAATCCAGCTGTTCTCCGCGCCAAAGCGCATGGGGCTGGAAGAGGCCTACACTGTGTTGGCAGGCTGGATGGAACTGGCCGATAAAGGTGCCGAATTGCCTGCTGAGTAAATCGCAGGCAAAAAAAGCCCCGGACTTCATATGGGGAGGGAGAAGTTCCGGGGTTCAAGTTCCGAACCGCTAGGGCGGGGTTCAGATATCTGCCAACACTTAACACAACATAGGAGCATCGAAGGGCTTCACCAGCCATTCAGTATCTCTGAGTAGTGAGTTGTCAGATTAGTTCAGATTTTTTTCAAAAAGGTTTGGAATAACCGCAAGCGCGATTCGAAATAAGCGCTTTTCGGCCGTTTGCCGCGACAGTGTGTTGCGGCAAACGCCCGGCCTAGACGCCTCAGTGCGCCTCATCCCAGTTGTTGCCGACGCCAACTTCCACCAGCAACGGCACGTCCAGTTTCGCCGCTTCGCTCATGTGCAGGCGGATTTCCTGACTCACCTGATCGACCAGATCCTCGCGAACCTCCAGTACCAGTTCGTCGTGCACCTGCAGGATGACTCTGGCGTCCAGCCCGGACGAGGCCAGCCAGTTATCCACCGCCACCATGGCTTTCTTGATGATGTCGGCGGCGGTGCCTTGCATCGGCGCGTTGATCGCCGTGCGTTCGGCGGCAGCGTGTTCCTGCGGCTTGTTCGAGTTGATTTCCGGCAGATATAGGCGACGACCGAAGAAGGTCTCTACATAGCCTTGGTCGGCGGCCTGCTTGCGGGTGCGCTCCATGTATTCGCGTACACCCGGGTAGCGGGCGAAGTAGGTGTCGATGTAGGCCTTGGCGGTCTTGGTGTCGACGCCGATGTCCTTGCCGAGTTTCTGCGCGCCCATGCCGTAGATCAGGCCGAAGTTGATCGCCTTGGCGCCACGGCGCTGGTCGGAAGTCACGTCGCTCAGCTCGACCTTGAATACTTCAGCGGCGGTCGCGGTGTGCACGTCCAGATTGTTGCGGAAGGCGTTCATCAAGCCTTCGTCCTTGGACAAGTGGGCCATGATCCGCAGTTCGATCTGCGAATAGTCCGCTGCCAGCAGTTTGTAGCCTTTGGGCGCGACGAACGCCTGACGGATGCGGCGGCCTTCAGCGGTACGCACCGGAATGTTCTGCAGGTTCGGATCGCTGGAGGACAAGCGCCCGGTCGATGCCACGGCCTGGTGATACGAGGTGTGGATACGCCCGGTGCGCGGGTTGATCTGCTCCGGCAGGCGATCGGTGTAGGTGCTTTTCAGCTTGCTCATGGAACGGTGTTCCATCAGCACTTTCGGCAAGCGGTGATCGTCCTCAGCCAGTTTTGCCAGCACTTCCTCGGCGGTCGATGGCTGGCCCTTGGCGGTTTTCTTTAGTACCGGCAGGCCGAGTTTTTCGTAGAGGATCACGCCCAGCTGCTTCGGCGAGCCGAGGTTGAATTCTTCGCCGGCGATTTCGAACGCTTCGCGCTCCAGCGCGACCATCTTGTTGCCCAGCTCGATGCTCTGGATGCCGAGCAGCTCAGCATCGACGAACGCGCCCTGACGCTCGATGCGCGCCAGCACCGGCACCAGCGGAATCTCGATGTCAGTCAGCACGCTGGCCAGGCTCGGGATTGCGCTGAGTTTTTCAAACAGGGTCTGATGCAGGCGCAGGGTAATGTCTGCGTCTTCGGCGGCGTACGGGCCGGCCTGCTCCAGAGCGATCTGGTCGAAGGTCAGCTGCTTGGCGCCTTTGCCGGCGATGTCCTGGAAGCTCACGGTGGTGTGATCCAGGTACTTCTGCGCGAGGCTGTCCATGTCGTGGCGGGTGGCGGTGGAATTGAGCACGTAGGACTCAAGCATGGTGTCGAAAGCGATGCCGCGCACGGTGATGCCTTCGTTCTGATCACCGCCGATGGCGCAGTTGGCGAGAATGTTCATGTCGAACTTGGCGTGCTGGCCGACCTTGAGTTTGTTCGGGTCTTCCAGAATCGGCTTCAGCGCGCGCAGCACGGTGTCGCGATCCAGCTGCTCCGGCACGCCGATGTAGGAGTGGGTCAGCGGAATGTACGCGGCTTCGTTGGCTTGCACCGCGAACGACAGGCCGACCAGTTGCGCCTGTTGCGCGTCGATGCCGGTGGTTTCGGTGTCGAAAGCGAACAGCTTGGCGTTGTTCAGTTTCTCCAGCCAGACGTCGAAACGCGCCTGATCCAGGATGGTTTCATACGCTGCTTCGGTTGGAGCGGCAGGGGCTTCTTCTGCGGGGGCGCTGAACAGATCACCAGCCGGCGCAGGTTCGGCGGCGGCGCTCAGTTCCTGGCGCTTGGCGTCACGATCCAGATCATTCAGCCAGCTCTTGAATTCCAGCAAGGTGTACAGCTCGTAGAGCTTGGCCGGGTCTTCCGCGCCCATCTGCAGATCATCGAGGCCGATGTCCAGTGGCACGTCGACCTTGATGGTCGCCAGTTGATAGGAGAGGAAAGCCATCTCCTTGTGCTCTTCGAGCTTGGCCGGCAGGGTTTTCGCGCCGCGAATCGGCAGGGTCGGGACGATGTCGAGATTCGCGTACAACTCGGTCAGGCCGCCGTTGACGCCGACCAGCAGGCCGGAGGCGGTCTTGGGGCCGATGCCGGGAACGCCCGGGATGTTGTCGGAAGAATCGCCCATCAGCGCCAGATAATCGATGATCTGCTCGGGTGCGACGCCGAATTTCTCCTTCACGCCCTCCACATCCATCGAGCTACCGGACATGGTGTTGACCAAGGTAATGTGGCCATCGACCAGTTGCGCCATGTCCTTGTCGCCGGTGGAGATGATCACCGGACGATCCGCCGCCGCACTGCTGCGTGCCAGGGTGCCGATCACGTCGTCCGCCTCGACGCCTTCCACGCACAGCAGCGGGAAGCCGAGGGCGATCACGCTCTGGTGCAGCGGCTCGATCTGCACCCGCATGTCGTCGGGCATGCTTGGGCGATTGGCCTTGTATTCGGCGTACATCTCATCGCGAAACGTCCCGCCCTTGGCATCGAAGACCACGGCGAACGGGCTGTCCGGGTACTGCTTGCGCAGACTCTTGAGCATGTTCAGCACACCTTTGACCGCGCCGGTCGGCAGGCCTTTGGAGGTGGTCAGCGGTGGCAGGGCGTGGAAAGCGCGGTACAGGTAAGACGAACCGTCCACCAGGACGAGGGGGGCTTGGCTCATGAGCAGAATCAACCTTTTCGGCGGGCCCGGCGCTAGAATAGCGGGACCGTTGACGACAAAGGGACAAGGTTATCATGCGTACGTTAAATCGCTTGCTGCTGGTCGGTTTGATTGCTGCCTCACCATTGGCCGCGATGGCGGCGGATGATGCGCCGTCAAAGGAGCCGGAAGTTACCATTAACACGCACACCGAAGGCGACAAGGTCATTCAGGAATACAGTCGCAGTGGCTTTGTGTATGCGATCAAGGTCACGCCGAAGGGCGGCAAACCGTATTTTCTGGTGCGCGCCGATGGTTCGGACGTGAACTACATCCGTTCCGACCAGCCGGATATGCTGATTCCGTCGTGGGAAATCTTTACCTGGAAGTAAGATTCCCGACTTTTAATCGGCGCCGCTTGATCGCGGCGCCCGAACTGAGCAGTTTTTAACCATGTCTGTGTTCACCCCCCTGGCTCGGCCCGAGCTGGAAACCTTTCTCGCCCCTTACGGGCTCGGCCGTCTGCTTGATTTCCAGGGGATCGCCGCCGGCAGCGAAAACACCAATTTCTTTATCAGTCTGGAGCATGGCGAATTCGTCCTGACCCTGGTCGAGCGCGGCCCGGTGCAGGAAATGCCGTTCTTCATCGACCTGCTTGACGTGCTGCACGAGGCCGATCTGCCGGTGCCCTACGCGCTGCGTACCACTGACGGCGTGGCCCTGCGTGAACTGAAGGGTAAACCGGCATTGCTCCAGCCGCGCCTGTCCGGCAAGCACATCAAAGTTGCCAACGCCCAGCATTGCGCGCAGGTCGGCGAGTTGCAGGCGCATCTGCACCTGGCGACCCAGGGCGAGCGCATGATCAAGCGCAAGACCGATCGTGGCCTGGACTGGATGCTGGAGGAGGGCACCGAGTTTCTCTCGCATCTGGCGGACGAGCCGCGTGTGCTGCTGCGCAAGGCGCTGGATGAAATCACTGTGCAGAAAGAAAGAATCCTCGCGCTGCCACGGGCCAACATTCATGCGGATCTGTTCCGCGATAACGCGATGTTCGAAGGGACGCACCTGACCGGCTTGATCGACTTCTACAACGCCTGTTCGGGGCCGATGCTCTATGACGTGGCGATTGCCTTGAACGACTGGTGTTCGGACGAGGAAGGCTTGATTGACGGGCCGCGTGCCCGCGCATTCCTCGGCGCCTATGCGGCGCTGCGTCCGTTCACTGCCGCTGAAGCGGAGCTATGGCCGACCCTGCTGCGTGTGGCCTGTGTGCGGTTCTGGCTGTCGCGGTTGATCGCCGCCGAGCAGTTTGCCGGGCAGGACGTGCTGATTCACGATCCGCGGGAGTTCGAGCAGCGCTTGGCGCAGCGGCAGCAGGTACATACACCGCTACCTTTCGCCCTTTAAAAGCTTCGCGAGCAGGCTCGCTCCCACATTGGATTTGCGAACGACAAATGTCCATGTGGGAGCGGGCTTGCTCGCGAATGGGCCGGCAAATTCAGCATCTATGTTGAATGCCCACCGCTTTCGCGAGCAGAAGTTGGGGTTTACAACGATTCCAGGCACCCGGCCAAATCGTTGCCCAGCTTTTCCAGCACCTGCTCATACCCCTGAGCTGTCGCCGGTGTATAGCCGCCCAACGCATCCAGTTCCGCCAGCTTCACCGGCAGGCCCGCCACCAGGGTTTCCGCCAGGCGTGGACGCAGCGGCGGTTCGCTGAACACACAGGTCTTGCCGACTTCCTGCAGGCGTTTGCGCATTGCCGCCACATGCTGCGCGCCGGGCTGCACTTCCGCTGCCACACTGAATACCCCGGTGTGCTTCAGGCCGTAAGCGTCTTCGAAGTAATCGAACGCTTCGTGGAACACGAAGTACGGTTTGCCTTCAACGCTGGTCAGACGTTTTTTCAGGCGCGCATCGAGCGCATCAAGACGCTCGTCGAAGGCCTTGGCGTTGCTCTGGTAGCGCTCGGCGTTGGCTGGGTCGGCAGCGCTCAAATCAGCCGCCATCCTGTCGGCAATCACCCGAGCATTGACCGGCGATAGCCACAAATGCGCGTCCAGCGTGCCCGGGCGATGATCGTGATCATGCTCGTCGGCATCTTCGGCGTGGGAGTGGCTGTCTTCGGCAAAGCGGCGCAACTTCATACCCGGCAGGTCCTGCACGGCCACGCTCGGCAGCGTACGACCGTTCAGCACGCGCGGCAGGAAACCTTCCATATCCGGGCCGATCCAGTACAGCAGATCCACCGATTGCACCTTGCGTACGTCGGACGGGCGCAGGGCGTAATTGTGCGGCGAGGCACCCGGTGGCAGCAGCACTTCCGGAATGGCGATCCCGTCCTGCACCGCCGCGGCAATCAACTGCAGCGGTTTGATGCTGGTGAGAACCCTGACCTCGGCCTGAGCCGAACCGATCAGCAGAAAACTGGCGATAAACGCCACAAAAACAGAAAAAAGTCGGGACACGATGACCACTCAAGGAGGCGAGAACGGGTAACATAATAACGTCTCTATCAAAACGCGTCGCCGCCCATGCCTATTACACCGATTGCCAGCCGTCCCCACGACCACTCTCATTGCGTGCACAGCGCACTGACCGAGGCCGATACCTTGTGCGCCCAGAAAGGCCTGCGCCTGACTGCGTTGCGCCGGCGGGTGCTGGAACTGGTGTGGCAGAGCCACAAGCCACTGGGCGCCTACGACATTCTGGCGGTACTGAGCGAGCAGGACGGCCGCCGCGCCGCGCCGCCGACCGTGTACCGCGCGCTGGATTTCCTTCTGGAAAACGGCTTGGTGCACCGCATCTCCTCGCTCAACGCCTTCGTCGGTTGTGTGCATCCCGAGCATGCGCATCAGGGCCAGTTCCTGATCTGCCGCGAGTGCCACGCCGCGATCGAGCTGGAACAGAAAGCCATCAGCGACGCGATCATCCACAGCGCCAGGGATGTCGGGTTCATCGTCGAAGCGCAGACCGTCGAAGTGGTCGGCCTGTGCTCCGGTTGCCAGGGGGCTTGATGAGCAACCCGTTGATCCGTCTTGAGCAGGTCGCCGTCACTTTTGCCGGGCAGACCGTGCTGGACAACATCGAGCTGAGCGTCGAACCGGGACAGATCGTCACCCTGATCGGCCCCAACGGCGCCGGCAAGACCACTCTGGTGCGGGCCGTGCTAGGGCTGCTGAAACCGGACAGCGGCAGCGTCTGGCGCAAGCCGAAACTGCGCGTCGGCTACATGCCGCAAAAGCTGCACGTCGATCCGACCTTACCGTTGTCGGTGCTGCGCTTCCTGCGTCTGGTGCCGGGCGTTGATCGTCCGCGTGCGCTGGCGGCGCTCAAGGAAGTCGGCGCCGAACATGTCATCGACAGCCCGGTGCAAAGTGTTTCCGGCGGTGAAATGCAGCGCGTGCTGCTGGCCCGGGCGCTGCTGCGCGAGCCGGAGCTGTTGGTGCTTGATGAGCCGGTGCAGGGCGTCGATGTCGCCGGGCAGGCCGAGCTGTACAGCCTGATCACCCGCCTGCGTGACCGTCACGGCTGCGGCGTGCTGATGGTGTCCCACGATTTGCATCTGGTGATGAGCACCACCGATCAGGTGGTGTGCCTGAATCGCCACGTCTGCTGCTCCGGGCATCCCGAGCAGGTCAGCGGCGATCCGGCGTTTGTCGAGCTGTTCGGCAAGAATGCGCCGAGCCTGGCGATCTATCACCACCATCACGACCACGCCCACGACCTGCACGGTTCGGTGGTCAAGGCGCCCGGTGCGGGCCACACCCACGTTCACGGAGACCACTGCAAGCATGGCTGATTTTCTGTTGTATGCCCTGCTTGCAGGTCTGGCGCTGGCGCTGGTCGCCGGGCCGTTGGGTTCGTTCGTGGTCTGGCGGCGCATGGCCTACTTCGGCGACACCCTGTCACACGCTGCGCTGCTCGGCGTGGCCCTGGGCTTTCTGCTGGATGTCAGCCCGACCGTTGCGGTGACCGTCGGCTGCCTGCTGCTGGCGGTGCTGCTGGTGACCTTGCAACAGCGTCAGCCGCTGGCCTCCGACACGCTTTTGGGAATTCTCGCACCGAGCACGCTCTCTCTCGGGCTGGTGGTACTAAGCTTCATGCATGAAGTGCGGATCGACCTGATGGCCTATCTGTTCGGCGACCTGCTGGCGATCAGCCCGACCGATCTGGCGTGGATCCTCGGCGGCAGCGCGGCGGTGCTGGTGTTGCTGGTGACGCTGTGGCGGCCGCTGCTGGCGATCACCGTGCATGAGGAATTGGCCAAGGTCGAAGGCCTGCCGGTGGCGGGCCTGCGCATGGCGCTGATGCTGTTGATTGCGGTGGTGATCGCGGTGGCGATGAAAATCGTCGGTGTGTTGCTGATTACTTCGCTGCTGATCATTCCGGCGGCTGCGGCACAACGTCACGCCCGCTCGCCGGAGCAGATGGCCGTGGGCGCGAGCCTGCTGGGTATGCTCGCCGTATGTGGCGGGCTGGCGTTGTCATGGTTCAAGGACACCCCGGCGGGGCCGTCGATCGTTGTGACGGCGGCCGCACTGTTTCTGCTGAGTTTTGTTCTGCCCCGTCGAGGGGTGTAGACTTGCTCGCTTTTTGCGCAATTAGAGAGTCGCAGGAATGAAGCCGTTCGCCTCCCGTTATCTGCTCCTTGTCGCATTTTCCGTGCTGCTGGGCGCCTGCCAAAGCACGCCGCCGGTGGCCGAAGCCCCCGACGCGCGGGCCACGGCCATCGCACAGCTGGAGCAAAGCCTGGCCAGCAGCGAACTGGCCACCGCCGAAGACCAGTTGGCCGCGTTGCAGGCACAAAACCCCAACGATCAGTCCCTGGAGCAATATCAGCGCCAGTTGGCCGAGGCCTACCTGCGCCGCAGCCAGATCGTGTTGCAGAAAGGTGATGTGAACGCCGCAGCCACTGCGCTGAGCCGTGCCCGCGCTCTGATGCCCAAAGCCCCGGCGCTGACCGGTGGCGTCAACGGCGCCATCACCGAAGCCCGTAAGGCCGAGCTGGAGAAAGCCGAAGCGGCGCTGCTGGCGGCCGAAGCCAAGCCGAAAGCCAAGGTCATCGATCCGACTGCCGAAAGCACCACGGTGGCGCTGAACATTAACGATAGCCGCAAGCTTCGCCGGCAACTCGACGCGATCGCCGCCGATGTGGTGAATTATGAGTGTGCCGTGAGCATCCAGGCGCCGCGCACCCAGGATTACCCATGGCTGGCGACGTTGCTGAGCAAGCGCGTGAAGAAACTGAATCCGGATTTCGAGCTGCAGATCGAGAAGCAGATCCTGCGCACGGTGCCGGCGCAGATGGTTCTGATTCCAGCCAAACCCTAAAGCTTCGCGAGCAGGCTCGCTCCCACAGGTACAGCGTGAACCCGTGGGAGCGAGCCTGCTCGCGAAAGCGTCCTCTCAGCCAGCCAAGAACTTAAGCTGGAATGGCCTTAGCCTTAGGCTCCCGCGCCCAGACCCGATGCTGCCCGATCGCCGCAAAGAACGGCTTGGTCAATCCCGGCACATCCTTGCCCTGCAGCAGTCCTGCATCCGCTTCCAGCTTCAGTAGATCCTGCAACTGCTTGGCCTCGCCGTGCAGCGCAATCGCCTTGAGGTGCTTGTAGGCTTCCAGCAGGTAATGCAGCGCCACGCCGTCGCCACTCAACGCCTTGATCGAGGCCGCACCACCCGGCACGAACACCGCATCGAAGATCACTGAAGGCATACTTTCCATGGATGCGTCCACCGGCAGGGCTTTGCCGTCGGCAGTCTTCACCGGTGCCGAAGTCGGGCCGAGCAGCTTGGCGTGCGCACCTTCTGCTTCCAAGGCCTTTTTCATCGCATCAATCGCTGCACCATCGACGCCGTTAGCGGCAAGAATCGCCACTTTGCGGGTTTTGATGTCCTCTGGCAGCAGATTCGCCTGACTCAGCGCTGGCGAATGATCGAACGAGGTTTTACGCACCTCGACCGTGCCTTTGCTTGGCGCTGGCAATCCGAGGTTGGCCGCCACACGTTTGGCCAATTCCAGGTCGATGTTGGCGAGAATCTCATTCACCTGCCGTGCACGAATAAACTCGCGTTCGACCTTGCCCAGCTCGAAGCTGTAGGCGGCAATGATGTGCTCCTTCTCGTGCTCACTCATGCTGTTGAAGAACAGCCGCGCTTGCGAGAAGTGATCGCTGAACGACTCGCTGCGCTGGCGGATCTTGTTCGCATCGATGCGTTCCGGGTAGCTCTCGAAGCCGCCGTCCTGCGCGGCTGGCGGAGTCTCTTTCGGCCAGCCGCCATCAATCGAGTTCGGCTCGTAGGACGCGCGCCCCTTGTCGATCACTGTGCGGTGCTGCGCGTCGCGCTGGCCGTTGTGGAATGGCGCCACCGGGCGGTTGATCGGCAGCTCATGAAAGTTCGGCCCACCGAGTCGGCTGATCTGCGTATCGGTGTAGGAAAACAGCCGGCCTTGCAGCAGCGGGTCATTGGAGAAATCGATGCCGGGCACGATGTGGCCGGGGCAGAATGCGACCTGCTCGGTCTCGGCGAAGAAGTTGTCCGGGTTGCGGTTCAGGGTCATCTTGCCCAGCGGGGTGATCGGCACGATTTCTTCGGGGATCAGCTTGGTCGGGTCGAGGATGTCGAAATCGAAGTCATGTTCGTTTTCCTCCTCGATGATCTGTACGCCCAGCTCCCATTCCGGGTAGTCGCCCATCTCGATGGCTTCCCAGAGATCGCGACGGTGGTAGTCGGTGTCTTTACCGGCGAGCTTCTGCGCTTCGTCCCACACTAGCGAACAGGTGCCGGCAGTCGGGCGCCAGTGGAATTTGACGAAGCGTGATTTGCCCTCGGCGTTGACCAGGCGGAAGGTATGCACGCCAAAGCCTTGCATGCTGCGCAGGCTTTTCGGGATTGCCCGGTCGGACATCGCCCAGATCACCATGTGCGCCGATTCCGGTACCAGCGAGACGAAGTCCCAGAAGGTGTCGTGGGCCGAGCCGCCAGTGGGGATTTCGTTGTGCGGCTCGGGTTTCACCGCATGGACGAAGTCGGGGAACTTGATCGCGTCCTGGATGAAGAACACTGGCATGTTGTTGCCGACCAGATCGAAGTTGCCCTCGTCGGTGAAGAACTTCACCGCGAAACCGCGCACGTCGCGCACGGTGTCACCGGAACCGCGCGGCCCCTGCACCGTGGAAAAACGCACGAACACCGGAGTCTTTTTCCCCGGATCCTGTAGGAAGCCGGCCTTGGTCAGTGTCGAATGGTTCTCGTAGGCCTGAAAGAAACCATGCGCGCCAGTGCCGCGCGCGTGAACAATGCGCTCCGGAATGCGTTCGTGGTCAAAGTGCGTGATTTTCTCACGCATGATGAAGTCTTCCAGCAACGACGGCCCGCGCGGGCCGGCCTTGAGGGTGTTCTGGTTATCGGCGACCTTCACCCCTTGGTTGGTACGCAGGGCCTGGCCGGTAGCGTCGGAGCGAAATTTCTCCAGGCTGTCGAGTTTGGCGTTGGTGTTGGCGCGATCCTTGGTATCGGTTCCGGCCAGCTGGCTTTTGTCGGTCGTAGGTTTCTTGCTGCTCATCAGACGTAAACTCCTCGGTTGACCCCGTTTCGACGGGGACTCTTGAGCGTTTCCGGGCACGGTTACCCAGGGTTTCAAGTCGCTTAACTAGTGACCAATGAGCGGGAACGGGCGTTCCTTTTTTATGACCTTTGATCTTGTTATTGCCAAATCGAAGGTTAATTGCGAAATAAATGCTAAGAACCTCTATACGGACAGGCTAAAATGCGCGCCCGGCTAACCGCTGATCCTTTTCTAACGCGCCCCACAAGGTTCGCTACGTGATCGAGTTTCAAAACGTCCACAAAACTTACCGCGTCGCCGGTAAGGACATCCCCGCCCTGCACCCGACCAGTCTTTCGATTGAAAACGGTCAGGTCTTCGGCCTGATCGGCCATTCCGGTGCGGGAAAAAGTACCCTGCTGCGTCTGATCAATCGCCTGGAAGATTCCAGCGGCGGCAAGATCATCGTCGACGGCGAAGAAGTCACCGCGCTGGACGCCAACGGCCTGCGCCGTTTCCGCCAGCAGGTCGGGATGATCTTCCAGCACTTCAACCTGCTCGCCTCCAAGACCGTGGCCGACAACGTCGCGCTGCCGCTGACCCTGGCCGGCGAACTGTCGAGCAGCGAAATCAATCAACGCGTCGCCGAGTTGCTGGCCCGGGTCGGTCTGTCCGATCACGCCAAAAAGTACCCGGCACAATTGTCCGGCGGCCAGAAACAGCGCGTCGGCATCGCCCGCGCCCTGGCGACCAAGCCGAAAATTCTGCTGTGCGACGAGGCCACCAGCGCCCTCGACCCGCAGACCACCGCGTCGGTTCTGCAACTGCTGGCCGAGATCAATCGTGAACTGAAGCTGACCATCGTCCTGATCACCCACGAGATGGACGTGATCCGTCGCGTCTGCGATCAGGTGGCAGTGATGGATGCCGGCGTGATCGTCGAGCAAGGCTCGGTGGCCGATGTGTTCCTGCATCCGCAGCACCCGACCACCAAGCGTTTCGTCCAGGAAAGCGAGCAGATCGACGAAAGCGAACAGCGCGACGACTTCGCTCACGTGCCGGGTCGCATTGTGCGTCTGACCTTCCAGGGCGAAGCGACCTACGCGCCGTTGCTCGGTACCGTTGCCCGGGAAACCGGGGTCGACTACAGCATCCTCGCCGGTCGCATCGACCGCATCAAAGACATTCCTTACGGGCAATTGACCCTCGCCGTCACCGGTGGCGACATGGAAGCGGCTTTCGCCCGCTTCACCGCCGCTGACGTTCATATGGAGGTGCTGCGTTAATGGAAATGCTCAAGGCTTTCTTCGAAAACATCGATTGGCTGGAAATCTGGCTGGCCACTGGCGACACCCTGCTGATGCTCGGTGGTTCGCTGCTGTTCACCGTATTGCTCGGCCTGCCGTTGGGTGTGCTGCTGTTTCTCTGTAGCCCGCGTCAGTTGCTGGAAAATCGTGGCCTCTACGCCTTCATGTCGTTGGCGGTGAACATCCTGCGTTCGTTGCCGTTCATCATTCTGCTGATCGTGATGATTCCGTTCACCGTGCTGATCACCGGCACCTCGCTGGGCGTGGCCGGTGCGATTCCGCCGTTGGTGGTAGGTGCGACGCCGTTCTTCGCGCGTCTGGTAGAAACCGCGCTGCGTGAAGTCGATCGCGGCATCATCGAAGCCACCCAGTCGATGGGCGCGACCACCCGGCAGATCATCATGAACGCCTTGCTGCCGGAAGCCCGTCCGGGCATCTTCGCAGCGATTACGGTGACCGCGATTACACTGGTGTCCTACACGGCGATGGCCGGTGTGGTCGGCGCCGGTGGTCTGGGTGACCTGGCGATCCGTTTCGGTTATCAGCGGTTCCAGACGGACGTGATGATCGTCACCGTGGTGTTGCTGCTGATTCTGGTGCAAGTGCTGCAGATGGTCGGCGACCGACTGGTCGTGCATTTCTCGCGCAAATAACCGGTTTTTGTAATCAAGAGATGAGCCGGCCATTCGCTGGCAGGCGCCAGACGGGCGCCTCATAAGGAGTTAGCTGAATGAAAAAACTGATCGCTGCTTTCGCTGCCGTAGCCGCTTTTTCGGCCCACGCTGAAACCCTGACCGTTGCCGCCACCCCGGTGCCGCACGCGGAAATCCTCGAATTCGTGAAGCCGGCCCTGGCCAAAGAAGGCGTGGATCTGAAGGTCAAGGTCTTCACCGACTACATTCAGCCGAACGTGCAGGTGGCTGAAAAGCGCCTGGACGCCAACTTCTTCCAGCACCAGCCATACCTTGATGAGTTCAACAAGGCCAAGGGCACCAGCCTGGTGGCGGTGACCGGCGTGCATCTGGAGCCGCTGGGCGCCTACTCGAACAAGATCAAGGATCTGAAGGATCTGCCAAGCGGCGCCAACGTGGTGATCCCGAACGATGCCACCAACGGCGGCCGTGCGCTGTTGCTGCTGGCCAAGGCTGGCCTGATCACCCTGAAGGATCCGACCAACATTCTGTCGACCCCGAAAGACATCGCGCAGAACCCGAAAGACCTGAAAATCCGTGAGCTGGAAGCCGCGACCATCCCGCGCGTGCTGACCCAGGTTGATCTGGCGCTGATCAACACCAACTACGCGCTGGAAGCCAAGCTCGATCCGTCCAAGGACGCGTTGGTGATCGAAGGCAACGACTCGCCGTACGTCAACATCCTGGTGTCCCGTGCGGACAACAAGGACAGCGACGCGATGCAGAAACTGGCGGCAGCGCTGCACAGCCCGGAAGTGAAGAAATTCATTACAGAGAAGTACAAAGGCGCGGTATTGCCGGCGTTCTGATTTAGATCGCTGCAACGAAAAGGGGGCGCCATGAGCGCCCCCTTTTTTGTGCCCGGAACACCGTCCCTGTGGGAGCGGGCTTGCTCGCGAATGCGTTGTGTCAGCCAACATTTCTTTATCTGACCCATTGCATTCGCGAGCAAGCCCGCTCCCACAATGGTTCAGTGTTGTTGCTACTTGCGGTTAAGCATTACCGGGAGCTGCGCAACCAGTTTGGCGTTGTTCAGCGGCGCCCGGATGAACCCACGCTGCGTCCCGTCCGGGCCGATCACCGCCAGGTTGCCACTGTGATCCACCGTGTAATTCGGTTTGCTGGTATCGGCCGGAATGAACGGAATACTCACCGCATTCGCGACCTTCTGCAGCTCTTCGATCGACTTCGGCGTCAGGCCCACGAACTGCGGATCGAAGTAGCCCAGGTACTGCTTCAACTGCTGCGGATTGTCGCGGTTCGGGTCGACGCTGACCAGCACGATCTGCAGTTTATCCGCAGCATCCTTGGGCAACTCGCTCTTGATCTGGCGCAGTTGGGCGAGGGTGGTCGGGCAGATGTCCGGGCAGAAGGTGTAGCCGAAGAACAGCAGGCTCCACTTGCCTTTCAACTCATCAATGGCGACCGGTTGGCCGTCCTGATTGGTCATGGTCACGCCCGGCAACGTGCGGCTCTGCGGCAGCAGGATGATACCGGCGTCGATCAGCGCGGTGGGGTCGCCCTGGCCTTTGCCACTCAGGACTTTGTTGACGGTCAGTCCCAGGATCAGCGCGATCACGGCGACGAGAATGAAGACGGTTTTCTGGGTTCGAGTCATAGGTTCAACAGTAAGTAGTGGTCTACGAGCAGGGCGATGAACAACAGGAACAAGTAATAAATAGAGTACTTGAAGGTGTTGATCGCCGCGTGCGGCCGAGTGCCACGGTACAGCACCATGGCCCATTGCAGAAACCTTGCGCCCAGCGCGAGGGCGCAGATGAGGTAGAGCACGCCGCTCATGTGGATCACGTACGGCAGCAGACTCACCGCGAGCAGGGCGAAGGTGTACAGCAGAATATGCACCTTGGTGTAGTGCTCGCCGTGGGTTACCGGCAGCATCGGGATGTCGGCCTTGGCGTACTCCTCCTTGCGATGGATCGCCAGCGCCCAGAAGTGCGGCGGGGTCCAGGCGAAGATGATCAGCACCAGCAGCAACGGTTCGGCGCTGATATGGCCGGTAGCGGCGGTCCAGCCGAGCAGCGGAGGGGCGGCGCCGGCAAGACCGCCGATGACGATGTTCTGTGGCGTCGCACGTTTGAGGAAGCCGGTGTAGATCACCGCGTAGCCGAGTAACGAAGCGAGGGTCAGCCACGCGGTCAGCGCATTGGTGAACGTCAGCAGCATCGCCTGCCCGAGCAGCGCCAGCACCAGCGCAAAGGTCAGCGCCGCTGCCGGCGAAACCCGGCCCTCGGCCAATGGCCGTTTGTGCGTGCGCGCCATCACCGCGTCGATACGCCGATCCACCACATGATTGACCGCCGCCGCGCCGCCGGCACACAACGCAATCCCCAGATTGCCGAACACCAGCACCGTCCACGGCACCCCGGCGCGGGTCGCGAGGAACATGCCGACCAGCGAGGTGATCAGCATCAGCACCACCACTTTCGGCTTGGTCAGCTCCAGATAGTCACGCCACAGCGCTTGCGCGGGACGTTCGCCGATCAGAAGCGCCATGGCGTTTCTCCTTTTATCGTGATGGGCTCAGCCGAATGTTTACGTGGGCTCAGACGCCAGCGCGCCAACATCGGCTGTTTGACCCGAACCAGACTGGTGCGCGCGTGATAATTGACCAGCACCATGCTCAGCAGTAGCGCGGCGCCACCGGCGTTGTGGGCCACGGCCACCGGCAGCGGCAGATGGAACAACACGTTGCTGATGCCGAGGGTGATCTGTGCGCCGAGGGCAATGACGACTAGCCCGGCCAAACGCGTCATGCCGACAGCCCTGAGTTGCCAGGCCAGACCGAGCAGGACGATCGTCACCAACAGCGCGCCGATGCGATGAGTCAGGTGAATCGCCGTGCGCGCGTCGCTGTCGAGCTGACCGCCGAGGTAATTGGGGCCGATGTGCTGGGTCAGGTGAAAGCCGTTGGCAAAGTCCGCCGGTGGCAGCCATTGACCGTGGCAGGTCGGGAAGTCGATGCAGGCCACCGCCGCGTAGTTGGAACTGACCCAACCACCCAGTGCGATCTGGCCGATCACCAGCAACAGCCCCGCCGTCGCCCAATACTGCAAACGCTTGGGCACGGTCAGTGCCGGCAGCACCCCGGACAATCGCAACGTCAGCAAAAACAACAGACTCAAGGTCGCAAAACCGCCGAGCAAATGCCCGGTGACCACCTGCGGCCATAGCTTGAGCGTCACCGTCCACATACCGAACGCCGCCTGGGCGAACACCACCGCCAGCAGAAACAGCGGCAACTTCAGTGGTTGACCCGGATGATGCCGGTTAACCCAGGCGCGCCCGGCCAGGAGCGAAATCAGCAGGCCAAGGGTGCCGGCGAAGTAACGGTGGATCATCTCGTTCCAGCCCTTGTGCGCCACCACCGGCGAGTCGGGGTAATGCAGTTCGGCATGGGCCAGTTGGGCTTCGCTTTTCGGCACGCTGATAAAGCCGTAGCAGCCCGGCCAGTCCGGACAGCCGAGGCCGGCATGGGTCAGGCGGGTGTAGGCGCCGAGCAGCACAACGATCAGTGCCAGCAGGGTGGCAAACAGCGCGAGGCGAAATCCAGGTTTGGCCATGACGATGCCCTTATCCGATGTTCGACAGTTTCAGCAGGTGGCGCAGGTCGTTGAGCAGGTCCTTGCCCTTCACGCTCGGGTCGTAACGCAGCACGAGGTTGCCGTGGGGGTCGATGATCCACAGTTGCGGTGTGGCCTTGTCGCCGGTGGCCTTGCTCAACGCTGCGCTGTCCAGCGGGTAGCGTTGCAGCTGCGGGTATTCGCGGCTCAGCTTGGCTTCGTAGTCGGCGCTCAGCGGTTGCGCGGCGGCGAGGGCATGGCTGGCGCGTCCGGCATCGCGGCCGAGACCGATCTGGATCTGCCGGGCGAGGTACACCAGTTGCTGACAGTCCACCGCGCAATCTTTCGGCGCGGTCACCAGCATCTGCCACCGCTGTTCATCGGCTTGCACGCCGAGGTCGGCGCGGGTCTGGCCGTTGCCGATCAGTTCGCCGTGATAGCTGCGACCTTCCGGCACCCAGAACTGCAATTTGTACATGCCGGTGGCGAGGATCATCGGGCCGACCACGCCGAGCACAATCAGCAACAGCTGGATCCGTCCACGGCGGCGGGTAGCCGGGGTTTTCGCCTCAGACATGCTGGGTGGATTCATGGCCGTTCCCATGGTGGTTCTCCTTTGCGTTGTGCAAGCCTAAATAGACGTAGAGGCCGAGCAGGACGGTGGCCATGGCGAACCACTGCACGGCGTATCCAAGGTGTTTTTCCGGGCCCATCGCAACTACCGGCCAGTCGGCCTCGTAGCTGGCAGGGCCGGGTTCGGCGCGAAGTTCGTAGGCGAAGCCGTCGCGATCGAGGGTTTTCCACAGCTTCGCCGGCTCCACGGCGGTGATCGTTTGCGGCCAGGTGCTGCTGGCCGGGTCGGCGTGCAACTGGAAGGTCGCACCGGGGGCGACGTAGACCCAGGCGTCCAGATTCACGGCGTCGGCGGGGGTAACGAATTGCGGCGTCACCCGGCGATCCGGCCATGGCAGCCAGCCGCGATTGACCAGCAGCCACTGGCCGCTGGCCCGATCCTGAAACGGTTGCAGCAGCTCGATACCGACCTTGCCGTTGCGCTGGCGGTTGTCGAGCAGCAGGCTGTGGGCGCCATCGAACTGGCCGTACAGATGCACACGGCGAAAGGCCGGGTCGGCGCTGTGCAGCAATTCGCTGCTGGCCATCGGATCAGCCGCGCGGCGCTCGGCATAAGTGGCGAGCAGGGCGGTTTTCTCCGCGCCCCGACCGAGCTGCCAGAAACCCAGCGACACCAGCAGCGGCAACAGCAACGCCACCACCACGGTCGGTATCACGCCCGGGCGGAAGCGCTTCATGGCCGTGCCACAAAGTCAGTCGTCGCGCTCGCTATACTCAACTGCATCGCCTGTCCCCCGGAGTCTTCCCATGCTCAAAGCAGCCATCGTCCTGCTGCTGATTGCCACGGTGATCAGCCTGTTCAGCGGCCTGTTTTTCCTGGTCAAGGACGACAGCAGCTCCAATCGCCTGGTGATCGCCTTGAGTGTTCGGGTGGCACTGGCCGCTGCCACCGTCGGCTTGATCGCCTGGGGCTTTTACAGCGGCCAACTGGTGTCGCATGCGCCTTGGTGATCAGTGCTCAGAGCACGTAAACGAAGATGAACAGGCCGATCCACACCACATCAACGAAGTGCCAGTACCAGCTCGCCGCCTCGAAGCCGAACTGATGCTCGGCATCGAAATGGCCCTTCATGATGCGCATCAGCATCACGAACAGAATGATCGTGCCGATGGTCACGTGCGCGCCGTGGAAACCGGTGAGCATGAAGAACGTCGCGCCGTAGATGCCCGAACCCAGGGTCAGGCCAAGTTCGTGGTAGGCGTGCATGTATTCCTCGGCCTGCAAGGCGAGGAAGCCGCAGCCCAATAGAACGGTGATCGCCAGCCAGATTTTCAGTGCGCCGCGATGGCCCTTTTTCAAGGCATGGTGGGCGATGGTGATGGTCACGCTGGAGCTGACCAGCAGAATCGTGTTGATCAGCGGCAGGCCCCACGGGCTGATGACTTCCTTGGGCGGCGGGAACAGTTTCGGGTCCGGGGTGTGCAGCAACGGCCAGGTGAACTGGAAGTTCGGCCAGAGCATGTGGGCGATGCCTTTCGGGCCTTCGCCTCCCAGCGCCGGGCCGGAGATGTGCCGCACGTAGAACAGTGCGCCGAAGAAAGCGACGAAGAACATCACCTCGGAGAAGATGAACCAGCTCATGCCCCAGCGGAACGAGCGGTCCAGCTGTGCGCTGTACAGCCCGGCACGACTTTCCTTGATCACCGCCCCGAACCAGCCGAACAGCATGTACGCCAGCAACAGCCCGCCGACGAAGAAGATGTACGGGCCGTGGGATTCCGGGCGCGCTGCCTTCAGATCGTTGAACCAGGTCGCCAGGCCGTACACGGTGATTGCCATGCCGAAGGTGGCGATGATCGGCCATTTGCTCTGGGCCGGGACGTAATAGTGCTCATGAGTTGCCATTTATTGTTCTCCTTATCGGGCACGCTTAACCGCCAGTGTTTGCAGCCACCGGAGGATGTCGGGCGGTGATATCGAACAGCGTGTAGGACAGCGTCAGGTGCTTCACGTCCTTGGGCATGTCGCGGTCAACGATGAAACGCACCGGCATCTCGATCTGCTGACCGGGCTGCAGCACCTGCTGGGTAAAGCAAAAGCATTCGGTCTTGTGGAAATACGCCGCGGCGTTGCTCGGCGCGATGCTCGGCACAGCTTGCGCACTCATCGGTTTGTCGGTGGGATTGCGCGCGATGAAAATCATCTCGTTGACCGCGCCGGGGTTGGCGGTCAACTCGTCGTGCTTGGGGTAGAACTCCCACGGCATGTCGATGTTGTTGGTCGACAGAAACTGCACGCGCACTTGCCGTGAGCTGTCCACCACCTGCTCGCCCTCGTACTGCCCGGCGGTCTTGCCGTTGATGCCGAAGGCCTTGCACATCACGTCGTAGATCGGCACCAGGGCGAAGCCGAAGACAAACATTGCCACCACCACACCGAGCAGGCGGGTGACCAGTTTTTTCAGCGAGATCGAGTCAGCCATGGTTGTCAGCCTCCACCGAGATCCCCTGTGGGAGCGGGCTTGCTCGCGAATGCAATTCATCATTCAACCCATGAGTTGAATGATCTGACGCATTCGGGAGCAAGCCCCCTCCCACAAAGGCAAGGCGTTTCATTTCACTTCCGGCGGCGTGGTAAAGGTGTGATACGGCGCCGGCGACGGCACGCTCCACTCCAGGCCTTCGGCGCCATCCCACGGTTTCGCCGGGGCTGGCGCGCCACCGCGAATGGTCTTGATCACGATGAACAGGAAGAAGATCTGCGTGGCACCGAACATGAACGCGCCAATCGACGAAACCATGTTGAAGTCGGCGAACTGCAGGTTGTAATCCGGGATCCGCCGCGGCATCCCCGCCAGCCCCACGAAGTGCATCGGGAAGAAGGTCATGTTCATGCCGACGAACGACAGCCAGAAGTGCAGCTTGCCGAGGGTTTCGTCGTACATGTGCCCGGTCCACTTCGGCAGCCAGTAATAGGCCGAAGCGAAGATCCCGAAGATCGCCCCCGGCACCAGCACGTAGTGAAAGTGCGCGACCACGAAGTAGGTGTCCTGGTACTGGAAGTCCGCCGGGGCAATGGCCAGCATCAGCCCGGAAAAACCGCCGATGGAAAACAGGATCACAAACGCTACGGCAAACAGCATCGGCGTCTCGAAGGTCAGCGAGCCTTGCCACATGGTGCTGGCCCAGTTGAACACCTTCACCCCGGTCGGCACGGCGATGAGCATGGTCGCGTACATGAAGAACAGCTCGCCCACCAGCGGGATGCCGACCACGAACATGTGGTGCGCCCAGACGATGAACGACAGGAACGCGATGCTCGCCGTGGCGTAGACCATCGAGGTGTAGCCGAACAGCGGTTTGCGCGAAAAGGTCGGGATGATCTGGCTGACGGCGCCGAAGGCCGGCAGGATCATGATGTACACCTCGGGATGCCCGAAGAACCAGAACACGTGCTGGAACAGCACCGGATCACCGCCACCGGCGGCACTGAAGAAGCTGGTGCCGAAGTGGATGTCCATCAGCATCATCGTCACGCACCCGGCCAGCACCGGCATCACCGCGATCAGCAGGAACGCGGTGATCAGCCAGGTCCAGACGAACAGCGGCATTTTCATCAGGGTCATGCCGGGGGCGCGCAGGTTGAGGATGGTGGCGATCACGTTGATCGCGCCCATGATCGAACTGATCCCCATCAGGTGGATGGCGAAGATGAAGTAGGTGACGCTTTCCGGCGCATAAGTCGTGGACAGCGGCGCATAGAACGTCCAGCCGAAGTTCGGCCCGCCACCGGCGGTGAACAGGGTCGAGACCAGCAGCAGGAACGCCGCCGGCAGCAGCCAGAAGCTGAAGTTGTTCATCCGTGGCAGGGCCATGTCCGGCGCGCCGATCATCAACGGGATCATCCAGTTGGCGAGGCCGACGAACGCCGGCATCACCGCGCCGAAGACCATCACCAGGCCGTGCATGGTGGTCATCTGGTTGAAGAACGCCGGTTCGACGATCTGCAGCCCGGGCTGGAACAGCTCGGCGCGGATCACCATGGCGAACGTGCCGCCGAGCAGGAACATGCAGAACGCAAACCACAGGTACAGCGTGCCGATATCCTTGTGGTTGGTGGTCAGCACCCAGCGCATCAGGCCTTTGGCGGGGCCGTGGGCGTGGTCGGCATGACCGTGGTCATCGATTACAGCGCTCATGGCCGGTCTCCTTTACGTGAGTGGACGGGGCTGGCCAGGGCGCGTTGCCCCGGCCGGTTCACGAAGTACGCGATAGACCGGCTCATTTGCTTTCCGCCTGTTTGAGCTCAAGCACTTCTTTTGGCGTGACCATGTCGCCCTTGTTGTTGCCCCAGGCGTTACGTTCGTAGGTCACCACCGCTGCGATATCGACTTCCGACAACTGCTTGCCGAACGCTGCCATGGCAGTACCGGGCTTGCCGAAGTACACGCGGTGCAGGTGGTCGGCTTTCGGCCCGGTGGCAATCGGTGAGCCCTTGAGCGCCGGGAACATCGGCGGCAGGCCCTGGCCTTCGGCCTGGTGACAGGCCACGCAAGTGGTGTGATAAATCTTGTCGCCGCGTTCCTTGAGTTCGTCGAGGGTCCATTCCTTGCTGGTCAGCTCCTTGAGCTGCGCGGCTTCGGCTTTGCGGTCGGCAAGCCATTTGTCGTAGTCGGCCTTCTCTTTGACGTCGACCACGATCGGCATGAAGCCGTGATCCTTGCCGCACAACTCGGCGCACTGGCCACGGTAGAGGCCGGGCTTGTCGATGCGCGTCCAGGCTTCGTTGACGAACCCGGGGATCGCATCGCGCTTGACCGCGAAGGCCGGCACCCACCAGGAGTGGATAACGTCGGCGGAGGTCACGAGGAAGCGCACCTTGGCGCCGACCGGCAGCACCAGCGGCTTGTCGACTTCGAGCAGGTAGTGCTCGCCCTTGGCTTCCTTGTTGTGGATCTGTTCGGCAGGGGTGGCCAGGTTGCTGAAGAACTCGACATCCTGACCCAGGTATTTGTAGTGCCACTTCCACTGATAGCCGGTGATCTGGATATCGATATCCGGCTCACTGGTGTCGTACATGCGGATCAGGGTGGCGGTCGCCGGAACCGCCATCGCTACCAGGATCAGCAGCGGCACGACCGTCCAGAGAATCTCGACGGTGGTACTTTCGTGGAATTTTGCGGCGACCTGCCCGGTCGAGCGGCGATGCACGATCATCGACCAGAACATGGCGCCGAAGACGATGATCCCGATCACCACACAGATCCAGAAAATGGTCATGTGCAGGTCGAATACTGCGTGACTGATTTCAGTCGCTCCAGGCGCCATATTCACAGTCCAGGCCGCTTGAGCCGGGCTGAAAATCGACCACAACAGGAGGCCCATCCAGACGTGTGGATGTCGCATCATTGCGGGTTCCCCTTATCGTTCTTGTTATCCCGTAGGCGCAACGCCTTCGGCAAGGGAGCGGCTGCATCAGACTACGAACTTGAATCGCCGGGCCTTGCTGCGTGGGCAGTCGGGCGTCATCAGCTAACTCCATTCAATGGCGAGTATAGACAGCCATCGGGAATTGCAATGTCGACGCGTAAATGATCTGAAACAGCCGGGGCTTGCGCTCAAGGGTACGAATGGAGAAGGATGCAGACGAGTGGTGGCGAACCGATATAACGCTGCTGCATCAAGGATGAAATAATTATGACAAATGCGTCTTAGCATTTTTCGTAAGCCAGCTAAGTTATGTCTTCCCTATTTCATTGCCTTGTTCCCTGGAGTTTTCATGAACACCGCCGCATTGCGCGAGCAGATCCAAAAAGCCCGACAGACCGAAAACGAAACCGGACGGCTCAAGCGTCAGCTGGAAGCCAAGTTGCCTCATCTGCATTCGGCCATTCAGTTGCCGGACGCCAACCGCGAAGAAGCGTTGACCAGTTTCGTCACCGCCTACATCGATGAAGTACCAGACATGCTGGACGCAGCCAATGAAGTTGCCAGGGAAGCGGGAATCGAGTCGCAGATCAAGCCGGTGCTGAAAATCGCCGAGCAGTACTTCCTCCAGCCGCCGGTCGGCCTGGACAGCCTGCTGGATGAAGCCTATCTGGCGCACCGCTTTGTCGAAGAGGTCAACGACCTGTACATCAAACACCTCGGCCAGCCACTGATCCCCTTGGACATGACGGTCGCCAACCTGATTGCTCACCAATTGCTCGGTGAGGAATTTGCCAATCAACTGGATGAAGTCGTGCATCACACCATCGACAAGATGCTCGACGACGATAGTTTTGCGCTGGAATCGGTAGAGGCCTACCGCGACAAACTGAGCAGCCCGGATACCGGTGCCGCGTGGAAGCGCTGGCCATGCATGGGCCGCCGCCTCGGCGTGGGCCTGGAGCTGGATCAGCCTGCTGCCTGATTCAAAGCCCGGTACAAATCCCAATTGTGGGAGGGGGCTTGCTCTCGAAGACGGTGGATCAGTCACTATCAATGTCGACTGACCCACCGTCTTCGGGAGCAAGCCCCCTCCCACAGGGGGATTTCAAGATCAGGTTTTTAGCCAGCCGCACCGATCCCGGTATTGGTCCGAACCCGCCCCTCCAACCGTCGCTTCAACCCGCGCGACTCAATCAACAGCTTCGAGCCCTTCGCCGCATTCGCCCGGCCCCATTCCTCCAGCAACTCCAGACACGAATGGTCGATGTAGCTCAGGTTATTGAGCGGCACGTGAACCGTCGTGCCTTGCGGAATACTGCCCAGCACTTGGGTCAGTGCCGGCACCTTGAGGAATGTCGCCGCGCCGACCAGACGCAATTCCATCTCACCGTCCTGCGGCAGGTCGATCAGGCTGATCTTCAGGCGTGAAGCCTTGAACGCCAGTTTCAGCATCGTCAAACCGAAACCGATCAACACACCGGTCAGCAGGTCGGTGAAGATGATCGCCAGCGCCGTGGCGGCGTAGGTGAACATCGGCATCCGCCCGTAACGGCCCAGACCACGAAAGGCCTTGAGGTCCACCAGTTTGAACCCGGTGTACACCAGCACCCCCGCCAGACTCGCCACCGGAATGCTTTGCAGCACGCTCGACAGCAACAGCACGAACGCCAGCAGCCACAGACCATGGAAGATCGTCGAGTATCGGGTGGTTGCACCGGCCTGGACGTTGGCCGAGCTGCGCACGATCACCCCGGTCATCGGCAGTGCCCCGAGCAGACCGCAGAGCATGTTGCCGACACCTTGCGCCGACAGCTCACGGTCGAAGTCCGAGCGCACGCCGTTGTGCATGCGATCCACCGCTGCGGCGGACAGCAGCGTTTCGGCGCTGGCGATGAACGCCACGGCAAATGCCGCAATCAGCAGGGTTGGATCAGCGAGGCTGAGCAAGTCCACCGGTTTCAGCCAGTCGATGGCCTCGGCCAGATTCTCCGGCACCTCGACCCTTTTTACCTGCAACGCCAACAGCAGGCTGGCGCCCGTGGCCAGACCGACGCCGAGCAGCGCACCGGGAATGAAGCGCAGCGAATGCGGGCGAAATTTCTCCCATAGCCACATCACCGCAATGGTCGCCAACCCGAGCAAGCCGGCCTGCCAGCCGAACGACGGCAAGGCTTGCGCCACTGCGCCGGGGAAGGCCGTTAAGTTATCCAGCCCGGACGGTTGTGGCTTGGCATCGAGCATCACATGCACCTGCGACAGAACGATCAGCACGCCGATCCCGGCGAGCATGCCGTAGACCACCGCTGGCGCCGTCACCCGAAACCAGCACCCGAGCTTCAGGCGCCCGGCCACCAGTTGCAGGAAACCCGCGAGCAGCAGAATCGGCCCGAGCATCTCGATGCCGTGCTGGCGCACCAGCTCGAACACCAACACCGCCAGACCGGCCGCCGGCCCGCTGACCTGCAACGGCGAGCCTGCCAGCCAACCCACCACCAGGCCGCCGATGATCCCGGTGATCAGACCTTTGGCCGGCGGCAACCCGGAAGCGATCGCAATGCCCATGCACAACGGCAGCGCGACCAGAAACACAACCACCGAAGCCAGCAGCTCCCGTGGCAACACCGCTTTCAATTGAGCAGCACGCATGGTGACTCTCCCGAAGTTTTCTTCAGGCATGGCTTCGCCGAACCGCTGAAACAGCGGCCGGCATCAAGCCACACAGATTTTTAGGAGGATTTAGAAGCGCGCTTTGGGCGTCGCCACCGGAATCGGATGGCTGCCGTCGAGCGGCAGGAAGCGTCCCTGATCCGCGTCGTAAGCTTTGATTTCGCTGGTTTCGATGTTGTAGACCCAGCCATGGATGAACAGTTGACCGTTCGCCATGCGTGAGGCTACCGAAGGATGGGTACGCAAGTGCTGCAGTTGGGCGATGACGTTCTCCTCGGTGAGGATCGGCATGCTTTCTTTTTCGTCGGTGCAGTTACAGTTTTCGTGCACCATGGTTTTTGCCACTTCGGCGTGGCGCAACCAGGCTTTGACCGTCGGCATTTTTTCCAGACTGTCGGGGTTGAGCACCGCGCGCATGGCACCGCAATCGGAGTGGCCGCAGATGATGATGTGTTGCACGCCCAGCGCCAGTACCGCGTATTCGATGGCAGTGGAAACGCCACCGTTCATCTGGCCGTAAGGCGGTACAACGTTGCCGACGTTACGGGTCACGAACAGATCGCCTGGCGAACTCTGGGTGATCAGCTCGGGCACGATGCGCGAGTCGGCGCAGGTGATGAACATCGCCCGTGGCGATTGCGCCGTGGCGAGTTTCTTGAAGAGTTCTTCCTGCTGCGGGAAGACCTCATGATGAAAATGCAAAAAGCCGTCAACGATCGTACGCAACGCTGCATCGGCGGATTCCGCCCCAGGGACGGCTTGCGCCGACGCAGCCAACGGCTGTTTATCCTTGTCACTCATGATTCATCCTCTTTGGCGGATTCGGGGAGTCGTTCCCGTGTATTCCGGTATGAAGCCAGTGGCTGTTTAAAACATCCGGGTCATCCAGACCCGTCAGTCACTCGATGAACAAGGTAGCCGCCGAAACTTAACTCAAACTGAATCGAGCGCTCTAGAACGTGTGTTCCAGGTCACAAAAAACGTGACTGAGGCATTTCGACGGAAGGATTCCAACCCGGCAACCATAGGCAATTGTCGCTAAATCAACGACATCTGGCGACCCGGCGGACAGAAGGCCGTGCAGTCCAGGTTATAGCCCTCACGGTGGTTTAAACCGAGACGTTTAATGGCTTTGGCGAAACGTTGCGCGAGCAGGTCGGCGAACGGCCCCTCGCCGCGCATCCGCGCACCGAACCGGCTGTCGTAGAGCTCACCACCTCGGCTCTGGCGGATCAGGCTCAGGACATGGGTCGCACGCTGCGGATAGTGCGCCTGTAACCACTCCTCGAACAACGGCGCCACTTCCAGCGGCAGGCGCAGCATCATATAGGCGGCACTTTGTGCACCGGCGGCATGCGCCTCGGTCAGCAGGCTTTCGATTTCGCTGTCGTTGATCATCGGGATCATCGGCGAACACAGCACCCCCACCGGAATGCCTGCTTCGCGCATCACCCGGATCGCCCGCAGCCGTGCTTTCGGTGCAGCGGCACGGGGTTCGAGGATGCGTTTGAGTTCATCGTCCAGCGTGGTCAGGCTGATCATGACCGCCACCAGCCGTTGCTGCGCCAGCTCGGTGAGCAGGTCGAGGTCGCGCAGAATCAGCGAACCTTTGGTGACAATGGTCACCGGGTGCCGGTAGCGCAGCAGCACTTCAAGGGTCTGCCGGGTGATCCTGTGCTCGCGCTCGATGGGCTGATACGGATCGGTGTTGGAGCCAAGATTGATCGGCGCGCATTGGTAACCGCGTTTGCTCAACTGTTCCTCAAGCACCTGGGCGGCGTTGGTCTTGGCGATCAGCCGAGTTTCGAAATCCAGCCCCGGCGACATGTCCCAATAGGCGTGGCTGGGTCGCGCGTAGCAATAGATGCAACCGTGCTCGCAGCCGCGATAGGGGTTGATTGAGCGATCGAAGGGCAGGTCTGGCGAGGTGTTGCGGGTGATGATGGTTTTCGCGGTCTCGATCATCACCTCGGTGTTCTGCGTTTCGGGCACTTCCTGATACCAGCCGTCGTCCTCGGCCACCGAACGGTTCGGCGCAAAGCGGTTGTGCGGGTTGGTCGCGGTGCCGCGGCCGCGCGGTGGCAATGGAGTAGACATGAAAACGCCCAGATACTGTGTGCATATACAGTATCTGGGCGTTGCTCATCTGGCTAGTGCCGTCGGGCGACTGGTCAGTTGTGTTGCGTGACCTGACCGAGGTCATCGCCGGAGGTGTGCTTCATATCCTCCTTACGCAACTCGGCGACGTCAGCGGCTTTCACCGGCGCACCTTTGTTGCCCCAGCTGCCACGGATGAAACTCACCACATCCGCCACTTCCAGATCCGACAACCGCCAGGCGAAACCCGGCATGGTGAAGGTCGAGGGTGCCGTGTGCGTCGCCGGCAAGGTACCGCCCTTGAGCACGATGTGGATCAGCGAGGTCGGATCTTCCGATTGCAGCACCGGATTGCCCGCCAGCGCTGGGAACACCCGGGTGTAGCCGTGGCCGTCGGTACGGTGGCAGGCCGCGCAGTTGTCGATGTACACCGCCGCGCCGCGCTGACTGTCGTCGCCGTTCCACAGGGCTTTGGCCGCTTTCTCGTCGTACTGGTGCGGCTGCTCCGCCGGGTCATTGGCCGGCAGCGACTTGAGGTAGCGGGCAATCGCGGTCAGGTCGGCGTCGGTCATGTATTGCATGCTGTGGGTGACCACATCGCTCATGCCGCCGAACACCGCGCTACGGTCACTGCGGCCGGTCTTGAGGAACTGCACCAGCTGCTCTTCGCTCCAGCTGCCCAGGCCATCCTTGTGATCACCGCGCAGACTTTTGGCGATCCAGCCTTCCAGCGGCGCACTGCCGGCGAGGAAGTTCTTGCCGTCCGCCGCGCTCAGGGATTTTTCCTGCATGGTCAGGGCCCGTGGCGTATGGCAGGCGCCGCAATGGCCGAGGCCTTCGACCAGATAGGCGCCACGATCGATCACCGGATCATCCGAGGTGGTCTTGTAGTCCTCGACTTTCGGCGCAAACAGCCAGCGCCAGCCCATCAGCGGCCAGCGCATGCTCAGCGGCCATGGAATGTCGCTGGCCTTGTTCTCCTGCGCCACCGGTTCGACACCGTGCATGAAGTAGGCGTACAGCGCCTGCATGTCGGTTTCGCTGACCCGGGCGTAGGACGGATACGGCATCGCCGGGTACAAGGTACTGCCGTTTTTCGCCACGCCATGGCGCACCGCTTTGTCGAAGTCCTCGAAGCTGTAGTCACCGATGCCGTTTTTGTCTGGAGTGATGTTGGTCGAGTAGATCGTGCCGATCGGTGTTTCCATCGGCAGGCCGCCGGCGAACGGTTTGCCGCCCTTGGCGGTGTGGCAGGCCACGCAGTCACCGGCGCGGGCGAGGTATTCGCCTTGCTTGATCAACGCCTGATCAACGTCGGCGGCGTGTACAGCCGTGCTGCCGAGCAGGGCCAGGGTGGCGATAACGAGATTTTTCATGGTCATCGCTCCTTATGCCTGAACCAGCGGGCCGGGGTTTTTCAGGTACTGCTCGCGGATCGCCTTGGCCGACCAGTAGGTCAACGCCGCCACCAGCCCGGTCGGGTTGTAACCCAAGCCTTGCGGGAACGCCGACGCACCTGGCACGAACACGTTGTGCACGTCCCAGCTCTGCAGATAACGGTTCAGGGCACTCTTCTTCGGATCGGTGCCCATGATTGCGCCACCGTTGAGGTGGGTGGTCTGGTAGGCCGCGGTGTTGAAATGATCACCGACCTGCTTGCCGATCACCGCGATGGCTTTCGGGCCCATGGCTTGAGCGACCTTGCCCATTTTCTCGACCATGAAGCGGTTCATTTTGATGTCGTTTTCCTGCCAGTCGAAGGTCATGCGCAGCAGCGGCAAGCCGTAGGCATCGCGGTACACCGGATCCAGATCGAGGTAGTTGCCACGGTAGGACTGATGCGCGCCGTGGGCATCCATCGACACCTGGTGGGTGTAGTAATCGGCGGTCGCGCGTTTCCACTGGCTGCCCCAGGCCGGAGTGCCGGGCGGGTTCGAAGTGCCGGCAATCGGGCGGCTGCCCGCTTGGTTGACCCACATTGGCGAGCCGCCGACGAAGCCATGCGGGCCGTGGTCGAAGTTGTCGGCGTTGAAATCGTCCAGCGCCACGCCGTTGCCGCCGGCGCCTATGAAGTTGTTGGTGTGGGTGTCTTTGTCGAAAAACGCCTTGATGGTCGCCATGTTCTGGTAGGCGAAGTTACGCCCGACCACGCCTTCGCCGCTGATCGGGTCGTACGGCTTGCCGATGCCCGAGAGCAGCATCAGGCGCACGTTGTGCAGCTGGAAGGCGCCGAGGATCACCAGATCCGCCGGTTGCTCGATCTCGCGGCCCTGGCCGTCGATGTAAGTCACGCCGGTGGCCTTGGACTTGGTGCTGTCGAGGTTGACCCGCAGCACATGCGAGTTGGGCCGCAGCTCGAAATTCGGCAGTGGCTTGAGCGCCGGAAGAATGTTCACGTTCGGCGAGGCCTTGGAGTACATGTAGCAAACGTAACCGCTGCAGAACCCGCAGAAGTTGCACGGGCCCATCTGTGCGCCGTAGGGATTGGTGTACGGGCCTGAGGTATTGGCGGAGGGCAGGTTGTAGGGTTTGTAACCGACCTCTGTCGCCGCTTTGCCGAACAGTTGTGCGGAAACGGTGTTCTTCTGCGCTTCCAGCGGGAACGGATTGGAGCGATCCGGTGCGTAAGGGTTACCGCCCTTGCCCTGACCGACCAGTTGGCCCTTCACGGTCCAGGCCTGGCCGGAGGTGCCGAAGACCTTTTCGGCGAAATCGAAGAACGGCTCCAGCTCTTCATAGCTGACGCCGAAGTCCTGGATGGTCATGTCCTTGGGGATAAAACTTTTGCCGTAACGCTCTTCGTAGTGGCTGCGCATGCGTAGCTCGATCGGATCGACGCGAAAGTGCACGCCCGACCAGTGCAAACCGGCGCCGCCGACGCCATTGCCCGGCAGAAACGCACCCAACTGGCGGTTCGGCAGGGCGATGTCGTTGACGCTGTGGCGGATGGTGACGGTTTCTTTCGAGATGTCCTGAAAGAGTTTTTTCCGCACGCTGTAGGTGAGTTCGTCGATCACCTGTGGATAGTTGCCGTCGGGGTAAGTGTCCTGCATCGGCCCGCGCTCCAGCGCCAGCACGTTGAGCCCGGCTTCGGTCAGCTCCTTGGCCATGATCGCGCCAGTCCAGCCAAAACCGACGATCACTGCGTCGACCTTTTTCATTACGGTTGCCATGCTCAAGCCCTCTCGCCGCGAATCGAAACTGCCGGGAAGGGGTATTGCTCGTTGCGTTCCACCCAATCCATGAAATCGGCGCGGGCGCCGGGGAAGCCGATCATGGTCCAGCCGACCATGCCTTTATTGCCGCCGTGGATCGGGTCGCAGAAGAACCCTTCCTTGGTGTTTTGCAGCAGCAGGCTGAAGAAAATCTTCGCTGGAACCGCATCGAACTGCGGTTTGCCGGCTTCGAGCTGCTTGAGCAAATCTTCTCGGGTAGCGCTGTCTTGCTCAGCAAATGTTTTACCGTTGAGGGATTTTGCCCACTGATCCGTGGCAGCGATGCCCAGGCGATAGATCTCTTTTGGCACCAGTTTGCTCTGCCAGCCCATCTCCGGCGCAGCGTCGGCGTTGAACGGACCTTGCATGTACCACAGGGCACCGGCGGCGTACGGGGTGTTCATCTGGCGGTCGATGTATTCCGGCACGCCGGCTTCCAGGGCGCCCGGGCCTTGCTCGTCATTGGGGATCAGGTGCGCCACGGCGGCGTTGATGAAGGCCCATTCCTCGGCGGTGAAATAGCTCGGCTGATAAGCGCTGGTGTCAGCTTTGGCCGGTGTTGCTGCGGGCGTCGACGGGGCCGCTTCAGGCGCCGCTTGCAACACGCTGCTGCCCAGACCGCTACCGGCGAGGGTGACCACGGGAATCAGGGTCAGGGATTTGCGCAAGAACTCACGCCGCGGGTTGTCTCGATCTGCGTCAGACATGGGGGTGCACCTCATCAGGCATTGATGGTTGTCCGCCGTTTCTGCGAACGGCGTGAGCATTTTTTCGTCGCGGCGTGGCCCGGTGGTTGACCGGGAAAAGGGGGACGCCTGCAACATCGTGTGACAAATGGTAGCAGGCTATGCATCGGGTTGAACCGATTCAGCGGAAAAAGCTGCGGTTTTTTTACCTGAGTGCTCAATGAAATCGCACGGATTCACGATTCTTTGACAAGTGCCTCACAGGGCTTTGACCGTCAGACGTGGAAGCTGCGAGGCCTTTCATTGATGAATTCCGATACGGTCAGCCCAGCATGTCTCGAGTGCGCCTTTTCCTTGCTTTGTGTTTGTCGCTTGTTGCCTTGTTGCACTTGATGCCGGCCCAGGCTGACGCCGCTGCAACATCGCGTCCGCCGGAGTGGGCGCAACCGGTTGAAGTGCAGTACAACCTGTTCCAGATGTCGCCAACCCTCTACCGCAGCGCCTTGCCGGATGGCGGCGCAGTGCCGTTGCTGAAGAACCTGAAAGTGGCGACGGTGATCAACTTCCTGCCGGAAGCTGACAGCAGCTGGCTGTCCGAGCCGGGCATCAATCAAGTGCAACTGCCTTATCGCACCAACCATGTCGATGACGCCGATGTGCTCAAGACGCTGCGCGCGATTCAGGCTGCCGAAGCCAATGGCCCGGTGCTGATGCATTGCAAACATGGTTCCGACCGCACCGGCCTGATGGCGGCGATGTACCGGATCGTGGTGCAGGGCTGGAGCAAGGAAGACGCGCTGAACGAAATGACGCAGGGCGGTTTTGGTGAAAGCGGCCATTTCAAGGATGGCGTGCGCTACGTGATGCAGGCCGATGTCGACAAGCTGCGCACCGCGCTGGCCAACGGCGACTGCAGCACCAGTGCCTTTGCCACCTGCTCGATGAAGAGCTGGTTCCAGTCGGTCAACCTCAAGTAAGCCGCACCCTCCACGGCATTGCACCGTGGAGGGTCATGCGCCGGCTCAGTCTTCGGACTTTTTCTTCAGCTTCGGATTCGGAAAGAACTGCACGGCCTGGACGGTCTTGTCCGGCGCCGGCTTGAGCGCGCTGGTATTGACCCGCGTGCCCAGTTCCTTCGGAACCGACAGCCCTTGCTCGTTCAATGTATCCGAGTAACCGCAGGCCACACACTCACGGTGCGGCACGCTGTCCTCGTTCCACATCATCAGTTTGTCCGGCTCGCTGCACGCCGGGCAGACAGCCCCGGCGATAAAGCGCTTCTTGGTAATCACAGGTGCCTCACTCATGCTGCTGCGTCCTCACTCAGGCCGCTATGGCGCAAGAGTGCGTCAATCGATGGCTCACGGCCACGGAAGTCGACGAACAGCACCATCGGGGCCTGCGAACCGCCACGCGCCAGAATCGCTTCGCGGAAGGCGCGACCGGTTTCGGCGTTGAGCACGCCATCCTCTTCGAATTTGGAGAAGGCATCCGCCGACAGCACTTCCGCCCACTTGTAGCTGTAATAGCCCGCCGCGTAACCGCCGGCGAAGATGTGCGCGAAGCTGTTGGGGAAGCGGTTGTACGCCGGTGGACGCATCACCGACACCTCGTCGCGCACGCCTTCCAGCACTTGCGCCACGCTGCGGCCGTCACCATGGGTGGCGTGCAGTTCGAAGTCGAACAGCGAGAATTCCAGCTGCCGCACCATCATCAGGCCGGACTGGAAGTTCTTCGCTGCGAGCATTTTCTCCAGCAGGTCTTGCGGCAGCGGCTCGCCGGTTTCGTAGTGACCGGAAATCAGCGCCAGGCCTTCCGGCTCCCAGCACCAGTTTTCCATGAACTGGCTCGGCAGCTCGACCGCATCCCACGCCACGCCGTTGATCCCGGAAACACCGGCGTGATCAACGCGGGTCAGCAGGTGATGCAGGCCGTGACCGAATTCGTGGAACAGGGTGGTCACTTCATCGTGGGTCAGCAGCGCAGGCTTGCCGCTGTCGGCCGGGGTGAAGTTGCACACCAGGTTGGCCACCGGGCTTTGCAGCACGCCGTCAGCGGTACGGCGGCGGTCGCGGGCGCCGTCCATCCACGCACCGCCGCGCTTGTTGGCGCGGGCGTAGAGGTCGAAGAAGAAGCGTCCGACGTGCTGGCCGTTTTCCTTGATTTCGAACAGGCGCACGTCCGGGTGCCAGGTGTCGAAGCCTTTCAGTTCGGCGATTTCGATGCCGTACAGGCGCTGGACGATAGCGAACAGACCGCCGAGGACTTTATCGATCGGGAAGTACGCACGCAGGGTTTCCTGAGCGACGCTGTAGCGTTGCTCGCGGAGTTTTTCCCCGTAGAAACCGCTGTCCCAGCTTTGCAGATCGGCGCAGCCCTGTTCGGCGGCGTAGGCGCGCAACTGCTGCAGATCCTGCGCGGCGAACGGCTTGCTGCGCTTGGCCAGGTCGCGCAGGAAGCTCAGCACCTGATCGCTGGACTCGGCCATTTTCGTGGCCAGGCTCAGCTCGGAGAAACTGGTGAAACCCAAGAGTTTTGCCAGTTCCTGACGCAGGTCGAGGATCTCTTCCATGACCGGGCCGTTGTCGTTCTGCCCGGCGTTCGGGCCTTGGTCCGACGCACGGGTGCAGTAGGCGGCATAGACTTCTTCACGCAGCGCGCGATCCTGGGCGTAGGTCATCACCGCGTAGTAGCTCGGGAATTCCAGGGTGATCAGCCAGCCATCGAGACCTTTGGCCTGCGCGGCGGCAGCCATTTGCGCCTTGGCCGAATCAGTCAGGCCGGCGAGGGCAGCCTCCTCAGTGACGTGCTTGGTCCAGGCTTGTGTGGCGTCGAGCAGTTGGTTGGAGAAGCGGCTGCCCAGCTCGGACAGTTTGCTCTGCACTTCGGCGTAGCGCTTCTGTTCGGCTTCCGGCAGGTCGATACCCGACAGACGGAAATCGCGCAGGGCGTGTTCCAGAATGGTTTTTTGCGCCACGTCGAAACCGGCGGCTTCCGGGCTGTTGGCCAGCGCTTCATAGGCTTGGAACAGCTCGCGGTTCTGGCCCATCTCGGTGGAGTAGGCGCTCAGGGCCGGCAGGCACGACTCGTAGGCTTCGCGCAGTTCGGCGCTGTTGCACACGGCGTTGAGGTGGCTGACCGGGCTCCAGGCAGCACCGAGGCGATCGTTGAGTTCGTCCATCGCCAGCACCAGGCCGGCCCAGGTCGGGTTTTGAACCTGGGTCTTGAGGATTTCGGCGATGGCGGCGCGGTTGTCGGCCAGGATCGTTTCGATGGCTGGCAGCACGTGTTCGGCACGGATCGTGGAGAACGGCGGCAGGTCGTAGGACTGCAGAAGAGGGTTGTTCACGCTCACGGTTGGCACCTTGGCTGGAAGAAACATGCGCCCATCTTAATTACAATCGACACTCACCGCAGCTATCGGCGACAGAGAGAGAACTTATCGTGCCCGTTCGCAAGTACCAGAATCACACCCCGCAGCTCGGTCAAGGCGCGTTTGTCGACGCCTCCGCGGTGGTGATCGGCGACGTCGAAATCGGCGAAGACAGCTCCGTGTGGCCGCTGACCGTGATCCGTGGCGACATGCACCGCATCCGTATCGGCGCGCGCACCAGCGTGCAGGATGGCTGCGTGCTGCACATCACCCACGCCGGGCCGTTCAACCCGGAAGGTTTCCCGCTGCTGATCGGCGATGACGTGACCATCGCCCACAAGGTCATGCTGCATGGCTGCAGCGTTGGCAGTCGTGTGCTGATCGGCATGGGCAGCATCGTCATGGACGGCGCGGTGGTCGAGGACGATGTGATCATCGGCGCCGGCAGCCTGGTGCCGCCGGGCAAGCGCCTGGAAAGCGGTTTCCTCTACGTGGGCAGCCCGGTGAAGCAGATCCGCCCGCTGACCGACAAGGAACAAGCCTTCTTCACCTACAGCGCGGCGAACTACGTGAAGCTCAAGGACCTGCATCTGGCCGAAGGCTACGACCAGCTCTGAAACGACTTACACCTGCTCAGGATTTCTCATGCATTACCAGACCGTACTGTTCGACCTCGATGGCACCCTGACTGACCCGCGTGAGGGCATCACCCGTTCCATCCAGTTCGCTTTGAGCAAACTCGGCATCGACGAGCCGGACCTGAGCAAACTCGAACACTTCATCGGCCCGCCGCTGTTGCAGGCGTTCATGCAGTTTTATGGCTTCGACGAGGCCAAGGCCTGGGAGGCGGTGAATTTCTATCGTGAGCGCTTCAAGGTCACCGGCCTGTACGAGAACCGTGTGTTCGACGGCGTCACGCCGTTGCTGGAAACCCTGAGCGGCCAGGGGCGACAGCTGTATATCGCGACCTCCAAACCTTGGGAGTTCGCCCGGGAAATCGCCCGGCACTTCGACTTCGCCAAACACTTCAAGGTGATCTACGGCAGTGAGCTGGATGGCACGCGGACCAACAAGGTCGAGCTGATTGCGCACCTGATCGCCGAAGAAGGGCTGGATCCGGCCAATACGCTGATGATCGGCGACCGCAAGCATGATCTGATCGGCGCGCGCAGCAACGGCGTGGACGCGGCGGCAGTGGGCTATGGGTTTGGCAGTTTTGAAGAGTTGAGTGCCGAAGCGCCGGCTTATCACTTTGAGACTTTGGCTGAGTTGCATCAGGCGTTTCTGCGGCGCTGATTGGATTGCTATCGCGAGCAGGCTCACTCCTACATTTGGAATGCGTTCCTCCTGTAGGAGTGAGCCTGCTCGCGATGACGTCTTCTCAATCAACTCAACTGTTTGTATCTGCCAATACTTTCAAAGCCGTCTTGCGCTTCTCAAGGGGTAAACCACCCAACTTCTCAACCTCAACATAAAACCGCACCCAATCCCCCCCTACCTTTCTGAACAGTGCCGCAAACGCCGGCACCCACTGGTCATACAGGCCAAACGGCAACAACCGCGCATTGTTCAGCGGCATATTCACCCACGCGTCATAGCGCTTGTCCCCGGCCCACTGGCTGTCGCGCGTCACCCGGTAATCGCGCCGAAACCGCTCGAATTGCGCTGCTTTACGCTCGCGCATCTGCTCGGCTGGCAGCGGCTGAGCGTAGAGTTTTTCCAGGCGCGAGCGCGTTTCCAGCACCAGTTCGATGAACTGATCGCGCTGCCTGAGCCTGGCATCGGTGTCCGGCGGCAGGCCACGAAACGCCCGCCACTGGCGGGTGCCTTCCTGCTCGACAAACGTGGCAAAGGACTCATTGAACTCGGTGTCGTCTTTCACATAGAAACGCTGATGCGCCAGTTCATGAAATATCAACGTGGCCAGACGCTCATCGCCCCAGCCCATCATCGAATTGAGGATCGGGTCATTGAACCAGCCGAGGGTTGAATAGGCCTCGACGCCGCCAATCGCCACGTCCATGCCTTGCAGGCGCTGAATTGCCGCTTCGCCCCGGGCAGCGCTCTGGCTGTAGTAGCCGCGATAGGCCACGCAACCGGCGATCGGGAAGCAATGGTTCTGCGGGGTCAGGGAAAACTCCGGGGTGGCGAACACGTTCCACACCACATACGGCCGGCCGATGTCGGCGTACAGCCGATAGCTCTGGTTGTCCGGCAGGTGCAGCTGTTCGCTGGCGAAGTCCCGGGCCTTTTGCGACTGGGTCAGGTGCGTGCGCAGGGTTGCATCGCGGCTTGGGTCGGCAATCACCTTGGCCACCGGCTCACGCGCGCGCAACAACTGCAACTGACCGCTGGCCAACTGGCTGTAATAGCTGACGCTGGAACAACCGTTGAGCAACAAAAACATCACCCCCGGAAACAAAATCCGAAAAACGCGATCAAGTAACCCATGGCTTGGAAGCGGCCTGCTCAAAATAAAAATCCTTTGGAAAGTCTGCCCGCAAGACTATCCCGCCATTTGGAGCTTCGCTATGCGCATGTTGTTGCTGACAGGAGGCCTGCTGACGCTGGCCGGTTGTGCCGGATTCGGAATGCCCGATCCTGACCCCTCGCAAGCCTGGATTGATCTCGATGCCCGGCAACAGGACACGGCGTTGCAAGCGCTGAAAGTCGATGACAAGGCAACTGTCGACAAACGTTATTTCGAAGTGCAGCCCGGCAGCCATGAGTTGAAGGTGCGTTATCAGTTTCCGGTCGAAGCCACCAACATCGGCCCCGACGCCGAACCGCTGTGGCGCGATTGTCAGTTGAAGCTGACATTCAAGGAATTCAACGCCGGACAGCGTTATCAATTGCAAGCCGGCAGCATCGGGTTCCGGCCATGGGCGAAGCTCTATGACGAGCAGCGCAATGTGGTCGGCCAAGGAACCCCGGCAGGCTGCCAGCGCACGTGATCGGCGCTATGCTGGAGGTCTGAACCCCTGGACATCCCTCATGCGCAAGTTGATGTTGTTGCTCGCGGTCGGCGTTGTCGCCGGTTGCCAGACCCCGTTACCGCCGGTCGATCCGCAAATGGCCTGGGTCGACTTCTCGACCCCGACCCCTGGCGGCAAACTGCTTATGGCCGAGCGCCTGGACAATCAACGGCTGACCGATGGGCGCTTCTTTCAGGTCGCGCCTGGCAGCCATGAGCTGCGGGTGCGGTTTGACTTCGAGGTGTTTGGTGGCGGCGGTGCGCTGATGACCGGCCCTGTCGAGCGGCTGTGCTACCTGTACATCCGCTACGACCATTTCGAAGCCGGCCAGCATTATCTGCTGGAAGGTCGTTCGCTAGGGTTCACCCCGAGTGCCCGGCTGTATAACGCCAAACGTGAAATCGTCGCCGAGGATCGCGACTACAACTGCATCAACTGAGACGACTCAGCTGTCGTTCTTCTGATAGATGATCGCTTTGCTGCCGTTCTCACATGAACCGACCACCATGGCGATGTCATGTTTTGCGGCTTCTTCCTTGCTGACGATCTCCAGTGTGTAGGACGGCACTGCTTTAGCCTGAATCTTGATTTCGATCTCTTTCCTGAGTTCTTCACAGTCTTTCGGTGCGGCAAGAACCGTTGTGGCCAATGCACTGCAGAGGATCGCCAAGCCAATACGTTTCATATCCTGAAGCTCCATGGGGCAGCGCGCACGGGCGTGCGCTGAAGCTGCTGTCACTTATTCGACCATATTTTTGCAGGGCGGGTTCTGACTTCGCTCACATCTTCCGGGATTGCGGTAATTGTTAGATTGCCATCGCGAGCAGGCTCACTCCTACAGGGGATCCCGATTGTTCACAATTGATGTGTCCGCTGGAGATCGAATGTAGGAGTGAGCCTGCTCGCGATGGCGTCAGTACAGTTAACGCCTGATCAGCTGACCAGCGAAGCCTCAAGGGTAATCTTCGCATTCAACACCTTGGACACCGGGCACCCTTCCTTGGCCTTGTTGCTCAGTTCTTCAAACTGCGCCTGAGTCGCCCCCGGGATTTTCGCCTTGAGGATCAGCTTCACCGCCGTGATTGCGAAGCCGCCATCCACCTGATCCAGCGTTACTTCAGCCTGCGTATCAATGCTGTCGGCCTTCAGGCCCGCATCCCCCAGAATCATCGAAAACGCCATGGAAAAACAGCCAGCATGCGCGGCGCCGATCAGTTCTTCCGGGTTGGTACCCTTGCCGCCTTCGAAGCGGGCCTTGAAGCCGTACGGCGCTTCTCTGAGGACGCCAGTCTCGGTAGAGATCGAGCCGATGCCGGTTTTCAGATCGCCTGCCCAATGTGCGGATGCTTTCTTCACGATAGCCATGTCTGCCTCCTCAAGATCTGGCGCGGAACGCCGCGCCGTCGTGGTTTTTGCTTGCAAGGCTTCTGAGGATAGACGTCGGGACAAAGTTCAGCCCGGTTGAATCGTTGACTTTTTTAGTGGGAAATTTCATCGCGGCTATTGAAACTCGGGTATATGCCCTCATTGCATAAAACACGCTTATGGATTGGGCAGGTTTTCGTTCGCAAGAAAAACCTGCCTCCTCATTCGGAGACGCAGGTTTATGAAGCAACTGTCCGACGTAAAGTTTTCCACCCTTGATCTGGTGCCCGTGCGCGAGAACGGCAGCCCGACGCAATCGCTGCGCAACTCGCTGGATCTGGCACAGCATGTCGAGAAACTCGGCTATACCCGCTTCTGGGTCGCCGAACACCACAACATGGACGGCATCGCCAGTTCTGCCACCTCGGTGTTGCTGGGATACTTGGCCGGCGGTACCTCGACGATTCGCGTCGGCTCCGGCGGGGTGATGCTGCCCAACCACGCGCCGCTGGTGATCGCCGAACAGTTCGGCACTCTTGAAAGCCTGTACCCGGGACGCATCGATCTGGGTCTGGGCCGCGCGCCCGGCTCCGACCAGATGACCGCCCGCGCCCTGCGTCGTGAGCGCTCCGGCAGTGCCGATGATTTCCCGGAAGACGTCGCCGAGCTGGCGCGCTTCCTCGGCCCGCGCACCCCGGATCAACGGGTGATCGCCATGCCCGGCACCGGCACCAACGTGCCGATCTGGTTGCTCGGTTCCAGCCTGTTCAGCGCGCAGCTGGCCGGTGAGCGTGGTTTGCCCTACGCCTTCGCCTCGCACTTCGCCCCGCGCTTCATGCACGAGGCGATTCGCGTCTACCGCAACCACTTTAAGCCGTCGGCAGTGCTCGATAAACCGTACGTGATGCTCGGGGTGCCGTTGGTGGCGGCCGATACCGATGAGCAGGCCGACTACCTGGCGACCTCGGTGTACCAGCGAATTCTCGCGCTGATGCGTGGGCAGAGTCTGGTGCAGCGTCCGCCGGTGAAAACCATGGACGGCCTGTGGCTGCCCCATGAGCGCGAGGCGGTGGGGGATTTCCTCGGTCTGGCGATGGTCGGCAGCCCGCAGAAGATCCGCGCGAAGCTGGAGGTGCTGGTCGAGCAGACCCAGGCCGATGAGCTGATCTTCACCTGCGATCTGTATGAGCATGCCGATCGTCTGCACTCCTATGAATTGCTGGCCCAAGTCATGAAGGGCTGACTCTGGAATACGGCTTCTGTGGGAGCGGGCTTGCTCGCGAAGACGGAGTGTCAGACACCCTGGAGGTCGGCTGACATAACGCTTTCGCGAGCAAGCCCGCTCCCACATTGGGAACCAGTGGCCCACAAAAAAGCCGACGCCTTCGCGTCGGCTTTTGCATTTCAATCGCGATCACCCGCGTTTGTAGACGATTTCCTTGGTGCCGCCTTCACAGGTGCCCACAACTTTTCCGCCATTGGCTCCCTTGTCGACAACCTCCAGCGAATACCCTGAAACGCCCTTGGCATCCAGCTTCGCTGCAATCTCGCCTTTCAGCTCTTCACAAGGCTTGCCAGCAGCAAACGCGCCACCCGCAAGGCTCAACAAACCTACTGCCAATATGAACTTCTTCATCGGTCGCACTCCCTGGTCGGATTAAAAGAGGTGGGCATCAGGTCTCCCGATGCACTCACCTTGTAGCGCTTTGCCATTCCTATGGCACTCGGCCAGCGCGCAAGTTCAGAAGCGTAGCCCAAACTCAGCTGCTGGCAATCCGGAAGCCGACTTTGAGTGTGACCTGGAAATGCGCAGCCTTGCCGTCCTTGATGTGGCCACGGGTCTCGACCACTTCAAACCATTCCAGATGTTTGATGCTCTTGTTCGCTTCAGCCAGCGCATTGTTGATGGCGTCTTCGATGCTGCTGGTGGACGAGCCGACCAGCTCGACTTTCTTGTACGTGTGATGGTCACTCATGGCGATCTCCTGGATGTGTGGATTTGAGACTAGCAGTGAATCTGCACTGTTGATTTCGGCGGCTCAATGCAAGCGAAGTTCAGATTTTCTGCACTTTCTCAAACCGCTGAAGTCCCAACCAACACACGCCACTCATCACCAATGCAGGAGAGCCACCATGGCCAACACCTCTTTACGTAAAGCCTCGTTGCAAAGCATGGAAGCCGAGATCGAGAGTCTGCTCAAATCGTTGGAAAGCCTGAAGGACGACGCGTCCGACGAGTCGCGCAAGACCCTCAAGGCGCTCAAGAGCAACGCTGAAAGCGCGCTGAAACATTCGCGCAGCCTGCTCAGCGATGCCTATGAAGAAGTTAAAGTGAAAACCCGCGAGACCGGCATCGCCACCCGCGATTACGCTCAGGAACACCCTTGGACCACCGCCGGTGTGGCGGTCGGTGCAATTGGTCTGCTGGCTGCTTATTTGCTGTTCAAGCGCGGCGAGTGATCCGTCTGGCGCAGCTCATTCTTGAGCCATTGCGCCAGTTGCCGGGCGCGCCCGTCTGCGGCGCGCTTGGGTAGCCACAACGCCAGTTGCGCCGGGGTTTCGCAAAAGCCCCACGGCGCAACCAGGCGACCGGCCTTCAAGTCTTCGGCCACCAGCGGCTCTGGCGCGATTGCCACGCCGAGTCCGGCCACTGCGGCTTCCAGCAGATAATACAAATGCTCAAAACCTTGCCCCAACTTCAACGCCTTGGCGTCGAGGTGATTTTGCTGTGCCCAACTCGGCCAGGCTTGCGGGCGCGATGTGGTGTGCAGCAGCGGCTCGCTGAGCAAGGCTGACGCCGGCGCCGCTTGCAGGCGTTGGTAGCCACTGAACAGCGGGCTCATCACCGGGCCGATGCGTTCTGCGGCCAGTAGGTAGACCTGCATGTCTGCCGGCCATGGCGGCTCGGCGAACAACAGCAACGCATCGAGTCCAGGGCGCCGCGGGTCGAGATCACCTTCACCGGCTGACAAGTGCAGACGCAAGTCCGGCAGATCGGCGTTGAGCCGCCCCAGGCGTGGGATGAACCAGCGCGCCAACAGACTGCCGGAGCAGCCGAGCACGAACGGCGCGTCAGCGGTGCTTTGCGTCAGCTCGGCACACACGCTGCGCAAGCGATCGAAGGCCTCACCGCTGGCATCTCGCAGACGAACACCGGCATCTGTGAGTTTCAAGCCGCGACCATCCTTGACGAACAGGCTCACGCCCAGATGCTCTTCGAGCACTTTGAGCTGACGGCTGACTGCACCATGAGTGACGTGCAGCTGTTCGGCTGCCTGGCTGACGCTGTTCAGTCGGGCAGTGGCTTCAAACGCGCGCAAGGCGTTCAGCGGGGGAAGGTCGTGGCTCATGGTATCTGTGAGTTTTCCTGACAGGTTGTGGCGATCTTATCGGTTTTCAGCCTGGAAGGTCAGGGGTAGAGTGGCGTCATTGTCTTCTGACCCGAATTCACCTGGAGCAAATCATGACCCAGACTTCGAACACCTCCAACCTGCGCAGCGGGCCTGACGATAACGGCCTGTTCGGTGCGTTCGGCGGCCGCTACGTGGCGGAAACCCTGATGCCGTTGATCCTCGATCTGGCCCGCGAATACGAGGCGGCCAAGGAAGATCCGGCGTTCAAGGAAGAGCTGGCCTACTTCCAGCGTGACTATGTCGGTCGTCCGAGCCCGCTGTACTTCGCCGAGCGTCTGACCGAGTTCTGCGGCGGCGCGAAGATCTACCTCAAACGCGAAGAGCTGAACCACACCGGCGCGCACAAGATCAACAACTGCATCGGCCAGATCCTGCTGGCGCGGCGCATGGGCAAAAAACGCATCATCGCCGAGACCGGCGCCGGTATGCACGGTGTGGCGACGGCCACCGTGGCCGCGCGTTTCGGTCTGGACTGCGTGATCTACATGGGCACCACGGACATCGAACGTCAGCAGGCCAACGTGTTCCGCATGAAGCTGCTGGGCGCCGAAGTGATCCCGGTGGTGGCCGGTACCGGCACTCTGAAAGACGCGATGAACGAAGCGCTGCGTGACTGGGTAACCAATGTCGACAGCACCTTCTACCTGATCGGCACCGTGGCCGGCCCGCACCCGTATCCCGCCATGGTGCGCGACTTCCAGGCAGTGATCGGCAAGGAGACCCGCGAGCAGTTGCAAGCTCAGGAAGGTCGTCTGCCGGACAGTCTGGTGGCGTGCATCGGGGGCGGCTCCAACGCCATGGGCCTGTTCCACCCGTTCCTCGATGATCAAAGCGTCGAAATCATCGGGGTTGAAGCGGCCGGTTACGGCATCGAAACCGGCAAGCACGCGGCCAGCCTCAATGGCGGTGTACCGGGTGTGCTGCACGGCAACCGTACCTTCCTGTTGCAGGACGACGATGGCCAGATCATCGACGCCCACTCGATTTCCGCCGGCCTCGACTACCCGGGCATCGGTCCTGAGCACGCCTGGTTGCATGACATCGGCCGCGTCCAGTACACCTCGGTGACTGACGACGAAGCCCTCGCGGCGTTCCACCAGTGCTGCCGCCTCGAAGGCATCATCCCGGCGCTGGAAAGCGCTCATGCTTTGGCTGAAGTCTTCAAACGTGCGCCGAAACTGCCGAAGGATCACCTGATGGTGGTCAACCTGTCGGGCCGTGGCGACAAAGACATGCAGACCGTCATGCACCATATGGAACAGTTCAAGCAGGAGAAACACTGATGAGCCGCCTGCAGACCCGTTTTGCCGACCTCAAGCAACAGAATCGCGCCGCGCTGGTGACCTTCGTCACCGCCGGTGATCCGGACTACGACACTTCGCTGGCGATCCTCAAAGGTTTGCCCGGCGCTGGCGCCGACGTGATCGAGTTGGGCATGCCGTTCACCGACCCGATGGCCGATGGTCCGGCGATTCAACTGGCGAACATCCGTGCCTTAGGCGCCAAGCAGAATCTGGCGAAAACCCTGCAAATGGTTCGCGAGTTCCGCGAAGGCAACAGCGACACGCCGCTGGTGCTGATGGGCTACTTCAACCCGATCCACATGTATGGCGTTGAACGTTTCATCGCTGACGCCAAAGACGCGGGCGTCGACGGTCTGATCGTGGTCGACATGCCGCCAGAGCACAATAATGAACTGTGCGACCCGGCACAGGCTGCAGGTCTGGACTTCATCCGCCTGACCACCCCGACCACTGATGATGCGCGTCTGCCGAAAGTGCTCAATGGCAGCTCGGGCTTCGTTTACTACGTGTCGGTGGCCGGTGTGACCGGTGCCGGTGCGGCGACTCTGGAACACGTCGAAGAGGCGGTCACCCGTTTGCGTCGCCACACTGACCTGCCGATCAGCATCGGTTTCGGTATTCGTACTCCGGAGCAGGCGGCGTCCATCGCTCGTTTGGCGGACGGGGTGGTGGTGGGTTCGGCACTGATCGATCACATCGCCAATGCGACCACGCCGGCCCAGGCTGTCGATGGCGTGCTGGGTCTGTGCAAGGCGCTGTCCGAAGGCGTGCGTCAGGCCCGCGTCAGCTGAAGGTAAAGTTCCTGATACAGAGGAATTAGCGCCTCACATCACGGCCTAATTGAGCAAGACCGAGGGATTCAGAACCACGTTCTGAATCCCTTTTTGCTGTTGGTGCAGTGAGGAAGACTTGATGAAAATGCCGAAACGTCTGATTGCCGGACTGGGCGTGCTGATGCTCAGCGCGACGCCGCTGCTGGCCAGCGCCGATCCACGCGATGATCATGACCACGGCGGCCCGCAGCAGGGCCACTACGATAACCGTGGTGACGATCACCGTGGCCTGCAGAACGACCACCGTGGCGGCCCGCCACACGACTTCGGCCCGGTACGCCAGACCATTCGCGACAATCACGGCTACTTCGTGCGCGGCGCACCGCCACCTCCGGGAATCCATTTGGAACGCGGCCGGCCGTTACCGCACGGGTATTACGGCGAGCGGCTGGACGGTCGGGCGCTGAGTCGTCTGCCGGTTTATCCGGGTTATGAGTGGCGCCGCGCCGGGGGCGATATCGTGCTGATCGCAGTGGGTACCGGGATCGTTTACGAAATTCTGGATGGCGTTTTGTACTGATTTACAGGCAATAAAAAGATCGCAGCCTGCGGCAGCTCCTACATTTATCTCTGTAGGAGCTGCCGCAGGCTGCGATCTTTTGCTTTCAGGGCAATTCCAGTCCGCCGGACGCCTTGTGCAGTTTGCGCAGGTGCTCGCCGATCTGCTTCACATTGGCTTCGCTGGCGGCAATTTCGGCCGCTCGCTTGGGTTCCAGCAACTTGCGCACTTCCTTGTCCAGATCGCCGCTCAGCGCCAGCAGTTGTTTCTGGCGTTGGGCGCTTTCGTCTTGCAGGCGCTTGAACTCGCTCGGTTGCGGCAGCCCGTAGCCGCGGCTGTCGAGCAGTTCCGCCGGACGACTGAGGAAGCCGCTGTTGGCGAGAATTTCCTGCAGGGTGGCGTTGGCCTTGTCCATGCCGCCGTTTTCCAGCTCCCGAGCGCCGAGGTAACGCTGCTTGACCTCGTCCTGGGCCAGCAGCAACTGACGGCGATAGCTCGCCTGTTCCAGCAGGAGCAATGCAGCGCTGGTGCGCAGGTCTGCACGTTCGAACCACTGGCGACGTTCCTCGGCAGACAGCGATAGCCAATCTTCGACGCTGGTTTGCTTGATCGGCAGCTGCTTTTTCAACACATCGAACATCGCCTGATAGCGATCGCGGAACGAGTCGAAGCGATAACCCAGGCGCAGCGCTTCCTTGGGATTGTCGAGCACGCTGGTGTCGGCCAGGCCACGGCCTTTGAGCACTTCCAGCAAACCGTTGGGCATGATGCTGTCCAGGCCAATCAGTTGCTTGTTATTGCTGCCGCTGCGCAACAGCTTGAGGCTTTCCACGGCGCAGTTGTTGGACAGGAAGAAGTAGTTGCCGTCGTAACTCCAGTGCATCTCGGCGGCGTGTTCGACCACCTCTTCAATCTCCGTGCGCGACAGATTCAGCGGCACTGAAGCGAGGCTGCGCAGTTCGGTCTTGGTGTATTCGTCGATCACCTGCGCCAGCGGCAGGACGAACAGGCGTGACGGATATTTGCCGACCAGTCCGTCCCAGCTTGACAGCTGCACGTCGCCGACAAAGGCGCGGTAGGACAGCACCAGATGCTGATCAAGGTCGAGCCGGCAATCCGGCCCACGCGGGCGACCTGGTGCGCAGATCACCAGGCGCAGCATGCTGTGACCCCAGCGGCTGACCCAGTTCTGGTTGGCTTCTGCCAGCAGATAATCGACGGCGTACACCCGCTCCGGGTCGACCTGGCCCAAGGGCTGTTTGGCGAAGTCGTTGCCGGCGTTGAGAAAGGCGAAGGTATTGCTGCAGGTGTCCTTGGCCGGTGGTGCCCAGCCGAAGCGCTCCTTGTAGTAGCGATAGAGCGCCGGACGGCGACAGGCGTAGCTCGGGTCGAGGAGGAAATACTCCATGTTGACCGCGACAAACTCTTTCGGGCTGGAGATCTCGTACAGGTCCGGGCTGCGGGCGACCTGACGGTTGTGTTGTTCACGCTCACCACGGCGCCCGACGTACTGCTGCCAACCGGCGAGATCAAGCAGACGTGGATCATCGCTGAGGGTAAAGCGTCGTTCAGTCTGGCCACGGCACTCATCGGGAATGCCGACCAGGCCGGCGCTGTTACTGCGGCGAGTGCAGCGCTGGATCAGCGTGCGTTCGGCGGCGGGCCACAGACGCGCGCGATCGTAAATGTGGGTGAGTTCGTGCAGCACCGTTGCCAGCAGTTCCTGACGCACCGTGCCGTGGGGGCGATTGGTTTTCTCGTTGGCCGCGCTGCCGTCGGTGAGGCCGGCGAGCAGTTTGCGGTTCAGGTCGAGCTCGGCAACCAGGGTCGCCTGGCCGTAGGCGTTACCGGGCATGTCGTCGGTCCAGCCGACATCGATGCGCCGGTCCAGTTGTTCGACGAAGCTGGGCGGCAACTTGTGCATGGCTTCATCGAGCAGCGCCTGGCTGGCCTGCTGCTGAGCGGGGCTCAGGCCGTCGGTCTTGAGCCGCAATTGCAGGCTGGCGTGGGCGCTGTTGCCAAGCAGCAACAACGCCCCGGCCAGTAGCCAGGCGCCGAGTGACTTCACAGGGCGAGGATGGCTTCGGCGAGCACCTGATCACTGGCGTCGCGGGCTTCCGGCACGCGCGTGCGCAAGGTGTTGAGGGCGGCCTCCAGGTGCGCACCACGGATATCGCCATTGGTGGCAACGAAGCTGGCCGCATCGTCGTGGGCTTCGCGGATGATTTTCGAATCGCGAATCGACGTCGTGGTATCGGAGGTGAAATCGATGGTGCGCTGGGAGGCACGAACGATGATGTTACTGGTGGCTACCAGGGTGTGTGCCTGGGCCACATCGGCCAACAAAAACAGGCCAAGGGCGGCAGCAATCAGCGGGCTACGCATGGAACGACTCCGGAGGGCAATGTTAACGAGGGATCATGATAACTATTGGACGAGAATTGCCTGTGCCAGTTCAAGGTCGCTGACATGAAGTTTTGGTCGGGATTTGCGCAAGTAATGCAGGGCGGATTCGAGCTGCGCGCCGCGCAATTGACCGTCACTGGCAACAAACGCCGCCGCGTCATCGTGAGCGGCGATCATCAGTTTACGGTCGAATGGTGCGGAAGACACCATTCCGGTCGCCCAAACGCTGACCACGGTGTTTTGTGTGGAGACATCAAAGGCATCGACCGAGGTCGCCCAGAAGGCGCTGATCAACACAGAAGGGAAAAGCAGTTTGAATAAACGCATGAGACTCGGTAACGGTTAACGAGCCTCAAGGCTAGCGCAAATGCCCGGGCCAGAGCCAGCGGCGAAACATCGGGACACGACTGGCGTGCCCCGTGCGGCATCGTCGGATCAGATCGCGAGGATGGCTTGCGCCAGTTGGAAGTCGGTCGCGTTCAGTTGCGGTGCCTGATGGCGGATCAGGTCGAGGGCGCTTTCCAGTTTCACGCCACGGATCTGGCCTTCACTGGCGACGAAGCTGGCAGCGTCGTCACGGGCAGCGATCACGACTTTGTTGTCACGCAGCGAAGAGCTGACATCGGAGGTGGCGTCCGAGGAGGATTTCAGCGCGCCAACCACGGCGTCGGTGGTCACAATGAAGCTGGAGGCACTGGCGTTGGCAGCCACGGCCAGCAAGGCGGCAGCGCTGAGCAGGCGAAGACGGGACATGGTGGATCTCCTGATAGTAAACCGTATTGAGAGGTGGCTTGTGTCTGATGATTCAGACGCGGGTTACAGAAGATTCGCCACGTTCTGGCGTGGATATTAGGCCTGCGCGCGAGGTTCGGACAGTGGGCAGAATGCTAGCGCCAGAATGGTTTCTCCAGTTCTCTGAGCCGATCGGCATGGCTGAGGCCCAGATCCGCTAGGTCGCGCTGGTCCAGTTGAGCCAGCAGGCGCCGCGTCCTGGCGCGCTCCAGTCCTTGCCACAGGGGGCGAAACAAGCGCCGCAACGGGTGCGAGTGAGCGCGAGGTAGAGTCGAAGCTGTCGAAACATCCTGTAAGCCTTTCATGGCGTTTTCCTTAAACCGAGGAGGGTTAAGGACATGCTGCGCCCGATGCAGTTTGGCGAGCAGATACACTCATGAAAAATTGTACTGGTTCAGATTTTGTTTATTGAGAACTGTACCTGTACTTTGATTATTCTGCTGTACGGGCATTTTCGAACCCTGAAACGACAAAACCCGTCGCGGTTTCCCGCGACGGGTCTTGTGTGTTCAATTCGGGTTGCTGGCGGTGGGTCTGACGACCAGAGCCAGCGACGCTACTTAGCGCCAGAACGGCTTGCTCAGCTCTTCGTAGCGTTGTGCTTCGCTGATACCGGCGTCAGCCAGCAGACGCGAATCCAGACGAGCCAGTTGGTGGCGGCTGGAGATGCGGCGCTGCCACAACATCAGGTTGGCGATAACGCGCAGAGGCAGGGAAGCCTGGTTTTTTGCAGCTTTGTCTTCGAAGAACAGTTCGGAACTGAGTGTACGTTCCATGGTTGACATCCTTCCGCTTGTGGCGGGATCAGGTAGTGGTTTAACTGGTGCCCATGATCCTCTCGTTTGCCTAGTCTCTCTAGATACAGTTCAACTGTATTGTGAGTGACCAGTTAACTGTTTATAGGGGGTGTACGGGTCGAAATTGAGCAAACTGTACCTGTCAGCACTAATGTGGTGCGTTTTTGCTCAATTCGAGGAAGGAGGTAGGCAAAATCTGTAGGAAATAACCGGTACAGCAGTACAGTTTTTGCCAGATGTGGCGGGTTAAAAAATCCGCTGACACAAACTGTGTCTGCATCAGCGGTTGACTGTACGAATTACACCGCGAGCATACGGCCGGTTTCTTCAAGGTTCATGTGCCAGCTCAAGGCGTCACGCAGAATGTGCGGGGTATGGCCGCCGATGGCGCAGGCGGCGGTGAAGTAGTCATTTAGCGCCTGGCGGTAATCGGGATGCACACAGTTGTCGATGATCACCCGCGCGCGCTCCCGTGGCGCCAGGCCGCGCAGGTCGGCCAGGCCGATTTCGGTCACCAGGATGTCTACGTCATGCTCGGTGTGGTCAACGTGGCTGACCATCGGCACCACGCTGGAAATGGCGCCGCCCTTGGCGATCGACTTGGTCACGAACACCGCGAGGTGTGCGTTGCGCGCGAAGTCGCCCGAGCCACCAATGCCGTTCATCATCCGCGTACCGCAGACATGGGTGGAGTTGACGTTGCCGTAGATGTCGAACTCCAGCGCAGTGTTGATACCGATGATACCCAGACGACGCACCACTTCCGGGTGGTTGGAGATTTCCTGCGGGCGCAGCACCAGTTTGTCCTTGTACTTCTCCAGGTTGCCGAATACGTCGCTGTTGCGCCGCTCCGACAAAGTGATCGAGCTGCCCGACGCAAAGCTCAGCTTGCCGGCGTCGATCAGGTCGAAGGTCGAGTCCTGCAGCACTTCGGAGTACATGGTCAGGTCTTCGAACGGCGAATCGATCAGACCGCACATCACCGCGTTGGCGATGTTGCCGATCCCGGCCTGCAACGGGCCGAGCTTGTTGGTCATGCGCCCGGCATTGACTTCCTGCTTGAAGAAGGTGATCAGGTGCTCGGCGATGGCATTGGTGTCGACATCCGGGGTCGACACCGTGGACGGCGAATCCGCCTGCTGGGTGATGACGATGGCGACAATCTTCTCCGGCGGGATCGGGATCGCGGTGCTGCCGATGCGATCGTCGACTTTCACCAGCGGGATCGGCGTGCGCGTCGGGCGATAGGTGGGGATATAGATGTCATGCAGGCCTTCGAGGTTGGCGTTGTGCGCCAGGTTGATCTCGACAATCACCTGCTTGGCGAAAATCGCGAAGCTCGCCGAGTTGCCCACCGAGGTGGTCGGCACGATGTGGCCTTGCTCGGTGATGGCCACGGCTTCGATCACTGCGATGTCCGGCAGCTTCAGTTGCTGGTTGCGTAGTTGCTCGACGGTTTCCGACAGGTGCTGGTCGATGAACATCACTTCGCCGGCGTTGATTGCCTTGCGCAAGGTGCTATCGACCTGGAACGGCATGCGCCGCGACAGCACGCCGGCCTCGGTCAGTTGCTTGTCGAGGTCGTTGCCCAGGCTTGCGCCGGTCATCAGGCTGATCTTCAGCGGCGTGACCTTGGCTCGCTCGGCCAGTGCGTGAGGGACAGCTTTGGCTTCGCCCGCGCGGGTGAAGCCGCTCATGCCGACGGTCATGCCGTCTTCAATCAGCGCGGCGGCGTCGGCGGCGCTCATCACTTTATCCAACAACGAAGGCAGGCGAATACGGTCACGGTACATGGATTATTTTCTCGGGAAGCGAGTAGCAGGATGCGCAGTCTAGTGAATTTCGCGGGCGCCTGTCCCGCTACCAAGGTCGCAAACGAGGCGTCTATTTAGCGGGTTTGAAGTAAAACACCGTTACTGGATCTGCAACAACGCGGCAAATTGTCCGACGGTTTGCGCAAACAAAAACGCCCCGACAAGTCGGGGCGTCCGGTGCAACTGCGGAGGATTACTCGACCGCTTTGACCATGTCTTCGATGACTTTTTTCGCGTCGCCGAACACCATCATGGTCTTGTCCAGGTAGAACAGTTCGTTGTCCAGACCGGCATAACCGCTGGCCATCGAGCGCTTGTTGACGATGATGGTCTTGGCCTTGAACGCTTCGAGAATCGGCATGCCGGCAATCGGCGATTTCGGGTCGTTCTTGGCGGCCGGGTTGACCACGTCGTTGGCGCCGAGTACCAGCACCACGTCGGCCTGGCCGAACTCGGAGTTGATGTCTTCCATCTCGAACACCTGGTCGTAAGGCACTTCGGCCTCGGCGAGCAGGACGTTCATGTGCCCCGGCATGCGACCGGCCACCGGGTGGATCGCGTACTTCACGGTCACGCCGCGATGGGTCAGTTTCTCGGTCAGCTCTTTCAATGCATGCTGCGCACGGGCCACCGCCAGGCCGTAACCCGGGACGATGATCACGGTGTCGGCGTTGGTCAGCAGGAACGTTGCGTCGTCGGCCGAACCGGATTTCACCGGACGGGCTTCTTTCGCACCGGCAGGTCCTGCGTCGGCCGTGTTGCCGAAACCGCCAAGCAGTACATTAAAGAAGGAACGGTTCATCGCCTTGCACATGATGTACGAGAGGATCGCACCGCTCGAACCCACCAGAGAGCCGGCAATGATCAGCATCGAATTGTTCAGCGAGAAGCCGATACCTGCTGCCGCCCAACCCGAATAGCTGTTGAGCATCGACACCACCACCGGCATGTCGGCGCCGCCAATCGGGATGATGATCAGCACGCCCATCACGAACGCCAGAGCCAGCATCAGCGCGAACGCGGCGAGGTTGCCGGTGAGCATGAAGGTCACGCCCAGCACCAGTGTCGCCAGACCGAGTACTGCGTTCAGCTTGTGCTGACCGGCAAACTGTACTGGCGCGCCCTGGAACAGGCGGAACTTGTACTTGCCCGACAGCTTGCCGAAGGCGATCACCGAGCCGGAGAAGGTGATTGCACCAATCGCCGCGCCGAGGAACAGCTCCAGACGGTTGCCCGCCGGGATCGAATCGCCCAGATGTTTGACGATACCCAGTGACTGCGGCTCGACAACGGCGGCAATGGCGATAAACACCGCGGCCAGACCGATCATGCTGTGCATGAACGCAACCAGCTCCGGCATCTTGGTCATTTCAACGCGCTTGGCCATGATCGAACCGGCAGTGCCGCCAATCAGCAGGCCGACGATCACATAACCGATACCGGCAGTTGCCAGCTCAGCACCCAGCTTATAGATGAGGCCGATGGTGGTGAGGATGGCCAGCGCCATGCCGAGCATGCCGAACAGGTTGCCGCGCCGCGAGGTGGTCGGGTGCGACAGGCCTTTAAGGGCCTGGATAAAGCAGATCGACGCGATCAGGTAGAGCGTCGTGACGAGATTCATGCTCATTACTTCGGCGCCTCTTCTTTTGCTTTCGGGGCTTTCTTCTTGAACATCTCAAGCATGCGGCGGGTGACCAGGAAGCCACCAAACACGTTGACCGCAGCCAGTGCCACGGCGAGGGTGCCCATGGTTTTGCCCAGTGGCGTGACGGTCAGCGCAGCGGCAAGCATGGCGCCGACGATCACGATCGCCGAAATGGCGTTGGTCACCGCCATCAACGGCGTGTGCAGCGCAGGTGTAACGTTCCAGACCACGTGGTAACCGACATAAATCGCCAGCACGAAGATGATCAGGTTGTAGATACCGGGGGAGATAAGCTCTTCCATCGTCTGAATCCCTGCTTAGGCGTTTTTGCGGATGACTTGGCCGTCGCGGCACATCAGGCACGCGGCGACGATGTCGTCTTCGAGGTTGACGTCGAACTGGCCTTCTTTGGTGAACACCAGCTTGAGGAAGTCCAGCAGGTTGCGGGCGTATAGCGCCGAGGCGTCTGCAGCGACTTCACCGGCCAGGTTGGTCGGGCCGACGATGGTCACGCCGTTCTCGACCACTACCTGATCGGCGACGGTCAGCGGGCAGTTGCCGCCCTGAGCTGCCGCGAGGTCGATGACCACCGAGCCCGGCTTCATCTGCGCCACGGTGTCCGCGCTCAACAGTGTCGGCGCCTTGCGGCCCGGGATCAGTGCGGTGGTGATGACGATGTCGGCCTGCTTGGCGCGTTCGTGCACAGCCTGGGCCTGACGTTGCATCCAGCTCGCCGGCATCGGGCGAGCGTAACCGCCGACACCCACCGCGCATTCACGCTCTTCGTCAGTCTCGTAAGGCACATCGACGAACTTGGCGCCGAGGGATTCGATCTGTTCCTTCACCGCCGGACGCACGTCAGACGCTTCGATCACCGCACCCAGACGTTTCGCCGTGGCAATCGCCTGCAACCCGGCCACACCGGCGCCGAGAATCAGCACGCGCGCCGCTTTCACGGTGCCCGCAGCGGTCATCAGCATCGGCATGAAGCGCGGATAGTAGTGCGCGGCCAGCAACACAGCCTTGTAGCCGGCAATGTTCGCCTGCGACGACAACACATCAAGACTCTGCGCCCGAGAGGTGCGCGGCGCCGCTTCCAGAGCGAACGCGGTAATCCCGCACTCGGCCATTTTGGCGATGGTGTCGTTATTGAAGGGGTTGAGCATGCCCACCAGCACCGTGCCGCGCTTGATCAGCGCCAGTTCGGCGTCGCTGGGGGCGACCACTTTTAGAATCAGCTCGGCGCCGAACGCATCGTTGGCACTGCCAATGGTTGCGCCCGCCGCTTCATAGGCACTGTCGACAACGCTGGCTTTAACGCCGGCGCCGGTTTGCACAGTGACCTTATGACCTTGGCTGATCAGCTTTTTAATGGTTTCCGGGGTTGCAGCAACCCGTGTTTCACCGGTCTGGGTTTCGAGAGGAACACCAATGTGCACGTCAAATCTCCTGCGTGATCTTATTGAGTAAACCCAGGCACTGCGGATGGTGCGACTGGGGCGGCCGATCAGCACGATCCCGCCAAATCAGGGCGGGGCGCGGCATTTTGCAGGCGAACTTTATGCCCTTCAAGGGATTATGACGGGTGACGGAAAATTAACTACAAGTCATCCCGTGACCGAATGTCGCAGATGGCCAGTTGAATCCCTTGCAGGCCGTGCCTTGCAAGGATTCTGGCTGAATTTGAAAAAATTTCTCATCGGTGGCGTGAATAGGCCGTAATGAGTCGTGGATGAAGGCTCAAAGCCACGTCTTCAGGCGCTTGTGGGACGTCTGTACGACTTTCGGATACAGTCTGTGATTTTGCGACAAATACTTATATCTGTAGGGCTTTGATTTTCCTGACTACCGGGTTAGTAATCGCTGTAGGCCTTTATCCTTCTAGGCTGTAGCTGTTTGCCTGATTGACCAGCCAATCGCGAAAAGCCTTGAGTGATGCCGATTCGACCTTTCGCTCCGGAATCATCAGGTAATACGCCTTGATGCTGGAAAGCGCATTCGGGTTGGCGACCACCAGGCGTTTCTCGGCCAGTTCGCGCTGAATCAGAAACGGTGGAATCAGCGCGATGCCCATGTCGTGCATGGCCGCTTGGGCCAGCATGGAGAATAGCTCGTAGCGCGGACCTGTCATGTCGCGTGGGATGTTCAGGTGCTGTGAGTTGAACCATTGGCGCCAGGCGTAAGGGCGAGTGGTTTGTTGCAGCAACGGCAGCTCGGCGATCTCGTCAGGAGTCAGATGTGTCCTGCTGCCGAGTAGGGTGGGGCTGCACACCGGCATCGGATTTTCGCCCATCAGCCTGTGGGATTCGGTACCCGACCAATCGGCGTCGCCAAAGTAGATTGCCGCATCGAAATCAGTGTCGGCAAACAGGAACGGGCGGGTGCGGTTGGTCAGGTTGACCGTTACTTCCGGGTGTTTGAGCTGGAAGTCCTTGAGCCGTGGCAGCAGCCATTGCGTGCCGAAGGTGGGCACCACCGCCAGTTCGATTACGTTGGTGCCTTGCTGGCCCATCACTGAGAGCGTATCGCGCTCCACGGCGTCCAGTTGCGTCGCCACCCGACGGCTGTAGGAAAGGCCCGCTTCCGTCAGTTTCACTCCACGTCGCGAGCGTCGGAACAATTCCACACTGAGGAACTCCTCAAGGCTGGCGATCTGTCGGCAAATGGCGCCCTGGGTGAGGGAAAGTTCTTCGGCAGCCTTGGTAAAGCTTTCGTGGCGAGCGGCGGCTTCGAAGCTGATCAGGGCGGTGGTGCTGGGGATCTTCCTGCGCATGTACGTCAACCTCACTAATGCGCCGCGTAAAAGGCATTCAGCGACGTTTCGGAGTGAGAAATTAGCACAACAGGATGCGAAATCCTCGTTTGCCGCGCTGGCGAACCGGGCCTAGGATCAATGCCACGTTAATTCACCGATTTGCGAGGACACACTCATGGGCGGTAAAGCTAGCTTCAATTGGATCGATCCCCTGCTGCTGGATCAACAGCTCACCGAAGAAGAGCGCATGATCCGTGACACCGCCGCCCAATTCGCTCAGCAGAGCCTGGCGCCCCGCGTGCTTGAAGCTTTCCGCCATGAGAAAACCGATCCGGCGATCTTTCGCGAAATGGGCGAAGTCGGCCTGTTGGGGGCGACCATTCCTGAGCAGTACGGCGGTAGCGGCTTGAACTACGTCAGCTACGGTCTGATCGCCCGTGAAGTAGAACGCGTCGACTCCGGCTACCGTTCGATGATGAGTGTGCAATCGTCGCTGGTAATGGTGCCGATCAACGAATTCGGCACCGAAGCACAGAAACAGAAATACCTGCCGAAACTGGCGTCTGGCGAATGGATCGGCTGCTTCGGTCTGACCGAGCCAAACCACGGTTCCGACCCGGGCGCGATGATCACCCGTGCGCGCAAAGTCGACGGCGGCTACAGCCTGACCGGCGCCAAGATGTGGATCACCAACAGCCCCATCGCCGATGTGTTCGTGGTCTGGGCCAAGGACGATGCCGGCGACATCCGTGGCTTCGTACTGGAAAAAGGCTGGAAGGGCCTGAGCGCACCGGCGATTCACGGCAAGGTCGGTCTGCGCGCCTCGATCACCGGCGAAATCGTCATGGACAACGTGTTTGTGCCGGAAGAAAACATCTTCCCGGACGTGCGCGGCCTGAAGGGCCCGTTCACCTGCCTTAACTCCGCACGCTACGGCATCTCTTGGGGAGCCTTGGGAGCTGCCGAGTTCTGCTGGCACACCGCTCGCCAGTACACCCTCGATCGTCAGCAGTTCGGGCGTCCATTGGCCGCTACCCAACTGATCCAGAAGAAGCTGGCCGACATGCAGACCGAGATCACTCTGGCGCTGCAAGGCTGTCTGCGCCTGGGTCGCATGAAGGATGAGGGCACTGCTGCGGTCGAAATCACTTCGATCATGAAGCGCAACTCCTGTGGCAAGTCGCTGGACATCGCTCGCATGGCCCGTGACATGCTGGGTGGCAACGGTATCTCTGACGAGTTCGGTGTGGCCCGTCATCTGGTCAACCTGGAAGTGGTGAATACCTATGAAGGTACCCACGACGTTCACGCGCTGATTCTGGGTCGCGCGCAAACCGGTCTGCAGGCGTTCTATTAACAGGAGAGCGACCATGGGCGCGCTGTCGCATCTGCGGGTACTGGATTTATCGCGCGTGCTGGCCGGGCCGTGGGCCGGACAGATTCTCGCCGATCTTGGCGCCGAGGTGATCAAGGTCGAGCGCCCAGGCAATGGCGATGACACGCGCGCCTGGGGGCCGCCCTTCCTTAAGGATGCTTATGGGGAAAACACCAGCGAGGCGGCCTATTACCTGTCGGCCAACCGCAACAAGCAATCGGTGACGATCGACTTCACTCGGCCTGAAGGGCAGAACCTGGTACGGGAGCTGGCGGCGAAGTCGGACATTCTGATCGAGAACTTCAAGGTCGGTGGGCTGGCTGCCTATGGGCTGGACTACGAGTCGCTGAAGGCGATCAATCCGGACCTGATCTATTGCTCGATCACTGGCTTCGGTCAAACCGGGCCGTATGCCAAGCGTGCGGGTTATGACTTTATGATCCAGGGGCTGGGCGGGCTGATGAGCCTGACCGGTCGCCCTGAAGGTGATGAAGGCGCCGGGCCGGTGAAGGTGGGAGTGGCGCTGACGGACATTCTTACGGGGCTATATTCGACCGTGGCGATTCTGGCGGCGCTGGCTCATCGTGATCACGACGGTGGCGGGCAACACATCGATATGGCTTTGCTGGATGTACAGGTCGCATGCCTGGCGAACCAGGCAATGAACTACCTGACTACCGGCAATGCGCCGAAACGTCTGGGTAATGCACACCCGAACATCGTGCCTTATCAGGACTTCCCGACGGCCGACGGTGATTTCATTCTTACCGTTGGCAATGACGGCCAGTTCCGCAAGTTTGCCGAGGTGGCGGGCCAGCCGCAGTGGGCGGACGATCCGCGATTCGCGACTAACAAGCTGCGGGTGGCTAACCGCGCGGTGTTGATTCCTCTGATCCGCCAGGCGACGGTATTCAAGACCACCGCCGAATGGGTGGCGCAGTTGGAGCAGGCGGGCGTGCCGTGTGGGCCGATCAATGATCTGTCCCAGGTGTTTGAGGATCCGCAGGTGAAGGCGCGGGGGTTGGCGATAGAACTGCCGCATGCACTGGCGGGGATGGTCCCGCAGGTGGCGAGTCCGATCCGGCTGTCGCAGACGCCGGTCGAGTACCTTCGCGCGCCTCCTTTATTGGGCGAGCATACGTTGGAGGTTTTGCAGCGGGTGTTGGGTCTGGGCGCTGGCGCGGTAGAGGCACTCAAGGCTGATGGAGTGCTTTGAGTATCGCCTCTATATAGAAGAAGGCTGTTTCCTGCCTATATATAGATGGAATTGTGCGTTTTTTAACCGATCTGTAAGTTGTTGAAAGAAAACTGAAATTAACGGTTGACGGCAGATTCAGGAAGTCTATAATTCGCCCCACTTCCGGCGCAGTCGAAACGGAAAACTCCTTGAGATTCAATGAGTTACGCAGTTTTCGGCATCGGCTTGCTTCAGTTCATCGAAGCCTGGAAGGAGTTGAAAGANAGAAAACTGAAATTAACGGTTGACGGCAGATTCAGGAAGTCTATAATTCGCCCCACTTCCGGCGCAGTCGAAACGGAAAACTCCTTGAGATTCAATGAGTTACGCAGTTTTCGGCATCGGCTTGCTTCAGTTCATCGAAGCCTGGAAGGAGTTGAAAGAGCGGTGATGTTTGGCTCTTTTGACGGTTCGATCTTCTCGGTCGAAAGCGGAGAAAAAGAGGTGTTGACAGCAGCGTGTAACGCTGTAGAATT
>NZ_JAZAQQ010000013.1:0-101326 GCF_036861315.1 Pseudomonas sp. S3(2024) | reverse complement strand
CTTCAACAACTTCAACCACTTGCGCTTCCGATCTCTCGTTAGCGGGAGGCGAATTCTACAGCGTTACACGCTGCTGTCAACACCTCTTTTTCTCCGCTTTCGATCGAGAAGATCGAACCGTCAAAAGAGCCAAACATCACCGCTCTTTCAACTCCTTCCAGGCTTCGATAAACTGAAGCAAGCCGCTGCCGAAAACTGCGTAACTCGTTGAATATCAAGGAGTTTTCCGTTTCGACTGCGCCGGAAGTGGGGCGAATTATAGACTTCTAAAATTCGCCGTCAACCCTTATTTCAAACTTATTCAGCTTTCAGTGTGATTCGTGCAAATGCCTTCTTGCCCGCCTGGCAAACGTGGGTCGCGCCCAGCACATATATAAAGGAGCGATCAACCACCTCACCATCCACACGCACACCACCGGAAGCCAACAGATCACGCGCAGCCGCCGAGTTCTTCACCAGGCCTGCCTTATTAAGGACGGCCGCAATTGGCATATCTTCAGCAGAGGCCAGTTCAATCTCCGGCAGATCATCCGGCAGTTCGCCATCCTTCATACGGTTACCGGCAGCGCGATGAGCATTGGCCGCAGCCTCCTCACCATGGAAGCGCGCGACAATCTCTTCCGCCAACTTGATCTTGATGTCGCGCGGGTTAGCCCCCGCCTCGACATCTGCACGGAAGGCATTGATCTCATCCATCGAACGGAAGCTGAGCAGCTCAAAGTAACGCCACATCAGCGCATCCGGAATCGAAACCAGCTTGCCGTACATCACACCTGGCGCTTCCTGGATACCGACGTAGTTGCCCAACGACTTGGACATCTTCTTCACGCCATCCAGGCCCTCGAGCAACGGCATGGTCAGAATGCACTGAGCTTCCTGACCATAACCACGCTGCAGCTCACGCCCCATCAGCAAGTTGAACTTCTGATCGGTACCACCCAGCTCGACATCCGCGTGCAGAGCAACCGAGTCATAACCCTGAACCAGCGGATAGAGGAACTCATGAATAGCGATCGGCTGATTGGTGGTGTAACGCTTATCGAAGTCATCACGCTCAAGCATACGCGCGACAGTGTATTGCGAAGTCAGACGAATAAAGTCCGCCGGCCCCATCTGATCCATCCAGGTGGAGTTGAAGGCAACTTCGGTTTTCGCCGGATCAAGAATCTTGAATACTTGAGTCTTGTACGTCTCAGCGTTTTCCAGAACCTGATCGCGAGTCAACGGAGGACGCGTAGCGCTCTTGCCGCTTGGATCACCGATCATCCCGGTGAAGTCACCAATCAGGAAGATCACCTGATGCCCCAATTCCTGGAACTGGCGCAGCTTATTAATAAGCACGGTGTGACCCAAGTGCAGATCCGGGGCGGTTGGATCGAAACCAGCCTTGATACGCAGCGGCTGGCCGCGCTTGAGCTTCTCGATCAGCTCGGACTCGACCAATAGTTCTTCCGCACCACGTTTAATCAGCGCTAGCTGCTCTTCAACCGACTTCATAACAGACCCGCAAGGCTCAGATTCAAAGGGAACCAACCATACAAGATCGTGCACCAATTACAAGTTTTGCCCGGCGCACGGACACCAATCTGCAGACAGGGTGTCTGTAGACTTGCTTCGGGGATGATTTGGTTATATTTTATACAGTTATTTCATCTTCATCATGTCATTCATCTTTTCCAATTCATCTTTTTTCAAAGTCAAAATTACTTATGACCACTGAACCGTCTAAAGCGCCACCGCTTTACCCGAAGACCCACCTGCTCGCCGCAAGTGGAATCGCCGCCCTTCTCAGTCTGGCGCTCCTGGTATTTCCTTCCAGTGATGTTGAAGCCAAAAAGACGACCCTGAGCCTGGAACTGGAAAGTCCTGCTGAACAACTGACACAAGATCAAGACGCTGCTGACGCGATTCAAGCCACAAATGAGCCAGCAGCCTCACCTTTCGCCCAGATCGAAAACAGCACCGAAGAAACCCCGAAAACCGCTGAAGCCGCACCTGCCCCAGCTCCGGCTGCAGAGAAACCAAAAGCCCCGGGTCACCGCGAAGTCGTCGTATCCAAAGGCGATACGCTCTCTACATTGTTCGAGAAAGTCGGTCTGCCAGCCGCTGCTGTGCACGAAGTGCTGGCCAGCGACATACAAGCCAAACAGTTCAGCCAGCTCAAGCACGGCCAGAAGCTGGAGTTCGAACTGAACCCGGAAGGCCAACTGACCAGCCTGCACAGCAAGGTCAGCGATGTCGAAACCATTACCCTGACCAAGAATGACAAGGGCTACGCATTCAACCGCGTAACAGCCAAGCCGACCGTTCGCACGGCTTACGTGCACGGCGTGATCAATAGCTCCCTGTCACAATCCGCTGCCCGCGCAGGCCTGTCCCACAGTCTGACGATGGATATGGCCAGCGTCTTCGGCTACGACGTCGACTTCGCTCAGGACATCCGCCAGGGTGACGAATTCGACGTGATCTACGAGCAGAAAGTGGTCAACGGCAAGGCAGTGGGCACCGGCCCGATCCTGTCTGCGCGCTTCACCAACCGCGGCAAGACCTACACCGCCGTGCGTTACACCAATAAACAAGGCAACAGCAGCTACTACACTGCTGATGGCAACAGCATGCGGAAAGCGTTCATTCGTACCCCGGTGGACTTCGCCCGCATCAGTTCGAAATTTTCCATGGGCCGCAAACACCCGATCCTCAACAAGATCCGCGCCCACAAAGGCGTCGATTACGCAGCGCCACGCGGTACGCCGATCAAGGCTGCCGGCGACGGTAAAGTGCTGCTGGCCGGTCGCCGCGGTGGCTACGGCAACACGGTGATCATCCAGCACGGCAACACCTACCGCACGCTGTATGGCCACATGCAAGGCTTCGCCAAAGGCGTGAAAACCGGCGGCAGCGTCAAGCAGGGCCAAGTGATCGGTTACATTGGTACCACCGGCCTGTCCACTGGACCGCACTTGCACTATGAGTTCCAGGTCAACGGTGTTCACGTCGACCCGCTGGGCCAGAAGCTGCCGATGGCAGATCCGATCGCCAAGTCCGAGCGCGCACGCTTCCTTGCGCAGAGCCAACCGCTGATGGCGCGCATGGATCAAGAGAAGGCCACCATGCTGGCTTCGAGCAAGCGCTAAGCCATGGCTCTTTATATCGGCGTGATGTCCGGCACCAGTCTCGATGGGCTGGACATCGCCCTGATCGAGCAGACCTCGGCGATCAAACTGATCGCCACGCATTACATCCCCATGCCTGAAACCCTGCGCGCCGAGCTGCTTGGCTTGTGCGCCAGCGGCCCCGACGAGATTGCCCGCTCGGCGATCGCCCAGCAGCACTGGGTCAAACTCGCTGCACAGGGCATCCATACCCTCCTCGATCAGCAGCAACTAAAGCCTGAGGCCATTCGTGCAATCGGCAGCCATGGCCAGACCATTCGTCATGAGCCCGCTCGTGGCTTCACTGTGCAAATCGGCAATCCCGCACTCCTGACAGAGCTGACCGGCATTACCGTGGTCAGCGACTTCCGCAGCCGCGATGTGGCTGCTGGCGGTCAGGGTGCCCCACTGGTGCCAGCCTTCCATGAGGCTTTGTTCGAAGAGCGTAACGGCAACCGCGCAGTCCTGAATGTCGGCGGTTTCAGCAATCTCAGTCTGATAGAACCGACCAGGCCTGTAGCCGGTTTCGACTGCGGCCCTGGGAATGTGCTGATGGATGCCTGGATTCATCAGCAACGCGGCGAGAACTATGATCGCAACGGCCAGTGGGCAGCCACCGGCACGGTCGAGCCAGTCTTGCTGAAAGCTCTGCTCGGCGACCCGTTCTTCGTGACCAAAGGCCCGAAGAGCACTGGCCGGGAAGTGTTCAACCTGCCGTGGCTGGAGCACCACCTCTCAAGTTTGCCGAGCTTCGCCGCTGAAAACGTTCAGGCAACGCTGCTCGAACTGACGGCGCAGACCATCGTCGAGTCGCTGCAAAGCGCTCAATCCGATACGCGGGAAATGTTGGTCTGCGGCGGCGGCGCTCACAACGCTACGCTGATGAAACGTCTTGCCGACCTGCTGCCTAACGCCACCGTCGCCAGCACCGCCACTCACGGCGTCGATCCGGACTGGGTCGAGGCAATGGCCTTCGCCTGGCTGGCCCATTGCTGCCTCGAAGGCATTGCCGCCAATCGCCCGAGCGTCACCGGCGCCAAAGGCCTGCGGGTACTCGGCGCCATCTACCCGAACTGAACAAAAGACATGCAACAAAAAACGCCGCAGAAGCGTAAGGCTCTGCGGCGTTTTATTGTGTGCAGCAAGGTGCGATCAGATCGAGAACGAAGAGCCGCAACCACAGGTCGTGGTAGCGTTCGGGTTCTTGATCACGAAGCGCGAACCTTCCAGACCTTCCTGGTAATCCACTTCGGCACCCGCCAGATACTGGAAGCTCATCGGATCAACCACCAGGCTCACGCCTTCGCGCTCGACGATGGTGTCGTCCTCGGCCACATCCTCATCGAAGGTGAAGCCGTACTGAAACCCTGAACAACCGCCGCCCGTAACGAATACGCGCAGCTTCAAGCGATCATTCCCCTCTTCATCGACCAGGCTCTTCACCTTGTGCGCAGCACCTTGGGTGAATTGCAAAGCCGTGGGGGTGAAGGATTCGACGCTCATGCTGACTATCTCCCGGCGTTACGCCGCCATAATGCGTGATGACGCGCATTATCCGCTTGTCCTAGAAAATCGGTCAACTATTGTTACGGTATATCAATAAACCCGACCAACTGCCCAGAATGCAAAAAGGCCCGTTTGACGGGCCTTTTTGCTGTGTTGCCGAACGTGTTACGGCAGCATACCGGCGTGGGAGAGGCCGAAGCGCTCATCCAGGCCGAACAGAATGTTCATGTTCTGCACCGCCTGACCCGACGCGCCTTTGACCAGGTTGTCGATCACCGACAGCACCACCACCAGATCACCATCCTGCGGACGATGTACAGCGATGCGGCAGACGTTTGCGCCACGCACGCTGCGGGTTTCCGGATGGCTGCCGGCCGGCATCACGTCGACGAACGGCTCGTTGGCATAACGCTTTTCGAACAGTGCCTGCAGATCCACCGAACGATCAACCACGGTCGCGTAGAGCGTGGAATGAATGCCACGAATCATCGGGGTCAGGTGCGGGACGAAGGTCAGACCGACATCCTTACCGGCAGCGCGACGCAGACCCTGGCGAATTTCCGGCAGATGACGGTGACCTTTCACCGCATAAGCCTTCATGCTTTCCGACGTCTCGGAATACAGCGAGCCTACAGAAGCACCGCGACCAGCACCGCTGACGCCGGATTTGCAGTCGGCGATCAGACGCGAAGTATCAGCCAGCCCCGCTTCAAGCAGCGGCAGGAAACCCAACTGTGTGGCGGTTGGATAGCAACCCGGTACGGCGATCAGACGAGCCTTCTTGATCTGCTCGCGATTGACTTCCGGCAGACCGTAGACCGCCTCGTCCAGCAACGCCGGCGCACCGTGCGGCTGGCCGTACCACCTGGCCCATTCTTCAGCGTCCTGCAGACGGAAGTCCGCAGACAGGTCGATGACCTTGGTGCCCGCCGCCAACAGTTCACCGGCCAACGCATGGGCAACGCCGTGCGGGGTGGCGAAGAACACCACATCACACGCACCCAGGGTTTTGATGTCCGGCACGCTGAACGCCAGACCGTCGTAGTGACCGCGCAGGTTCGGGTACATGTCAGCCACGGCCAGACCGGCCTCGGATCGGGAAGTGATCACTACCACTTCTGCCTGCGGATGCTGTGCCAACAGACGCAGCAGTTCGACACCGGTGTAACCCGTGCCGCCGACGATACCGACCTTGACCATAAACCTGCCCTCAACGAACCCACTGGAAAGCCGTCGATAATAGGGGCCGCGCGCCCCTGCGACAACCATCAAGGTGACGTGCGGACGCTCAAGCCTCTACTATCCCGGCTACCGTGAACCTGGGAATAACCAAAAATGCTCTATCTGTGGATCAAAGCGTTTCACATCGTCAGCGTCGTCTGCTGGTTTGCCGGGCTGTTCTACTTGCCGCGGCTGTTCGTTTATCACGCGCAAAGTGAAGACGCGATCAGCAAGGAACGCTTCAGCCTCATGGAGCGCAAGCTGTATCGCGGCATCATGGGCCCGGCGATGATCGCCACGCTGATCTTCGGCGGCTGGCTCATCTACCTCAATCCGGGCATCTTCAGCATGGGCGGCTGGATTCACGCCAAGTTGACCCTGGTGGTGCTGCTGATCGGCTACCACCACATGTGCGGCGCGCAGGTAAAACGCTTCGCCCGTGGCGAGAACACCCGCAGCCATGTCTTTTATCGCTGGTTCAATGAAGTGCCGGTTCTGATATTGCTGGCTATCGTAATTCTGGTCGTGGTCAAGCCGTTCTAACTTCATAACAGCATCACACCTCGGGGGATTTCCAATGTCGCTACCCGCTTTGCTCGAACAACGTCTGCGCTTGCCGATAGTGGCGGCGCCGATGTTCCTGATCTCCAACCCGGAGCTGGTGCTCGCCTGCTGCCGTAACGGCGTGGTTGGCAGCTTCCCGGCGCTGAACCAGCGTGAAAGCAGCGGCTTCAAGGCCTGGCTGGAGGAGATTGAAGCGGGCCTGGCGACACTGGACAACCCGGCGCCGTATGCAGTGAACCTGATCGTGCACAACAGCAATCCGCGCCTGCAGGCGGATCTGAACATCTGCGTCGAGCACAAGGTGCCGATTGTCATCACCAGCCTCGGCGCAGTGAAGGATCTGGTCGATGCCGTGCACAGCTATGGTGGACTGGTGTTCCACGACGTGACCACGCGCCGGCATGCCGAGAAAGCCGCCGAAGCCGGAGTCGACGGGTTGATCGCGGTTGCGGCAGGCGCCGGCGGCCATGCCGGCACCTGGAGTCCGTTTGCACTGATCGCCGAGATCCGTGAGTTCTTCGATAAAACCCTGCTGCTTGCCGGGTGTCTGAACCACGGCCATGAGATTTTGGCCGCACAGCTGCTTGGCGCGGATTTGGCCTACTTCGGTACGCGATTTATCGGCACCACCGAAAGTCATGCGCCTGACGCCTATAAGGACATGCTGCTGACGGCCAAGGCGGCGGACATCATTCATACTCCTGCAGTCTCCGGAGTACCGGCCAGCTTCATGCGCCAGAGCCTGGAGGCGGCGGGTTTCGACATGGCCGCGCTGCAAGGCAAGGGCGAAGTCAATTTCGGTGACAAGCTCAAACCGATCAACGACGAAGCCAAGGCCTGGAAGACCGTGTGGTCGGCCGGCCAGGGCGTAGGCCAGATCGACGACCTGCCGAGCGTCGACCAGTTGATCGCCCGGCTCGACGCGGAATATCGTCAGGCGCTGGAACGCGCGGCGCAGTTGCCCAAACGCTGGCCACGCTGAGAAAAATCAAGCCAGTCATCGACCGACTGGCCTTACACTTGCTGACCTTCAATTCATTCGCGACAAGGATGCCTCGGCCATGAGCGAACCTCGCTACAAGATCGTTTTCGACGGTGCTCTACAGCCCGGTGTCGATCTCACCACCGCCAAGCTCAATCTGGCGGCCCTGTTCAAAAGCGATGTTGCCGCCATCGAGCGCCTGTTCAACGGCAGCACCGTCGCTCTCAAACGCGACCTGACCCACAGCGATGCGCAGACTTATCTGCAAGCACTGAGCAAGACCGGGATCGACGCACGGATCGAAAGCGAAACGGCGATCGAACTGAGTCTGTCGGACGTGCATGAACAACCGGCGACTTTCAACGAACCCGCATCACCCTATGCGCCACCTCGGGCCAACGTCGGCGAAAACCTGCCAGCATTCGCAGTGCTCAAGCCCTTCAGCGTCGAAGGCCGGATCGGTCGTCTGCGGTTTCTGGCCTGGACGATGGTGCTGAGTCTGGTGACTCTGCCGATCGTGGGCATATTCGCCCTGCTCGCTCTCGGACTGGTCAGTGGCGACTCCACCACCGGCCTGATCATTGGCGGGATATTCGCGTTCTTCCTGTTCCTCGGCTTCATCATTGTCAGCATTCTGTTCAGCGTACAGCGCCTGCACGATATCGGCTGGTCCGGCTGGCTCTGGCTGCTGAACCTGGTGCCGTTCGTGGGCAGCTTCTTCCCGCTGGTGATCATGGTCGTGCCGGGCAACACCGGCGCCAACCGCTACGGCCCGCCACCGCCACCCAACAGCACCGCGGTCAAAGTGCTGTGCTCGTTGTGGATCGTGTTCTTCGCCCTGGTATTTGCCGGTGGCATGCTCGGCGGTATCTCGGCGATCCAGCAGGAATACGAAAGCAACCTTGAGAGCAGCTACGAAAGCGGCTCGGTCACCACCGATGAAGTCGAGGTCGAGACTGAACCGGCGAATTCCGTGGACGATGCAGCCGAAGCGGCTCCGGCCCCTGTAGACTCTGCGAAAGAATGAACAACGCTCCCCGCCGTGACACCTGCGTCGCTGGCGCGGAGCTGTTGCGATGGAGAATTGCATGACCCGTTACGCTCTGATCACCGGCGCCTCCAGCGGCATCGGCCTGGCCATGGCCGAAGCGCTGGCCCGGCGCGGCCGCAGCCTGATTCTGGTGGCCCGCCAGCGTGATCAGCTGGAAAGTATCGCGATCGAACTGACCCAGCGCTTTGGCGTGGAGGTGTTGTTCCGCGCCTGCGACCTGGGCGAGCCATTGCGCTTGTCCGGCTTCCTGCTGGAACTGGAAGAAGGCGACCGGCAGATCGATCTGCTGGTCAATTGCGCCGGCATCGGCACCTGCGGCCCGTTCCTCGCCCAGGACTGGATGACCGAGCAGGATCTGATCGAAGTCAACATCCTCGCCCTCACCCGCCTGTGCCACGCCATCGGCAACAGCATGGCGCTGCAGGGCGGCGGACAGATCCTCAACGTCGCCTCGGTGGCGGCGTTCAATCCCGGCCCGTGGATGAGCACTTACTACGCCAGCAAGGCTTACGTATTGCACTTCTCCGAAGCGCTGCGGGTTGAACTGAAACAGAGCGCGGTCAAAGTCTCGGTACTTTGCCCCGGCCCGACCCGCACCGCATTCTTCCGCACCGCGCAGCTCAACAGCGACAAACTCAAGGACAGCAAACTGCTGATGAGTCCCGAGGAAGTCGCGCTGTACACCGTGCGTGCACTGGAGAAAAACCGCGCCATCATCATTCCGGGACGACGCAACCGCTGGCTGGCCTTCCTGCCACGCCTCGGCTCGCGCTGGCTCAATCGCACCCTCGTCGGCATGGTCAACAAGGCTTACTGCCCGCGCTGAACTGTCCTACGGCAAAACACTGGGCGGGGTCATTTCCCATGCGTACACTCAGGCCAGCCCCCACAACGGAGAAAACAGCAGTGGATACTCTGTTCACCAAGATCATCAACCGGGAGATCCCGGCCAAGATCATTTACGAGGACGACCAGGTTCTGGCGTTCCACGACATCGCCCCTCAGGCACCGGTGCATTTTCTGGTGATCCCGAAGAAACCGGTGCGTACCCTCAACGACCTGACCGAAGACGACAAGGCACTGGCCGGGCACATCCTGTTCACTGCCCAGCGCCTGGCGCTGGAGCTGGGCTGCGAGGAAGGCTTCCGGGTGGTGATGAACTGCAATGAAAAAGGTGGGCAGACCGTCTATCACATTCATATGCACGTACTTGGTCAGCGCCAGATGAACTGNGGCTGCGAGGAAGGCTTCCGGGTGGTGATGAACTGCAATGAAAAAGGTGGGCAGACCGTCTATCACATTCATATGCACGTACTTGGTCAGCGCCAGATGAACTGGCCGCCGGGCTGATTCACTGCATCCGCCCCTGTAGGAGCGGGCTTGCTCGCGAAAGCGGAGTGTCTGACATTGATATTCTGAAGATGCCGACGCCTTCGCGAGCAAGCCCGCTCCCACCAAAAGCATGACCGCGTGGCAAATGACCCAGCGCAAACCTTCCCCGGCCGATTCGGTTAAACTGGCGGTCGAGATTTTTACCGGAGGTCAGCATGACAACCCAACGTCACTACTCGCCGATTGACCGTCTTCTGCTGCAAGCCGATGCCGCGATGCGTACCCTGCTGCCTTTCAGCGGCCAGCCGTACCGTCCGTCGCCTGCCATCGTGCAGCCGGATGTGCAGATGAGCGATGAAGACACCCGCCACGTCGCCGGCCTGATGCGCATCAACCACACCGGTGAAGTCTGCGCCCAGGCGCTGTATCAGGGGCAGGCGCTGACCGCCAAGTTGCCGCAGGTGCGTGCTGCCATGGAGCACGCCGCCGAAGAAGAAATCGATCACCTGGTGTGGTGCGAACAGCGCATACATCAACTGGGCAGCCACACCAGCGTGCTCAATCCGCTGTTCTACGGGATGTCGTTCGGTATTGGCGCCGTCGCCGGTCTGATCAGCGACAAGGTCAGCCTTGGTTTCGTCGCGGCCACCGAGCATCAGGTGTGCAAGCACTTGAACGAGCACCTTGAGCAATTGCCGGCCGAGGACGAGAAGTCCCGGGCGATTCTGGAACAGATGCGCATTGATGAAGAGCATCATGCGGAGAGCGCACTGGATGCGGGTGGTTTCCGCTTTCCGGCGCCGGTGAAGTTCGGGATGAGTCTGTTGGCGAAGGTGATGACCAAGAGTACTTATCGGATCTGAGATCTGTATTGCCGCAAAGGGCCTCTTCGCGAGCAAGCCCGCTCCCACAGGGTTCTGTTTTTCGGCAATAAAAAAGGCGACTACCGCACGGTAGTCGCCTTTTTTGTGCCCGGGAATCTTACGCTGGCATGTTGCGCGCGTAGAAGATTTCCAGCATTTCGTGTTTCACACGCTCGGTCACCTGAGCACGCTGCTCGGAGGACAGGTTGCTGGTGGCGTCGCCGAACAGGTAGTTATCCAGTTCGAAGTTCTTCAGCAGCATTTTGGTGTGGAACAGGTTTTCCTGGTACACGTTCACGTCGGTCATCTGGTACGCGTCGCGAGTGTCTTCGGAAAGGTAGTTCTGGATCGAGTTGATCTCGTGGTCGATGAAGTGCTTGTTGCCTTCAACGTCACGGGTGAAGCCGCGCACACGGTAGTCCACAGTCACGATGTCCGAATCGAACTGGTGAATGAGGAAGTTGAGCGCTTTAAGCGGTGAAATGACACCACAGGTCGACACGTCGATGTCCACACGGAACGTCGCAATACCGGCGTCCGGATGGATTTCCGGATAGGTATGCACCGTGATGTGACTCTTGTCGAGGTGGGCAAGGATGATTTCGGGCAATGGACCCGGGGACTCTTCGATCTGGCTGTCAGTCGGGGTCACCGGCTCTTCCGAGATCAGAATCGTGACGCTGGCACCCTGAGGCTCATAGTTCTGACTCGCGATGTTCAGAATGTTGGCACCAATGATTTCGACAACTTCCGTGAGGATCTGCGTCAGGCGTTCGGCGTTGTACTCTTGGTTGATGTACTCGACGTAAGCCTGCTGGTCTTGCGGGGTTTCCGCGTAGCAGATGTCATAGATGTTGAAGCTCAAGGTCTTTGTCAGGTTATTGAACCCGTGGAGCTTGAGTTTGCTTTTCACCGTTAAAAACTCTCTATGTATGCGGCGCAGCCGCGTGATCAAGCATGCCCGTCAAGTGCGAACAACGCACCTGCGTAGGACGGTTAACACCTCTTCGCGATGGCGATTTTGGTTATCTGTTCAGGCGGACGATCCGTCGGTTGACCGATCACTGCCCTGAAAAAAGTGGCGCATTATGCAGACGTCAGCGAGGGATCGCCAGAGTCTGCACTGCTTTTATGATAGTTGAATGTCGATTCAATCGAGCTCGACGATTTCATAATCGTGAGTGATCGCCACGCCGGCCGCGCCGAGCATGATCGAGGCCGAGCAATACTTCTCGGCAGACAGTTCGATGGCGCGCTTGACCTGGGCTTCTTTCAGGCCACGGCCCTTGACCACGAAGTGCATGTGGATCTTGGTGAACACCTTCGGATCTTCGGTCGCGCGCTCGGCTTCGAGGAACGCTTCGCAGCTTTCAACCGCCTGACGCGACTTCTTCAGGATGCTGACCACGTCGAAGTTGCTGCAACCGCCAACGCCCAGCAGGAGCATTTCCATCGGGCGAACACCCAGATTACGACCACCGGCGTCCGGCGGTCCGTCCATGACCACAACATGACCGCTACCGGATTCGCCGAGGAACATGGCTTCGCCAGCCCATTGGATGCGTGCCTTCATCGCCAAGACTCCACTGTAGAAAAAAGGGTCGCCAGCTTAGCACAGGCCTTTGCTCTGGCAGCGCCCGGCGTTCCTAGGAGGGATGCCTCAGCTGCGTAGGTAATTTCTCGAATTTTCGACGAAGTGTCTGGTAAGCTGGCGCCAATTCGCTGGCGCCAATTGTCAGCCTGTGTAGCGACCGCCTTCAGCGCCTCATAAAAAAATCAAACATCACCGTGCAGTCTTTTCGGGATACAACCATGGTTGCTATTACCCCCACACCCAAAATCAAGAACCTCGACAAGCTGTTGATGCATTGCCAGCGCCGTCGCCATGCGGCCAAGAGCAACATCATCTGCGCCGGCGATCGCTCGGACACGCTGTACTTCATCATCAAAGGTTCGGTCACCATCTTGATCGAAGATGACGACGGCCGCGAAATGATCATCGCCTACCTCAACGCCGGGGACTTCTTCGGCGAGCTGGGTCTGTTCGAACAGGCAGGCCAGGAACAGCAACGCAGCGCATGGGTGCGGGCCAAGGTCGAATGCGAAATCGCCGAAATCAGCTACGTGAAGTTCCGCGAACTGTCGCAGCAGGATCCAGACATTCTTTACGTCCTCAGCGGACAAATCGCCCAACGTCTGCGCAATACCACGCGCAAGGTCGGCGACCTGGCGTTCTTCGACGTTACCGGTCGCGTGGCCCGCTGCCTGCTGGAGCTGTGTAAGCAGCCCGACGCGATGACCCACCCGGACGGCATGCAGATCAAGGTGACCCGTCAGGAAATCGGCCGGATTGTCGGTTGTTCGCGGGAGATGGTCGGTCGCGTGCTCAAGGATCTTGAAGAACGCAACCTGGTCGATGTGAAAGGCAAGACCATGGTAGTCTTCGGTACGCGCTAAGCGCGCAAAATCAGGCGTTGTAGACCTGCGCCAGCATCAGACGAAACAGCTCATCCAGACGCGCCAAAGCCGTTGGCGCGACGAACTTCTCATGCAGGGCGATGTGGCTTTCGGCGCGCACCCGCTGCTCCAGACCGCAAGCCTCGTTGAAGCGATTGACCGCTGCAACCATCGACTCGCGCTCGTTATCCATCAGCATCGCCCCGTGCACCAGCCCCACCGGACGTTGACCGCCCTGACTCTGGCGCCAGCGCTGAGCGGTGCCGACCATCTTGCGGCCGTCGAGATTGACGTTGAAACGACCGTCGCAGAACGCGCCGTCGATTTCGCCCAACGACGACACACCGCCCAACTCATCCAGCAACTCACAGATCGGATCGCACAGCCGCCGGTAGCCGGTTTCGATGCGGTTCAGATCCCCCTCGCTGCGGGGCGGGGCGTAGACCAAGGCGATGTTGATGGTTGAAGCGGATTGCGGGACCGGTTCACCGCCGGTTTCCCGCAGCAAGACTGGCCAACCGGCAGCAGCGGAGACTTCGCAGGCATGCTCGAAACCGGGCAGGCGATTGAGGCGGCGCGGCATGACCAGGGCGCGATCACTGGGTTGCCAGAACAGCAGACCGGATTCGGCGTTGCCGGCGCAGATCGAGGCCAACAAGTCTTGCTCGGCTTGCAGGCCGGCTTCGATGGTCAGTGAGGTGGGCAGCGACATGGAGGGCTCCGGCAGATCTGGAATCTTTAGGGATTTTGAGGGCCTCTTCGCGAGCAGGCTCACTCCTACAGGGGGAACGCATTCCAAGTGTAGGAGTGAGCCTGCTCGCGATGGCGTCTAGCCGGTCTGACTGAGTCAGTCGAGGGTCGAACCGCTGACCGGCACGCCACGCTCCGGGAAGAACAGGCGCTGCAGTTCGGTGCCCGGGCTTTCCGCGCGCATGAACGCTTCGCCCACCAGGAACGCATAAACGTCGCTGATTTCCATCAGCTCGACATCGGCACGATTGAGAATGCCGCTCTCGGTGATCACCAGACGATCGCGCGGAATACGCGGCAGCAGGTCGAGGGTGGTTTCCAGGCTGACATCGAAAGTGTGCAGGTTGCGGTTGTTGACCCCGACCAGCGGCGTGTCGAGAGTTTTCAGTGCGCGTTCCAGCTCGTCGCCATCGTGCACTTCCACCAGCACATCGAGACCCACGCCTTTGGCGACCGAGGCCAGCTCAGCCATTTTCACGTCGTCCAGTGCGGAGACGATCAACAGCACGCAGTCGGCGCCCAGCGCGCGGGCTTCGACGATCTGGTACGGATCGATCATGAAGTCCTTGCGAATTACAGGCAGTTTGCACGCGGCGCGGGCCTGTTGCAGGTAGGCATCGGCGCCCTGGAAGTAGTCGATATCGGTCAGTACGGACAGACAGGTCGCACCGCCCTTCTCGTAGCTCTTGGCGATGTCGGCAGGCACGAAGTTCTCGCGAATCACACCTTTGCTCGGCGAAGCCTTCTTGATTTCAGCAATCACCGCCGGTTGTTTCTTCTTGGCCTGCGCCAGCAATGCCTGGGCAAAACCACGGGGTGCATCGGCCGCCTTGGCCAGACTTTCCAGCTCGCTCAGGCTGACACGAGCGCTGCGCTCGGCGACTTCCTGGACTTTGCGCGCCAGAATGTTTTCCAGAACCGTCGGTACACTCATCCTTCATTCTCCACTTTGAATACCGCGGTAAAGGCACCCAACTCCTCGAGTTTTTCCCGAGCAAGACCGGTGTGCAATGCGTCGTGCGCAAGCGCCACGCCTTCTTTGAGACTGGTCGCCAGGTCAGCCGCGTACAGCGCCGCACCGGCATTGAGCACAATCATTTCGGCAGCCTTCTGGCCGTTTTCGGTCTTGCGCTTGCCCAGCGCATCGCGGATCAGTGCCAGCGAAGCTTCCGGGCCTTCGACCGACAGACCGTGCAGGCTCTGGCTCTTCATGCCCAGATCTTCCGGCTCGACCCAATATTCGGTGATTTCGTTGTTCTTCAGCTCAGCCACAAAAGTCGGCGCGGCAAGACTGAACTCGTCCAGACCGTCCTTCGAATGCACCACCAGTACGTGCTTGCTGCCCAGGCGCTGCAAGACTTCGGCCAACGGCCGGCACAGCGCAGGGGTAAACACACCCACCACCTGATGTTTGACACCGGCCGGATTCGTAAGCGGGCCGAGCATGTTGAACAGCGTACGCAGGCCGAGATCGCGACGCGGGCCAGCGGCGTACTTCATGGCTTTGTGATGAGTCTGGGCAAACATGAAACCGATGCCGACGTTGTCGATGCAACGGGCGACCTGTACCGGCGTCAGGTTCAGGTAGATGCCGGCTGCTTCGAGCAAGTCGGCGCTGCCGCTCTTGCCCGATACCGCGCGGTTGCCGTGCTTGGCCACGGTACAACCGGCTGCCGCGACGACAAACGCGGACGCCGTCGACACGTTGAAAATGTTCGCACCGTCACCGCCTGTGCCGACCACATCGACCACGCCGTCGAGGGTCTTGAGTTCGACCTGATCGGCCAGCTCACGCATCACCGAAACGGCGCCGACGATTTCATCGATGCTCTCGCTCTTCATGCGCATGGCCATCATGAATGCGCCGATCTGCGCCTCGGTGCATTGACCGGTCATGATTTCGCGCATCACGTCACGCATTTCTTCGGTGCTGAGGTCGAGGTGTTCGACGATACGGCTCAGGGCTGTCTTGATATTCATGGGAAGTCCTTAGCGCGTGCCGCCGGTTTGTTTGAGGAAGTTGGCAAACAGTTCATGGCCCTGCTCGGTCAGGATCGACTCAGGGTGGAACTGCACGCCCTCAATGTTCAGGGTCTTGTGCCGCAGGCCCATGATTTCGTCGACTGAACCATCATCGTGCTGCGTCCACGCGGTCAGCTCAAGGCACTCGGGCAAAGTATCGTGCTTGACGATCAGCGAGTGGTAGCGGGTAACCGTCAGCGGATGGTTCAGACCGGCGAAAACGCCCTTGTCCTCATGGAATACCGGGCTAGTCTTACCGTGCATCACCTGACGGGCACGCACGACATCGCCGCCGAACGCTTGGCCAATCGACTGATGGCCGAGGCAGACGCCGAGGATCGGCAGTTTGCCGGCGAAATGCTTGATGGCTTCGATGGAAATGCCGGCTTCGGTCGGCGTGCACGGGCCTGGCGAGACCACGATGCGCTCGGGGTTGAGCGATTCGATTTCGGCGACGGTCAGTTCGTCGTTGCGCACGACTTTGACCTCGGCACCCAGCTCGCCGAGGTACTGCACAACGTTGTAAGTAAAGGAGTCGTAGTTGTCGATCATCAGCAACATGGCGTTTCGAACCTCTTGAATTCTGACTTGAAGACAGCCTTCGAATGACTTGCCCGCAGGGCGCTGCACGATGTCGGACGCGCAGGTGGCGTCGGCACAGCGGCATTTCAAACGGGCAAGGAAGGCAAAGCGATACAGATCCGGCCGGGCCGGCAGAAAAGATTCAGGCGCGCCAACGCCAACGGGCGTGTGCCTTGATGACTTGATCCAGAAGTTTGCTGACGATCAACACGGGGAAGGTCTCGTTCATACGTTCCGGCACAGTAACTTAGCTGGGCGGAGCGTGCAATATGGCGGGGCTGACGGGGGACAAAACTAAGGGAGGCTTCGCGACCGATGGCAAAACGCCGGGAGTTTTTGGTACTGTCGTTTCGTTCACCTACAACAATAAATAAACGGACTTGCTCATGATCAAACAGACGTTGTTTGTACCGCTTGCCGGTTGCCTGCTCGCCATGGCCTGCGCCCAGGCGTACGCAGCACCCGCGCCCTACTCCAACTTCATCGTCTTCGGCGACAGCCTGAACGATGCCGGGACCTTCAAGGACAGCGGCGGCCCGGCCGGCGCCACGCAGCGCTACACCAACCGCACCGGCCCGCTGTACAAGGACGGCACCGGAGAAAACCGTGACCTCAACGCCACCCAGATCATCGGCGGCAAACTCGGTTTCAGCCCCGACCAGACCGCCTCCTCGTCCTCGGCCGTGCGCGCCGGTGAAGGTCTTGCAGATGGCAACAACTGGGCGGTGGGCGGCTACCGGACCGACCAGATTCTCGACTCGATCACCACCCAGTCCGCCACCGGCGAACGCACCCGCAGCGGTTACCTGCCGTCGAACGGCTTCCGTGCCGACCCGAACGCGCTGTATTACCTGTCGGGGGGCGGCAACGATTTCCTTCAAGGCCGCGTACTCAGTCTCGATCAGGCCAGCGCCGCAGCCGATCGCCTGGCCGACAGCGCCCGCACGCTGCAAGGCGCCGGCGCCAAATACATCATGGTCTGGCTGCTGCCGGACATCGGCCTGACCCCGGCCATCAACGGCTCGCCGCTGCAGGGTTTCACCTCGCAGCTCAGCGCCCAGTTCAACACCGAGCTGGTCAGCCAGCTGCAGGGCATCAACGCCGAAATCATTCCACTGAACATTCCGGTGCTGCTCAAAGAAGCCTTCGCCAACCCGGCGCAGTTCGGCCTCGCGACCGACCAGAACCTGACGGCCACCTGTTTCAGCGGCAACAGCTGCACCGAGAACGCCCGATACGGCATCAACAGCGCCACGCCGGATCCGACCAAGCTGATCTACAACGACGCAGTGCACCCGACCGAAGCCGGCCAGCGTCTGATTGCCGACTACGCCTATTCGCTGCTGGCCGCCCCTTGGGAGCTGACCCTGCTGCCGGAAATGGCCCAGGGTTCGCTGCGCGCGCATCAGGATGAACTGCGTAATCAATGGCTGGCCGATTGGGAAAACTGGCAAGCCGTGGGCCAATGGCGCGCCATCGTTGCCGGTGGCGGGCAACATCAGGACTTCGACAGCCAGCACAGCGCCGCCAGTGCAGATGGCAACGGCTACAACCTGAACATCGGCGGCAGCTATCGCGTCAACGAAGCCTGGCGCGTCGGTTTGGCCGCAGGTTTCTATAACCAGAAACTCGAAGCCGGCGACGCCGATTCGGAATACAAGCTCAATTCCTACATGGGCACCGCGTTCGCCCAGTATCAACAAAACCGCTGGTGGGGCGATCTGGCGATGACTGCCGGCAAACTCGACTACGACAGCCTCAAGCGTAAATTCCAGCTTGGGGTCAACGAGCGCGGAGAGAAAGGCAATACCGACGGTTACGTGCTGGCGATCAGCGGCCGCCTCGGCTACGACATCGCGCAGCAGGCCAGCAGCCCGTGGCACCTGTCGCCGTTCGTCAGCGCCGACTTTGGCAAGACCGAAGTCGATGGCTACTCGGAAAAAGGCGCTGACTCCACGGCGCTGACTTTTGACGACCAGTCGCGCAACTCGCGGCGTCTGGGCGTGGGTATCCAGGGCAAGTACCAGATCACCGCGCAGACTGAAGTGTTCGGTGAGTTCGCTCACGAACGTGAGTACAACGATGACCGTCAGGATCTGACCATCAACCTCAACAGCTTGCCGGGCAACCGTTTCACGCTCGAAGGCTACGAGCCGCAGACCAACCTCAATCGCCTGAACCTGGGTGTGAGCCACAAGCTCACGCAGGATTTGGCGTTGCGCGCCAGCTACAACGTGCGCAAGGATGATGACTTTACCCAGCAGGGGGTGAACGTCGGGGTCAGTCTCGATTTCTGATCTGCTGGCATAAAAAACGCGGCGCCCTCACAGGCGCCGCGTTTTTTTATGGCTGATCACAACACAATGTGGGAGCGGGCTTGCTCGCGAAAGCGGTGTATCAGCCGACATCAATTTTGAATGCCAGCCCGTATTCGCGAGCAAGCCCGCTCCCACAGGGGGATTGTGTGGACTCAGCTTTCCGGGGTCTGCTCAGCCAGTGCCACGGCGCGGAACATCGCGCGACGCTTGTTCAGGGTTTCTTCCCACTCCAGCGCCGGCACCGAGTCGGCAACAATACCGCCACCGGCCTGCACGTGCAGTTCGCCGTTCTTGATCACCGCGGTACGAATCGCAATCGCGGTGTCCATATTGCCGTTCCAGGCAAAGTAACCGACCGCACCGCCATACACGCCACGCTTGACTGGCTCCAGTTCGTCGATGATTTCCATCGCACGGATCTTCGGTGCGCCGGACAAGGTGCCCGCCGGCAGAATCGCCCGCAGCGCGTCCATCGCGGTCAGCCCGGCCTTCAACTGGCCGGTGACGTTGGAGACGATGTGCATCACGTTGGAATAACGCTCGATGACCATTTTCTCGGTGAGTTTCACCGAACCGATTTCCGAAACCCGACCCGTGTCGTTACGACCCAGATCGATCAGCATCAAGTGCTCGGCGATCTCCTTGTCGTCCGACAGCAGATCCTCTTCCAGCGCCAGATCCGCCTCTTCGGTGGCTCCGCGTGGACGAGTGCCGGCAATCGGGCGCACGGTGATCAAATTGTCTTCGACCCGCACCAGCACTTCCGGCGAACTGCCGACGACGTGGAAGTCGCCGAAGTTGAAGAAGTACATGTACGGCGTCGGGTTGAAGCAACGCAGGGCGCGATACAGATCGATTGGCGCAGCCTTGAAGTCGATCGACATGCGCTGCGACGGCACCACTTGCATGCAGTCACCGGCAAGGATGTATTCCTTGATGGTGTCGACGGCTTTTTCGTAATCGTCCTGAGTAAAACTGGAGCGGAATACCGGGTCAGCCGCTTGTTGCTTGCTGAAATCCAGGCCACGGCGCGGGGTGATCGGCTGGCGCAGTTTCTCCAGCAGTGCCTGCAATTGCGCCTGCCCCTGCTCGTAAGCATCGGCTTGCGCCGGGTCAGCGAGGACAATCGCGTGCATCTTGCCGGCGAGGTTGTCGAACACCACTACCGCATCGGACACCATCAGCAGAATGTCCGGCACGCCCAGCGGATCCGGGTTCGGGCATTTGCCCAGACGCTTCTCGACATAGCGCACGCAGTCATAACCGAAATAACCGACCAAGCCACCGTTGAAACGCGGCAGACCGGCGATGCTCGGCACGTTGTAGCGGGCCTTGAAGGTTTCGACGAAGGCCAGCGGATCTTCGACGTCATGGCTTTCGGTCTCGACGCCATCGACGGTGATGCTCACGTGATGGTCGTGCACTCGCAGTACGGTGCGGCACGGCAGGCCGATGATCGAGTAACGGCCCCATTTCTCGCCGCCCTGCACCGATTCGAGCAGGTAGGAGTTTGGCTGGTCGGCCAGTTTCAGGTAGATCGACAGCGGGGTGTCGAAGTCGGCCAGGGTTTCGCAGGCCAACGGAATGCGGTTGTAGCCGTCAGCGGCCAGGCGCAGGAATTCTTCGCGGATCATGGGGTGCCTCGTGGTGTGAGGGGCAAATCAGTCAGGTGTGCAAACGCGCCGGCAAGCCGGCCAGGCATCAGTCAGGCGCGCCAACGCCAGCGGGCCAGGGCCTTGATGACTTTCATCCAGAGTTTGCGGGTGACCACCACGATGGCGTTTCCAGAATGGGATTGAGAAGCGTCGGGCAACGTTATCTCAGCGGCTGTACCGAGGCAACCGGGAATTAGCTTGCGCAGATCGTCGATCACCAGTGCCGGGGATTCCTCGGCAATCGGTCGACCGTGGTTGTAGCCGTAGCTCAGCGCCACGCACTTGACCCCCGCCGCTTTCGCCGCCAGCACGTCGCTGCGCGAATCGCCGACGAACAGCGATTGCGAGGCAGGAATGTTGGCCATCTTCATCACGAAGAACAGTGCCGCCGGGTCGGGTTTCTTTTGCGGCAGGGTGTCGCCGCCGATGATCCACTTGAAGTAGCGGCCGATCTTCATCTGATCCAGCAGCGGCGCGACAAAACGCTCCGGCTTGTTGGTGATCAATGCCATGGCCACGCCCTGTTTGTGCAGCCATTTGAGAGTGTCGCGTACGCCGGGATAGACCACGGTCAACTCGTGGCTCGCGCCATAGGCTTCCATGAATACTTCCAGCGCGTGCTCGGCCTCGACGTCATCCACCGCCGAATGATCGATGCCACCGGCCAGCGCCCGGCGCACCAGCACCGGTGCGCCATTGCCGACCCACTCGCGCACCGCCTCGATGCCGGCAGGCTTGCGGCCGAGGGAGAGCAGCATGGTGTCCACCGCCGCCGCCAGGTCGGGAACCGAGTCGATCAACGTGCCATCCAGATCGAACATCACCAACCGTGGCAGTTGCCCCGGGAACAGCTGCTCAAAACCGCTCATGGGCGCGCCAGCGCCAATTCGGAACGCATCTTGTCGATGACTTCCTGATAGTTCGGTGCATTGAAGATCGCCGAACCGGCCACAAAGGTGTCAGCGCCAGCGGCCGCGATTTCGCGGATGTTGTTGACGTTGACGCCGCCGTCGATTTCCAGACGGATGTCGCGCCCCGAAGCATCAATGATCGCCCGTGCTTCGCGCAGTTTGTCGAGGGTGCCAGGAATGAACTTCTGCCCGCCGAAGCCCGGGTTGACGCTCATCAGCAAGACCATGTCGACCTTGTCGATCACGTACTTGAGCACGTCCAGCGGGGTCGCCGGGTTGAACACCAGGCCGGATTTGCAGCCGCCTTCACGAATCAGTTGCAGCGAACGATCGACGTGCAGCGTGGCTTCCGGGTGGAAAGTGATGTAGGTCGCGCCCGCCTCGATGAAGTCGCCAACGATGCGATCCACCGGGCTGACCATCAGGTGCGCGTCGATCGGCGCGGTGATGCCGTACTTGCGCAGTGCCGCGCAAACCATCGGGCCGATGGTCAGGTTCGGCACGTAGTGGTTGTCCATGACATCGAAGTGGACGAAGTCGGCACCGGCGGCCAGAACATTGTCCACTTCCTCGCCGAGGCGGGCGAAGTCGGCGGAGAGAATCGACGGAGCAATTACGAAGGGCTGCATGACGCACCTTTTCTGAGCTAAATCACGATGGCGCGCATTGTATACCTCAAGTTTCCGTGCGCGCACCGTGACCGCGATGATCAGTACGCCGCTCGGTAGATCTTCTCGATATCCGCAGCGCTGAGCTTGCGGGGGTTGTTGCGCATCAAACGCTCGATTCCCGCGGCCTCCACGGCCATGGCCGGGATCGCCTCTTCCGGCACACCGAAACTGCGCAGCCCGGCCGGAATTTCCACCGCCGCGCACAGTTCGGTCATTGCCTGCACGGCTTTGTCCGCCGCCTCGGTGGCGCTCAGATGAACGGTCTTCACCCCCATGGCCTCGGCGATATCCTGCATGCGCTCGACGCAGGCCATCTTGTTCCAGGTCATGACATACGGCAGCAACAAGGCATTACTCACGCCATGGGCGATGTTGAAACGCCCGCCCAACGGATAGGCCAACGCATGCACCGCGCCGACCCCGGCATTGCCGAACGCCATCCCGGCCATCAGGCTGGCGGTGGCCATGTCCTCACGGGCCTGCAGATTGGCGCCATTGGCGTAGGCCTTGGGCAGCGACCTGGCAATCAACCTGATTGCGCCGAGCGCCAGCGAGTCGGTGATCGGCGAAGCGTTGACCGACAGATAGGATTCGATGGCATGCACCAGCGCATCAACACCACTGGCGGCGGTGACGCTGCGCGGGCAGGTCAGGGTCATTTGCGGGCTGACCAGCGCCACGTCCGGCAACAGGTAGTCGCTGACGATGCCTTTCTTCAGTTGCGCGACCTTGTCGGAGAGGATGGCGACGTTGGTCACTTCCGAGCCGGTGCCGGCGGTGGTCGGGATGGCGATCAGCGGCGGACCTTTGCGCGGCACCTGATCGACGCCGAACAGGTCTTCCAGCGCGCCGTGGTATCCGGCATACGCGGCGACACTCTTGGCGATGTCGATGGCACTGCCGCCACCGAGACCGATCAAGCCGTCATGGCCGCCCTCGCGATACACGCGCATGCAATCTTCGACGATGGCGATTTCCGGGTCCGGTAGCACCCGGTCAAAAATCTCGTACTCGCGCCCGCCCAATTGGCACAGCGCCAGCTCCACGGTGCCGGACTTGACCAGCGCGGCGTCGGTGACGATCAACGGGTTGTCGATATCCAGCCGCGTGAGCTCCGCCGCCAGTTGCTCGATGGCCCCGGCGCCGGTGATCAGTTTGTGAGCGATTTTGAACTGGGACAGACTCATCGTGCGCAGCCTCTTATAGATGTGGGAGCTGAGCACAAGGTTAGCTGGGGTTTTGAGGTTGTCTGGCATTCACCCCATGAATGACACAAAACTTCGCATACAACACAAATCCTTGTGGGAGGGGGCTTGCTCCCGAAAGCGGTGTGTCAGTCGACATCAACTTCAACTGATCCACCGCTTTCGGGAGCAAGCCCCCTCCTACAGTTTTGACCGTGTACGGCGTCAGACCTGCGCGGTACGCAGTTTCTCGCTACGACCGCGCAGCCATTCAAGGGTTAACAGCAGGATGACAGAGAAGGCGATCAGCAAGGTTGCCGCCGCCGCAATCGTCGGACTGAGGTTCTCGCGAATGCCGCTGAACATCTGCCGTGGCAAGGTCGCTTGCTCGGGGCCGGCGAGGAACAGCGTCACCACCACTTCATCGAACGAAGTGGCAAAGGCGAACAACGCCCCGGAAATCACCCCCGGCGCAATCAACGGCAGGGTCACCCGACGGAACGTGGTCAATGGCGAAGCGCCAAGGCTGGCCGCCGCCCGCACCAGATTGTGGTTGAACCCCTGCAACGTCGCCGACACGGTGATGATCACGAACGGCACACCCAACACCGCGTGCACCACGATCAGCGAGAAGAAGCTATTGCCCAGTCCCAGCGGTGCGAAGAACAGATAACTCGCCACACCAATGATCACCACCGGCACCACCATCGGCGAAATCACCAGCGCCATCACCAGCGCCTTGCCGGGGAAGTCGCCACGGGTCAGGCCGATCGCCGCCAGGGTTCCGAAGACCATCGCCAGCACGGTCGCCGCGGGGGCGACGATGATGCTGTTCTTCAGCGAGCGCATCCATTCCGCCGAGGCGAAGAAGTCCTGATACCAGTGCAGAGAAAAGCCCTGCAACGGATACACCAGGAAACTGCCCGAGTTGAACGACAGCGGCACGATGACCAGCACCGGCAGAATCAGGAACAGCAGGATCAGGCCGCAGAGGATCCGCAAGCTGTAGAACCACACCCGTTCGATGGGCGACATGTAAGGACTCAGCATTTCAAATTCCCCTTAGCTCAGGCGCAGGCGACTGGCGCCCACCAGCCAGCTGTAGATCAGATAAAGCACCACGGTCGCCAGCAGCAACAGGCCGCCCAGCGCAGTGGCCATGCCCCAGTTGATGCTGGTGTTGGTGTAGAACGCGACGAAGTAGCTGACCATCTGATCGTTCGGGCTGCCGAGCAGCGCCGGGGTGATGTAGTAGCCGATGGCGAGGATGAACACCAACAGGCAACCGGCACCGACGCCGGCATAAGTCTGCGGGAAGTACACCCGCCAGAAACTGGCGAACGGATGGCAGCCCAGCGAGATGGCGGCGCGCATGTAGGTCGGCGAGATGCCTTTCATCACGCTGTAGATCGGCAGGATCATGAACGGCAGCAGGATGTGCACCATCGAGATGTAGACCCCGGTGCGGTTGAACACCAGTTCCAGCGGCTTATCAATGATGCCCATGGCCAGCAGCGCGCTGTTGATCAGCCCGCCCGATTGCAGCAACACGATCCACGCCGCGACCCGTACCAGAATCGAGGTCCAGAACGGCAACAGCACCAGAATCATCAGCAGGTTGCTCTGCCGCGATGGCAGGTTCGCCAGCAGATAAGCCAGGGGATAGGCGAGAAACAGGCAGATCACGGTGATGATCAGGCCCATCCAGAACGTGCGGGCGAAGATGTCGAGGTAGATCGCCTGATCCGGGGTGGCCGGGGCCAGTTCGCCGAGATCATCGATACGGTGATCCACCGCCGCCAGCAGGTAGTAAGGCGTGATGCTGCTGGTGTTGCGTTTGACCGCTTGCCAGTAGGCCGGATCGCCCCAACGCTCGTCGAGCGCTTCGAGGGCTTCTTTATAGGAGGCCGGTTCGCTGGCGAAGGGCAGCGCCCGGGCGGTTTTGGTCAGCAGGCTGCGATAGCCGGCCAACTCCATGTTCAAGCGCTTGGACAGATCGCCCAGCGTCTGGTTTTTGCGGGCTTCGGCGAGATCTTCGCCGGCCGCTTTGTATACCGGTTCAGCGGGCAGGCCACGGCCGTCCCAACTGGCGATGGCCGCCACGGTGCGCGGCATGCCGCCGACCACTTCCGGGTTGCCGACGCTTTTGTAGAGCAGCGCCACGATCGGTACCAGAAACACCAGCAACAGAAACAGCACCAGCGGCGCAATCAACGCCTGGGCCTTCCAGCGGTTGACCCGCTCGGCGCGCTTGAGCTTCTGCTTCAAGGTGGGGCTGGCGCCCTCGTTCAGGGGAACGGCGATGGCCATGACGTACTCCGCAAATCTTTGATCGTTACAGAGGTGGCGAACCACCTCGATCGATTGATGCACACAAATCCAGATGTGGGAGCGGGCTTGCTCGCGAAGGCGGCGCATCAGTCGACATCAATGTTGAATGTGCTGATGCTTTCGCGAGCAAGCCCGCTCCCACAGGAGAGCAAGCTCTCGGATTACTTCGCAGCCCAGGAATTGAAGCGCTGTTCCAGTTGCTCGCCGTTATCAGCCCAGAAGCTGACGTCGATCTGCACCTGGTTGGCGATGTTTTCCGGGGTGGTCGGCATGTCTTTCAGCACGTCCTTGCTCAGCAGCGGGACTGCTTGAGTGTTGGCCGGGCCGTAGGCGATGTTTTCCGAGTAGGTCTTCTGTTGCTGCGGCTGAACCGAGTAGGCGATGAATTTCTTCGCCGCTTCGGCGCGCTTGGCGTCCAGACCTTTCGGGATGGCCCACGCATCGAAGTCGTAGATGCCGCCATTCCACACCACTTTCAGGTTGGATTCTTTCTGCACGGCGGCGATGCGACCGTTGTAGGCCGAGCTCATGACCACGTCACCGGAAGCAAGGTATTGCGGTGGTTGTGCACCGGCCTCCCACCACTGAATGCTTGGCTTGAGTTCATCGAGTTTCTTGAACGCGCGATCCTGCCCACCCTTGCTCGCCAGCTCTTTATAAACGTCCTTCGGTGCAACACCGTCGGCCATCAGCGCGAATTCCAGGGTGTACTTGGCGCCTTTGCGCAGGCCACGCTTGCCCGGGAATTTCTTGGTGTCCCAGAAATCGGCCCAGCTGGTTGGCGCGGTTTTCAGCTTGTCGGCGTTGTACGCGAGCACGGTCGACCAGACGAAGAAGCCCACGCCGCACGGCTGAATCGCACCTTTGACGTAGTCTTCGGTCTTGCCGAACATTGCCGGGTCGAGTTGTTCGAACATGTCTTCGTCGCAACCACGGGACAGCTCTGGCGATTCAACTTCCACCAGATCCCACGACACGCTCTTGGTGTCGACCATGGCTTTGACCTTGGCCATTTCGCCGTTGTACTCGCCGGCAACGATCTTGCCGTTGCCCGCCGCTTCCCACGGTGCGTAGAAGGCTTTGACTTGCGCCGCCTTGTTCGCCCCGCCAAACGACACCACAGTCAGATCGGGACCGGCGGCCATCGCGCTGGCCGTACCCATCAGGCCCAGGGTCAGGGCGGTGAACTTCAGGGATCTCAACATTTATTGTTCTCTCCACGTGCAGGGTTGGTGTTGGTATTGCCGGGGCGCTTAATGCGCCTCTAGAAGAGGATCGAGTGCGCGAACGTGCTCGACCTGCCAGCCAAGCGGAACCACGTCGCCGACCGCGAGCGCTGGATCGAGCTCGGCAATCGGCTGTTTCACGAAGAAGTCGGTCTTGCCGCAGACTTCCAGGCGCACCCGGACGTGGTCGCCCAGATAGATGAATTCCGCTACCCTCCCTGAGAAGCGGTTGACACATTGGTCGCTCGAACCGTTGAGGCTGACGCGCTCCGGGCGGATCGACAGGGTCACCGGTTCGCCGGTCTGGCCGACGTTGACCGCCAGCGCCTCGACCTTCTCGCCGCGACCCAACTCAACCACGCAACGCTCGCCGCTCTGGCTGAGCAGACGGCCGTTGAGGCGGTTGTTCTCGCCGATGAAGTTGGCGACGAAAGTGTTTTTCGGTTCTTCGTAGAGGGTGCGCGGCGGGGCGATCTGCTGGATCTCGCCCTGATGAAACACGGCGACGCGGTCGGACATGGTCAGCGCTTCACCCTGGTCGTGGGTCACATAGACCACGGTCACGCCGAGGCGCTGGTGCAGGTGTTTGATCTCCATCTGCATGTGTTCGCGCAGTTGCTTGTCGAGGGCGCCCAGCGGTTCGTCCATCAGCACCAGTTGCGGTTCGAACACCAGCGCCCGCGCCAGCGCCACACGCTGCTGCTGACCGCCGGAGAGTTGTGCCGGATAGCGCGAAGCGAAGGCGTCGAGCTGGACCATGCTCAGGACTTTCTTGACCTTGTCGCTGACGTCGCTCTTGTTCAGGCCACGTACGGTCAGCGGGAAGGCCAGATTCTCGGCCACGGTCATGTGCGGGAACAGCGCGTAGTTCTGGAACACCATGCCGATGTCGCGCTTGTGCGGCGGCACGTTGTTGATTGCACGGCCGGCCAGGAGGATTTCGCCGGCGGTCGGGGTTTCGAACCCGGCGAGCATCATCAGGCTGGTGGTCTTGCCCGAGCCGGACGGCCCGAGCAGGGTCAGGAACTCGCCTTTGCGAATGTCCAGGTTGAGGTCTTTGACGATCAGGTTCTCGCCGTCGTAGCTCTTCTGCACTCCACGAAAGCTGACCAGCACGTCACTGGCCCCTGCGTTTGAATCGACCTGGCTCATACCCACACCTTTGTTATTGGTAACTGCTGTGGATTAAGCCTAGTGGCTGGCGCCAGCCACGCAAATCGGGGCGCAGGAGAGAATCGCCTCAGCCGGATGGAAGGTTGGGGGTAGGGATTGCCCTACAAGGATGGCGCGTTTTGGCAAGCGAGCGACGAGCGCCACGCGACAAGCCACGAGAACAAGCAAAAGCGGTTGTCGCTAATGGGTATGCTCGCAATTTCGGGCGCTATGAAGATCCCCTGTAGGAGTGAGCCTGCTCGCGATAGCGGTGGCTCAGTCACTGAAGTATTGCCTGACAGACCGCTATCGCGAGCAGGCTCACTCCTACAGTTTTAACTGCGGTGATCTTTAGAGAAGTTTGTGCTCCATCGCGTATTTGACCAGCTCGGCCAGCGAGGTGATGTTGAGCTTCTGCATCAGCCGCGCCTTGTGGGTGCTGATGGTCTTGCTGCTCAGCGCCAGTTGCTGGGCGATGTCGTTGACGTTGGCGCCCTGGGCCAGGCGTTCGAACACCGAGAACTCACGCTCGGACAGCAGCGAATGCAACGGACGCGTGTCGGTCAGGCCGACTTCGAAGACCATGCGGTCGGCCAGTTCCGGGTCGATGTAACGTCCGCCGGCCGCCACTTTGCGAATCGCCGTCAGCAGCAATGCCGGATCGCTGTCCTTGGTCGCATAGCCCGCGGCGCCGACCTTGAGCGCACGGGCGGCCATTTGCGCCTCGTCGTGCATCGACAGCACCAGAATCGCCGGTGGATTGTTCAGCGCGCGAATCCGTGGAATCGCCTCCAACCCGTTGACGCCAGGCATTGAGATATCCAGCAGCACCACTTCACACGGCACGCTGCGCAAGGTTTCGAGGAGCTGCTCGCCATTGCTCGCCTCCCCCACCACTTGCAGATCCTTGGCCAGGCCGATCAATTGCTTGATGCCTTCACGGACGATGGTGTGGTCTTCGGCTACCAATACACGGATCACGTTCTTCTCCATTATTCTTATTCAGCGCCAAGGTCATTCGCGAGCAGGCTCGCTCCCACAGGGAAGTGCATTCCAATGTGGGAGCGAGCCTGCTCGCGAAAGCGTCGACCCGAACACCACATAACCATCAGACCTCATTCACCGGCACCCACACATGCAGACTGGTGCCCTCCCCCGGCTCACTCTCAAGCAACAAGCGTCCGCCCATGATCAGCACCCGCTCGCGCATACCGACCAAACCAAAGGACGTCGGCCGATCCGCCGCAGCGACAAAGCCTACGCCATCGTCGCTGACCGTCAGACACAACTCGTCGCCTTGCAGCGCCAGTGTCAGCTCCACAGTATGCGCCTGAGCATGGCGCATGACGTTGGTCAGCGCCTCCTGCAGGATGCGGAACAGCCCGATCGCCTTGGCATCGCTGAGCGCCGGCAGATTGTCCGGCACCTGCACCAGACACGGAATCTGCGTACGCGCCTCGAAGCGCCGCGCCTGCCACTCGATCGCTGAAGCAATCCCGGCATCGAGAATCGGCGGGCGCAACGCCGTCGCCACATCACGCACCAGCTGGAACAACTGGGCGATCAGGCGTTTCATGCTGTTCAAGCGCTCGTGCAGCCCCGGGTCGAGTTGTGCGTAGGCCAGTTCGCACATCGAGGTTTCCAGCTTCAGCACCGTGAGCATCTGCCCCAGCTCATCGTGCACTTCGCGGGCGATCCGCGCCTTTTCTTCTTCGCGCACGCTTTCCAGGTGCGCCGACAATTCGCGCAGTTGCTCGCGGGAGGCGGCAAGCTCCAGCTCGATACGTTTGCTTTCGCTGATGTCCCAGACGATGCCGTCCCAGACATAGGCGCCATCCTCCAGCTGTCGGGTGATTGCCTTGATCTCGGCCCAGCGCTGCTCGCCCTGACGGGTGAGGATGCGACCCTGCCACGACCAGTCACTGTCAGTGTCCAGCGCTTGATCCTGAGTCTGGTGGTAACTGGCCCTGTCGTCCGGGTGCACCAGACTGCGCAAGCCCATGTCGCGATGGGCGATGGCGGCCGGCGCATAGCCGACCAGACTCTCGCTGCCCTCGCTGATGTAGGCGAAATCGATCTGCCCGGTCACCGGCGCCCGCTCCAGGCGGAACACCAGCCCTGGAACGTTGGCGGCGATGCCTTGCAGGCGCGCTTCACTTTCCTGCAACGCGGCCAGGGCGCGGCGGCGCTCGGTGACGTCGGTGAGATAAACCACCAGATACTCGCTGTCGCGAAAACGCAGAAAACTCAGCGAGACGTCCGCCGGCAGGATGCTGCCATCGGCGCGCACGCAACTGGTTTCAAAGCTCAGCGGCCCTTCTTCACTGGCCCGCGCGCGTTTCCACAGGTTGAGCCAGCGATCCATGTGCAGGCCGGGTTCGAAGTCGATCAGCGGCCGTTCGATCAGCGCGCCCTGTGGATAACCGAGCATGTGTTCCGCAGCGCGGTTGGCGTAGCGCACATGGCTATCCCAGTTGACCCAGAGAATGCCGACGGTGCTTTGATCGATGGAAAACTGGGTCAGGCGCAAGGCTTCTTCGCTGGCCGCGCGCAGGGCGATGTCTTCACGTGCAGCCAGCAGACGCTGTTCGAGGCTGTGTTGCTGGCGTCGTTGCCAGACAACGATGGCCAGGCAACTGAGCAACAACACCGCAAACAACAGGCTGAGGTTCTGCCAGAACCCCGGCGACTCCGTGAGCCGTGGGTACTTGGGTTGCAGCCATTGGTTGTGCAGGCGCTCCAGATCCTTGGCCGGGATCGCTCGCAAGGCGCTTTCGATGATCCCGGCCAATTGCGGCCAGTCGCGCCGCGTGGCAACCCGCAACAGCTGCGGCAAGCCGATATCGCCGACCACCACCAACCCGGCGAACTCCGGCTCGGCGGACAAGCGCCCGAGTTGCGCTTCATCTATCACGGCGTAGGACGCTTGTTGGGTCAGCAACAGTTGCAGTGCCTGACGCTCCAGCGGCACGCCTTGCAGATTCAGATGGGGATAGGTGCTGCGCAAATAATCCGCGGTGACGCTGGGCATGCGCACCGCGACGCGGGACAGGCTGTCGAGCTTTTCCAGCTCGACCACGCCGCCGCTCTTCTGGTCGCTGACCACCAGTTGCGGCACACGCATGTAGGGATCGGAAAACAGCCACAGGCGCAGCGCACCCGGGGTCTGGGTCAGGCCCGGGGCGATGTCGATTTCACCTTCGCGGGCGGCGTCTTCCAGTTGCGCCAGGTCCTGAAAATTGCGCCAGCTCAGCTCGACGTTCAGCGTCTTGGCCAGCGCCTTCATCAATTCGACATTAGCCCCGGACAGTCGCTGCAAGCGCCGGTCGTATTGCGCGTACGGCGCCTGCAATACCAGGCCAACACGCAGCTCACGGTGCTGCGCCAGCCATTGCTGCTCGCCGGGCGTCAACAGCGCTGCATGCGCCGCCGGCGCAGACGCCGCCCAGCCCATCAAGGGAAAACACAACCAGCCGATAACCCACAGGCAGCAAAAACGCATCATTGAAGTCTCTTGCACTGACAAATTCTGACCAACCCATTAGGCTGCCGGGATACTTTTCTGGCCTGGAATAACCGATGCCCTCTGTCTACCGCCTGGCAATGCCAGCATTGTGCCTGTCGCTGATCCTGCCTTGTGCGTTTTCCGTCGAAGCCGCCGATCCGGCGCCCGCCTCCACCGCCGAGCAACCGGCCGCCGAAAAACCGGCCGAACGCCAGCCACTGCTTGAGCGTAGTCAGGAAGAAGCCGCAGCACTGGAACGCAAAGTCCCGGCACAAGAACAGCAGCAATTGCAGGCCGGCGCCGATACTTTCCTCGCCCTGTGGAAACCGGCCAACACTGCCGAGCCCAAAGGTGCGGTGATTATCGTCCCCGGCGCCGGCGAAACCGCTGACTGGCCGCAAGTGATCGGCCCACTGCGCAGCAAATTGCCCGATGTCGAGTGGAGCAGCCTGAGTATCACCCTGCCGGATCTGCAAAGCGATGTCATCGCACCGCGGGTGATTGCGCCCGCCGCCGCGCCGAAAGCCCCGGAAAGTGGCAGCAAGGATTCCACCACTGCGCAACCGATCGAACAGGCGGCGGGCGGTGAAGCGGAAGTGGCGGATCAGGTGGTCGCCGAAACGACTGAAGAACAATCCAAGGCTGATGCCGAACGGATCTTTGCGCGGATCGATGCGGCGATCGCCTACGCCGAGCAGCAAAGCGCACGCCGGGTCGTGGTCCTCGGTCACGGTACGGGCGCGTACTGGGCAGCGCGCTTTCTCAGCGAGCGGCAGAGTTCGCAGGTCGAGAAACTGGTGATGGTCGATGCGCAAACGCCGAGCAAGGCCAAGCCACAATTGGCCGAGCTGACACCGACCCTGAAGTTGCCGACCGCCGACATTTTCTACATGGACAAGGCGCTGGATCGCAACGCGGCGCTGGAGCGCATGCAGGCCAGCAAGCGCTTGAAGACTTCGACCTTCAGCCAGGTGGCGCTCAAGGCGTTACCGGATAAAAAGGCTGAGCAGGAACAGCTGTTCCGGCGGGTGCGTGGCTGGTTGAATCCGCAGAAGACGGACTGACTGGAAGACCGAGTCGCCCCATTCGCGAGCAGACTCGCTCCCACATTTGAATGCATTCCATCTGTAGGAATGCAATCAGTGTGGGAGCGAGCCTGCTCGCGATGAGGCCATTTCAGCCGCCCCATCTTTAACGGCAACGATCAGCGAAAATCCCGCCGCGCCCGGATCAGCGTAAACGCGTTGTGCAGCTCGCGGGTTTTCTCGGTCGCGTCACGCACCTGCTCCGGCGTCGCGCCGCTGCCGGCGATCTTGTCCGGGTGATGACGACTGAGCAGCCGGCGATAGGCGCGCTTGATCTGCGCCGGCTCGCTGGTCGCCGACACCCCGAGCAGGCGCATCGCTTCCTGATAACTCACCGCGGCACTGACAATCGGCCGTTTATTGGGCTCGTAATCGTTGGCCAGCGCCTGAATCTGGTGGGTTGTCCAACCCAGCCACTTGCCCCACTGCGCCAACAATTCACGCTCACTGACGCCCGCACGACCGTCGGCCCAGACCATCCGCCAGCAGGCGCGCAACACGCCCTCGGCGGCATGCGGCTGAGCACTCAGGCGGCGCAGATAACCGCGCAGGCGGTCGCCGCCGGCCTTACCGCGATTGAACGCAGCAATCGCCCGTCGCCGTGCCGGTTCGCTCATTTCCAGGGCGTTCATTTCATTGCGCGCCTGCTGGATATGGCCGTCCGTCACTCGCCCGTCACTCTTGGCCAGACGCCCGAGCAACACGAACAGCAATTCGTCGTTGCGCAACATCGGCCGTCCGCCGAGTTTTTCCCGCAAGTGCCCCCAGCTTTGCAGGTGCAGGCGCCGATCCAGCGCCTGTCCCAACAATGCCCCAAGCATGGCCCCCGGAATGCTGGCAATCGCAAAACCCGCTCCGGCTCCAATCAGAGTCCCTGGCCACAACATATCAACGACTCGCTTCTATCAATGCTTCAGCTTCGGCCAGACGCTCATGCGTACCGACATCCACCCAGTGACCTTTCAGACGCTCACCGCTGACCTGTCCGTCAGCCATGGCGTTGCGCAGCAGTGGTGCGAGCTTGAATGCGCCGTCCGTGCAGCCATCGAACAACTGCGGATGCAGGACAGCGATGCCGCTGTAGGTCAGGGTTTGCGCACCCGGCTGAGCATCGCTCACCCGGCCGTCAGTCAGGATGAAATCGCCCGCCGGATGATGAGCCGGGTTGTCCGCCAGTACGAGATGCGCCAGACCATTGATCGGTTGATGCAGCACGCTGAAGTCGTAATCGGTCCAGATGTCACCGTTGACCACCAGAAACGCATCGTCACCGAGCAGCGGCAAGGCGCGGAAAATCCCGCCGCCGGTTTCCAGCGGCTCACCTTCCGGCGAGTACTGGATGCTCACGCCAAACTGCGAACCGTCGCCCAGGTAATCTTCGATCTGCTGACCGAGCCAGGCATGGTTGATCACGATCTCGCTGAAACCGGCTGCCGCCAGTGCGCGCAGGTGATATTCGATCAACGGTACGCCACCGGCACGCACCAGCGGCTTGGGGGTGGTCAGGGTCAGCGGGCGCATGCGCTCGCCCTTGCCTGCCGCCAGAATCATCGCCTTCATGCAGTCGCTCCGCCACGCAGACTGGCGAGCAACGCCTGCAGATCCGCCAGTTCAGGACGACGCGCAAGCACCGCTTCTATATAGGCGAAGAAACGCGGCACGTCGGCCAGGTAGCGCGGCTTGCCATCGCGATGGCAGATGCGGGCGAAGATGCCGATGACTTTCAGGTGGCGTTGTACGCCCATCAGGTCGCTGGCACGCAGGAAGTCTTCGAAATCCGCTTGCACCGGGATGTCCAGCGCCGAGGCTTGCTGCCAGTAGCTTTCCAGCCAGCCACGCACGCGCTCTTCAGGCCAACTGAGGAAGGCGTCCTTGAACAGGCAGGTCACGTCGTAGGTGACCGGGCCGTAGACCGCATCCTGAAAGTCCAGTACGCCCGGATTCGGCTCGCTGAGCATCAGATTGCGCGGCATGTAGTCGCGGTGCACCAGCACTTTCGGCTGAGCCAGGGCGCTGTCGATCAGCAGATCGCTGACGGCTTGCCATTGTTGCTGCTGTGCCGCGTCGAACTCGACGCCGAGTTCGCGCTTCACATACCACTCGGGGAACAGTTCCAGCTCGCGGCGCAGCAGTGCCACGTCGTAACTCGGCAGCGGTGCGACCATCGGCAATTGCTGAAAAGCCAACAGCGCCTGCAAGGCATCGCTGAACAAAGCGTCGGCATTTTCGCTGTCGATTACGTCCAGATAGGTCTTGTTGCCCAGGTCATTGAGCAAAAGAAATCCGCGTTCGAGGTCTTCTGCATAAATTTTCGGCACGTTAATTCCGGATTTCGCCAGCAAAAAGGCGATATCCACGAACGGTTTGCAGTTTTCCTGGGGCGGTGGCGCGTCCATCACGACGAAACTGCGACCCGCGCCTTCCCAACGGAAATACCGGCGGAAACTCGCGTCGCTGCTGGCCGCGGTCAACGTGGCCGGGGGCACGGCGCCCCAGCCCTGATCTGCAAACAGGATTGCCAACTGCTCATCGAGCCAAACTTTCAGGTGTTGCAAGCGTACATCTTGGTCAGGCATTGCAAGGGTCTCCGACGGCGCTAGCCGTCAAGCGGGTCATGCTTTATTATCCAGCATCTTTTTCAGACCATCGAGAGGCGTGCGGCCCACACCGCGGGCAGATGGCACGCAGGAAGCCCGGACTAATAAGATGGCATTGAAATCCCCCGCGTTTCGTAAAAAATTTCCGTTGTTGGTAACCGGCAGTCTGCTGGCTATGCAACCTCTGGCCAGTCAATTCGTTGTTGCCGCCGAGCAGTATGACTGCGCCGTCTCGGCAACGGGTGGCTGGGCGTGTGCGCCCAAGACGCCGGCAGCTGCATTGCCGCCGCGTCCGGTGCATGACGGCAGCGCTGTCAGCGCCGCCGGCGAAGCCCCGACCCAGAACGGTTCCACATCCGACACCGGCGCCAAGCCTGTGCTGGTCACCGAAGCCAAAGGCCGCGGCCTGAAATCCCGTAGCGAAGACTACAGTCACCTCGACTGGGTTCCGCGCGAGAAGCTCACCGCCGCCCAATTGGCCGAGACCGGTCCTTACTGCTCTGGTTCCTATATCGAACCGATTCGTCCTGGCATGAATGACAAGACGAATAAAAGTGACGCACCGACCTTTATCGGCGCCAAAGCCTCGCGCTACAACACCGAAGATCAGGTGGGTACGCTGGCCGGCGACGTGGTCCTGCGTCAGGGCAGCATGCAGGTCGAGTCCGACGAGGCCAGCCTGTATCAGGCCGAGAGCCGCGCCGAACTCAATGGCGACGTGCGCATTCGCGACAACGGTGCACTGATCGTCGGCGATCACGCCGATGTACAGCTCGACACCGGTGAAGCCAAGGTCGACAACGCCGAATACGTGATGCACAAATCGCGCATCCGCGGTAACGCGCTGTACGCCAAGCGTGCCGAGAACGCGATCATCCGCTTGAAGGACGGCACGTACACCACGTGCGAACCGAACAGCAACGCCTGGCAGCTCAAGGGCAACAACATCACCCTGAACCCTGCCACCGGCTTCGGTACCGCGACCAACGTGACACTGCGGGTCAAGGACATTCCGATCCTGTACACGCCGTACATCTACTTCCCGATCGACGATCGTCGCCAATCGGGCTTCCTGCCGCCGACCATCGGCACCGGCAGCGATACCGGCTTCATGCTGGTCACCCCGTACTACTTCAACCTGGCGCCGAACTACGATGCCACGTTGTACCCGCGTTACATGAGCAAACGCGGCATGCTGGTCGAAGGCGAGTTCCGTTACCTGACCAAGTCCAGCGAAGGCCAGTTTGGTGCGGCGTATCTGAACGACGAAGATACCGATCGCAGCAAGCAGTCCGATTACGAAAAAAATCGCTACATGTACAACTGGCAGCACAAGGGCGGTCTCGACTCCCGTGTGATGACTCAGGTCGACTACACCAAGATCAGCGATCCGTACTACTTCCAGGACCTGACCACTGATCAGATCGGTGTGAAGAGTGCTGACTTCGTGAACCAACAGGGTCTGGTTTCCTATCGTGGCGACTCGTATACCGCCACGTTGAACGCTCAGCAGTACCAACTCGCGACCGTTTCGAACATCACGCCTTACGGCCGTCTGCCGCAGATCACTTTCAACGGGCAACTGCCGTATCACCCGGAAGGTTTGAACTTCGATTACGAGACCGAGCTTGTTCGCTTTGATCGTGATCTGCAAAATGGCAAATTCACCAACGAAGACGGTACGATCGATGATCGTCTCGACACCAATGTTCAAGGCTTGGCGCGAGCCAACGGCGACCGCCTGAATCTGAAACCTGGTGTCAGTCTGCCGATGAACTGGACCTATGGTTTCCTGAAGCCATCGCTCAAGTATCAGTACACCCAATACCAGCTGGATTTGGACAGTATTGGCAAAGGCCAGATCGCCAATCAAACCGCCGAGCAGAACAAACTCAACGGCACCTTCGACAGCAACCAGAGCCGTGGCGTACCGATCGCCAGCGTCGACAGCGGCCTGTACTTCGACCGCAACACGTCGTACTTCGGCAAGAACTATCGCCAGACTCTGGAACCGCGTCTGTTCTACCTGTATGTACCCAAGGTTGATCAGGAAGACATTCCGGTATTCGACACCAGCGAATACACCTTCAACTACGCGTCGCTGTTCCGTGACAACCGCTTCTCCGGCTCCGACCGTGTCGGCGACGAGAACAAGCTGTCGCTGGGTGTGACCAGCCGCTGGATCGAAGACGACGGTTTCGAGCGTCAACGCATCAGCGTCGGCCAGGCTTACTACTTCAAGGATCGTGAAGTCCAACTGCCAGGCATCGCGTTCAACGATCGTAAAGATGCCCAGTCCGACGTATCACCGTACGCTCTGGAATACGAATATCGCTGGAACCGTGACTGGCGCACCACGGCCGACTACAACTGGGACCCGGACAGCCGCAGCCCGCGTTCCGGCAGCGCGATGTTCCATTACCAGCCTGAAGACAACCCGAACAAGGTGGTCAACGTCGGTTATCGCTATCGCAACGACCAGGTTCGTTACGATCAGAACACCGGTAAATGGTCGGTGGGTGGTGGCGACTACGGCACGCCGGGCCAGCCTGGCTACGTGAAGGACTACTACAAGATCCAGCAGCATGACTTCTCGGTCATCTGGCCGATCGTTCCGCAGTGGAGCGCGATCAGCCGCTGGCAGTACGACTACAACCGCAACCGTACGCTGGAAGCCTTCGGTGGTTTCGAATACGACAACTGCTGCTGGAAACTGCGCCTGATCAATCGTTACTGGGTCAGCTATGACGAATTCAGTCAGAACGCCCCGGAAAACGAAAAAGGCGACCACGGCGTCTTCCTCCAAATTGTTCTGAAGGGACTCGGCGGCCTGACTGGCGCCAAGGTAGAGAGCTTCCTCGACAAAGGCATCCAAGGTTATCGTCAACGTGAAGACCAAGCTTTCTGATTCTCTGCGCCCGCTGCTGCTGGGCGCGCTGTTCCTGGGTACTGCGGCCAACGCCGCAGTACAGTCCATCGATAAAGTGGTCGCGATCGTTGATAACGACGTGGTCATGCAGAGCCAACTGGACCAGCGCGTCCACGAAGTTCAGCAGACCATCGCCAAGCGTGGCGGCGGCATGCCGCCTCCGGGCGTGCTGGATCAGCAGGTGCTCGAGCGCCTGATCGTCGAAAACCTGCAACTGCAGATCGGCGAGCGTTCCGGCATCCGCATTACCGATGAAGAGCTGAACCAGGCGGTCGGCACCATTGCCCAGCGCAACAACATGACCGTGGATCAATTCCGCGCCGCCCTGGCACACGACGGTTTGTCCTATGACGACGCCCGTGACCAGATCAAGCGCGAGATGATCATCAGCCGTGTGCGTCAGCGCCGTGTGGCAGAGCGCATCCAGGTCTCCGAGCAGGAAGTGAAGAACTTCCTCGCCTCCGACCTGGGCAAGATGCAACTGTCCGAAGAACTGCACCTGGCCAACATCCTGATCCCGACGCCGGAAAGCGCCAACTCTGATGCGATTCAGAGCGCTTACCGTCAGGCGATGGACGTTTACCAGAAGCTCAAGCAAGGCGCCGACTTCGGTCAGATGGCCGTTGCCAAATCCGGCAGCGACAACGCCCTGGAAGGCGGCGACATGGGCTGGCGTAAAGCTGCGCAACTGCCACCGCCGTTCGACCGCGAGCTGAGCAGCATGGCGGTTGGCGACATCACTCAGCCTGCACGCACTCCGGGTGGTTTCATCATCCTCAAGTTGCTGGCCAAACGTGGTGGCGAAGCGCAGATGCGTGATGAGGTGCATGTGCGCCACATCCTGGTCAAGCCAAGCCCGATCCGTGACGAAGCCAAGACCAAGGCCCTGGTGCAGTCGCTGTACGATCGCATCCTGGCCGGTGAAGACTTCGCTGAACTGGCGAAGAACTACTCCGAAGACCCGGGTTCGGCGCTCAACGGTGGCGACCTGAACTGGATCGACCCGAACGCACTGGTACCGGAATTCCGCGAAGTGATGGCCAAGACCCCACAAGGTCAGCTGTCCAAGCCGTTCCAGACTCAGTACGGCTGGCACGTACTGGAAGTCCTTGGCCGCCGCGCCACCGACAGCACCGAGTCGGCTCGCGAGCAACAGGCAATGAATGTTCTGCGCAACAAAAAATACGATGAAGAGCTGCAAAACTGGCTGCGTCAGATTCGTGAAGAAGCCTACGTAGAAATCAAACTCCCTGGTGCAGACCAGGCAGCGCAGTGAAACCCAAGCGTTTCGCGCTGACACCCGGCGAACCAGCCGGCATCGGTCCCGACCTGTGCCTGCTGCTCGCCTCGCAAGCCCAGCCACATCCCCTGATTGCCATCACCAGCCGCGACCTGCTCACCGAGCGGGCCGCGCAGTTGGGGCTGGCCGTCACTTTGCTTGAGGTTGCGCCTGACAACTGGCCGGCGGTTCCAGCCCCCGCCGGTAGCCTGTATGTCTGGGACACTCCACTCAGCGCTCCCGTGGTCGCCGGACAACTGAACAAGGCTAACGCCGCCTTCGTCCTCGAAACCCTGACCCGTGCCGGCAACGGCTGCCTGAACGGCGACTTCGCCGGGATGATCACCGCTCCGGTACACAAGGGCGTGATCAACGAATCCGGTATCCCGTTCTCCGGACACACGGAATTTCTCGCCGACCTGACCCACACCGCCCAAGTGGTGATGATGCTCGCTACCCGCGGCTTGCGCGTGGCCCTGGTCACTACTCACCTGCCCCTGCGCGAGATTGCCGATGCAATCACCCCGGAGCGGCTGGAGCGGGTCACGCGAATTCTGCACGCCGACCTGCAAGACAAATTCGGCATCGCCCGGCCACGCATTCTGGTCTGCGGACTCAACCCGCACGCCGGCGAAGGCGGACACCTGGGCCATGAAGAAATCGACATCATCGAACCGACATTAGAGCGCCTGCGCAGCGAGGGCATGGACCTCCGTGGCCCGCTGCCTGCCGACACTCTGTTTACCCCCAAATATCTGGAGCACTGCGACGCAGTGCTGGCGATGTACCACGACCAAGGCCTGCCCGTGCTGAAGTACAAAGGCTTCGGCGCGGCGGTCAACGTGACCCTCGGCCTGCCGATCATCCGCACGTCGGTCGACCACGGCACTGCCCTGGATCTGGCCGGCAGCGGCAAGATCGACACCGGCAGCCTGCAGGTCGCCCTGGAAACCGCCTACCAGATGGCCGAGACCCGTTTATGACCGAGCAATACCAACACAAGGCGCGCAAACGCTTTGGCCAGAACTTCCTGCACGATGCCGGCGTCATCGACCGCATCCTGCGCTCCATCAGTGCCAAATCCGGCGACCGCATGCTGGAAATCGGCCCGGGCCAGGGCGCGCTGACCGCTGGCCTGCTCAACTCCGGTGCGCAGCTCGACGTGGTGGAACTGGACAAGGACCTGATCCCGATCCTCAACCAGCAGTTTGCCGGCAAGAGCAACTTCAACCTGCATCAGGGCGACGCGCTCAAGTTCGACTTCAACACACTGAACGCCGCACCGAACAGCCTGCGCGTGGTCGGCAACCTGCCCTACAACATCTCCACGCCGCTGATATTTCACCTGTTGAACAACGCCGGCATCATTCGCGACATGCACTTCATGTTGCAGAAGGAAGTGGTCGAGCGCCTGGCGGCTGGCCCGGGCGGCGGCGACTGGGGTCGTCTGTCAATCATGGTTCAGTATCACTGCCGTGTGGAACACCTGTTCAACGTCGGCCCGGGCGCGTTCAACCCGCCGCCGAAGGTCGACTCGGCCATCGTCCGCCTGGTGCCGCATGCGGTACTGCCGCACCCGGCCAAGGATCATCGCCTGCTCGAGCGCGTCGTTCGCGAAGCCTTCAACCAGCGTCGCAAGACCCTGCGCAACACCCTCAAGCAATTGATGACCGCTGCCGAGATCGAAGCCGCCGGTGTCGATGGCAGCCTGCGCCCCGAGCAACTGGACCTGGCCGCATTCGTGCGCCTGGCCGACAAGCTCGCCGAGCAGGTTCCTGCCGCCCCCGCCGCCGACTGACCGGCGATGAACGCTATCGGGCAGACCGCCACTCTGGTTTACTGCCCGATACTTGCCTAGACTGATTCCCCATCAGCTACGCCTCGCGTTCCGCTTTGCTTAAGGCCCTTTTGCATGTCCGATCCTCGTTATCAGGTCGATGTCAGTGTCGTCACCCGCTATCTGGCAGACCAATCGCAACCCGAGCACCACCGCTTCGCCTTCGCCTACACCATCACCGTGCAGAACAATGGCGAGTGCCCTGCCCAGCTGATGTCACGACACTGGGTGATTACCGACGGTGACGGGCATGTCGAAGAGGTTCGCGGCGCCGGCGTTGTCGGCCAGCAACCGCTGATTGAGGTTGGCAAAAGCCACACCTACAGCAGCGGCACGGTGATGACCACCAAGGTCGGCACCATGGAGGGCACTTACGAAATGGTCGCCGATGACGGCAAGCATTTCGACGCGATCATCAAACCTTTCCGCCTCGCTGTGCCCGGAGCCTTGCACTGATGACGACGTACGCCGTCGGCGACCTGCAAGGCTGCCTCGATCCGCTCAAGTGCTTGCTCAAGCAAGTGGCGTTCGACCCGAAGCTTGATCGGCTGTGGCTGGTCGGTGATCTGGTCAACCGTGGCCCTCAGTCGCTGGAGACCCTGCGCTTTCTCTATGGCATGCGCGAGTCGCTGGTCTGCGTACTCGGCAACCACGACCTGCATTTGCTGGCCGCCGCCAACAATATCGAACGCCTGAAGAAATCCGACACCCTGAGCGAGATTCTCGAAGCACCTGATGCCGCCGAGTTGCTCGAATGGCTGCGCCAGCAAAAGCTCATGCATTACGACGAGCAACGCGATGTGGCCATGGTGCACGCGGGTATCCCTCCGCAATGGTCCTTGCGCAAGGCCTTGAAGTACGCCGCCGAGGCCGAAGCCGCACTACGTGACGACAACCTGTTTCCGCTGTATCTCGATGGTATGTACGGCAATGAGCCGGCGAAGTGGGACAGCGAGCTCACGGGCGTGACCCGCCTGCGCGTCATCACCAACTATTTCACCCGCATGCGCTTCTGCACCGCCGAGGGCAAGCTCGACCTCAAGAGCAAGGAAGGTCTCGACACTGCCCCGCCCGGCTATAAGCCATGGTTCCAGCACAAAGAGCGCAAGACCCGCGGTCTGCGCATCATTTTCGGCCACTGGGCCGCGCTGGAAGGCGATGTCCGTGAACCGGGCATCTCGGCACTGGACACCGGTTGTGTCTGGGGCGGCAGCCTGACCCTGATGAACGTCGACAGCGGCGAGCGCGTGTCATGCAAATGCGATGAACACGGCGGGCTTGCGCCATCAGTCGCACCACTTATCCCCAAAACTCTGCCAGTCAGCGCCCCGCGTTAGACTGCGCACTCTGCCGAGCTACAGGAACCCGCCATGAGCGAATTCAAACGAATCCCCCCGGAACAGGCCCATGCCCTGCGTGAGCAAGGCGCAGTCGTGGTCGATGTCCGTGATCCTGCAACTTTTGCCGCCCTGCATATCAGCGGTTCGAAGCATCTGGACAACCACTCGCTGCACGCCTTCATTCAAGGCGCCGACCTCGATGCACCGACCGTTGTCGTCTGCTACCACGGCAATTCCAGCCAGGGCGCGGCCGCCTACCTGATCAGTCAGGGTTTCTCCGACGTCTACAGCATGGACGGTGGCTTTGAGTTGTGGCGTACGACTTATCCGTCGGAAACCGCGCAAGGCGCCGCCGAATAATTTTTTTGTCACGTGCAGGCCCCGGCTGCCGTGGGCCTGCGCGGGGCAGACGAACGGTCTGCCACAACTAATTACGTATCTCGCCTTTACCTCTCGAATTCCCAACTATCCTTAAGCCCAGGCCATCCAAAACAGGGGAGAGCCGGTACACCGGCGCACGGGTCATCGGGAGTGACTTTCAAGGTTGTCGACCGCGAAAGTGTTCTGGGGGGTAAACAGGCAGCCACCACGGCTGCTTGCCAGCATCGACTGAGTGATCCGGCGTCGGCTCCACGTATCGAGCGAGGTGACGTCATGAGTATCTTTAGCCACTTCCAACAACGCTTCGAGTCCACACGCCAGGAAGAACTCTCGCTGCAGGAGTACCTGGAGCTGTGCAAAAAGGACCGCAGCGCTTACGTTTCCGCCGCCGAGCGTCTATTGATGGCCATCGGCGAACCCGAGCTGCTCGACACGTCGACCAACTCGCGGCTGTCGCGGATCTTCTCCAACAAGGTGATTCGTCGCTATCCGGCCTTTGAAGACTTCCACGGGATGGAAGAATGCATCGACCAGATCGTCTCGTATTTCCGCCATGCCGCCCAAGGCCTGGAAGAGAAGAAACAGATCCTCTACCTGCTCGGCCCCGTCGGTGGCGGTAAATCGTCCTTGGCCGAGAAGCTGAAACAGTTGATGGAAAAAGTGCCCTTCTATGCGATCAAGGGCTCGCCGGTATTCGAATCGCCTCTGGGTCTGTTCAACGCCACCGAAGATGGCGCGATCCTCGAGGAAGACTTCGGCATCCCGCGGCGCTACCTGAACACCATCATGTCGCCGTGGGCGACCAAACGCCTGGCCGAATTCGGTGGCGACATCAGCCAGTTCCGTGTGGTCAAACTGTATCCGTCGATCCTCAACCAGATCGCCGTGGCCAAGACCGAACCGGGCGACGAAAACAACCAGGACATCTCGGCGCTGGTGGGCAAGGTCGACATCCGCAAACTCGAGGAATACCCACAGAACGACGCCGACGCCTACAGCTACTCCGGTGCGCTGTGCCGGGCCAACCAGGGCCTGATGGAATTCGTCGAAATGTTCAAGGCACCGATCAAGGTGCTGCACCCATTGCTGACCGCCACGCAGGAAGGCAACTACAACAGTACCGAAGGGCTGGGGGCGATTCCGTTCACCGGGATCCTGCTCGCGCACTCCAACGAATCGGAGTGGCACACCTTCCGCAACAACAAGAACAACGAAGCGTTCATCGACCGGATCTATATCGTCAAAGTGCCGTACTGCCTACGGGTCAGCGACGAGGTGAAGATTTACGACAAATTGTTGTTCAACAGTTCGCTGGCCAAGGCCCACTGCGCCCCCGACACTCTGAAGATGCTGGCGCAGTTCACCGTGCTGTCGCGCCTCAAGGAGCCGGAAAACTCCAACATCTATTCGAAGATGCGCGTCTATGACGGGGAAAACCTCAAGGACACCGATCCAAAGGCCAAGTCGATCCAGGAATACCGCGATTCGGCGGGCGTCGACGAAGGCATGAACGGTCTCTCGACCCGTTTCGCGTTCAAGATTCTGTCCAAGGTGTTCAACTTCGATCCGCATGAAATCGCCGCCAACCCGGTGCACCTGTTGTATGTGCTGGAACAACAGATCGAGCAGGAACAGTTCCAGGCCGAGACCCGCGAGCGCTATCTGCGCTACCTCAAGGAGTACCTGGCGCCGCGTTATATCGAATTCATCGGCAAAGAGATCCAGACCGCGTACCTGGAGTCTTACAGCGAGTACGGTCAGAACATCTTCGACCGCTACGTGCTGTATGCGGACTTCTGGATCCAGGATCAGGAATACCGCGATCCGGAGACCGGCGAGATTCTCAACCGTGTCGCCCTGAACGAAGAGCTGGAGAAAATCGAGAAACCGGCGGGCATCAGCAATCCGAAGGATTTCCGCAACGAGATCGTCAACTTCGTATTGCGCGCTCGGGCCAACAATAACGGCAAGAACCCGACCTGGCTCAGCTACGAGAAACTGCGGGTGGTCATCGAGAAGAAAATGTTCTCGAACACCGAAGACCTGCTGCCAGTCATCAGCTTCAATGCCAAGGCGAGCAAAGAGGATCAACAGAAACACAACGACTTCGTTACTCGAATGGTCGAACGCGGCTACACCGACAAACAGGTAAGACTTCTGTCCGAATGGTACCTACGGGTCCGGAAATCGCAGTAAAACAGCTACAAGCTTCAAGCTACGAGCTGCAAGAAAAAAGCATGTGAACGCTGTGCTTCTTCTTGCGGCTCGCAGCTCACAACTTGAAGCTGCCCGGAGGGCCACGTATGAGCTATGTGATCGACCGACGTCTCAATGGCAAGAACAAGAGCACGGTTAACCGCCAGCGCTTCCTGCGGCGTTACCGTGATCACATCAAGAAGGCTGTCGAAGAGGCAGTCAGCCGCCGTTCCATCACTGACATGGAGCACGGCGAACAGATCAGCATTCCCGGTCGCGATATCGACGAACCGGTGCTTCACCACGGTCGCGGCGGCAAGCAGACCGTGGTTCATCCCGGCAACAAGGAATTCACTGCCGGCGAACACATCGCCAGGCCTCCGGGGGGCGGCGGTGGACGCGGTCCCGGCAAGGCTGGCAATTCCGGCGAGGGCATGGACGAATTCGTCTTCCAGATCACCCAGGAGGAATTCCTCGAGTTCATGTTCGAGGACCTTGAACTGCCGAATCTGGTGAAACGCAACCTGAGCGGCACCGACACTTTCAAGACCGTGCGCGCGGGGATCAGTAACGAAGGCAACCCGTCGCGGATCAATATCATCCGCACCCTGCGCTCGGCCCACGCCCGGCGCATTGCGCTGTCCGGCAGCAGCCGTGCCAAACTGCGCGAGGCCAAAGAGGAACTGGCGCGATTAAAGCGCGAAGAGCCGGACAACTTCGGCGATATTCAGGAACTCGAAGCGGAAATCGAGAAACTCAGCGCGCGCATTCACCGCGTGCCGTTCCTCGATACTTTCGACTTGAAATACAACCTGCTGATCAAGCAACCCAACCCCAGCTCGAAAGCGGTGATGTTCTGCCTGATGGACGTGTCCGGCTCGATGACCCAGGCGACCAAGGACATCGCCAAACGCTTTTTCATCCTGCTGTACCTGTTCCTCAAGCGGAACTACGACAAGATCGACGTAGTGTTCATCCGCCATCACACCAGCGCCCGGGAAGTGGACGAGGAAGAGTTCTTCTACTCGCGGGAAACCGGCGGCACCATCGTCTCCAGCGCCCTGAAGCTGATGCAGGAGATCATGGCCGAGCGCTACCCGAGCAACGAATGGAACATCTACGCCGCGCAGGCTTCCGATGGCGACAACTGGAACGATGACTCGCCGATCTGCCGCGACATCCTGATCAATCAGATCATGCCGTTTGTGCAGTACTACACTTATGTGGAGATCACCCCGCGCGAACACCAGGCCCTCTGGTACGAATACGAACGCATCGCCGAAGCCTTTTCCGACACGTTTGCCCAGCAGCAACTGGTCTCGGCCGGGGATATCTATCCGGTCTTCCGTGAACTCTTCCAGCGCAGGTTAGTGACATGACCGCCAAAGAGCAGAAACGCCAACCCATTTCCACCGGCTCCGAATGGACGTTCGAGCTGATCCAGGCCTATGACCGCGAAATCGCCCGGATTGCGGCCGGCTATGCCCTGGACACCTATCCCAACCAGATCGAAGTGATCACCGCCGAACAGATGATGGACGCCTATGCCTCGGTCGGCATGCCACTGGGCTATCACCACTGGTCCTACGGCAAACACTTCCTCAGCACCGAGAAATCCTACAGCCGCGGCCAGATGGGGCTGGCCTACGAGATCGTGATCAACTCGGATCCGTGCATTGCCTATCTGATGGAAGAAAACACCATCTGCATGCAGGCGCTGGTGGTGGCACACGCGTGCTATGGCCATAACAGTTTCTTCAAGGGCAATTACCTGTTCCGCACCTGGACCGATGCCAGTTCGATCATCGATTACCTGGTGTTCGCCAAGCAGTACATCATGCAATGCGAGGAGCGCCACGGTATCGATGCGGTGGAGGACCTTCTTGATTCCTGCCATGCGTTGATGAACTACGGGGTCGACCGCTACAAACGTCCCTACCCGATATCCGCCGAGGAAGAACGCCGGCGGCAGAAGGATCGTGAGGAACACATGCAAAAGCAGATCAACGATCTGTGGCGCACCATCCCCAAAGGCGCGGACAAGTACAGCGACAAGGACAACGCCCGGTTCCCGGCCGAGCCGCAGGAAAACATCCTGTATTTCATCGAGAAGCACGCGCCGTTGCTGGAGCCGTGGCAACGGGAGATCGTGCGGATCGTGCGCAAGATCGCCCAGTATTTTTATCCACAACGTCAGACTCAGGTGATGAACGAAGGCTGGGCCACGTTCTGGCACTACACCCTGATGAACGACCTGTACGACGAGGGCCTGGTGACTGACGGGTTCATGATGGAATTCCTCACCTCGCACACCAGCGTGGTGTTCCAGCCAGGCTTCGACAGCCCTTACTACAACGGGATCAACCCTTACGCACTGGGTTTCGCGATGTATCGCGACATCCGCCGCATGTGCGAAAACCCCACCGAGGAAGACCGGCGCTGGTTCCCGGACATCGCCGGTTCCGACTGGCTGTCGAGCATCAAGTTCGCCATGAGCAGCTTCAAGGATGAGAGCTTCATCCTCCAGTACCTTTCACCCAAGGTGATCCGTGACCTGAAGCTGTTCAGCATCCTCGATGACGACCAGAAGGACGATTTGCTGGTGCCGGCGATCCACGACGAAACCGGTTACCGGATCATCCGCGAAACCCTGGCCGCGCAGTACAACCTCGGCAACCGCGAACCGAACGTGCAGATCTACAGCATCGACCGACGCGGCGACCGCTCGCTGACCCTGCGTCACCAACAACATGACCGCAAACCCTTGGGCGACTCCACCGACGAGGTACTGAAACATCTGCACCGGTTGTGGGGCTTCGACATTCACCTGGAAACCCTTCAGGGCGACCAGATCATGAAAACTCACCACGTACCGCCGCGAAGTGAACACAGCGAGGGTGATTACGGTCGACTCGACCTGGCCGTGATTCATCTCTAGATGCGGTTCTGACCTCCGAAAGTCCGACACAAGGGTTATCCTGTCGGGCTAACGGAGGTTTTTTATGCAGATTTTCAAGGTTGGCGGTGCGGTACGCGATCGCTTGCTGGGTATACCGGTCACCGACGTTGATCGGGTGGTGGTGGGCGCGACCACTGAGGAAATGCTCGCCCAGGGCTTTCGCCCCGTGGGTGCGGATTTTCCGGTATTCCTTCACCCGAAAACCGGCGAGGAATACGCCCTTGCCCGTACCGAACGCAAAAGCGGTCGCGGTTATGGCGGGTTCACTTTTCACGCAAGCCCCGGGGTCACTCTGGAAGAAGACCTGATCCGCCGCGACCTGACCATCAATGCAATGGCCGAGGACGACCAGCAAAACCTCACCGATCCCTATCATGGGCAACGCGATCTCGAAGCGCGGATCCTGCGCCACGTTTCCCCCGCATTCGCCGAAGATCCGCTCCGCGTGCTGCGCGTTGCGCGCTTTGCTGCCCGTTATGCCAGTCTTGGCTTCACTGTCGCACCAGAAACACTGAAACTGATGCGCCAGCTCAGCGAGTCCGGCGAACTGCAGGCGCTGACCGCCGAACGCAGCTGGAAAGAAATCTCCCGCGCACTGATGGAAGATCAGCCGCAGGTATTCATCCAGGTGCTGCGCGATTGCGGCGCACTGAAAGAACTGATGCCGGAAGTCGACGCGCTGTTTGGCGTGCCACAACCGGAAGTGCATCACCCGGAAATCGACACCGGCCTGCACACTCTCAGCGTTCTGGAGCAATCAGCGCTGCACAAACAACCGCTGACAGTACGCTGGGCTTGCCTGCTGCATGACCTCGGCAAAGGCCTGACGCCGGAAGAAGAGTGGCCACGACATATCGCCCATGAACACACTGGGTTGAAGCTGATCAAAGCGGTCAACGAACGCTTCAAGGCACCGAAGGATTGTCAGGAGTTGGCCTTGCTTGTCGGCAAGTACCACACCCACTGTCACCGGGCGCTGGAATTGAAGGCCTCAACATTGCTGGAGCTGTTGCAGAGCTTTGATGTGTATCGACGACCGCAGCGGTTTGAAGAGTTTATCGGCGCATGCGAAATGGACGCCCGAGGCCGTAAAGGGCTGGAGCAGAGAAGTTATCCACAGGCCGATTATTTACGCGGCGCTGCCCAGGCTGCGCGGGAAGTCGCGGTGCAGCCGTTGCTGGAGAAGGGATTCAAAGGCCCGGAACTGGGCGAAGCGCTGAAGCGAGAACGACTGAAGGCGCTAAAAGCCTACAAAGACAAGGCGTCAGCCTGAAAAGCTTCGCGAGCAAGCCCGCTCCCACAAGGGGAATGCATTCCAAATGTGTGGGCTTGCTCGCGAAAGCGGCCGTTAATTCAACGTAAATCCGAAGACGTCAGTTGCTGCCCACGCCACTCAAAGGCCACCGGCGCCAACACCTGATCAATCTGCGCCTCGGCCCACAACGTCGCGAAGCTTTTCCCCACACCTGGATGCACCCGATCCGGCGCAATCAGCGACAGCGGCCACAACACAAAGGCGTTTTTCAGGATTTCGGCACGCGGCAGAATCAAGCCGTCGAAGTTACCGGTCAGATCGCCGTATAACAGCACGTCGATATCCAGCGGCAGCCCCTTGCGATCCGGCGCATAGCGACCGTTATCGGCTTCGATGAATTTCAGGCGCCGATCCAGCTCCATCAAGGGCAGATCGGTAAGCGCCGAAACCACGAAATTGAAGAAAGGCCCGCTCTTGATCCCCACCGGCTGACTCTCGAACACCGCCGAACAGCGGATATCCACCAGAAACGTCGCCAAAGCGTCGAGCCCGGCGCGCAAATGGGTTTCGCGCTCGATATTGCTACCGAGCCCGAGGTACACCTGAGTCAGCGACATCCGCGCTCGATCTCCACACCCACGCCACCCTTGGCCGCCGGCACTGCGCCAGGCTTGGTCAGCTTCAGGCGAACCCAGGTGATCTTGAACTCGGCCATCAGCACTTCGACCAGGCGCTCGGCAAAGGTCTCGACCAGTTGATACTGGGATTGCTCGGCAAAGGCCTGGATACGCGTGGAAACGCTGGCGTAATCGAGCGCCAGGGTCAGGTCGTCACCCGCGGCGGCCGGGCGATTGTCCCAGGCGAAGCTCAGATCAAGACGCAGGCACTGTCGAATGCCCCGCTCCCAGTCGTAAGCACCGATCACGGTGTCGACTTCCAAGCCCTCGATAAACACTCTGTCCAAGCACTTTTCTCCGCTGCACGACAAGGGCGCAATGCGCCGTTAGAATCAGGGCGTCCTCGCCCGGAATAGTTAGCATGTTTTGGTTACTGGCGACTCTCGCCTACCTGCTCGGCTCTCTGTCCTTCGCCATTTTGCTCAGCCGCCTGACCGGAAACCCGGATCCGCGAATGAGTGGCTCGGGTAATGCCGGCGCCACCAACATGCTGCGCCTGGCCGGTCGCAAACTGGCGATCCTGACCCTGCTGGGTGATCTGTGCAAAGGCCTGGTACCGGTGCTGATCGCAGCGGCCGCTGGCCTTTCGTTGCAGGATCAGGCCTGGATCGGCGTGTGCGCCGTTATCGGTCACCTGTTCCCGCTGTATTTCCGTTTTCGCGGCGGCAAAGGCGTCGCCACGGCTGCCGGCATGCTGCTGGGCCTGTATCCACCCGCCGCACTGCTGGCGGTGTGCGCCTGGCTGCTGACGTTCTACCTGACCCGTACCAGCTCGCTGGCGGCGTTGATCGCCACGCCCCTGACCTTGCCCTTGCTCGCCTGGCAGGAACCGGAAGCGCTGCTGCCGATGAGCGCATTGACATTGCTGATCGTCTGGCGCCACCGCGGCAATCTACGCGACCTGTTTGCCGGGCGCGAACGGCATTTTTAAATACCGCTCAGCCACACCGCCAATCACAGTGCCGACAACTGCTCCATCGGCCAGCGCGCCTGCACGCTGATCGCCAGACTTTCCTGCTGACCGGCCTGCAAACGCTGACAACCGGCAAACGCGATCATCGCGCCATTGTCGGTGCAGAACTCCGGGCGGGCGTAGAACACATCGCCCTGCATGTCGCCGAGCATCTTTTCCAGCGAAGCGCGCAAGGCCTTGTTGGCGCTGACGCCGCCAGCAATCACCAGACGCTTCATGCCCGCGTGTTTCAGGGCGCGCTTGCACTTGATGGTCAAAGTCTCCACCACGGCCTGCTGGAACGCCAGCGCGATGTCGCAACGGGCTTGCTCGCTGTCGTCCCCGGCGTTGACGCATTGCTGCCAGGTATTGAGAGCAAAGGTCTTCAAGCCGCTGAAGCTGAAATCCAGGCCCGGGCGATCACACATCGGACGCGGGAAGGTGAAACGTCCTGCGACGCCCTTCTCGGCCAGCTTGGCGATTTCCGGCCCGCCCGGATAATTGAGGCCCATCATTTTCGCGGTTTTGTCGAACGCTTCGCCGGCGGCATCGTCGAGGGTCTCGCCGAGCAGGCTGTATTGGCCAATGCCATCGACCTGAACCAGCTGCGTATGCCCACCGGAAACCAACAAAGCGACGAACGGGAATTCCGGCGGCTTTGGCTCCAGCATCGGCGCCAGCAAGTGGCCCTCCATGTGGTGCACACCAAGTGCGGGAATGCCCCAGGCAAACGCCAGCGCCTGAGCGCACGAGGCACCCACCAGCAGCGCCCCGACCAGGCCCGGGCCCGCGGTGTAGGCGATCGCATCAATCTCGGTCGGCACGCAGTCAGCCTCGGCCAACACCTGACGAATCAAGGGCAGCATGCGTTTGACATGGTCACGCGAGGCCAGCTCCGGCACCACGCCGCCATAGACGCGGTGCAGGTCGATCTGGCTGAACAGCGCGTCGGCCAGCAGGCCGCGTTCACTGTCGTATAATGCGACGCCGGTTTCGTCGCAGGAGGTTTCTAATCCCAGTACTAGCATGGGTTTGCGCCTTGTTTAGGCTGAATTCGAAGGCGCGCATAATAGTCGCCATGCGATGCCCCGACTAGCGGTTTTCGATCAGAGGCTTTGCATTCCGAGCGATGAGGGGTTAACATCCGCAACCCTTAAAAACCGACGTCTTCAAGTGCTCTTTTGCCGCGAGGATGTTGACCCCGGTAATGAATGAAGGTAGCTCTGGATGCCAGCCGTCAAAGTTAAAGAGAACGAACCCTTCGACGTAGCTCTGCGTCGTTTCAAGCGCTCCTGCGAAAAAGCCGGTGTACTGGCTGAAGTTCGTAGCCGCGAATTTTACGAGAAGCCAACTTCTGAGCGTAAGCGCAAAGCAGCAGCCGCTGTTAAGCGTCACGCCAAGAAAGTTCAGCGCGAACAGCGCCGCGCCGTTCGTCTGTACTAATACACAGACGATCGTAGCAAGCTTCTTGCCTAAGCCCGGCCCTCAGCCGGGCTAATGGCATTTGCGTAAAACGCTTGATGCTTCACCGTCGAAGCCGCACACGCGACCGAGACAAATCTGCTTCACGCGTCAGACCTGGCTCTTTTGCCAGCGGTGCACGTCTTTTCTGACGAGCCTTTCAAGGCTACTGACGAGCACACCCACTGATTCCTCTTACGACGATCAGCCCAAGGCACCTGCATGCGTGCCCGTTTTATTGAGCTATCCGGGGCCATTTATCGGCCGTCAGCGGATTCAGCGCAACACTTTCAAATAGTCGAAAACTGATGAGTACTAACGTCAGTGGTTTTTCGGCAGATACACTTCCCGACAGCGATCACGCAACCGAACCCGGTCGAGCCGCCCACTTTGTGCGCCTCACTCAAGACCTGCGTCCGGCCGCCCTTCGCATCGGACTCATTACAGCGCAGACGAGAACGCCATGGCCGGGCTGATTCCCCAGAGCTTTATTGACGACCTCCTGAACCGCACCGACATCGTCGACGTGGTCAGCTCGCGTGTGCAACTGAAAAAGGCCGGCAAGAACTACACCGCCTGCTGCCCGTTCCATAAAGAGAAAACCCCATCGTTCAGCGTCAGCCCGGACAAGCAGTTCTATTACTGCTTCGGTTGCGGCGCCGGTGGCAACGCCCTCGGCTTTCTCATGGACCACGACAACCTGGATTTTCCCCAGGCGGTTGAGGACCTGGCCAAAGCCGCCGGCATGGAAATCCCCCGCGAAGAAAGTGGCCGCCCGCACAAACCGCGGCAGCCAACCGATTCGCCGCTGTACCCGCTGCTCACCGCCGCCGCCGATTTCTACCGCCAGGCGCTCAAGAGTCATCCGGCGCGCAAGGCTGCGGTGGATTATCTCAAGGGCCGCGGACTGACCGGCGAGATCGCCCGGGACTTCGGTCTCGGCTTCGCGCCGCCGGGCTGGGACAACCTGTTCAAACATTTGAGCAGCGACACTTTGCAGCAGAAGGCCATGATCGACGCCGGACTGCTGATCGAGAACGCCGAAACCGGCAAACGCTATGACCGCTTCCGCGATCGCGTGATGTTCCCGATTCGCGATACCCGCGGCCGCATCATCGCTTTCGGTGGCCGGGTACTCGGCGACGACAAGCCGAAATACCTGAACTCGCCGGAAACCCCGGTCTTTCATAAAGGCCAGGAGCTCTACGGCCTCTATGAAGCACGCAAGAACAACCGCAACCTCGACGAAATCATCGTCGTCGAGGGTTACATGGACGTCATCGCCCTCGCCCAGCAAGGTTTGCGCAATGCCGTCGCGACCCTGGGCACTGCAACCAGCGAAGAACACCTCAAGCGTCTGTTTCGGGTAGTGCCGAACGTCTTGTTCTGTTTCGACGGCGACCAGGCCGGCCGCAACGCCGCATGGCGCGCACTGGAAGCAACATTGCCGTGCCTGCAGGACGGGCGCCGCGCGCGCTTTCTGTTTTTGCCCGAAGGCGAAGACCCGGACACCCTGGTTCGCGCCGAAGGCACTGATGCCTTCAAGGCCCGAATCAACCAACATGCGCAACCGCTGGCCGATTATTTCTTCCAGCAACTGACCGAGGAAGCCGATCCGCGCTCGCTCGAAGGCAAGGCCCATATGGCCACCCTCGCCGCGCCGCTGATCGACAAAGTGCCGGGCGCCAACCTGCGCATCCTGATGCGCCAGCGCTTGACCGAAATTACCGGTCTGAGCAGCGAAACCGTCAGCCAGCTGGCGCAAAGCGCGCCGCAGGAAGCGCCTCCCGCCTACGATCCGGGCATCGATTACGACGCAATGCCGGATTACAGCGACTACCATCAGCCGCAGGCACAAGACATGTATGTGCCGCAGCAGGAGTGGACGCCGAAGAAACCCGGCGCCGGCGGCAAGAAATGGGACAAGAAACCCTGGGACAAGAACGGCAAGCGTGGCGGCGATCGCGATCAACAACGCCCGCGCACGCCGATTGGCGTCGAATCACCGACCCTGACCGCCCTGCGAACATTGCTGCATCACCCGCAACTGGCCGAGCGCGTCGAGGACGCCGGGCACATTGCGGACGAAAATCAGACCAACGCACAGTTGCTTGTGTCGCTGCTCGAAGCCGTACAGAAGAATCCCAAGCTAAACTCATTTCAGTTGATCGCGCGATGGCACGGCACTGAACAGGGTCGCTTGTTGAAAGCGCTGGCGGAAAAGGAGTGGCTGATTGACGGAGAAAACCTTGAACAACAGTTTTTCGACACCATTACTAGCTTGTCAGCCCGCCAACGCGAGCGAAATCTGGAACAGTTGCTCAGGAAAGCGCGTCAAAGCGAACTGAGCGCCGAAGAGAAAAATCAACTGCGCGACCTTTTAAGTCGCAATGTTTCCGCATCAAACCCGACCTCAACTGGCGCGTGAGGTCATAGCTCAGGTATAATCCTCGGCTTGTTTTTTGCCCGCCAAGACCTTCAGTGGATAGGGTGTTATGTCCGGAAAAGCGCAACAGCAGTCTCGTATTATTGAGTTGATCAAACTGGGTCGTGAGCAGAAGTATCTGACTTACGCCGAGGTCAACGACCACCTGCCCGAGGATATTTCAGATCCGGAGCAGGTGGAAGACATCATCCGCATGATTAACGACATGGGGATCCCCGTACACGAGAGTGCTCCGGATGCGGACGCCCTTATGTTGGCCGACGCCGATACCGACGAGGCCGCTGCGGAAGAAGCAGCCGCTGCGTTGGCAGCGGTGGAGACCGATATCGGTCGCACCACTGACCCGGTGCGCATGTACATGCGTGAAATGGGTACGGTCGAGCTTCTGACTCGTGAAGGCGAAATCGAAATCGCCAAACGTATCGAAGAAGGCATCCGTGAAGTGATGAGCGCGATCGCGCACTTCCCTGGCACGGTTGACCACATTCTCTCCGAGTACACTCGCGTCACCACCGAGGGTGGTCGCCTGTCCGACGTGTTGAGCGGTTACATCGATCCGGACGACGGCATTGCGCCGCCGGCTGCCGAAGTGCCACCGCCGATCGACGCGAAAGCCACCAAGGCTGACGACGATACCGACGACGATGACGCCGAATCTTCGGATGACGAAGAAGAAGCCGAAAGCGGTCCGGATCCGGTCATCGCGGCCCAGCGTTTTGGCGCTGTGTCCGATCAGATGGAAATCACCCGCAAGGCCCTGAAAAAGCACGGTCGTCACAACAAGGCAGCGATTGCCGAGTTGCTGGCCCTGGCCGAGCTGTTCATGCCGATCAAACTGGTGCCGAAGCAATTCGAAGCCCTGGTCGAGCGTGTTCGCAGCGCCCTGGATCGTCTGCGTCAGCAAGAGCGCGCGATCATGCAACTGTGTGTACGTGATGCACGTATGCCTCGCGCCGATTTCCTGCGTCAGTTCCCGGGCAATGAAGTCGACGAAAGCTGGTCCGACGCCCTGGCCAAAGGCAAGAGCAAATACGCCGAAGCCATTGGTCGCGTACAGCCGGACATCATCCGTTGCCAGCAGAAACTGATCGCGCTGGAAACCGAGACCGGCCTGACCATCGCTGAAATCAAGGACATCAACCGTCGCATGTCGATCGGTGAGGCCAAGGCCCGCCGCGCGAAGAAAGAGATGGTTGAAGCCAACTTGCGTCTGGTGATCTCGATCGCCAAGAAGTACACCAACCGCGGCCTGCAATTCCTCGATCTGATCCAGGAAGGCAACATCGGTCTGATGAAAGCGGTGGACAAGTTCGAATACCGTCGTGGTTACAAGTTCTCGACTTATGCCACCTGGTGGATCCGTCAGGCGATCACTCGCTCGATCGCCGACCAGGCCCGCACCATCCGTATTCCGGTGCACATGATCGAGACGATCAACAAGCTCAACCGCATTTCCCGCCAGATGCTGCAGGAAATGGGTCGCGAACCGACCCCGGAAGAGCTGGGCGAACGCATGGAAATGCCTGAGGACAAGATCCGCAAGGTATTGAAGATCGCTAAAGAGCCGATCTCCATGGAAACCCCGATCGGTGATGACGAAGACTCTCATCTGGGTGACTTCATCGAAGACTCGACCATGCAGTCGCCAATCGATGTTGCAACCGTTGAAAGCCTGAAAGAAGCGACCCGCGAAGTGCTGTCCGGCCTCACTGCCCGTGAAGCCAAGGTACTGCGCATGCGCTTCGGTATCGACATGAACACCGACCACACACTCGAAGAAGTGGGCAAACAGTTTGACGTAACGCGTGAGCGGATCCGTCAGATCGAAGCCAAGGCGCTGCGCAAGCTGCGCCACCCGACGCGAAGCGAGCATCTGCGCTCCTTCCTCGACGAGTGATACCAGAACCCCCGGCCCAGGCCGGGGGTTTTGTTTATGCGGCAGATTAAATCCCTCGCACCGCCCCTCCCCGGCATACCCCGTCTACACTCGAAACAATGAATCCCGTGCCATAACGAGACGGTTATGCCCAGACTGGCGCCCGTGCTTTTCTTGCTGTCACTGATGATCTGGACCGCAACGGCTGACGCGCTGACTCTGAACGATGAAGAACGTAGCTGGCTGGCGGCTCACCCGGACTTGCGCCTGGGTGTCGATGCATCGTGGCCGCCGTTCGAGTTCCGCGATGAACAGAATCGCTATCAAGGCCTGGCCGCCGACTATATCGACGTGATCCGCCAGCGACTGTCGATCAAACTCAATCCGATCGAACCATCGAGCTGGACCGAAGTGCTGGCGCAGGTGAAGACCGGCAAGATCGACCTGCTACCGGGGATCATGTCCACGCCGGAGCGCCAGAACTATCTGTCGTTTACCCGTCCCTACCTCGATTTCCCGATCGTGATCCTCGCCCACATCGGCGGCGCTCAGCCGCGCAAAATCGAGGACCTGTACGGTCTGAAGATCGCGGTGGTGGAAAACTACGCCCCCCACGAACTCCTGCGCACCCACCATCCCGACCTGAATCTGGTGGCCATGCCCAACGTCAGTTCGGCCTTGCAGGCACTGGCCACCGATGAAGTAGACGCCGTGGTCGGCGATCTCGCCTCCAGCGTCTGGAGTCTGCGCCAGCTCAAGCTCGACGGTTTATACGTCAGCGGTGAAACGCCGTATCGCTATCAGTTGGCAATGGGCGTACCCCGCGACAACAAAATGCTGGTGGGTATTCTGGACAAAGTCCTGGCGGACATGAGCCCCGAGGAAATCAGCAGCATTCAGGAACATTGGGTCGGTAATGTTCTGGACCATCGGACATTCTGGTCGGATCTTCTGATCTATGGCCTTCCTGGCCTGTTGCTGCTGGTCAGCATTCTGGCGGTGGTCATTCGCATCAATCGCCGCTTGAGTTCGGAAATCGCCCGCCGCGTCGACCTAGAACAGGAATTGCGCAGCAGCGAATATCATTACCGCGGATTGGTCGAGAGCCTTTCGGCCATCGCCTGGGAAGCGCGCATGAGCGACTTCACCTACAGCTATGTGTCGCCCCATGCCGAAGATCTGCTCGGTTATCCACAGGCGCACTGGCTGATTCCGGGCTTCTGGCGCAACATCATTCACCCCGCCGACCTGACCCGCGCCCAGGCCATTTGCGATGAGGCGGTACGCGACGGACGCGATCACACCCTCGACTATCGGGTGATCACCGCTGACGGGCGCTGCCTGTGGGTGCGTGACATTGTCAGTCTGATTGAACATGGCCACGAGCCTGTGATGCGCGGGCTGATGATCGACATCAGCGAAACCAAGCGCACTGAGGAGGCGCTGCGGCTTTCGGAGCAGAAGTTCGCGTCGGTGTTCCAGCAATGCCCGGATATCCTCGTGATCGCGCGGTTGTCCGACGGCTATCTGCTGGAGGTCAACGAAGCCTTTGAAGAGCAGATCGGCCTCAAGGCCAAGGACGTCGTCGGCCAGACCGCCACCGAACTCAACATCTGGGGCATCCCCGGGGTCGGGCCCGGGCTGTTACAGCGCTTGCAGGCCGGCAGTATCCGCAACCTGGAGATGCCCTTTCGCCGCAACAATGGCCAGGTGTTCACCGGTCTGATCTCCGCCGAGCCCTTCGACCTCGACACCACTCCGGCGCTGGTGGTGGTCGTGCGCGACATCACCCAGCTCAAGGAAACCCAGCAGCAACTGCAAACCTCCGAAGAGAAGTTCGCCAAAGCCTTTCACGCCTCGCCGGACGGCTTGCTGCTGTCGCGTCAGAGCGATGGCTTGCTGCTGGAGGTCAACGAGGGCTTCAGCCGCATCACCGGGTTCAACAGCGCGATGTCGGTGGATCGCTCGGCGCTGGACCTGGGGATCTGGGTCAATCTCAACGAACGCAAGCAGATGCTCGACCTGCTGCACCGCGACGGCTTCGTACGCGATTTCACCTGCCATATCCGCCGCAGCGACGGGCAGATCCGACTGTGCGAAGTGTCCAGCCGTCCGCTGCCGATCGGCGAAGAAGATTGCATGTTGACCATCGCCCGGGACATCACCGAGCGCCATTTGATGCAGGAAAAACTGCAGCAGGCGGCCACCGTATTCGAGAGCACCGCCGAAGGCGTGTTGATCACCGACACTCAGCAGCACATCAGCGCGGTGAACCGTGCGTTCAGCGAAATCACCGGCTACAGCGAAAGCGAAGCCCTCGGCCACACCCCGCGTCTGCTCGCCTCGGGACTGCATGACAGCGCGTTTTATGCGGCAATGTGGCACCAATTGACTGCCGAGGGACACTGGCAGGGCGAGATTTCCAACCGGCGCAAGAACGGCGAGTTGTATCCGAGCTGGCTGACCATCAGCGCCGTACGCAACCGCGACAAGTTCATCACCCACTTCGTCGCGGTGTTCGCCGATATCTCCAGCCTCAAACACGCACAAGCCAAGCTCGATTATCAGGCGCACCACGACCCGCTCACCGGCCTGCCGAATCGCACCCTGTTCGAAAGTCGCCTGCTCACCGCGCTGAACAGTCAGCAGGAAAACGGTGGTCAGGGCGCGGTGCTGTTCCTCGATCTCGACCGCTTCAAACACATCAACGACAGCCTCGGCCACCCGGTTGGCGATCTGCTGCTCAAAGGCATTGCCGTGCGTTTGAAAGAACAACTGCGTGATATCGACACCGTCGCACGACTGGGCGGTGATGAATTCATCATTCTGCTGCCGGGTCTGCAACAAGCCAGCGATGCCGACAACATCGCATTCAAACTGCTCAACTGCTTTGGCGCACCGTTTCAGGCCGGTGAGCACGAGTTCTTCATCAGCGCCAGCATCGGCACCAGCCTCTATCCACGGGATGGCTGCGATGTCGCCACCTTGGTGAAAAACGCCGACGCGGCGATGTACCGCTCCAAGGCCAAGGGCCGCAACCGCGTCGAAAGCTACACTCGCGACCTCACTGCCCAGGCCAGCGAGCGCGTGGCACTGGAGCACGAACTGCGCCGGGCCATCGAGCGCGAAGAGTTGTTCCTCTACTACCAACCGAAAATCAGCCTCGACGACCATCGCCTGGTCGGTGCCGAAGCACTGATCCGCTGGCGTCACCCGACCTTCGGCGAAGTGCCGCCGGAGCACTTCATTCCACTGGCCGAAGAGAACGGCATGATCCTGCAGATCGGCGATTGGGTGCTCGAGACCGCCTGCCGGCAGATGTTCGAGTGGAGCCAGATCTACGACAGCCTCGGCCCGCTGTCAGTCAACCTCGCCGGTGCGCAACTACGCCAGCCGAATCTGCTCGGACGCATCGAACAACTGCTCAGGGACAACCGTCTGCAGCCGGATTTACTGCAACTGGAAATTACCGAAAACTTCATCATGAGCCAGGCCGAGGAGGCCTTGGCGGTGCTGCACCAGCTCAAACACTTGGGCGTACAACTGGCGATCGACGACTTCGGCACCGGTTATTCTTCGCTCAGCTACCTCAAACGCCTGCCGCTGGACATCCTCAAGATCGACCAGTCCTTTGTTCGCGGACTGCCCGATGACCCGCACGACGCGGCGATTGTCCGCGCGATCATCGCTCTGGGCCGGAGCATGCAATTCACCGTGATCGCCGAAGGCGTCGAGACCCAGGCCCAGCAACAATTCCTCGCCGCCGAAGGTTGCGAACAGATCCAGGGCTACATCGTCAGCCTGCCGCTGCCCCCGGAAGAATTCGCCGCAACGTTTCTTCGTGTAACCGTATCGGATTATTCGGATAGCACAGCCGCCAAACCGTCGCTATAATCCGCGGCCTACTGAGGGCCTATAGCTCAGTTGGTTAGAGCAGAGGACTCATAATCCTTTGGTCCACGGTTCAAGTCCGTGTGGGCCCACCAAACATACAAAGGCTTATGCTTGATGGCATAGGCCTTTTTTGTTTTTGTGTCTCGTCAGCCACTCAGTCGACCCCATCCACCTGGATGTGAGTGGTGCCTGCGGGTCATACGTAAAATCAAATCGCAACGGAGCACGCAATGAGCGTAATGGAAAAGGAACTTCCAGAAATACACATCGACGATACCATCAAAGTTCTTGAACACTTGAGTACATGCAGACCCCTGAAGGCATCTGCACGGCGTAGCAGACTCGAAGTGAATGCGGAGAAATTTGCCAATTGGTGTCTCATTCTCGGCGGTGCCGGGATGGCCGTCGCGGCCTGCATGGCCTACTGGCATACGTCGCAGACTCCGTTGCCGGAAGAGGCCAAATATCTGGCTCTCTATCTTGTGTTCTTCTCGACAATATCTACTTTGCTGTCACTGCTTACACCCATGGCGGCACTGGTCTACGCGCTTTTCCGATGGGAGACCATCACCTTGAAAAGCATGATTGCCGATGTCAGACACGAGAATGCGTTGGTAGATTCACTTGAACCTCATTCGGAAGTGGCACTTCTAGATGCAAAGTATTGGCTCGAACTCAGAATCAATCGAGCAGAAGCGCGTGTCGCCCTGTTTTTTGGAGAAAAAGCTGCAGCCCTTGCTCTGCTGGGAACGGCCTACGTCTGCGCGGAAAAATTCGGCGGTTTCCCCTGGATCAGTAAGACCTTGTTGGCCGGACCTGTGAGCGGAAACTGGGGTGATAGCGCCTTATTGATGATCATTGCCTTGGTACTCGGTCTTTCAATAGGAGCGGTATTGCTCAAACGCGTAAATCTCCGATACCGCTTCCAGATCGAACTTATCGATCAAGCCTTACGCAGAATGGCCAGATAACGGTCAATCCAACGCATAAAAATCCGCGCAATTACGCGGATTTTTCTGTCCACTCTTCGCGCCCCGTTGGCCAATCATTCGATTACCGCCCACAAGCGTCTCGTCGGTTGAGCCTGTAACATGCTCGCTCCAAGATCCGCGCCCTATGGAGCCTTCCTTGCCCGACATCCGCCCGCCCGTGCTCGATGAAATCGACCGGCAGCTAATCGCCGCCCTGCAAATCAACGCTCGCGAGAGCGTGGCCATGCTTGCCCGCCAATTGGGCATTGCGCGCACCACAGTGACTTCGCGACTGGCGCGTCTGGAAAAGGCCAAGGTGATCACCGGTTATGGCGTGCGCTTGGGTCAGCGTGTCGTCGATGGTGGGCTGCAAGCCTACGTCGGGATCAAGGTGCAGCCGCGCTCAGGCAAAGAGGTATTGCGCCGGTTGAGCGCGATGGCGCAGGTGCAGCAGTTGTGTGCGGTGAGTGGCGAATTTGATTATGTGGCGTGGTTGCGCACCGACTCGCCGGAGCAACTGGATCAGTTGCTGGACCAGATTGGCAGTGTGGATGGGGTGGAAAAGACCACGACCTCGATCATTTTGAGCAGCAAGATTGATCGTGGGCAGCCGGTTTGAGTAATGGCAATAACCTTCCGATTGGCAAATAGGGCCTCTTCGCGAGCAAGCCCGCTCCCACGTTTGACCGGGTTGAGCGCAGAATCTGCGTCAGACACAAAACCCACTGTGGGAGCGGGCTTGCCCGCGAAAGCGGTCTGTCAGCCACCTTCCTTGGTGGCGGGAACATTGACTTCGCGAGCAAGCCCACCCGCACAATGATCGAAGTGCAGTAAAAGATTGTCACTTTGATCAATAGAATGGCAAAACGACGACACTTTGCGTCTTATTAACGTGTTCTACGCTCCCTAGAATGGCTGGCATCTTTTCCTATACTCAGACGCGCATCCTGCGTCGGGTCGCCAGCAAGGTCAGCCATGAACAAGAACAATCGCCATCCTGCAGACGGTAAGAAACCCGTCACCATTTTCGGCCCGGACTTTCCGTTCGCCTTCGACGACTGGATCGAACACCCGGCCGGTCTCGGCAGCATTCCTGAACACTACCATGGTGCTGAAGTGGCGATAGTCGGCGCCGGCATTGCTGGCCTGGTGGCCGCTTACGAACTGATGAAGCTCGGCTTGAAACCGGTGGTTTACGAGGCCTCGAAACTGGGTGGCCGCCTGCGTTCGCAAGCGTTCAACGGCACCGATGGCATCGTCGCGGAACTGGGTGGCATGCGTTTCCCGGTGTCCTCTACTGCGTTTTATCACTACGTCGACAAGCTCGGTCTTGAGACAAAACCTTTCCCGAACCCGCTGACGCCGGCTTCCGGCAGCACCGTGATCGACCTCGAAGGCAAAACCCATTACGCACAAAGCCTGAAGGATCTTCCTGCACTGTTCCAGGAAGTGGCTGACGCCTGGGCGGATGCGCTGGAGGCCGGCTCGCAGTTCGCCGATATTCAGCAAGCGATCCGCGACCGCGATGTGCCACGCCTCAAAGAGCTGTGGAACAAGCTCGTTCCGCTGTGGGACGACCGCACGTTCTACGACTTCGTTGCCACTTCCAAAGCCTTCGCCAAACTCTCGTTCCATCACCGCGAAGTGTTCGGTCAGGTCGGTTTCGGTACCGGCGGCTGGGACTCGGACTTCCCCAATTCGATGCTGGAAATCTTCCGCGTGGTGATGACCAACTGCGACGATCACCAACACCTGGTGGTTGGCGGTGTAGAACAAGTGCCACAAGGCATCTGGCGGCATGTGCCGGAGCGCTGCGTGCACTGGCCGGAAGGCACCAGCCTGAAATCCCTGCACCGTGGCGCGCCGCGTTCCGGCGTGAAGAAAATCGCTCACGCGCCGGACGGCCGTTTCGCCGTCACCGACAACAACGGCGACACCCGCGAATACGCCGCCGTGCTGACCACCTGCCAGAGCTGGCTGCTGACCACGCAGATCGAATGCGACGAAACCCTGTTCTCGCAGAAGATGTGGATGGCGCTGGATCGCACGCGCTACATGCAGTCGTCGAAGACCTTCGTGATGGTCGACCGGCCATTCTGGAAGGACAAGGACCCGGAAACCGGTCGCGACCTGATGAGCATGACCCTCACCGATCGCCTGACCCGCGGCACCTATCTGTTCGACAACGGTGACGACAAGCCGGGAGTGATCTGCCTGTCCTACTCGTGGATGAGCGACGCGCTGAAGATGCTGCCGCACCCGGTGGAAAAACGCGTAGAGCTGGCGTTGAACGCGCTGAAGAAGATCTACCCGAAAGTCGATATCGCCGCGCGGATCATCGGCGATCCGATCACCGTGTCGTGGGAAGCCGACCCGTACTTCCTCGGCGCATTCAAAGGCGCCCTGCCCGGCCACTATCGCTACAACCAGCGCATGTACGCGCACTTCATGCAGGACGACATGCCAGCCGAGCAGCGCGGGATTTTCATCGCCGGTGACGACGTATCGTGGACCCCGGCGTGGGTCGAAGGCGCGGTGCAGACGTCGCTCAACGCCGTGTGGGGGATCATGAAGCATTTCGGCGGTTCGACACATAAAGAGAACCCGGGCCCGGGTGATGTGTTCAAAGACATCGGCCCTATCGCCCTGCCCGAGTAAGAGGAATCCCCGATGCGTGTAGCCCTTTACCAATGTCCACCGCTGCCCCAGGAACCCGCCGCCAACCTGCATCGCCTGCAGCAACTGGCGATGGAGGCCAAGGGTGCCGACCTGCTGGTGCTGCCGGAAATGTTTCTGACCGGCTACAACATCGGCGCCGAGGCAGTCAGTACGCTGGCCGAGGTCTACAACGGTGAATGGGCGCAACAGATCGGTCGAATCGCCAAAGCCGCCGGGCTGGCAATTGCTTACGGGTACCCCGAGCGCACGGCCGATGGGCAGATCTACAACGCCGTGCAGTTGATCGACGCGCACGGCGAGCGCCTGTGCAACTACCGCAAGACCCATCTGTTCGGCGACCTGGATCGTTCGATGTTCAGCACCGGCGAAGATGCGTTTCCGGTGGTCGAGCTCAACGGCTGGAAGCTCGGTTTCCTGATCTGCTACGACCTGGAGTTTCCCGAGAACGCGCGGCGTCTGGCGCTGGCCGGCGCCGAGCTGATTGTGGTGCCGACGGCGAACATGATTCCGTTCGATTTCGTCGCTGACGTTACCGTGCGTTCCCGTGCCTTCGAAAACCAGTGTTACGTGGCGTACGCCAATTATTGCGGGCAGGAAGGCGAGATCCACTATTGCGGACAAAGCAGCATCGCCGCGCCGGACGGCAGCCGTATCGCCCAGGCCGGACTCGATGAAGCATTGATCGTCGGTGAGCTGGATCGACAGTTGATGGCAGATTCCCGCGCCGCCAATCGCTACCTCAACGACCGTCGTCCCGAGCTTTACCACGCGTTGAACAAGCGCTGACCCCACCCAATCCGCTAGCATTGGCACTTCACTGTTCTGGAAGTGCCCATGCCTGCGCCGACTCACCCCCGCCCCCACACTGAAACCCTGGCCAACGGCTTGCGCGTGACCCTGCGTCAGGTGCCCGGCTTGAAGCGCAGTGCCGCTGCGTTGCGGGTGGCTGCCGGTAGCCATGATGTGCCACTGGAGTGGCCGGGACTGGCGCATTTTCTTGAGCATTTGCTGTTTCTCGGCACTGAGCGTTTTTCTGCGAGCCAGGCGCTGATGGCCTACGTGCAAAGTCACGGTGGGCAGGTGAATGCCAGCACCCGCGAGCGCACGACAGACTTCTTCTTTGAATTGCCGACCGCTGCCTTCAGCGCCGGGCTTGAGCGTATGTCAGACATGCTCGCCCAGCCGCGTATGAATCCGCACGATCAGTTGCGCGAACGGGAAGTGCTGGACGCGGAATTCGTCGCGTGGTCGCAAGATCCGACGGCTCAGCAGGAACTGGCGCTGTACGAGGGATTGCCGGCCGCACATCCGCTGCGCGGGTTTCATGCGGGAAATCGCGACAGCCTGAAAGTTGAGTTACCAGCGTTTCAACAGGCGCTGAAAGATTTCCACCGGCAGTTTTATCGCACCGGACAAATGACGCTGAGCCTGGTCGGGCCGCAGAGCATCGAGGAATTGCGCGTACTGGCGCAGCAGTTCGCCGCCGTGCTGCCGGCTGGGGATAAGGTCGAGCAAGCAGCGCCGCTGCCATTGGCGGTAAAAAGTTATCAACAGGTCGGCGAGCGAAGCAGCCATCTGTTGTTCGCTTTCGAAGCACTGCCCGACTCGTCCGCCGAAGCGCTGGCGTTTCTCTGCCATTGGCTGAACAGCGCCAAGCCCGGCGGTTTGCTCGTCCATTTGCAGCAACACCGCCTCGCGGATAGTTTGAAAGCCGTGCCGCTGTATCATTTCGCCGGGCAAGCGCTGCTGCACCTGCAATTCACCGCCCCCGCCGAATCCCTCAGCGTCATTGGTGAACAGCTGCTGGACTGGTTGAGCTTCTTTGCCGCGCAACAGGACTGGGCAGCGCTGCGCGGGGAATACGCCAAACTGCTGGAACGTCAGCAGCAAGTCAGTGGCGCACTGCAACTGGCGCGGCTCGACAGTGAACAACGCGAAAACGGTCTGTCGGAAAACGGCGTCGTTGCGCTCAAACAGATTCTGCGCGACATCGGCGTTGTGGATAACTTCAGCGACCATTGGCACCTGCCTGCCGCCAATCCTTTTCTAGGCTCCAACGAGCCGCTGGCCAACGCCGGCCTGATTCGCGGCCAGACCAGCGCCCATCGTGGCTTGCGGACTTTCGCTCAGGATCGCTCGCGCGGTCGGCGTGAGCGTTCGCCGATGCAATTCAGCCAGGCGTTGCCGGATCATACCGACCACGGCGCAATTTACTTGCGTTGGCAAACGCAGGCGGCGGCCGGCACAGATCTGCAAGGCAAGTTGCGACGCAGTCTGTGGGAAACGCAGGAAGACGCGCGGCAGGCCGGCGTCGAATTGGCGTTCAGCGCCACCGGCACGCAGTGGCTGCTGAAACTGACGGGCTTGCAGGAGCCGATGCCCAGTGTCCTCGAACACGCGCTGAAATGTCTGACGCAAATTGACGCCGATTCAGCGAGCGTAGAGCCAGAAGCGCCGTTGATACCGATCCGCCAGTTGCTCAAGGCGTTGCCTGAATATTGTCTGTCATCGGCCGTCGAGTCGAACGACGTCAAACAGCTGTGGACAACTTCGCGCTGGGACGGACTGGCCCTTGGCCTCAACGCACAGACGCAATCAGCCATGGGCCTGGCCCTGAGCCGCATCCCCGGCACACCGGACAATCAATTGCCGGCAGCGACGGCGATCAACCCGCAACATCTGTGGAGCCACATCGACACCGCGTCCAGCGAGCATGCGTTGCTGCTGTTCTGCCCGAGCACCGGCCGCGAGATCGCCGACGAAGCCGCCTGGCGCTTGCTCGCGCAGCTGTGTCAGACACCGTTCTATCAACGCCTGCGAGTCGAATTGCAATTGGGCTACGCGGTATTCAGCGCCTTGCGACAGATGCATGGCCAGAGTGGATTGCTGTTCGGTGTGCAGTCGCCGAATACTGCGCCCGTTGAGCTGCTTGGGCATGTCCAGCAGTTCCTCGAGGGCATTCCTGCGCTGATCGAAAACCTCGATGAAGAGGACTTCAACCAGCAACGCCAGTCACTCGCGGATCAGTTCGATGAGAGTCATCTGTCCGGCAAAGACGCCGCCGAGTTGCTGTGGCAGGCCAAGCTCGCCGGCCACTCGTCGGATTATCTGGCGCAACTGCACACAGCCATGGGTCAACTGAAACGCTCAACATTGCTGGACGCAGCGCAGCGCTTGCTCAACCCCAAGGGCGGCTGGCGCTGCCTGGCCAGCGAATCGTCACCCGGCGCGCCGTGGCAAGCGACAAAATGATCATTACCAAGGCTGCAAGGAGCTTTCTCAAAGATTCACGGGCAATACCGTTGAAATTTTGAGTAACATAGCAGCCTAACTATTTGGAACATCCCTGCGCTGCCGTGGACTATAACTATGGACAGCGCTATCCCACCCACCCAATGAGGAGTCACCCTATGTCCTGGACAAAACCGGCTTACACCGACCTGCGTATCGGCTTCGAAGTCACCATGTACTTCGCCAGCCGCTGAGTTCTGCCTACGCAGACTTGCAGTGCAACGCCTCGGCTCGCCGGGGCGTTTTATTTTCAGCGTTGAAAGATGGGAGCGTTCATGTTCGTCCAGATTCTGGGTTCGGCCGCCGGTGGCGGATTTCCGCAGTGGAACTGCAACTGCGTCAATTGCGCTGGCTTTCGCGGCGGCAGCCTGAATGCCAAGGCCCGCACCCAATCGTCCATCGCAATCTCCGATGATGGCGTGAACTGGGTGCTGTGCAACGCTTCGCCGGACATCCGTGCGCAACTGCAGAGCTTCGCCCCGATGCAACCGGGCCGTGCACTGCGCGACACCGGCATCAGCGCGATCATCCTGATGGACAGCCAGATCGACCACACCACCGGCCTGCTCAGCCTGCGCGAAGGCTGCCCGCATCAGGTCTGGTGCACGGACATGGTTCACGAAGATTTGAGCACCGGTTTCCCGCTGTTCAAGATGCTGACCCACTGGAACGGCGGGCTGAACTGGAACCGCATCGAGCTCGACCAGAGCTTCACCGTTGCGGCCTGCCCGAACCTGCGCTTCACCCCGCTGCCGTTGCGCAGCGCGGCGCCGCCGTACTCGCCGCACCGTTTCGACCCGCACCCGGGCGACAACATCGGCCTGATCGTCGAAGACCTGAACACCGGCGGCAAACTGTTCTATGCACCGGGGCTGGGCAAGGTTGATGCGCCATTGCTGGAGATCATGGCCGGCAGTGATTGCCTGCTGGTGGACGGCACGCTGTGGGATGACGATGAAATGCAGCGCCGTGGCGTCGGCACCCGCACCGGTCGCGAGATGGGCCATCTGGCGCAGAACGGCCCCGGCGGCATGCTCGAAGTGCTGGAGCAGTTGCCCGAGCAGCGCAAGGTGCTTATCCACATCAACAACACCAACCCGATTCTCGATGAAGAATCGCCGGAGCGCGCGGAGCTGGCGCGGCGTAATGTTGAAGTGGCGTTTGATGGCATGAGTATTGTGCTGTAAGCCTTTGAGACCGCTGCGCGGTCTATCGCGAGCAGGCTCACTCCTACATTGGAATGCGATCACCTGTAGGAGTGAGCCTGCTCGCGATAAGGCCGGCACAGACACCAGATATTTCTAGGGTTGTTCCCCCGGAGAACCGCAATGACCGACACCCCGCTGTCCCCCGCCGAATTCGAAGCGGCCCTGCGCGCCAAGGGCGCCTATTACCACATCTACCACCCGTATCACGTGGCGATGTACGAAGGCCGTGCCACCCGCGAGCAGATTCAGGGCTGGGTCGCCAACCGCTTCTACTATCAGGTGAACATCCCCCTGAAAGACGCGGCGATCCTCGCCAATTGCCCGGATCGCGAGATTCGCCGCGAGTGGATTCAACGCCTGCTCGACCACGATGGCGCCCCCGGTGAAGACGGCGGCATTGAAGCCTGGCTGCGGCTCGGTCAGGCGGTCGGCCTCGACCCGGATCAACTGCGCTCCCAAGAACTGGTGCTGCCCGGCGTGCGTTTCGCCGTCGATGCCTACGTCAATTTCGCTCGCCGCGCCAGTTGGCAGGAAGCCGCCAGCAGCTCGCTTACCGAACTGTTCGCGCCGCAGATCCACCAGTCGCGTCTCGACAGCTGGCCGCAGCATTACCCGTGGATCGACCCGGCCGGTTACGAATATTTCCGCACTCGCCTGGGTCAAGCGCGGCGCGATGTCGAGCACGGTCTGGCGATCACGCTCGAGCACTACAAGACCCGCGAGGGTCAGGAGCGCATGCTGGAAATTCTCCAGTTCAAACTGGACATTCTTTGGAGCATGCTCGATGCCATGAGCATGGCTTACGAACTGAACCGCCCGCCGTATCACAGCGTCACCGAGCAGCGGGTCTGGCACAAAGGAATCACCCTATGAGTTTTGATCGCAGCAAGATCCCGACCTGGCGCCCCGGCTACCGTTTCCAGTACGAACCGGCGCAAAAAGGTCACGTGCTGCTCTACCCCGAGGGCATGATCAAGCTCAACGACAGCGCCGCGCTGATCGGCGGATTGATCGACGGTGAACGCGATGTCGCGGCGATCATCGCCAAACTCGACGAGCAGTTCCCCGGCGTGCCCGAGCTCGGTGAAGACATCGAGCAATTCATGGAGGTTGCCCGTGCGCAGCACTGGATCGAACTTGCCTGAGGCATCGGTGCAAGTACCGCCAAAACCTGAAGTCGGCCTGCCGCTGTGGTTGCTCGCCGAGCTGACCTACCGCTGCCCGCTGCAATGCCCGTACTGCTCCAATCCGCTGGACTTCGCCGAGCAGGGTAAAGAGCTGAGCACCGAGCAGTGGATCAAGGTCTTCCGCGAAGCGCGGGAGATGGGCGCGGCGCAACTGGGCTTTTCCGGTGGCGAACCGCTGGTGCGTCAGGACCTCGCCGAACTGATCCGTGAAGCGCGACAGTTGGGTTTCTACACCAACCTGATCACTTCCGGCATCGGTCTGACCGAGCAAAAAATCAGCGACTTCAAAAAGGCTGGTCTCGATCACATCCAGATCAGTTTCCAGGCCAGCGACGAGCAAGTGAACAACCTGCTCGCCGGCTCGAAAAAAGCCTTCGCGCAGAAACTGGAAATGGCTCGCGCGGTGAAGGCCCACGGCTATCCGATGGTGCTGAACTTCGTCACCCACCGACACAACATCGACAAGATCGACCGCATCATCGAGCTGTGTATCGCGCTGGAAGCCGACTTCGTCGAACTCGCCACCTGCCAGTTCTACGGCTGGGCGCAGCTCAATCGTGTCGGCCTGTTGCCGACCAAAGAGCAACTGGTGCGCGCCGAACGCATCACCAACGAATACCGCGCCAAACTGGAAGCCGAAGGGCATCCGTGCAAGCTGATTTTCGTCACCCCGGACTACTACGAAGAACGCCCGAAAGCCTGCATGAACGGCTGGGGCAGTATTTTTCTGACGGTTACCCCGGACGGCACTGCCCTGCCCTGTCATGGTGCCCGACAGCTGCCGGTACAATTTCCCAATGTGCGCGACCACAGCATGCAGCACATCTGGTACGACTCGTTCGGCTTCAACCGCTTTCGCGGTTACGACTGGATGCCCGAGCCGTGCCGCTCGTGCGACGAAAAGGAACAGGATTTCGGCGGCTGCCGCTGTCAGGCGTTCATGCTCACAGGTGACGCGAGCAATGCCGACCCGGTGTGCAGCAAATCCGAACATCACGGCGTGATCCTTGCGGCCCGCGAAGAAGCCGAGACCGCCACTCAGACCATCGAACAACTGGCCTTCCGTAATGAACGAAACTCACGCCTCATCGCCAAGGGCTGAGCCTTTCAGCGCCGCCCAGGCTGTCGCCGCCGGAATGGATTTCGCCGAACTGCAACTCGGTGCCCGCGGTTTGTTCTGGAATGAATATCGCCCCGAAGATGCTGCGTGCCGGATCTGGCACTGGCGAGACGGCGCGGCGAAATGTCTGACGCCGGATGGCTTCAGCGTGCGTAGCCGGGTGTACGAATATGGCGGTGGCGCGTTTTGTCTGACGCCGGACGGGGTGGTTTTCGTCAATGAGGCGGATCAGCAGTTGTATCGGCAGACGCTGGATGGCGCGCCCGAGGTGCTGACTTCTGGCGAGTGTCGTTATGGCGATCTGCATTTTACTTTCGGCCAAGTGCTGGCGGTCGAGGAACTGCGCGACCAGCATCGGCTGGTAGCGATTGATCTGGCCGACGGCACCCGGCATTTGCTGGCTGAAGGTGCGGATTTTTATGCAGCACCGGTGATCAGCCCGGACGGTTCGCGATTGGCCTGGATCGAGTGGAGTCGGCCGCATCAGCCTTGGACATCCACGCGATTGATGGTGGCCGAGCGTCTGGCTGAGGGTGGCTTTGGCGCACCGCGTTGCGTGGCGGGGGCTGACCTTGAAGAGTCGATCCAGCAACCGCGGTTCGACGCTAAAGGACGTTTGTTGTGCCTGACCGATCGCGGCGGCTTCTGGCAGCCATGGGGCGAAACGTCCGACGGCTTGCAGCGACTGCCCTGCGCCGAAGCCGACCATGCGCCGGCACCCTGGCAAATGGGTGGCTGCACCTGGTTGCCGGTGGACGATTCATTTCTGGCAAGCTGGAGCGAAGGCGGTTTTGGACGCCTGGCGCTAGACAGCGAAGACTTTACCGGCGACTACAGCCGCTTCCGCCATCTGGCGCTGGATCAGCAATTCATCTACTGCATTACCGCCTCGCCGATCAGCCCTTCGGCGGTGATCGCCATCGATCGCACGACCCACTCGGTGCAAGTGCTGGCCGGTGGTGTTGCACCTCTGCCGGCGGAGCGCATCAGCCGTCCGCAGACCTTGCGCTACCCGAGCGGCAGCGGTGAGGCTCACGGCTTCTTTTATCCGGCGATGAACGACGAAGCCCGGCCGCCACTGGTGGTATTCATCCACGGCGGCCCGACCTCGGCCTGCTACCCGATGCTCGACCCGCGCATTCAGTACTGGACGCAGCGTGGTTTCGCCGTCGCCGACCTCAACTATCGCGGCAGCAGCGGTTACGGTCGCAAATATCGTCAGGCGTTGCATCTGAGTTGGGGTGAGGTGGATGTCGAGGATGCTTGCGCGGTGGTGGCGTATCTGGCCGAGCAAGGTCTGATCGACGGCGAGCGCGCGTTTATCCGCGGCGGCAGCGCCGGGGGTTACACCACGTTATGCGCGTTGGCGTTTCAGCAGGTGTTCCGCGCGGGCGCCAGCCTCTATGGCGTCAGCGACCCGGTGGCACTGGCCCGGGCAACCCACAAATTCGAAGGTGATTATCTCGACTGGCTGATCGGCGATCCCGAACAGGATGCCGAGCGCTACGCCGCCCGCACGCCGCTACTGCATGCGAGCAACATCCGTGTGCCGGTGATTTTCTTCCAGGGTGAACTGGATGCGGTGGTGGTGCCGCAACAGACCCGCGACATGGTCGCGGCGCTGGAGCAAAACGGTATCTCGGTCGAGGCGCATTACTACGCCGACGAACGCCATGGTTTCCGTCGCGCCGCCAATCAGGCGCATGCGCTGGAGCAGGAGTGGCGGTTTTATCGGCGGGTGATGGGGTTGGCGGACTAAACACCGCATTTACATTTCAAAATAGCGGTGCCCCTATCGCGAGCAGGCTCACTCCTACAGTTGACCGTGTTCACAACACAAATCCCCTGTGGGAGTGAGCCTGCTCGCGATGGCTTTTTATCTGACTCGGCGATACTCAGCGCTTGGCGATGATGTACACCGCATGCACGATCCCGGGAATGTAGCCGCACAGCGTCAGCAGAATGTTCAGCCAAAACGCCCCGCCGAACCCGACCTGCAGAAACACACCCAGTGGCGGCAACAGAATGGCGATGATGATACGAATGAAGTCCATGGGTCAGCTCCTGAATGGGGGTTGGCTCACATGAGCCATACACGCTAATCGACCTGCGCCGTTCGTCAGGGTTCAGTGCAAACGCCATTTGATCGCCACCATCGGGCACAAAAAAACGCCCCACGCCAAAAGAATCAGGCGTGGGGCGTGCGTTATACCGCGAGACGGTTCTTCAAATCGGGTAGGAAACTTCAGCTCAGACGGCAATCCCTTTGCGGCATTGCAGTTGCGCGGTACGCACTCGCGAGAAGGCGCGGGCCAGGCGCAGGAGCATTTCGTCGATGTTGGCCTTGCTGACGCTGAGTGCCGGGGTGAAACGCAGGCAGTTGGCTTGCGGCGCGTTGAGCAGCAGGCCTTCATGCAAGGCGGCTTTGACTACGGCATCGGCGGAATCCTCTGACAGGCTCAATCCCCAGAACAGACCTTGACCACGCAGTTCGCCATGCCCGTAGCGGTGTGCCAATCGAGCTAGACCTTCGCGCAGGTGCTGGCCGAGGTCTTTGACCTGCTCGAGAAATACCCGATCCTGCACGCTATCAAGCACCACCAGACCGGCCGCTGTCATCAGCGCGTTGCCGTGATGGGTGCCGCCCAGTTCACCGGCGTCAAAACAGCAGGCCTTGCCACGGGCCAATAACGCCGCCAGAGGAACACCGCCGCCGAGGCCTTTGCCGAGCACAACGATATCGGCGCGCACGCCGTAGGACTGTTCGGCGAGCAATGTGCCGCAGCGCCCGATGCCGGTCTGCACTTCGTCGAGGATCAGCAAAATGCCCAATTCTCGGCACAGACGCTCGACGCCTTTGAGGTAATGCTCGGTGGCCGGAATCACCCCGGCATCGCTCTGGATCGGTTCGAGCATGATTGCCACGGTTTGCGCATCGACGGCGGCATGTAACGCAGGCAAGTCATTGAACGGCACCAGATCGAAACCCGGCAGCAACGGTGCGAAGCGGTTGTGCAGGTTGCAACTGTCCGACGCGGAAATCGTTGCCAGGCTGCGGCCATGGCAACCCTGCTTCGCAACAATGATCCGCGAGGCGCCGCCACGATGCAGTTGGCCCCATTTGCGCGCCAGTTTGATCGCCGCTTCACAGGCCTCGCTGCCGCTGTTGAGCAGGTAAGCCTGATCGCTGGAGGTGCTGGCGCACAGGCGCTCGGCAAGGCTGAGCATGCCGCGGTTGTGCAGATTGAAACCGGGATTGATCAACGCCTGGGCCTGACTGGCGATGGCTTTGACCAGCGCCGAAGGGCTGTGGCCGAGGCTGTTGGCGCCGCCGGCCTGGGAGAAGTCGAGATAAGCGCGGTCGTTGCTGTCCCACAACCAGGATCCCTGGCCACGCACGAAGACCTGCGCCGGTCGCTCGACGCTGGGCATCAGTCGCTCGGCATTCAGGCTATCGCCTGCCTGGGGTGGACCGGCCTCGAAAGCGAGGTCATCGAGACTCGGCGCCTGACGCCGCAGACTGAACAGATTCATTGCAAAAAACCTCGCTTGAGGTTTTTTGAACCGCCTATGCAAACACTGTCGAAGCAAACGCTATTCATCGCGCTCTCTGGCCCTGTAAGCCTTGTGATTGCGGTTAGACTAGGCTCACTGACGGCTTCGGGCCATTTCGATTTACCAGCATTTTCGATAAGCATTACTTATGGATTTCAAACAACTGCGTTATTTCGTCGCGGTCTACGAAGAGGGTCATGTCGGCCGGGCCGCCGAACGCCTGTCGATTTCGCAACCGGCGCTGTCGCAGCAGATTCGCCAGCTCGAACAGAACCTCGACGTCACGCTGTTCGAACGCAGCAGCAAACGCCTGTTGCCAACCCTTGCCGCGCACACGCTGTACAACCACGCCCTGCCGCTGCTCGACGGTTTGCAGCGGGCGCGGGAAGCGCTGGGCAACTTCAAGGGGCAGGCCTTGCGCACGCTGGCGATCGGCGTACTGCAAACCGTGCACACCAGCCTTGTGCCGCAAATGCTCGAACGGGTGCGCAAGGCGCAGCCGCATCTTGTGGTGCAGATCTATGAACTGACGGGGCTGGAGATCGAGCGCCGTTTGCTCAACGGCTCACTGGACATCGGCATCAGCTACCTGCCGCCGCGCCAACCGGGGCTGCATGGCGTGATGTTGTATGAAGATGAGCTGACGCTGGTCATCCCGGCGGATCACCCGCTGCGTGAATTCAAGAAGGTCTCGATGCGGCAGGCAGCGGAATTGCCGATGTTGCTGCTGGGCGAAGAGTTTCAGATCCGGCAGATCTGGCAGGCGCAACTGACCAGCCTGGGTCGGCGCCCGCAAGTGCAGGCCGAGCTGAACAATATGCTGGGGATTCTCGACAGTCTGCCGCACACCAAACTGGCGACGGTGCTGCCCGGGCGTTCACAGAAGGAATACGACGATGAGGATCTGTTGTGGAAGCCGTTGAGCGAACCACGGGTGCCGCTGAAGGTTGGGCTGGTGTGCCGCGATGTGCAACGCCAGCAGGCGTCTTTGGCGTTACTGCGCACATTGCTGGAAGAAGTGATTCAGCGTGAAGACAAACCGCTAAAAGCCGCGCCGCCACTGGATCCGCTGGCCTGAAAACTTTTCTGCAGGCAAAAGAAAACCCCGCCGAAGCGGGGCTTTGCAGACTGTTTCCCTGACATCCATTTCACTCCGCCACCCTGGCAGAATCCTACGTGTCCGTGTTGTTGCTTTGCGCTTCCTGCGCGACGTCCATGAGTTGTAGATTAGCTGTGGATCCAATCTACGCATATGGGAGAACAGCAGCACGTCATGTAAGAGAATGCTTACATGACGTTACATCATCAGAACTGCTCAGCATTCAGCAGGAACAGCGACTCGCTGCCAGCCTTCACCGATGCGCTCAGCGAGTGGATACGCGGCAGCAGACGGGCGAAATAGAAGCGTGCGGTACCCAGCTTGCTGGCGTAGAAATCCTCCTGGGCTTCTTTGCCTAGCGCGGCTTTCGCCATCAGTGCCCACATGTAGGCATAAGCGGTGTAGCCGAACGCTTGCAGATATTCGACCGAGGCCGCGCCGATTTCGTTCGGATTGGTTTTCGCCCGATCCAGCAGCCACGCCGTCAGCTCGTCGAGGGTGCTGACGGCATCGTTCAGCGGCTTGGTGAATTCACCGAGGTCAGCGCTGGCGGTCGCGGTGAAGTGGCGGATCTCGTCAGCGAACAGCTTGTAGAACGCGCCACCGCTGCCGACGATCTTGCGCCCGACCAGGTCCAGCGCCTGAATGCCGTTGGTGCCTTCGTAAATCTGGGTGATGCGCACGTCACGCACCAGTTGCTCCTGACCCCACTCGCGGATGTAGCCGTGGCCGCCGAAAATCTGCTGGCCGTGCACGGTGGTTTCCAGGCCCAGGTCGGTGAGGAATGCCTTGGCCACCGGAGTCAACAGCGCGACCAGATCTTCTGCGCGCTTGCGGGTGGTCGCGTCTTCGCTGAACTTGGCGGTGTCGAGTTGCATCGCCACGTAAGTGGAGAAGGCGCGACCGCCCTCGTTCGAGGCTTTCATGGTCAGCAGCATGCGACGCACGTCCGGGTGAACGATGATCGGGTCGGCAACCTTGTCCTTGTTCTGCGCGCCGGTCGGCGAACGGCTCTGCAGACGATCGCGCGCATATTCGACGGCGTTCTGATAGGAACGCTCACCGCTGGCCAGACCTTGAATACCGACGCCCAGACGCTCGTAGTTCATCATGGTGAACATCGCCGCCAGGCCCTTGTTCGGCTCGCCGACCAGATAGCCCACAGCTTCATCGAAGTTCATCACGCAGGTCGCGGACGCCTGGATGCCCATCTTGTGTTCGATCGAACCGCAGTTCGCCGGGTTGCGCGCGCCCAGGCTGCCATCAGCATTGACCATGAACTTCGGCACCAGGAACAGCGAGATGCCTTTCGGGCCAGCAGGTGCGTCCGGCAGTTTCGCCAGCACCAGGTGGATGATGTTCTCGGTCAGGTCGTGCTCACCGCCGGTGATGAAGATCTTGGTGCCGCTGACCTTGTAGGAACCGTCGGCCTGCGGTTCGGCCTTGGTGCGGATGATGCCCAGGTCGGTGCCGGCGTGCGGCTCGGTCAGGCACATGGAACCGGCCCAGATGCCGGCGTACATGTTCGGCAGGTACGCGGCCTTCAGCTCTTCGCTGGCGTGGGCGTTGATCGACAGGCAGGCGCCGGCGGTCAGCATCGGGTACAGGCCGAACGACAGACTGGCGGAGTTGACCATCTCTTCGACCTGCGCCGAGACAGCCTTGGGCATGCCCATGCCGCCGTAGGCCGGATCGCCACCGACACCGACCCAGCCGCCTTCAGCGTAAGTCTGATAGGCCTGTGGGAAACCGGCCGGGGTGCTGACGGCGCCGTCCTTCCAGTGGCAGCCTTCTTCGTCGGCCGCACGGCTCAGTGGCGCAATGCTTTTGCTGGTGACCTTGCCGGCTTCTTCGAGAATGGCTTCTACGGTTTCCGCATCGACAGTCTCGGCCAAGGCCGGCAGTTCAGCCCAGAGTTTGGCGACTTCGAATACTTCATTGAGGACGAAGCGCATATCGCGCAGCGGCGCTTTGTAGTCAGCCATGGCAAACCTCGCAAGATCTAAACAGGTGATTCGTGGAAGAGTGTTTTCGTTGAGGCCGAGTGTACCTCAACAACTTTTGCGACACATAGGGTCAACCGGTGACTGATTTGTTATTTTTGGTCACCAGCATTCAGAGATAAAACAAAGCCCGCAATCAGCGGGCTTTTGAGTGATGACGTGTGGCTTGAGTCAGCCAGCGGCGCTGTCCATTCGCACCGCGCCGCGACGGTTCTGTCCGAACGCCATGACGCAGTTACGCCCGGCGCCCTTGGCACTGTATAACGCTTGGTCGGCGGACTTGAGGACTTCTTCCGGCGTCCGTTGCTCGACGCGCTCGGCGACGCCGATACTGACCGTGACCGAGACACTGGAAGCACCGCTGCCGCTACGACGCTGACGACCTTGCTGATCGTCCTGCGGACGGCTCTCCTGATTGCGCAACTGGATGTTGTAGGAGGCAATCGACTCGCGAATCACCTCCAGGTGCGGCATGCACTCCTCGAGGGTTTTGCCCGCAAACACCAAGGCGAATTCCTCACCTCCATAGCGATATGCCCTACCGCCACCGCTGATTTTCGACAGCTTGCTGGCGACCAGCCGTAGCACTTGGTCACCGACGTCGTGACCGTGGGTGTCGTTGAATTTCTTGAAGTGATCGACGTCGCTCATCGCCAGCACATAGTTGCGCCCCAGGCGCTGCATCCGTTCATTGAGCGCACGACGCCCCGGCAGACCGGTGAGTTCATCGCGGAAGGCCATTTGATAGGCCTCATGCGCCACGGCAGCGGCAATCATCAGCATCACCTGACTGCACATGATGTTCAGGGTGAACGGCAGGATGAAAGTTTTCGGCAGCATCCAGAACACCCCGAGCAACCCGACCAGCTGCGCCGCGTGCAGTGGACGCGGATTGCGCCAGTATTGCCAGGCCAGCAACAGGAATGCCGAGAGGAATACCGGATAGGACATCTGGATCAGGCTCATCCAGGCGCCGTGCAGCGCCGGCCAGCGGATTTCCGAGAGCCACATCAGCAGCGCCTGCGGATAACTTTGTTCAAGCCCCAGAGCAACACTGCCAAAGGCCAGCAACACGGCGAAGCGCGCGACCATGTCCTGAAACAGATGGGTACGTTCCTGCCACGCCGCGAACAGCCCGAACAGCAACGGCAACAGCAGACAGACCAGGTGAAACACCACGGCGGCGTCTTCGCGCACCTTGCCATTGTCGCGGTAATAGTCGGTCTGGGTGTCGAGCAAGAAGTAGGCGATGTACACCGTGAGCATCAGAAACAGCTCGCGCTGACGTCGGTAAACCGCACAGTAAGCGCCGCCCAACAGCAGAACCAGGGTCGGCAACACGTTGAACAGCGAAGTGAAGAACACGTTGAGGTCTTTGACGTACGCAGCCGCCAACCCCGCGAGCAACAACAGCAGTGAAGGTAGGAAATGGCTGAAACGTACAGCGGAAGAACGCGGCAAGGGTAAAGCTCCGACCCGTCATATCAAAGAGATGTCATTGTGCCTGCAATGTGGCCAGTTAAGCACACACAATGTGATCCAGATCACACGCAGTCTCTTTAACGGCAGAAAACCCGGGTTTCTGAGCGATTCGGAAACAAAAAAACCGCTGCCCCCGAGGGAGCAGCGGTTTTCGTCAGACCGCGTTGAGGCTTAGTAGCCCAGGGCGAAGTCTTCTTCTTTCATGTCCATCAGGTTGTTGGCGCCCGACAGCATGGTGGCCACGTGGGTACGGGTACGTGGCAGGATTCGCTGGAAGTAGAAGCGCGCGGTTTGCAGCTTGGCGGTGTAGAACGCGGCGTCGCCGGTGCCTTCTGCCAGCTTCTCGGCGGCCAGACGTGCCATGTCGGCCCAGAAGTAGGCCAGGCAGGCGTAACCGGAGTACATCAGGTAGTCCACGGAGGCCGCGCCGACTTCTTCGCGATCTTTCATGGCAGCCATACCGACCTTCATGGTCAGCTCGCCCCATTCCTTGTTCAGTGCAGCCAGCGGTGCAACGAACTCTTTGACGGCTTCGTTGCCTTCGTTGTTCTGGCAGAACTTGTGGACGATCTTGGTGAAGCCTTTCAGAGCCTCGCCTTGAGTCATCAGCACTTTACGGCCCAGCAGGTCGAGTGCCTGGATACCGGTGGTGCCTTCGTACAGCATCGAAATGCGGCTGTCGCGAACGTTCTGCTCCATGCCCCACTCGGCGATGAAGCCGTGGCCACCGTAGATCTGCACGCCGTGGTTGGCGGCTTCGAAACCGACTTCGGTCATGAACGCCTTGGCGATCGGCGTCATGAACGCCAGCAGTGCGTCGGCCTTCTTCTTCTCTTCTTCGTCGACGCCGTATTTGACGATGTCGACCTGTTTGGCGGTGAAGTACACCATCGCACGGTTGCCTTCGGCGAAGGCCTTCATGGTCAGCAGCATGCGACGTACGTCAGGGTGCACGATGATCGGGTCAGCGGCCTTGTCCGGCGCTTTAGGGCCAGTCAGGGAGCGCATTTGCAGACGATCGCGAGCGTATTTCAGGCCACCCTGGAAGCCGATCTCTGCGTGGGCCAGACCTTGCAGCGCGGTACCCAGACGTGCGGTGTTCATGAAGGTGAACATGCAGTTCAGGCCTTTGTTCGCCGGGCCGATCAGGAAACCGGTGGCACCGTCGAAGTTCATCACGCAAGTGGCGTTGCCGTGGATGCCCATCTTGTGTTCCAGCGAACCGCAGCTCACTGCGTTGCGCGCACCGAGGGTGCCATCGGCGTTCGGCAGGAATTTTGGAACGATGAACAGGGAAATGCCTTTGGTGCCAGCCGGAGCGTCCGGCAGGCGGGCCAGTACGATGTGGACGATGTTGTCGGCCATGTCGTGTTCACCGGCCGAGATGAAGATCTTGGTCCCGGAAACCTTGTAGGAGCCATCAGCCTGAGGCTCGGCCTTGGTGCGCAGCATGCCCAGGTCGGTGCCGCAGTGCGGTTCGGTCAGGCACATGGTGCCGGTCCATTCGCCGGAAACCAGTTTGGTCAAATAGGCTTCTTGCTGCTCAGGGGTACCGTGCTCGGAGATGGTGTTCATCGCGCCGTGCGACAAGCCTGGGTACATGCCCCACGACCAGTTGGCTTCACCGACCATTTCGCTCACAGCCAGACCCAGCGACTCTGGAAGGCCTTGACCGCCGTGCTCGACGTCGTGCGCCAGACTTGGCCAGCCGCCTTCGACGAATTGCTTGTAGGCCTCTTTAAAGCCAGTCGGGGTTTTCACACCGGACTCGCTCCAGGTGCAGCCTTCAAGGTCGCCCACGCGGTTCAGCGGTGCCAGTACCTGCTCACAAAACTTGGCGCCTTCTTCAAGAATGGCGTCAACCATGTCCGGCGTTGCTTCGGAGCAAGCTGGAAGGCTCTGATAGTGCGCTTCGTAGCCGAGCAGTTCGTCACGAACGAAGCGAATATCACGCAAGGGGGCCTTGTAGTCAGGCATAGCGATAAACCTCTGCTGATGTAACCGGGAATGAACGACCGCGTTGATTTGTTGTGACGGTCAAACAGTTGTTTGAAACATACGTTTACGCCGAAATCTTGTCAAGCGTCGATCTTTTGCCGTTCGTCATGACTTTTTTCAAATGCCGGACACGGCAAACCGCCATGAACTGCAAAGCGTCACGGGCAATGAAAAAAGATTAGTTGAGAGAGAAGGACTTACAACGAAAAACGCCGCGACAAGACGCGGCGTTCGGCAGGCAGGAGGCGCGAAAAGTCAGGCAAACGTATCGATGATCGTACCGAGCATTTCATCGGAAGCCTTGGCGACCTTGGTGCCCAGCTCTACCTGAAACTTGCCCTGGGCCATTTCGGCCATGGCGCTGCCCGGATCCATTTGCTGACTGCGGTCGATACCGCGCAGACGATCGACCTGCGCTTCGGAAGACTGGCTGGTGACCGAACGCTCGATGGTGTTGTTGGCGATCTGGCTGGCCGCCTGATCGACACGGTTCTGACCGGTCTGAATCGTGCTCAAACCCGCATAAAAAGCTGTGTTACCGGAGATTTCCATGGGAGCTCTCATCCTTGGGAAGGATCAATGGTTGCCATTGAAGCAGAGGCGCCAGAAAAACACCCGTCAAAAATACTGATGGCACAGTGCCTTGTCATAGCCAAAAACATTAATCCAGCAGATCGAGTTGCAGATGATCAGCCACCGCCTCGGCGCTAAGCGACTTCAGTTTCGGTACCCGCCCCAGACACGGCGCGGGAATCCGCTCGGCCAGCGTCGCCAGATTCTCTTCCAGACGCGAGGTTTTCGGATCGATGATATTGGCCACCCAACCGGCCAGCTGCAGGCCATCGCGGGCAATCGCCTCGGCCGTCAGCAAGGCATGACTGATGCAGCCCAGGCGCACACCCACCACCAGAATCACCGGCAGCTTCAACGCGATGGCCAGATCCGACAGATTGTCCTGATCGGCCAACGGCACCCGCCAGCCACCCGCCCCTTCGATCAAGGTGAAATCGGCATTCAGCGCCAGAATTTCGCGCATCGGCGCCAGCAACGATTGCACAGTCAGCGAGACGCCGGCCTCACGCGCTGCCAGATGCGGCGCGATGGCCGGCTCGAATGCCACCGGATTGACCTGTTGATAAGTCAGCGGCACCGAACACTCGGCGAGCAACGCCAGCGCATCGGCATTGCGCAACCCCTTGGGGGTGACCTCGCAGCCCGAGGCAACCGGTTTTCCCGCCGCCGTACTCAGCCCTGCCGAGCGCGCAGCATGCAGCAACCCGGCAGCCACGGTGGTCTTGCCGACATCGGTGTCAGTCCCGGTGATGAAATAGGCTGCGCTCATAAGGGTTTCTCCAACACGGCGTAGACCACCTGGTAAGTCGCCGGCAATCCCTGTGCCTGACGGAACTGCTCGTAAGCCTCGACCAGACCGAGAATCCGCGCGCGTCCGGTCAAGCCACCCGGCCGACCGGGGTTCAGATTGTGCGCGCCGAGTGCCTTGAGTTCGTGAGTCAGGCTGCGCACATCCGGGTAGTGCAACACATGCGCCTGATTCTGCAGACTCACCGTACGCAAGCCACTTTCGGCACACAACTGCTCATACCGGGCGAATTCGCGGAAGCGGTTGACGTGCACCAGACCATCGACCTGCCGCCAGCTGTCGCGCAACTCGTACAACGTCCCTACACAAAGACTAGCAAACGCAAAAATCCCACCGGGTTTCAGTACGCGAAAAGCCTCACTGAGCACCGATTCGAAGTCCGCACACCACTGCACCGCAAGGCTGGAAAAGATCAGCTCACAGGTTGAATCCTGCAACGGCAGACGTTCCGCATCACCCGCGATGAAGTGCTGCGCGCCGCCCAATGGTCGTGCGTGATTGAGCATGCCCTCGGCGATATCCAGCGCCAGCCCCTGACCTTCGACATATCGCTCGGCCAATGCGCGAGTGAAATAGCCGGTGCCGCAGCCCAGATCCAGCCAGGTTGACGGCAGAAAACTTGCCGGCAAACGCTGCAGCAACTGTGAACCGACGTCGCGCTGCAACTCGGCAACGCTGTCGTAGCTGGCCGCCGCACGGGAGAAAGAGGCCGCGACCTGGCGCTTGTCAGGCAAGCCGCCAGGCAGCGCAACAAGAGACAAATCAGTCATCACCGCACTCGTGTAGAAAAGCCTGGATCGCACCCGCCACGCCATGGGGGTCTTCCAGAAGAAATGCATGACTGGCCTGTTCGATCAGACCAATTTCGATATCCGGCAACAGCGCAAACAACGCCCCCGCCGCTTCCGCAGGCACCAGGCCGTCCTGCCCGGCGAACAGGTGCAATTGCGGGCCGCGAAACGCCTGCAACGCTTCCCGGGTATCCAGCTGTGCGAGCAATTCCAGCCCGGCCATCAAGATCTCGGCCGCCGCATTCGGCGCACCGCCGAGCAGCAGCCGCGACATGCCGCGCGGGTCTTGCGCGCCTTGGGCACACAACAACGAGAACCGTTTGAGGGTCATCCGCGGGTCGGTCTGGCAGCTGGCGAGAAATGCATCGAACGTCTCGCCCGGCATCGCACTCGGCCAATGCTCATGGGCGACAAATGAAGGATTGCTCGCCAGCGTCAGCAGCCCGCAGCAACGCTCGCCGCGCCGTGCTGCCAGTTCAGAGGCAAGCATGCCGCCCAGCGACCAACCGCCCAGCCAAACGTCCTGAGGAATACGTTCATCGAGTTCGTCGAGCCAGTCCCGCAAGTCGCTGGAATCGAGCTGCGGCAACGGCTCGATCTCGACATGCAGATGCTCGTCAAGCCCTTGCAAAGCGGCGGCCAGAGGCTCCAGCGGCGAAACACCGAGGCCCCAGCCGGGCAGCAGAATCAGGCGATCACGCATGGCTTGGCTCCGGCGGCAGTTGGGCAAAGCAATCGGCCAGTCCTTCTAACAATAGCTGCACCTGCGCTTCGCTGTGAGCGGCGGTCAGGGTCACGCGCAGGCGTGCACTTCCTGCCGGGACGGTAGGCGGACGGATTGCCGTGACCATCAAGCCGCGTTCGCGCAGCATCTGCGACAGGCGCACGGCGCGACCGGCGTCGCCGATCAGGATCGGCTGGATCGGGGTGAAGCTGTCCATCAGCTGCAGACCGATCTGCTCGGCCCCTCGACGAAATTGGCGGATCAGCAGGTTAAGGTGCTCACGTCGCCAATGCTCGCTGCGCAGTAATTCCAGACTTTTCAGCGTCGCACAGGCCAACGCCGGTGGCTGGCTGGTGGTGTAGATGTAGGGCCGGGCGAACTGGATCAGGCTTTCGATCAGCTCTTCACTGCCGGCGACAAACGCACCGGCGGTGCCGAACGCCTTGCCGAGGGTGCCGACCAGCACCGGCACATCGTCCTGACTCAAGCCGAAATGCTCGACGATCCCGCCGCCATTGGCACCGAGCGGGCCGAAGCCATGGGCATCATCAACCATCAGCCACGCGCCTTTGGCCTTGGCCTCGCGTGCCAGCGCTGGCAGATCGGCGAGATCGCCGTCCATGCTGAACACGCCGTCGGTGACCACCAGCGTGTTGCCGGTGGCTTTCTCCAGGCGCTTGGCCAGGCTGTCGGTGTCATTGTGCAGATAACGATTGAAACGCGCGCCGGACAACAGACCAGCATCGAGCAACGACGCGTGGTTAAGGCGATCTTCCAGCACCGTATCGCCCTGCCCGACCAGTGCCGTGACCGCACCGAGGTTGGCCATGTAGCCAGTGGTGAACAGCAACGCACGCGGCCGGCCGGTGAGGTCAGCCAGTGCTTCTTCCAGTGCGTGATGCGCGCCGCTGTGGCCGATCACCAGATGCGACGCTCCGCCACCGACGCCCCAGCGCTCGGCACCGGCGCGCCAGGCTTCGATCACCTGCGGGTGATTGGCCAGTCCGAGATAGTCGTTGTTGCAGAACGCCAGCAACGGCTGGCCGTCGACCACCACTTCAGGCCCTTGCGGGGACTCGAGCAACGGACGCTGGCGGTAGAGATTTTCGGCACGGCGGGCAGCAAGGCGTGCGGCGAGATCGAAAGACATGCAGGCCTCGACTTTCAAGTGACACAGATTCCCTGTGGGAGCGGGCTTGCTCGCGAAGGCGGTCTGACATTCAACGGTAATGTCGACTGCACTGACGCTTTCGCGAGCAAGCCCGCTCCCACAGGGGTTTTGCATTCCTTCAGAGAAATCCGCGCAGGTTTAGACCGCCGCGTTATAGAACTGCTCGCTGCTCTTCTGCTCCACCAGCGCCTGCTCGATCGCGGCCTGATGCACTTCATCGGCATGCTCTTCGCGCGCTTCAGGCTGAATGCCCAGGCGCGCGAACAGTTGCATGTCCTTGTCGGCCTGCGGGTTGGCGGTGGTCAGCAGTTTGTCGCCGTAGAAAATCGAGTTGGCACCGGCGAAGAACGCCAACGCCTGCATCTGCTCGTTCATCGCTTCGCGGCCGGCGGACAGGCGCACATGGGATTGCGGCATGAGGATGCGCGCCACGGCGAGCATGCGGATGAAGTCGAACGGATCGACGTCATCGGCGTTTTCCAGCGGCGTGCCGGCGACTTTCACCAGCATGTTGATCGGCACCGATTCCGGATGCTCCGGCAGGTTGGCCAACTGGATCAGCAGGTTGGCGCGGTCGTCCAGCGACTCGCCCATGCCGAGAATGCCGCCGGAGCAGATCTTCATCCCCGACTCACGCACGTAGGCCAGCGTCTGCAAGCGTTCGCTGTAGGTGCGGGTGGTGATGATGCTGCCGTAGAACTCAGGCGAGGTGTCGAGGTTGTGGTTGTAGTAATCGAGGCCAGCCTTGGCCAGCGCTTCGGTTTGTTCCTGATCGAGACGACCGAGAGTCATGCAGGTTTCCAGACCCATGGCTTTCACGCCTTCGACCATCTTCAGCACATACGGCATGTCTTTGGCCGACGGGTGCTTCCACGCGGCCCCCATGCAGAAACGGGTCGAGCCGATGGCCTTGGCGCGGGCAGCCTCTTCGAGGACTTTCTGCACTTCCATCAGCTTTTCTTTTTCCAGGCCGGTGTTGTAGTGACCGGACTGTGGGCAGTACTTGCAGTCTTCCGGGCAGGCACCGGTCTTGATCGACAGCAGCGTGGAAACCTGCACGCGATTGGCGTTGAAATGTGCACGGTGCACCGTCTGCGCCTGGAACAGCAAGTCGTTGAATGGCTGTACGAAGAGCGCTTTGACTTCGGCTAAAGACCAGTCGTGACGCAGGGTGGCAGAGGTGCTGGCGCTCATGGGCAGTTCCTTGGTTATGCTTGGCTGGCGGCTGTGGGAACGGAATACCCACAGGCGCGACACGGATGTTCGGCATATTTAAGGAAGAGTCATGCACTGTCAACCACGAGACGAAGCACAGGTTTACATCTGTTTAAAAAACGTACAAAGCTGTTTGTTGTGCGATGAACCCGCAGAAGCAGAAGTGCCAATCTGCGTCGCCTGCGAAACCGATCTGCCCTGGCTCGGCGACCATTGCCAGACCTGCGCCTTGCCGCTGCCCAGCGCTGGCCTGACCTGCGGCGGATGCCTGCTAGAGCCGCCGGCGTTCGAACAGGTAGTCGTGCCGTGGCGCTATGACTTCCCGGTGGACAGTTTGATTACGCGTTTTAAACACAACGCGAAATGGCCGTTTGGCCACTTGCTCGCCGATGTTGCCGGACAGTACCTGCAACATCGCTTCGATGAGGGATTGCCACGACCCGACGTGTTGCTGCCGGTGCCACTGGCGAGCAAACGTCTGCGTCAACGCGGGTTCAATCAAGCGGCGATGCTGGGCCGATGGTTGAGCCAACAGCTGGATCTGCCTTTTGAGGAACATGCTCTGCGGCGGATCCACGACACCAGCGCCCAGCAGGATCTCGACGCCAAGGCGCGCAAGCGCAATTTGCGTTACGCCTTCGCCCTGGCCCCTGACGCAAAGGTGAAAGGTCGGCACTTCGCGTTGATTGATGACGTGCTGACCACCGGCGCCACGGCCCAGGCACTGGCGCGACTGCTGCGGGATGCGGGCGCTGCAAGAGTCGACGTCTATTGTCTGGCCCGCACGCCAAAACCCGGAAACTGAAACCGACACAATCCCTTGTAGGAGTGAGCCTGCTCGCGATAGCGCAATTACTGCCAACATTGATGCTGACTGTTCCACCGCCATCGCGAGCAGGCTCACTCCTACAAGAGCACTGTGTTTGGCTTGACTGATGCGTCGCAAGCCGCCAACTTCACTCTCCACCGCCACCGTGAAAAAGCACCCATCCATGTCCCTGCCCACCCTGCTCTCCCAGCACATCGTCCGCCGTCCGCAGCGCATCGCCCTGCTGCAACACATTGCCGAACAGGGCTCGATCACCCGCGCCGCAAAAAGCGCCGGGCTGAGTTACAAGGCCGCTTGGGATGCGATCGATGAGCTGAACAACCTGGCGCAGAAACCGCTGGTGGAACGTGCGGTCGGCGGCAAGGGCGGCGGCGGCGCCAGATTGTCCAGCGAAGGCGAACGGGTGTTGCGTCTGTATCAAAAGCTGCAAGCTTTACAGGCACAGGTGCTGGAGGCCGCTGAGGACGCCAGCGATCTGGATCTGCTCGGGCGATTGATGCTCAGAACCAGCGCGCGCAACCAGCTGCACGGCAAAGTCGTGGCCATCGAGGGTCAGGGCCGCAACGACCTGATTCGCCTCGAACTGGCCGAAGGCCTGTGGATCAACGCGCAGATCACCCACGACAGCACCGTGCACCTGGAACTGCAACCGGGCACTGAAGTGGTGGCCTTGATCAAGGCTGGCTGGCTTGAACTACTGCCCCCGGAGCAAGTTGCAACATCTGGACACAATCTTCTGAGCGGCACCATCGAAGCCATTCTCGATGCCGAGGACGGCCCCAGCGAAGTGCGCATCGCCCTGCCCAACGGCCAGACGCTCTGCGCTCTGGCGGAGCCGCTGCAACTTCGCACCCGCGGGCTGAGTGTCGAGCACCCGGTGCAGGTGCAGTTCTCGCCGTCCAATGTGCTGATCGGCACGCCGCTGTAATCAGGCGCTGCAACGAAAGCGTAATCGACGCTCATTAAGGTGGCTGCCAAAACCAAGCAGGGAGCCTGATGTGAGCCTATTAGAAGAAAACCAATCGACTGATCTGGAAAAAATGGTCGGCCTCAGCCGTCGCGGTTTCATCAGCGCCGGGGCACTGTGCGGCGCCGTCATGTTCCTCGGCGGCAACCTGCTGAGCCGCAGCGCGCTGGCCACCGGCATCAGCGCCGGCAACAGCCGCCTGCTCGGTTTCGAGAGCATTCCCGCCGCGACCACCGACGTCATCAGCCTGCCCAAGGGCTACAAATCATCGGTGCTGATCAGTTGGGGTCAGCCATTGCACAAGAACGGCCCGGCGTTCGACCCGAGCGGCAATGGCACCGCCGCCGCCCAGGAAGTGCAATTCGGCGACAACAACGACGGCATGAGCCTGTTCGAATTCCCCGACGACCGAAACCGTGCGTTGATGGCGATCAACAACGAATACACCAATTATCGCTACCTCTACCCGCACGGCGGCATGCCGCAGTCGGCCGAAGACGTGCGCAAGGCGCTGGCCTGTGAAGGTGTGTCGGTGATCGAAGTGCAGCGCAGGAACGGCCAATGGCAGTTCGTCCAGGGCTCGCGCTACAACCGCCGCATCCACGGCAACTCGCCGCTGCGCATCAGTGGCCCGGCGGCTGGTCATGAGCTGATGAAGACGGCCGCCGACAAGCACGGCAAAAAAGTCCTCGGCACCTTTCAGAACTGCGCCAACGGCAAGACGCCGTGGGGCACCTACCTGACCTGTGAAGAGAACTTCACCGACTGTTTCGGCAGCAGCAACGCTCAGCAGCAGTTCGACCCGGCGCAGAAGCGCTACGGCGTGTCAGCCGCCAGCCGTGAGATCAACTGGCACCCGTTCGACCCGCGTTTCGACATGGCCAAAAATCCCAACGAACTCAACCGTCACGGCTGGGTGGTCGAGATCGATCCGTTCGATCCGCAATCGACCCCGGTCAAGCGCACCGCCCTCGGCCGCTTCAAGCACGAAAACGCCGCACTGGCCGAGACCGATGACGGTCGCGCCGTGGTTTACATGGGCGACGACGAGCGTGGCGAGTTCATCTACAAGTTTGTCAGTCGCGACCGCATCAACCATCGCAATGCGAAAGCCAACCGCGACATCCTCGACCACGGCACCCTTTACGTGGCGAAGTTCGACGCCGGTGACGGCAACCCGGATCACCCGAAAGGCCAGGGCCAGTGGATCGAACTGACTCACGGCAAGAACGGCATCGACGCCAGCAGCGGTTTCGCCGATCAGGCCGAAGTGCTGATCCACGCCCGCCTCGCCGCCAGTGTGGTCGGCGCCACGCGCATGGACCGCCCCGAATGGATCGTGGTCAGCCCGAAGGACGGCCAGGTTTATTGCACCCTGACCAACAACGCCAAGCGCGGCGAAGACGGGCAGCCGGTCGGCGGGCCGAACCCGCGCGAGAAGAACGTCTACGGGCAAATCCTGCGCTGGCGCACCGACCGCGACGATCACGCGTCGAAGACGTTTGCCTGGGATCTCTTTGTGGTCGCCGGCAACCCGGGTGTACACGCCGGCACGCCGAAGGGCGGCTCGTCGAACATCACCCCGCAGAACATGTTCAACAGCCCGGACGGTTTGGGCTTCGACAAGGCCGGGCGCTTGTGGATTCTCACAGATGGCGATTCGAGCAACGCCGGGGACTTTGCCGGGATGGGCAACAACCAGATGCTCTGTGCCGATCCGAAGACCGGCGAGATTCGTCGCTTCATGGTCGGGCCGATTGGCTGTGAAGTGACCGGGATCAGTTTTTCGCCGGATCAGAAAACCCTGTTTGTCGGGATTCAACATCCAGGCGAAAACGGTGGTTCGACCTTCCCCGAGCATCTGCCCAATGGCAAGCCACGCTCTTCGGTGATGGCGATTACCCGTGAGGATGGCGGGATCGTCGGCGCCTGATTGGCCCTCATCGCGAGCAGGCTCACTCCTACAAGGAAATGCGTTCCAACTGTAGGAGTGAGCCTGCTCGCGATGGCGTCAGCACAGACACCAACCAACTCCCCCGCTGCCATCTGCGCTACCATGCTGGGCCGGACGCGGCAGCCTGCTGCGCGCAGGAGTCAGCATGGCCCACCCGTTTGAAACCCTCACACCCGATCTCGTACTCGATGCCGTCGAAAGCATCGGGTTTCTCAGTGATGCGCGCATTCTGGCGCTCAACAGCTACGAGAACCGCGTCTATCAGGTCGGCATCGAAGACTCCGAACCGCTGATCGCCAAGTTCTACCGTCCGCAACGCTGGACCAACGAAGCCATTCTCGAAGAACACCAGTTCACCTTCGAACTGGCCGACGTCGAAATCCCGGTGGTGGCGCCGCTGATCCACAACGGCCAGACCCTGCACGAACACGCCGGTTTCCGTTTCACCCTGTTTCCGCGTCGCGGCGGCCGTGCGCCGGAGCCGGGCAATCTCGATCAGTTGTATCGTCTCGGCCAGTTGCTCGGGCGGATTCATGCGGTCGGCGCGACCAAGCCGTTCGAACACCGTGAAGCACTGGGCGTACAGAACTTCGGCCACGCCTCGCTGGCGACGTTGCTTGAAGGCAATTTCATCCCCAAGAGCCTGCTGCCGGCCTACGAGTCAGTGGCCCGCGACCTGCTCAAGCGGGTCGAAGACGTCTACGCCGCCACGCCGCACCAGAACATCCGCATGCATGGAGACTGTCACCCCGGCAACATGATGTGCCGCGATGAAATGTTCCACATTGTCGACCTCGACGACTGCCGCATGGGCCCGGCCGTGCAGGACATCTGGATGATGCTCGCCGGCGACCGTCAGGAATGCCTCGGCCAACTGTCGGAGCTGATGGACGGCTACAACGAATTCCATGACTTCGATCCCCGCGAACTGGCGCTGATCGAACCGCTGCGCGCCCTGCGCCTGATGCACTACAGCGCCTGGCTGGCACGACGCTGGGACGACCCGGCGTTCCCGCACAGCTTTCCGTGGTTTGGTACGGAACGGTATTGGGGCGATCAGGTGCTGGCGCTGCGTGAACAGTTGTCGGCGCTTAACGAAGAACCCCTGAAACTGTTCTGACCCACCACCGCCTCTGTAGGAGTGAGCCTGCTCGCGATAGCGTTTTATCAGTCGACGTAAATGTTGAATGTCAGACCGCTATCGCGAGCAGGCTCACTCCTACAGGGTTCTGTGTTCACACTTTTCTGACCAATCAGCTCAGGCATTCGTCGACAAATCTCCTTACAATCCCTGCTTTGTCAGCTGCCTAAGCAAGGATTCTGCATGCAAGCCGCCAACCCGCGTCGCGGGTACATTCTGGGCCTGAGTGCCTACATCATCTGGGGCCTGTTCCCGATCTACTTCAAGGCCATCGCCGAAGTCCCTGCTGTCGAGATCATCATTCACCGCGTGTTGTGGTCGGCGCTGTTCGGCGCACTGTTGCTGATGGTGTGGAAGCATCCGGGCTGGTTACGCGAGTTGCTCGACAACCCCAAGCGTCTGGCGATCCTCGCCCTGAGCGGCACCCTGATCGCGGCCAACTGGCTGACCTACGTATGGTCGGTGAACAACGGGCGCATGCTCGAAGCGAGCCTCGGTTACTACATCAACCCGCTGGTCAACGTGCTGCTGGGGATGCTGATTCTCGGCGAACGCCTGCGGCGCATGCAGTGGATCGCGGTGGGGCTGGCGGCCGTTGGCGTGGCGCAGCAGGTGTGGCAGGTCGGCAGTCTGCCGTGGGTCTCGCTGGTGCTGGCGCTGACCTTCGGCTTTTACGGCTTGATCCGCAAACAGGCGCCGGTCAAGGCCTTGCCGGGGCTGGTGGTGGAAACCTGGATGCTGGTGCCAATTGCCGTGGCCTGGTTGTTGTTCAACCAGACCGCCACCAGCGCACAACCGGAGTTCTGGACCACCTCGCAAGCCTGGTGGCTGGTCGCGGCGGGTCCTGTGACGCTCATCCCGCTGGTGTGTTTCAACGCTGCCACCCGTCATCTGTCCTACACCACCATCGGTTTCCTCCAGTACACCGCGCCAACCCTGGTGCTGCTGCAGGCGGTGCTGTTGTTTGGTGAGCACTTGTCGTCGAGCACGCTAATCGCGTTCATCTTCATCTGGGCCGGTCTGGCCGTTTACAGCGTCGATGCGGTGATCAGTTTGCGTCGGCGCAGTTGATCAAAAAACGCACAAAGCTTCGCAGGCCACGGTTCTCGTGGCCTGCAACGTTCCTTCCCAAGGTTATCCACAGCGTGATCCCCGCCGTTTGTGCGCAAGTCACTGAATGCTGGCGGTTTTTTGATCAGCATGCTGCAAGCCACGGCAGACGTGGCGTTGCGCCCGGTCTCTACAGGTTATCCACAGGCAGGTGCACGTTAAAACTGGATAACCTCGACGGCGCTTAAAGATCTGTGCGTAACACCAGTTCGACCATCAGATCATCGGCCAGGGTTTCCAGGCGCGATTGCAGCACATCCAGCGACAGGGTCAGCGGCACCGCCAGAATCGCTTCGGCGTGGAATAACGGCTCGCTGCTCATCGGTGCCGGGCGCACTTCGGTCACCAGCCGCTCGAGGTTCACCCCCTGCTCACTCAGCAAACGGGTGATGTCGCGCACGATGCCCGGGCGGTCATTGCCCACCAACTCCATGGCGATCGGTTTCCAGGTGCAGGACTGCTCGATGCCACTCTCGGCGATCAGCACGCGAATGCCTTGGACCGACAGTGCTTGTAAGGAATCGACTAATTCGTCGTAAGCCTCCGCCGGCACGCCCACCCGCAGAATCCCGGCGAACTGCCCGGCCATCCGTGACATGCGGCTTTCCAGCCAGTTGCCGCCGTGCTCGGCGATGCATTGGGCGATGCGCTCGACCTGCCCGGGCTTGTCCGGAGCAAACACAGTGAGTACGAGATGGTCCATGGCGCCGCCCTCTTGTCATGACTTTTGTTATAGAAAGGCAAGTATAGGCAAGCACCGACATTCAGCCGCCATGCTCAAGTGAACAACACTTGTGGCGAGGGAGCTTGCTCCCGCTGGCGGCCGCAGGACGCCCTCTTCAGTCAGTAATATCTTTCGCGGATGCTTCGCACCCGAGCGGGAGCAAGCTCCCTCGCCACAAACGCGGGCTCATCGAAGCTGAATGGAAGCCACACAGTATTTATGTGTACAACTTTTTATATTTAGCTGGAACAATCCGATGGTTTTTTGAGAACATCCCGTTCCGCGATGTGACCGCAATGCGTCATGAGGTCGCAGAACGACGTTATTAGTCTGATTTTCACAAGCGCAACGCATCATGTAGTATGCCTCGGCGCGCACTACATAACGCTGGATCGATGTCTGCCCAAGGCATGTTCGCAACCCTGAAAGCCCCGTCAGCAAGGCCCCCAAGCCGTTGATTGGTCCCAGCCCAGCCGCCAGCAATGGCATGTACTGGTCGGAAGGTTTGTGGTTTAAATGGCCAGAGGCTTCATTGTCAAAATTGAAGAGCTGAAAAGCGAAATAGCTGAGCAGAGTGAGGCAAGCAATGACTGAACACGTTCAAGTCGGTGGCCTGCAGGTCGCCAAAGTCCTGTTCGACTTCGTGAACAACGAAGCCATTCCCGGTACCGGCCTCACCGCCGAAAAATTCTGGGAAGGTGCCGACAAGGTCATTCATGACCTGGCGCCGAAGAACAAAGCCCTACTCGCCAAACGCGATGACTTCCAGGCTCGCCTTGATGCCTGGCACCAGGAACATGCCGGCCAGGCGCACGACGCCGTGGCTTACAAAGCCTTCCTGCAAGAAATCGGTTATCTGCTGCCAGAAGCGGCTGATTTCCAGGCAACGACGCAAAACGTCGATGATGAAATCGCCCGCACCGCCGGCCCGCAACTCGTGGTGCCGGTGATGAACGCCCGCTTCGCCCTCAACGCCTCGAACGCCCGCTGGGGTTCGCTGTACGACGCCCTCTACGGCACCGACGCGATCAGCGAAGACGGTGGCGCAGAAAAAGGCAAAGGCTACAACAAGGTGCGTGGCGACAAGGTCATCGCCTTCGCCCGTGCGTTCCTCGACGAAGCGGCGCCATTGGCCGCTGGCTCCCATGTCGATTCCACCGGTTACAAGATCGCTGACGGCAAACTGCTGGTCTCCCTCAAGGGCGGCAGCAACACCGGCCTGCGTGACGATGCTCAGTTGGTCGGCTTTCAGGGCGACGCCAATGCCCCGATCGCGATCCTGCTGAAGAACCACGGCCTGCATTTCGAAATCCAGATCGACGCCAGCACCCCGGTCGGCCAGACCGATGCCGCCGGCGTCAAAGACATCCTGATGGAAGCGGCACTGACCACCATCATGGACTGCGAAGACTCCGTGGCTGCCGTCGATGCCGACGACAAAGTGGTGATCTACCGCAACTGGCTCGGCCTGATGAAGGGCGACCTGTCCGAAGAAGTCGCCAAGGGCGGCCAGACCTTCACCCGCACCATGAATCCGGATCGCACCTACACCAAGGTCGATGGCAGTGAACTGACCCTGCACGGTCGCTCGCTGCTGTTCGTGCGTAACGTCGGTCACCTGATGACCATCGACGCGATCCTGGACAAGGACGGCAACGAAGTGCCGGAAGGCATACTCGACGGTTTGGTGACCTGTCTGGCGGCGATGCACAACCTCAACGGCAACACCTCGCGCAAGAACACTCGCACCGGCTCGGTCTACATCGTCAAACCGAAGATGCACGGCCCGGAAGAAGCGGCGTTCACCAACGAGTTGTTCGGTCGCATCGAAGATGTGCTGGGCCTCAAGCGCAACACCCTGAAAGTCGGGATCATGGACGAGGAGCGCCGCACCACGGTCAACCTCAAGGCCTGCATCAAGGCGGCCAGTGAGCGCGTGGTGTTCATCAACACCGGTTTCCTCGACCGTACCGGCGACGAAATCCACACCTCCATGGAAGCCGGCCCGATGGTGCGCAAGGCCGACATGAAGGCCGAAAAGTGGATCGGCGCCTACGAAAACTGGAACGTCGATATCGGTCTGAGCACCGGCCTGCAAGGTCGTGCGCAAATCGGTAAAGGCATGTGGGCGATGCCCGACCTGATGGCAGCGATGCTCGAACAGAAAATCGCTCACCCGCTGGCCGGCGCCAACACCGCCTGGGTACCGTCGCCGACTGCGGCTGCGCTGCACGCGCTGCATTACCACAAGGTCGACGTGTTCGCCCGTCAGGCCGAACTGGCCAAGCGTGCCCGTGCTTCGGTGGACGACATCCTGACCATTCCGCTGGCGGTCAACCCGAGCTGGACCCCGGAGCAGATCAAGAACGAACTGGACAACAACGCCCAGGGCATTCTCGGTTACGTGGTGCGCTGGATCGACCAGGGCGTGGGTTGTTCGAAAGTGCCGGACATCAATGACGTCGGCCTGATGGAAGACCGTGCGACGCTGCGCATCTCCAGCCAGCACATCGCCAACTGGCTGCGCCACGGTATCGTCACCGAAGCGCAAGTGATGGAAAGCCTCAAGCGCATGGCGCCAGTGGTCGACCGGCAAAACGCCAACGACCCCCTGTACCGTCCGCTGGCACCGAACTTCGACAGCAACATCGCCTTCCAGGCGGCGGTCGAACTGGTGATCGAAGGCACCAAACAGCCGAACGGCTACACCGAGCCGGTGTTGCACCGTCGTCGTCGCGAGTTCAAGAAGGCCAACGGCCTGTAAGTTTGCGCTGCTGTGAAAAAGCCCTGGTCGAGAGATCAGGGCTTTTTTGTTGGCCGATAAAAATCTCCGGACCACTGGAGATCCATTGTGGGAGCGGGCTTGCTCGCGAAGACGGACTCACATTCAACATTAATTTCGACAGAAAGGACGCATTCGCGAGCAAGCCCGCTCCCACAGGGGGGGCGGTGTCGCTTGAGAGTCAGGGCTCGATGCCCAATTCGTGTTTGACCAGGCCCAGCAACTTGGCCGTATCAATCGGCTTGAGCAGAAAATCCACCACGCTCAGGTGCATCGCGGCGATGGCGTCTTTCACATCGGCATCGCCCGAAACAATGATGATCGGCAACGCCGCCCGCTCCGACTCACGCACCTGCCGAATCAAATCCAGCCCACCGACATTGCCCATACGCAAATCAGTGATCACCAGCCCGATCGAAGGTTTTTCGTCGAGCATCTTCAGCGCGGTTTCACCGCTGGCCGCGGTCATGCAACGAATGCCATCCAACGCGAGTATCTCCGACAACAGCTCCCGCGCGTCCTTGTCGTCATCGACGATCAGTACACGCTGCGGCGGCAAGTCGGGTTCGAGCATTACTGCGCTGAGCGCTTCACGCTCGGCGTCGCTCAAAATATCGTGGTCGGACATGGCATTCTCTACGTTTTCAATTCAGTCACCTGGCACAGTCGTCAGACATCGCTAAGCAGAGCTTCAATGTGCACTTCGTCGGATTTTTTTCCAAGTGGCTGGCGGAGGAATTTCCGACTGTTTTTGTAGGGCACTTCCCAAATGTGCCGAGCGGCAGCTCAAACCTAGACTTACGTCCAATGGGCACCCCGCGCGCAGGGGCCGACCATGGCTGCAACGATCCGACAACAACAATTCAAAAAAGACTGCGGTAATGGTTATGAGTAAAGCGGACGCCTTCACCCAGGCAGGGAAAACCGCGGTGTTGCAGAACATTCAGGGCACCCTGCAATTCCTCCAGCGCTTCCCGCCCTTCAATCAGATGGAACACGCCCACCTGGCTTTTCTGGTGGAACAATGTCAGCTGCGCTTCTATGGCCAGGGCGAAAGCATCATCAAGCCCGCCGACGGGCCGGTCGAATATTTCTACATCGTCAAACAGGGCCGAGTGGTCGGCGAACGCCAGCACATCACCCGGCCCGGCACCGAAACCACCTTCGAGATCACCACCGGCGAATGCTTCCCGTTGGCTGCGCTGATTGGCGAACGGGCGACCCGCACTGAGCATCTGGCCAGCGAAGACACCTTCTGCCTGCAACTGAACAAACCGGCGTTCATCAAGCTGTTCGCCCTGTCCAACAGCTTCCGCGATTTCGCTTTGCGCGGGGTCAGCAGCCTGCTCGATCAGGTCAACCAGCAAGTCCAGCAAAAAGCCGTGGAAACCCTCGGCACCCAGTATTCGCTCAACACCCGCCTCGGCGAATTAGCGATGCGCCATCCGGTCACCTGCAGTCCGGACACGCCACTGCGCGAAGCGGTGAAGCTGATGCACGAGCAACAGGTCGGCAGCATCGTCGCGGTGGATGAACACAAGGCGCCGCTGGGGATTTTCACCCTGCGTGATCTGCGCGAAGTGGTCGCCAATGGCAGCGGTGATTTCAGCGAAACCATCGAGCGCCACATGACCTGTTCGCCGTTCTTCCTGTCGCCGGATCACAGCGCCTTTGACGCGGCGATTGCCATGACCGAACGGCACATCGCCCACGTCTGTCTGGTCAAGGATCAGCGCCTGTGTGGCGTGGTTTCCGAGCGTGATCTGTTCTCGCTGCAAAGGGTCGATCTGGTGCATCTGGCCCGGACCATCCGCAGTGCCCAGCGCCTTGAGCAACTGGTGAGCCTGCGCGGCGAGATCGGCCAACTGGTCGAACGCATGCTCGCCCACGGTGCGTCCTCGACGCAGATCACCCACATCATCACCCTGCTGAACGATCACACCGTGTGCCGGGTGATCGAACTGACCCTCGCCGAAAAAGGCGACCCCGGCGTGCCGTTCAGCTGGCTGTGTTTCGGCAGCGAGGGCCGGCGCGAACAGACGCTGCACACCGATCAGGACAACGGCATTCTGTTCGAAGCGCGGGACGCGGCGCATGCGGCGGAGATTCGCGGCAAGCTGCTGCCGATCGCCCAGCAGATCAACCAGAGCCTGGCGCAGTGCGGCTTCAGCCTGTGCAAGGGCAACATCATGGCCGGCAACCCTGAGCTGTGCCTGTCCCGAGCAGAATGGGCGCGGCGCTTTGCAGCATTTATCCGCGAGGCGACACCGGAGAACCTGCTCGGTTCGAGTATCTATTTCGACCTGCGGGTGGTGTGGGGCGACGAGAAAGGCTGCGCGCAACTGCGCCGGGGGATTCTCGATCAGGTCGGCGACAACCGTTTGTTCCAGCGCATGCTGGCCGAGAACGCCCTGCGCAATCGTCCGCCAGTGGGGCGTTTCCGCGAGTTTGTGCTGGCGCGCAAAAACGGCGAGAAAGCCACCCTCGACCTCAAGGTTCAGGGCCTGACGCCCTTCGTCGACGGCGCACGCCTGTTGGCGCTGGCGCATGGCATCGAAACCAACAACACTCTGGAGCGCCTGCGTCAGCTGGTCGAGAAAGAAGTCATCGAACGGCTCGACGGCGCGGCATATGAAGAGGCTTACCACTTCATCCAGCAGACGCGCATGCAGCAACACCAGATCCAGACCCGTGAGAATCAGCCCTGGTCGAACCGGGTCGACCCGGACAGCCTCAATCATCTGGACCGGCGCATCCTGCGTGAATCCCTGCGCCAGGCCCAGCGCCTGCAGAGCAGCCTGGCTCTGCGGTATCAGCTATGAGCCTGTTCTCGTGGCTGCGGCCGGCCAGCCCTCTGCTGTCGGCAGACCTGCAACAACGTCTGGCAAAACTGCCGGCGATCAGCGAACTGAAAGAATGCAGCCTGCGCGAGCAGCGTTGGGTGGTGCTCGATCTGGAAACCACCGGGTTGAACCTGAACAAGGATCGCGTGCTGTCGATCGGCGCGGTGGTGATCGAAGACGGCGCAATCGACTTCAGCCAGCAGTTCGAGCGTACCCTGCAATGTCGGGAGCTGAAACTCAGCCCGAGCGTGTTGATTCATGGCCTGGGGCCGAATGCGATTGCCGCCGGCAGCGACCCGGCCGAGGCGTTGCTGGAGCTCTTGGAGTTCATCGGCGACAGCCCGGTGCTGGCGTTTCATGCGCCCTTCGATCAGCACATGCTCGGGCGCGCATTGAAAGAACACTTGGGTTACAAGCTGCATAACGTGTTTCTGGATGTCGCGGACATGGCGCCGTTGTTGTGCCCACAGGCGAATATTCGCGAGGCCGGCCTGGATGAATGGATCGACTGGTTCAGGCTTGAGGTGTTCGAGCGGCATAACGCGAGTGCCGATGCGCTGGCCACGGCAGAGCTGGCGTTGATTCTGTTCAGCCGGGCGCGGCAGCAGCAGATTCATAGTCCGCTGAATCTGCAGCAGCGCTTGAGTCAATGGAAACGCCGACAGCAGGCGCCGTCCTTCTAGATTTTCGGTGCCGGTACTGGCCTCTTCGCGAGCAAGCCCGCTCCCACAATGGAATGCATTCCCCCTGTGGGAGCGGGCTTGCTCGCGAAGAACGATGATGCGGTCTTGCTCATACCACCCGACCAGTGGCCAATTGCTAACCATTCCCACCTCTGCGAGAATCGCGAACAATTCTCGTTGGTTAACATTTCCCAATCGGTGCGTCTGGTGTCGTCAGTCCCAAGCCCTCACAGTGAACTCGTCGGTGCGTTGTATCGCGACCATCGCGGTTGGCTGCTGAGCTGGTTGCGGCGCAATGTGGCTTGCCCGCAACGGGCCGAAGACCTGAGCCAGGACACCTTCGTCCGTCTGCTCGGTCGCGAGCAACTGCTGACGCCGCGCGAACCCCGGGCGTTTCTGGTGGCGATCGCCAAGGGCCTGTTGTTCGATTACTTCCGCCGCGCCGCGCTGGAGCAGGCCTATCTCGCCGAATTGATGCTGATCCCCGAAGGCGAACAGCCTTCGGTGGAAGAACAGCAACTGATCCTCGAAGACCTCAAGGCCATCGACCGCCTGCTCGGCAAACTGTCGACCAAGGCCCGCGCCGCTTTTATGTATAACCGCCTCGACGGCCTCGGCCACGCCGAAATCGCCGAGAAGCTTGGCGTCTCAGTGCCCCGCGTGCGGCAGTACCTCGCGCAAGGCATTCGCCAGTGCTATATCGCCCTGTACGGTGAGCCGACATGAATCCGGCCAGTTCCAAACCGGTCTCGGCTCAGGTGCTGGACGCGGCGATTGCCTGGCAGTTGTCGCTGGATTCCGGCAGTCCGCTGGAGCGCGAAGAGTTCGCCAAGTGGCACGCGGCCCATGAAGAACACGCCCGCGCCTGGCGCCAACTGGGCATGCTCGATCAGCGCTTCAGCGTCGCCAACGGCCCGGCCCGCGCAGCCTTGCTGCAATCGCGCGAAGGCATTCGACGCCGTGTGCGCAAGCTCGGCAGCGGATTGGCCAGCGTGGTGGCGCTCGTCGGTCTGGCGTTGTTTGCCGGTGATCGCTACTTGCCGCTGGATTACTGGCTCGCCGATCAACGCACCGCCACCGGTGAGCAGCGCACGGTGCGGCTGGCCGATGGCACCGTGCTCAATCTCAACACCCACAGCGCGGTGGATGTGCGTTTCGATGCCAGGCAGCGGCTGATCGTGTTGCAGGCAGGCGAGATCATGGTCGAGACCGGCCATGGCGATGCGCGGCCGTTCATTGTCGAAACCCGCGAAGGCAGCATGCGCGCGTTGGGCACGCGGTTTCTGGTCAAGCGTGAAGACCAAGGCACACGCTTGAGCGTGTTGCAGTCGGCGGTGGCGGCGCATCCGCAAAGTCATCCTGAAGAGCAGATCCTGCGCGAAGGCCAGCAAGTGCTGATCCGCAATGACGGCCTCGACACGGTCGCCGCGCTCACGCCCGGCGCCGATGCCTGGACCCGCGGCATGCTGGTGGTGGACAACGCGCGACTGGAAGACCTGGTGCATGAACTGGGTCGTTATCGCCGAGGGCATCTGGGCGTCGCGCCGGAAGTCGCTGACCTGCGCATCACCGGCAGTTTCCCGCTGCACGACACCGACAAGGCCTTGAGTGCGCTGCTGCCGACCCTGCCGGTGCAGATCGAGCGGCATACACCGTATTGGGTCACGGTGGCGAAGGCTGATACCAAGCCTTAAAAAATTCGTTGTCAGGGAAATAGCTATCGCGAGCAGGCTGTAGTGGTTCAGTTTTTTTAAACCACTCCGTAGGAGTATTAGGCCGCCTGCTGCTCAAACAGCGCAGGCGGCAATTGGTTCGAGGC
>NZ_JAZAQQ010000012.1:0-130554 GCF_036861315.1 Pseudomonas sp. S3(2024) | reverse complement strand
TCTGCCTCGAACCAATTGCCGCCTGCGCTGTTTGAGCAGCAGGCGGCCTAATACTCCTACGGAGTGGTTTAAAAAAACTGAACCACTACAGCCTGCTCGCGATGGGCTGCGCAGCGGCCCCGCTGGTTGGCGTATATTCGGCAAATCCCAACTGCCGCGCAGCCCTCGACCATGAAGCAAACGCCCTCCGATCTGGAACAGATCACCGCCACCACCCTCGGCCACTACAACGCGGTGGCCGAAGACTTCCGCGAAGGCACCCGCGATCACGATGTCAGCCAGAACATCGACGCGCTGCTACGGCACATCCACGGCACTGCGCCGTTCAAGATTCTCGATTTCGGCTGCGGCCCGGGGCGCGACTTGCAGACGTTCACCCGCCTGGGCCATGTCGCGGTCGGCCTCGATGGCGCGGAAAAATTTGCGCAGATGGCCCGGGAAGACAGTGGCTGCGAGGTGTGGTGTCAGGACTTTCTGAAACTCGATCTGCCAGCCGAGCGCTTCGACGGGATCTTCGCCAATGCGGTGCTGTTTCATGTGCCGTTGCAGGAGTTGCCGCGTGTGCTCGGGCAGCTGCATGGCACGCTGAAGCCGGGCGGGGTGTTGTTCAGTTCCAATCCTCGCGGGGATAACCGTGAGGGCTGGAATGGGCCACGCTACGGCTCATATCACGACCTGGACGCGTGGCGCGGGTTGCTCACGGCAGCGGGGTTTGTCGAGCTGGAGCATTACTACCGGCCGGCAGGATTGCCGCGCGAGCAGCAGCCTTGGCTGGCCAGCGTTTGGGGTAAATCTGCGTAGTCAGTTCTGACGCCTTCGCGAGCAAGCCCGCTCCCACAGTTGGAATGCGCTCCCCTGTAGGAGTGAGCCTGCTCGCGATGAGTGCGCAGCACTCGCTTTTAAGCGGCCTCTTTCTGCGGCTCGCGAATCTTGTACCAGGCCACATACAGCGCCGGCAAAAACAGCAGGGTCAGCAACGTCGCCACCACGATCCCGCCAATCATCGCGTAGGCCATCGGCCCCCAGAACACTTCCCGGGCAATCGGAATCATGCCCATGCTCGCCGCCGCCGCGGTCAGCAGGATTGGTCGGCGGCGGTGCTCAGTCGCTTCCACCACTGCATCCCACGGCGCGGAGCCGTTGCGCTCGAACTCATCGATCTGCGTCACGAGGATTACCGAGTTGCGGATGATGATACCGATCAGCGCCAGAATCCCGAGGATCGCCACAAAGCCCATCGGCGTCCCGGTCGGCACCAGCGCCAGCACCACGCCGATCAGCCCCAGCGGCGCGACACTCGCCACCAGGAACATCTTCTGCACGCTGTGCAGCTGGATCATCAGGAAGGTCGCCATCAAAAACAGCATCAACGGCAGCACCTTGGCGATCGGCCCTTGGGCCTTGCCGCTTTCCTCGACCGTACCGCCGGTGGCGACCTTGTAGCCGACCGGCAGTTTTTCAGCGAAGGCATCGATTGACGGCTTGAGCAGTTTCACCAGATCGGTCGGCTGGATCTCGTCACGCACCGAAGCCTTGATGGTGATGGTCGGCAAGCGGTCGCGACGCCACACCAGCGGCTGCTCCAGCTCATAACGCACGGTGGCGAAGGCCAGCAGCGGAATCGACGTGCCGTTGGGTGTGACGATCTGCAGGTTCTGCAGGGTTTCCGGCGTGCCGCGTTCCGAGTTCACCGCCCGGCCGACCACGTTGATCAGGTAAATGTCGTCGTTGACCTGGGTCAACGGCGAGCCGCTGACGATGCTGTTCATCAACTTCGCCACATCTTCCGACGACAGCCCGAGCTGACGCGCCTTGTCCTGGGCGATGTCGATGCGCAGGACTTTGCCCGGCTCGTTCCAGTCGTAAATGATCTCGCCGATGTGCTCGTTCTTGTCCAGCTCGGTCGCCAGATCGATGGCGTGCTTGCGCACCTGATCGATGTCCTTGCCACTGACCCGGTACTGGATCGGACGTCCTACCGGCGGGCCCATTTCCAGCGCCTGCACGTAACTGCCGATGCCGACGAAGTCCTTGTGCAGGCGCTCACGCAGGCGTTGGCTCAGCGCCTCACGGGCCTCGAAATCCTTGCTGACGATCACCAGTTGCGCGTAGTACGGGTTCTGCAATTGCTGGTCGAGCGGCAGGTAGAAACGGATCGCACCCTGACCGATGTAGGTGCTCCAGCGCACGATGTCCGGATCGCCCTTGAGCGTGGCTTCGAGCTTGTCCACGGCCTTGCGGGTTTCGTCGATCGAGGCGTTTTGCGGCAGGTTCAGGTCGACGAGAATTTCCGGGCGATCCGACGAAGGGAAGAACTGATTCTGCACAAAGCGCATGCAGAACACCGCCAGCACAAACAGCAGCACGGTGATGCCGATCGCCCACCAACGATTGCGCATGCACCACAGCAAACCACCGTTGAACGCCCGACCGATGCGGCCCGGCTCGGCTTCATGGGGCTTCACGTTGGTGCTGAGGATGTGCACGCCGATCACCGGCGCAAAGAATACCGCCACCACCCACGACACCAGCATCGCCACCGCGATCACCGCAAACAGGGTGAAGGTGTACTCGCCGGCGGAGCTGGCGTTGAGGCCGATGGGCACGAAACCGGCGACAGTCACCAGCGTACCGGTAAGCATCGGGAACGCCGTCGAGGTGTAGGCGAACGTCGCCGCCTGTTCCTTGGTCTCACCCATTTCCAGGCGTGTAACCATCATCTCCACAGTGATCATCGCGTCGTCCACCAGCAGGCCGAGGGCGATGATCAGCGCACCGAGGGAAATCCGCTGCATGGTGATGCCGCTGTATTCCATGAACACGAAGACCATCGCCAGCACCAGCGGAATCGAGCACGCCACCACCAGCCCGGCGCGCACGCCGAGGCTGATGAAGCTGACCACCAGCACGATCACCACCGCTTCGAACAGCGCACTGGTGAAACCGCCGACCGCCTCTTCCACCACCACGGCCTGATCGGACACCGTATGGACGCCGACGCCAACCGGCAAATCAGCGGTGATCTGGTCGATCCGCTGGTGCAGCGCCTTGCCGAATTCCTGGACGTTACCGCCCTTCTGCATGGCAATCGCCAGACCGATTGCCGGCTTGCCGTCGAAACGGAATTCCGGCGTGGCCGGGTCGACGTAACCGCGACTGATGTCGGCGACATCGGCCAGACGATAGAAGCGGTCATTGAGCTTGAGATTGACCTCGGCCAGATCCTTCTCCGAAGCGAACTGCCCCGAGGTGCGCACCGAAATGCGCTCCGGGCCGGCCTCGATCACCCCCGCCGGGGTCACGGCGTTCTGCGATTGCAGGCTCTGCACCACCTGACGCTGGTCGATGCCCAGCGCGGCGAGTTTGCGGGTGGAGAAGTTCAGGTAAATCACTTCGTCCTGCTGGCCGATCATTTCGATCTTGCCCAGCCCCGGGACGTTGCGGATCTCGGCGCGGGCCTGCTCCACGTAATCGCGCAACTGGCGCATGGTCAGGCCGTCGGCGGTAAACGCGTAGACCGAACCGTACACATCGCCAAACTCGTCGTTGAACCCGGGGCCTTGAATGCCCTGGGGAAACTGGCCGCGAATGTCATCGATCTTCTTGCGCACCTGGTACCAGATCTCTGGAATGTCCTTGGCGCTGGTGGTGTCGCGCAGGTACACGTAAACCGTCGATTCGCCGGGGCGCGTGTAGCTTTTCACGTAGTCGAGGGAGTCGAGCTCCTCGAGTTTTTTCTCGATGCGATCGGTAACCTGCTTGAGGGTTTCCTCCTGGGTCGCACCCGGCCACTTGGTCTGGATGACCATGGTCTTGATGGTGAACGAGGGGTCTTCTTCGCGGCCCAGATTGAAGTACGAAAACACCCCCATCAGCAGCGCGACGAACATCAGGTACCAGACAAACGACTGATGCTTGAGGGCCCATTCGGAGAGATTGAAAGAGCCTTTCATTGACTGTCCTCGTCGAGTTTCACGGCTTGTCCGGGTTTGAGACTGTTAACGCCTGCGGTGACCACCTGCTCGCCGGACTTGACCCCGCCGGCCAGCACCACCGTGCCGTCGGTGCGGCTGATCACGCTGACGTCACGGGGCGCGACGGTTTTGCTTTGGGTGTCGATCACCCAGATGCGGGTCTTGCCGTCGGCTTCCTGCAGGGCGGTGGCAGGCAATTCGATGCGCGGCTTGATCGCCGAACTGAGGGTCACGCTGATCGCCGTGCCGAGGCGGAAACCGTCTGGCGTGTTGGCCAGGGTCAGCCGCGCGCGGCGGGTGCGCGTGGCGCTTTGGGCCTGCGGTTCGATTTCGCGAATGGTTGCGGTGGTGTTGATGCTCGGGTCGAGTTGCCCGGCCACCAGAAACACCACGTCGGAAGGAATCTCGTCGACCAGCGTGTCCGGCAGATCGATCACCGCTTCCTTGATGTCCGGTTGCGCCAGGGTCACCACTTGCTGACCTGCTGTCACCACTTGACCGGCCTCGGCATTCCACGCGGTGACCACGGCTTTGTGGTCGGCGCGCAATTCGGTGTAAGCGAGTTGATCCTGGCTCTGGTTGACCGCCGCCCGCGCCTGATCGAGCGAGGCCTGGGTGGTTTTCAGGTCGGTGGTGGCGATGTCCAGTTGCGCCTGCGCGCCAACCCCGCGATCGAACAGCGCCTGCTGCCGACGGGCATTGGCCTGGGCGTTGATCAGTTGCGCCTGGACCTTGGCCAGGTCGCCTTGGGCCGAACGCAACTGGTTCTGCTGATCGGACGGATCGAGGGTCGCCAGCAGCGTACCCTTTTGCACCTCGGCGCCGACATCGACGTTGCGACTGGCAATGCGCCCGCCGACGCGGAACCCGGTGTTACTCTCGTAACGCGCCTGAATGCTGCCGGCGAAACGCCCGAGGGTTTCCTCGTTCAGCGCCTGTACCTTGATCGACAATACCGGCCGAACCGGCTCCGGCGGTGGCTCGCTTTTCGAGCAGGCGGCCAGCAGCACACCAATGGACAACAGCCCCAGACGCTTCATGGCTGCGCTCCCGGTTGCAGACCTTCGTAGGTGTTTTCGGCGATTTCGACTTTCATGCCCGGGTGCAGCAGTTGCCCACCCGCGACAATCACTTTCTCACCGCCCTTGAGGCCGTCGCTGATGATGACCTTGCCGATCAGGTAGCGGCTGACGGTGACGTTGTGCAGCTGCGCTTCGCCCTTGTCGTCGACCATCCACACCGCCGGATCGCTGATGTTTTTGGTCAGCGCCGACCACGGCAATTCCACCGCCGACTTGCCGCTGCCCTTGGCCGTGGCGCTGACCACCGAGCCGAGCTGCATGCCCTGTGGCAGGCTGTCGAGGGTGACCTTGACTTGCACCGTGCCGGACTGCGCCGACACCGCCGGGGTGATTTCACGCACCGTGCCGGTGGTCTTGATGTTGGGGTTGTCGAGCAGGCTGACGACAATCGAACGCTCCGCCGGGCGCTCAGCCAGCAACGACTCATAAACGTTGAACACCGCGTCACGATCGCCATCGCGGGCCAGTTTGAAAATCGGCGCGGTGGCCTGGACCACCTGGCCGACTTCAGCCTGGCGCTCAGTGATGATGCCGGGGGCGTCAGCGATCAGCGAGGTGTAACTGAGTTGATCCTTGGCATTGGCCAGTTGCGCTTGCGCCGCGCTCAGGGCGCTCTGGCTGCTGCGCAAGGCGGCTTGTGCGGAATCGAATTCGCTCTGGCTGGTGTAGCCCTTGGGCAGCAGCTTCTGCTGACGCACGAACGCCGCCGCACTCTGCTTGACCCGCGCCTGTTCGGCGATGACCTGGGCTTGCGCGGAATCGACGTTGGTCTGCAAATCCTTGGGATCGAGTTTGGCCAGTACCTGTTTGGCGCTGACCCGGTCGCCGACATCCACCATGCGCTGGATGATCTTGCCGCCGACCCGGAACGACAGTTCGGTCTGCACCCGCGCCTGCACGTCACCGGTGAGGGTCACGGCAGCGGCATAGTCCGCCGGTTTGACCTCTTGCACGAAGACCCGTGGCAGGTACTCCGCCGGGGCTTCTTTCTTGCCGCAAGCGGTCAGCAACGTGAGCAGGCTCAGCACGACAACTGTTTTCAATCCGGGACTCGCCATGCAGACTCCTTCCTGTGTACGAACGTGCAAGTGACGATACGACTGTGAGCTTAGAACAGGGTTCAACGTTCGCCTGCGTGATCTCTATATTTCCCCTGTAGGAGCTGCCGCAGGCTGCGATCTTTTGACTTTACAAAAGCAAGATCAAAAGATCGCAGCCTTCGGCAGCTCCTACAATGGTCGCCTCAAGAGAAGGATTTTCATGCTCAAGACCCTCGCGGTGGCCAATTACCGCTCGATCAACAAACTGGTGATTCCGCTGGGTCGGCTGAACCTGATCACCGGCCCCAACGGCAGCGGCAAGTCCAATCTCTATCGGGCCTTGCGCCTGCTGGCGGAGACCGCCCAGGGCGGCGTGGTCAATGCACTGGCCCGCGAGGGCGGGCTGGATTCGACGTTCTGGGCCGGGCCGGAAACCATCAGTCGGCGCATGCGCAACGGCGAAGTGGCGGTCGAGCCGACGGTGCGTCAGGGCGTCAAACGTCTGCGCCTGGGGTTTGCCGGCGAGGATTTCAGCTACTCCATCAGCCTCGGATTGCCCGACTCCAACGGACATTTCATGCTGCCGGGGGACACTCATCCCAGCCCCTCGCGCTTCAGTCTCGATCCGCAGATCAAGCGCGAATGCATCTGGGCCGGGCCGCTCTATCGCCCGGCCAGCCTGCTGGTGGATCGCAACGGCCCGATGATTCGCGCCCGCGAAGGCCGCAGCTGGGACGTGCTGGCACAGCACACGCCGAATTTCGACAGTCTGTTCGATCAGATCGGCAGCCTGCGCAGTTCGCCGGAAGTGTTCCAGATGCGCGAGTTCATTCGCCGCTGGCGCTTCTACGATCACTTTCGCAGCGACGCCGACGCCCCGGTGCGCCAACCGCAACTGGGTACGCGCACGCCGGTGCTGCACCACGACGGTCGCGACCTCGCCGCAGCCCTGCAGACCATCAATGAAATCGGCGACCCCGAGGCGTTGCAGGCGGCGATCAGCGACGCGTTTCCCGGCGCACGGCTGAACATCGCACCGCTGGCCGGCGGACGCTTTGCCATCGAGTTCTTTCAGGAGGGGTTGCTGCGGCCATTGTCGGCGGCAGAGTTGTCGGACGGCACGCTGCGTTATCTGCTGCTGATCGCCGCGCTGTTGACGCCACGCCCGCCGTCATTGATGGTGCTCAACGAACCGGAAACCAGTCTGCATCCGGATCTGTTGCCGGCGCTGGCGCGCTTGATCATTCGCGCATCGCAGGCTTGTCAGGTGTGGGTGGTGTCCCATGCGCGACGGTTGATTTCGGCGTTGCAGGAAGATCCCGAATGCAACTGCATCGTGCTGGAGAAGACACTGGGGCAGACCGGAATTGTTGGCCAGCGGGTGCTGGATGAGCNTTGATCATTCGCGCATCGCAGGCTTGTCAGGTGTGGGTGGTGTCCCATGCGCGACGGTTGATTTCGGCGTTGCAGGAAGATCCCGAATGCAACTGCATCGTGCTGGAGAAGACACTGGGGCAGACCGGAATTGTTGGCCAGCGGGTGCTGGATGAGCCGGCGTGGAACTGGCCGGATTGAGCGGCACCTGAGCGAGCCCTTTCGCGAGCAAGCTCGCTCCCACAGTTGGAATGCGTACCCCTGTGGGAGCGGGCTTGCTCGCGAAGAGGGCCTTCAGGTCAGCGCAGATTTAACGGCCAATCACCCCTGCCACTTGCCACCCTCGACAATCACACTCTCAGGCTGGGTGTCTTCGCTTAGTTCTTTACGCACATATTGGTCGTACAGCTTGAGCAGGTACTTTTCTTCACCCAACTTGGCCAGCTCGGTATTCACCCAGTCACGCAGCTCGACGTTGCCCTTCTTCACCGCCGGAGCAATCGGTGCTTCGGCGCCGAGTTTTTCGTCCAGCACGCGGTAGCCCGGGTTCTGCTTGGCCCAGCTGAACAGCACCAGGTTGTCCTGCGCGTAGGCATCGCCGCGCCCGTTGGCCAGGGCTTGCAGCGACTCGGAGTTTTTCTCGAACTTCAGCAGTTTCCAGTCCGGATGATTCTTGGTCAGCCAGATGTCTGCAGTCGTGCCGGTGGTGACGATGGTGGTGCGGGTCGCCAGGTCATCGAGTTTTTTCACCGAGCTGCCTTGCGGTACCAGTGCCTGCACCGCGACCTTAAGGTTCGGGTTGGTGAATTCCACCGCTTCCTTGCGCTCCGGGGTCACGGTCATGTTGGCGAGGATCAGGTCGACCTTGTCGCTCTGCAGGAACGGAATGCGGCTCGCCGGTTCCACGGCCACGAACTCGACCTTGTTCTCGTCGCCCAGCAGATCCTTGGCGAAGCGCCGACCGATGTCGGTGTCGAAGCCGACGTAGCGCCCGGCCTCATCGACGAAACCGAACGGTGGCTTGTCGGTGAATACACCGACGATCAGTTTGTCGCGGGCCTTGATCTTGTCCAGGTAACCGGCTGGCGCGGTGCTTTCGCTGGCGACTTTCGGCTTGGCCGGTTCTTCGGATTTGTTGCAGCCGGCGAGCAGCGCGAGCCCCAGCAGCGGCAGTAAAAACAGGGATGACTTGGCAGTTTTCATAGCGGTTCCAGTTCCTTTGTCGGATTCGTTTCAGGCAGTGTTGCAACGAAGGAGAACTTCTCCAGAAACTGCTGCGCGCGTGCGGTTTGCGGGTTCGTAAAGAAAATCTCGGGCGGGTTCTGTTCAAGGATGCGTCCGGCATCCATGAACACGATACGGTCGGCCACCGCGCGGGCGAAGGCCATTTCGTGGGTGACGATCAGCAGGGTCATGCCCTCGCGGGCCAGGCCCTGAATCACTTGCAGCACTTCCTTGACCATCTCCGGATCAAGGGCGGCGGTGACTTCATCAAAGAGCATGACCCGTGGGTTCATGCACAACGAGCGGACGATGGCGATGCGTTGCTGCTGGCCGCCGGAGAGCTGGCGCGGGAAGGCATCGCGCTTGTCCGCCAGGCCCACCCGTTCGAGCAAGGCTTCGGCTTGCTGCTGCGCTTCACGGCGCTGGCGCTTTTGCACCTTGAGCGGGCCGAGCAACAAATTGTCGAGCACGCTCATGTGCGGAAACAGGTGATAACTCTGGAACACCATGCCGATCTGCTGACGCACTTCGCGCCAGTCGGTGGCCTTGTCCAGCAGCTCGCGGCCGACAAACTTCAGGCTGCCGCTGTGGGCTTCTTCCAGACCATTGAGGCAACGCAGCAGCGTGCTTTTGCCACAACCGCTGGGGCCGAGGATGACGATCACTTCGCCGCTGCGCACTTGCAGGTCGATGCCCTTGAGCACCTGCTGCTCGCCGTAGAATTTGTTGAAACCCTGAAACTCGACCAATGCGCTCATGCTTGCGTCCAGCGCCGCTCCAGCACGCGCGAAGCGGCCGACAGCGGGTAGCAGATGAAAAAGAAAAACAGAAACAGCGCGCCGTAGATCAGCACCGATTCGTAAGTGCGCTCGATGATCTGCTGGCCGACCTTGATCACATCGACCACGCCAATCAGCACCGCCAGCGAGCTGGTCTTGATGATTCGCGTGTAGACGTTGATGGTCGGCGGCGTCATGCGTTTCAGCGCCTGCGGCAGCAGCACGTAGCCGTACAGTTGCGCCGCGTTCAGGCCGATCGACAGCCCTGCTTCACGCTGCCCGCGCGGCAAAGAATGCAACGCACCGCGCGCCACTTCGCCGACCTCGCTGGCGCCCCACAGCGATAGCACCAGCACCGCGCACCAGAAGCTCGGCAGGCTCAGGCCGAAGAAAATCGGCAGGCCGAAAAACAGCAGGTACAGCCAGACCAGCACCGGAATCGCCCGGAACAGTTCCAGATAAACCCGCAGAATGACGTTCAGCCACGCCACATTGAGCGTGCGCAATACGCCGTAGAGCACCCCGCCAATGGTGCTGATGGCGATGCTCAGAAACGAGATCGACAGGGTTTGCCCAGCGCCTTTTGCCAATTGCGGCAACGACACCCAGAGCAGTTCAAGACCCGAACTGGCCATGCTGGAGCCTCCTTTCCAAACGACTGAGCAACAGCGACAGCGGCAAGAACAGCAGCACGCAGATCAGCGTCAGCACGGCGAGCATTTCGTAGGTTTTGTAGTAGAGCGCGATGTAGCTCTTGGTGGTGTAGAGGATTTCCGGCACGGCCACCGCCGAGACCACGGTGGTTTCCTTGAGCAGGAAAATGAAATTGGCGAACAGCGACGGCAGGCTGAGAATCCCCGCTTGCGGCAGGATTACGTAGCGCAGCAACTGGCCGTGGGACAGACCAATGGAGCGGCCCGATTCCAGTTGCGCCTGCGGCACCGCATCGACCCCGGCGCGCAGCACTTCGGTGAGGTAGGCACCGCCAAGGAAAGTCATGGTGATGATTGCCGCGGTGAATCCGGAAACCTGGATGCCGATGGCCGGCAAGGCGAAGTAGACGAAGAACAGTTGAATCAGCAGCGGTGTGTTGCGCGCCAGTTCCACATAAAGGCCCACCAGTTTTTGCAGGTACGGTGTGCGGAACACCAGGATCGTTGCATTGAGCAGCGCCACCAGCAGCGACGTGCCGATGGCGATGAACCCGACTTGCAGCGTCACGCCCACAGCCTTGAGAAAGGCCGGCAGGGTACTGAGGATAAAGGCGTAATCGAAAGTCATGAAGCATCCTGGACGTCGCTCGGTAAGCGACGGTCATGCAGTCCATGGACAGCGGGTAACTGTCCGGCAGGCGCTGACTTTATAGGTATAAAAACAAGAATTTAAATACCGTTAAAGCATATTGATATCACGCAAAAAACTATCCTGTGGGTTTGCCGGCAAGGAATAAGAAGGCTATTTTCCCTTGCGCTGTAGGAAGGATCTTTTTTGCATGAAAGCCCTCCAAGGACGAACAGCTTTTGGCCAGACTCCCCCGGCCAAACCATTACAAGGAAGACAACATGGACGTAAAAGTGCCGCAGCGACTGGATCCGCAGGACATCGTGAAATTGCTCGTGGCGTTGCGCCGGGCGTTGAAGGCTCAAGTGGCCTGCACCCGATCTGGCTTTTGATATTTTGTGGCTAGGAGCTTGCTCCCGCTCGGCTGCGCAGCAGTTGCAAACCGGGCACGCCATTGGGAGTCCTTCGGCCTCCAGCGGGAGCAAGCTCCCTCGCCACAGGAATGTCGATCCCATAAATCGAGCACGCACAAAAACGCCGATGACCATCACTGGCCATCGGCGTTTTCATACCTTGAAGGGGTGGTTTAGCGTCGGATCAGAACGCCGGCAATACCGCGCCGTTGTACTTCTTCTCGATGAACGCTTTGACTTCAGGGCTGGTCAGGGCAGCGGCCAGTTTCTTGATGGCGTCGCTGTTCTTGTTGTCCTCACGGGCTACCAGGAAGTTCACGTAAGGCGAGTCAGCGCCTTCGATCACCAGCGCATCCTTGGTCGGGTTCAGCTTGGCTTCCAGCGCGTAGTTGGTGTTGATCATGTCCAGATCAACTTCCTTCAGCACACGTGGCAACAGGGCCGATTCCAGTTCCTTGAACTTGAAGTTGTGCGGGTTCTTGGCGATGTCCTTAGGGGTCGCCAAGGCGTTTTTCGGATCTTTCAGTTCGATCAGGCCAGCCTTCTGCAGCAGGATCAGCGCACGGCCGCTGTTGCTGCCTTCGTTCGGGATGGCGATGGTCGCGCCGTCTGGCAGATCAGCCAGTTTCTTGTACTTGCTCGAGTAGCCACCGAAGGGTTCAACGTGCACGCCTTGCACGGTCACCAGGTACTTGGACTTGTCGTCCTTGTATTTGCCGGCGTTGAAGCTGTCCAGGTAAGGCTTGGTCTGGAAGTAGTTGGCATCCAGACGCTTCTCGCCAACCTGCACGTTCGGCTGCACGTAGTCGGTGAAGACCTTGATTTCCAGATCCACGCCTTCTTTGGCCAGGGTCGGTTTGATCAGCTCGAGAATTTCCGCGTGCGGCACCGGAGTCGCCGCCACCACCAGTTTCTCGCCGGCCTGGGCCAGGGAAGCAGTCAGAGCAGCCGCCAATGCGGTAAACAACAGAACCTTTTTCATGCAGTGTCCTTATCGAGAATCACGGTCGCGAATGGCGACGGCTATTAATACGAGTGCCAGTGAAGTGCTATCTCCGGCGTGAAGCGGACAATACCGGGATTTTTTATTCCCGCACAATAACGTTTATTCACTTTGATATTCCATTTCGTTCATACAGAAGCAAACAGCTACAACTGCTGGCTCAAACCAATCAGCAGATCTTTCAAAGCCTTACGTTCGTCGACGCTGCCGCCGATGTTGATTTGTGCCACCAGTCGTTCGATCTGAAGCTGCGGCCCAGAAACCTCGGGCAGGTTCAAGTGCTCCGGCAGGATTTCGTCGCCAGTGCTGACCAACAGCGCAAAGTGAATGACGTTTTCCAGCTCGCGGGTGTTGCCCGGCCAACTGTGTCGCTCCAGCAGGTGCTGCGCCGCTTCGCTGATCAGCGGCACCGGCAGATCCAGGCGCTGGCTGTAGATGCCGAGGAAATACTCTGCCAGCGACAGGATGTCGCCAATCCGCTCGCGCAGCGCCGGCAATTCCAGCTGACCTTCGCTGAGGTAGTGGTAGAGCCGTTCGTGAAATTTCCCCGCGTCCACCGCTTGCGCCAGATCGATGCTGGTTGCCGCTACCAGCCGCACATCCACCGGGCTCGGCTGATGCGCGCCAACGCGGGTGACTTCATGATTTTCCAGGGCGGCGAGCAGTTTGATCTGGATCGGCAACGGCAGATCGCCGATCTCATCGAGGTACAAGGTGCCGCCGTTGGCCGAACCGAACCAGCCGGCGCGACTGCTCGCCGATCCGGTGTAACTGCCGGCGGCATAACCGAACAGCTCGGCATCGGCGTAAGTAGGACTGATCGCACCGCAATTGACCGAGACGAACAGACCACTGCGATCACTGGCTCGGTGAATGTGACGGGCGAGCAACTCTTTACCGGTACCGGTCTCGCCGCGGATCAATACCGAGATAGCACGCGGCGCCAGGTGCTCAAGTTCTTCGCGCAACTGGCGGGACCGGGGATCGACGAACACCAGCGCTTTGGCGCGAATGCTCAGGGGACTTTTTTCCGCATCGGGAAAGGTCAGCAACGGCTGACCGAACGTTTCGAAACTCATGGCAGACTCCCGCCCAGAACCGCCGGCAGACGGGGGCGTTCAAAAAAGAAAAAGGTTCAAGCGCGACGCCGGGCGTGGTGTTCCATACGGTTTTGCAGGCGATACAGATAAGCGAAACCCTGCTCCCAACGCTGATGCCCGGACTTGACGTTGATATGCCCGGCTCCGGCAAGAATCCCCGCTTCGGCGCCCCAGTTGCGCGCCAGCTCGAGGGCGCGCGGGGCGCTGACGGCGGCGTCGTTGTCGGAACTGACCACCTGGCTCGGGAACGGCAGCAGGTCGGTCGGGATCGGCGCGAAATTGCGCAGTGCCGGCGCGCAGGCCGGACGCTCGACATCGGCCGGTGCGACCAGCAACGCGCCGCGCACCTGACGCAGGTATTGCACGGGCGCAGTAGCCGCCCAATGTGCAACGGTGATGCAACCCAGGCTGTGAGCAATCAGGATCACCGGCGTGCTGTCGGCAGCAATCGCTTCGGCCAGCGCCGCGACCCAGTCTTCACGGCGCGGCGTCAGCCAGTCGGCCTGCTCCACGCGTGCGCTGTTGGGCAGGCTGTTCTGCCAGTGGGTTTGCCAATGATCTTCTGGCGATCCTTGCCAGCCCGGCACAATCAGGTAGCGGATTGATTCGTTGCGCATGGGGAGCTCTCCTGCGTCGTGTCTGTTCCTGATCGAGTATAGGGACGGGATTTATATTCGTTAAGGAATAAGAAGCTATTTATTAAGACTCGAAAAGAATATTAGAGATACACCTGTGGGAGCGGGCTTGCTCGCGAAAGCATCAGCTGCATCGACATAGATGTTGGCTGAGCCACCGCATTCGCGAGCAAGCCCGCTCCCACAATGGGTCGGTGGTGAGGCTTGTATTGCGGGATAAAAAAGGGGCCGCACCCTGCCAAGGAGACGGCCCCGGAAAAACGTAAATCCTGTTACCGCGCAGTGATCACCGACAATTTGGTAATCCCCGCCCGCTCGATCGAAGCCATGGCCCGCGCCACTTCGCCGTAGTTCACCCCGTCGTCGGCCTGCAGTTGCACGCGCACTTCCGGGTCCTTGGCCTTGGCCGATTTGAGGTTGAATTCCAGCAAGTCCGGCTGAATTTCATCCTTGTTGATAAACAGTTTGCCGGCGCCGTCGATGCTCACCACCAGCGGATCTTTCTGCTCGACCGGCGCCACCGCTTCGGTTTTCGGCAGGTTGATCGGGATCGCATTGGTCAGCAGCGGCGCGGTGACGATAAACACCACCAGCAGCACCAGCATCACGTCCACCAGCGGTGTCACGTTGATCTCGCTCAGCACCTCGTCGCTGTCTTGTGTGGAGAAGGCCATGTCAGGACGCCTCCTTCACTTTTGTCGCGTTGCCCGGTGCCGCGACCTTGTGCGCCGTCGGGTGGATCAGCACGCGAAACGAGCTCTTTTGCGCCAGGCTGTAGAAGTCGTGGGCGAAGTCATCCAGGTCCGCCGCCGTCAGTTTCAGACGACGCAAAAAGTAGTTGTAAACCAGCACCGCCGGTACCGCGACGGCGATCCCCACACCGGTGGCGACCAGTGCCGCGCCAATCGGACCGGCGACGGTTTCCAGGCTCGCCGAGCCTGCCGCGCTGATGCCTTTGAGCGCCTCCATGATTCCCCACACCGTGCCGAACAGACCAATGAACGGCGACGTACTACCAATACTCGCGACCACCGCCAGACCGGTTTCCAGCGAACGCCGTTCGCGGACGATCTGCTGGCGCAGGGCACGCTCCAACCGATCCTGATGGTTGATCGCCTGACTCAGGTCATTGGCCTGCGGCGCCTCGCCCACCTGAATCGCCGCGTAACCGGCTTGTGCCACCCGGGCCGCCGCGCCGGGTTGGGTTTCGCTCAACTCGGCGGCGGAATCCAGACTCGAGGCCGCCCAGAAGCGTTTATGAAACTTGCGATCCTGCGCCTTCAGACGACCAAACTGCACAGCCTTGAGCAGCGCCAGTCCCCAGGTGGCAACGGAAAAAACCACCAGCAGCCAGATCACCGCGCTTTCGATGGATTCCAGTGGAGAGGCCAGTAACGTCATGATGTATTCCCTCGTGTAAACATTTAGCGCGAATAGGTTTCGGTTTAATGAATCTTGAAATCGATGGGCACGCTGACCCAGCCGTCCTGGGCGACATCACCCTGCTTGGCCGGCACGAAGCTCCACTGTTTGACGGCATTGAGTGCCGCATCGTCGAGCTGTTGCCGACCACTGCTTTTCTGAATCTGGATCTCGCCCGGTTTGCCATTGGCCAACACGTGCACCCTTAACAACACCGTGCCTTCCCAGCCGCGACGCTGGGCCAGCGACGGATATTCCGGCGCCGGGTTCTTCAAATACGCGGCGTTGGCCGAGGCCGGTGTCACTGGCGCGGGAGCCGGTGGGGCGGGCGGTGCCGGGGCGGCAACCGGAGCGGCCGGTTGCGGCGGCGCGGGCGGTTGTTCAACAGCTTTGGGCGCCGGTTTCGGCACCGGTTTGGCCACCGGTTTCGGCTTGGGTTTGGGAATCGGTTTGGGTGGCGGAGGCTTCACCGCCAACTCGTCTTCAACCGGCGGCGGTGGCTCAACGACCGTTGCCGGTGGCGGCGGTTCGACCACTGGTGGCGCGGGTGGCGCCGGCCGCGAAAACTCGATGGTCATCGGCGGAATTTCCGGCGGCACGATCGGCAACGCCGGCGTCGGATGCTGGTTGATCCAGTAGATCACCGCACCGTGCACCAGCAGCGCCAGCACGCCGAGCAGAATGGTTTCACGGCGGCTCAGAATGCCCTTGGGCGCACGCTGCAAACGCAACTGCCCCAGCGGCACACGATGCGGCCGGCCGAGATCGACCAATTCGCCACTCGGCGTCTGACGCCACAGCAATTCCTGTGCGCTGGCGGCGGTCTGGACATTGCCCATTGATTCACTCCCTGCGGTCTTTTTGCGAAGTACCCGACAGGTCGCCGCAAACATCCCCCGGGCGACCGGTCGTTGGGTGAATCATTGGAGCAATCGCTTATCTCCGAAAGTAACTTTTATCGATGTGTTTAGATTTTTTACGAATATAGGTTTTCGTAGATTGTCGCAAAGCCACGGCCTGCAAGGCCTGGCGCCGAGGGCTGAATTTACAATGCTTTTCAAGCATGAAAAATATTCGGCGAAGGCATGCGAAACCCGCTCATTTCGCGCTTCTTCAGCGGTTTTGCCGGATGAATTCCAGGCCATTCAACCCGGTGTTGCCCATCATGTCCGCCGCGCTGCCCATTGACCGCAAGCGTGTGTAGGCGTGATCGGGCGAAAACATCACCCAGGCTTGCGCCGTGCCATCGGCCGTCAGCGTATTGAAAGAGATAGCGACCGGGCCTGTTGAAAAGCCATGCCTGAAATGAAAATTGCCAAATGCGATCGGGTAATCGGTGCCGGACACGGACAACGTGCCGGTGAAACTGCCGGTGCGGTCATCGCCCTCGGTCAGGGTCAAGGTTGTATCTGAAGGTTCATGACGATAAACGCCATTGATCGTGGACATGTGCAGCATCCTTGCTTGTGTTTGCGAAGAAATCTGGCGCTGGCTGCGCCTCATGCGTGGCGAACGAAGTCGCCCGGCAGGCTGCTGACCACGCCGTCATAGGTAACGCGCACGCAGTGCCCCTGCAGTTCATGAGTGCCGCGACTTGGCGAGAACAGGGTCAGGGCGAAATAACCGTGATCCTGGTTATTGGCAATCAGCGTGACCACGGTTGGCGGCTGGTAGCCGTTGAGGCTGGCATAACGGCCACTGACAATGCCGTAGTTGATGCCTTGGTGATGCAACGTGCCGCCGAAGACCCCGGTGCGGTCATCGGAATCGACAATGGTCAGAGAGGGCCCATCGAGGGTGTTGGAATAAAGCGCGTTTTGCATGTAAGCGTCCTGCTCGAATGATTGAGTTCACCTCGAGCTTAGAATCAGACGCCAGCAAACGCTGTCATCCACAGGAAACACAACCAACATGAAAATGACTTATTTCATGTAAGAAAAAAGCCGCCAGGCTCAATAGCATGACGGCTTTTTTGTGACACAAAATTACTGTTTAACAAACTCTCCAGCCAGGCCAACAACATCACCATCAAAGTTGGTACGCGAACCCACCGCACGAACTTTTGAGTAGTTGTGATCCGGCGAGAACAGCGTCCAGGATTGATAACCGGTGCCGTCATTCAGAGCCGCGAAGGTGATGATCGTAGGCTGCCCGGTGCTGTTCTGGAAATGGTAATGCCCGTAAGCGATGTCGTAGTTCACGCCGTTCTGACTGAACTTGCCGCTGAAGGTGCCGCTGGAATCGTTGCCATCGGTAATCGTCAGTTTGGCGCCAGCGTTAGCGTTTACATAATTGCCATTAATGCTCGACATAACGTGATTTCCTTTATCGTTGGATAAGTGTCTTCCGATGAGAGCAAGTTCCCTCCTGGAAACTCACGACACTCAGGATGGTTGGCCATTCACTTATTGTCCACGCGACTTTTCAACGAAATTGCAATAAGCAGTATTCAAACCGCACATAACTTATCGCCATTCATTCGAGCATTAATTCCTTTTCAACTAACGACTGGCACTGGTCTGCTGCACTGCCGATGTCGGGGCAATCACGGCGGTCTCGGAGCGCGGCGTACCCTTCGGCACCCAGTCGTAACTCACGGGCAACGCCCGATAGACCCAGTTGCTGATCGCGTCGCTGCCCGGTGCTTTACCCAGATAAGGACTGACGTATTCCCAGACGTTTTCGCCGCCGGCCGTAACCTGGAAAAAGCGCCCGTTCATGCCTTCGTCGATCAGCGTATTGCCGTTGGGCAAACGTCGCGCGCTGCTGATGAACGAGCTATAGAACGCCCACCCCGGCTGCTTCGAATTCGCCGCGCTGTACTGCCAGACGATTTCATTTTTCTGCGGGTCGATTTCCAGCACTCGCGAGCCGGAAATAAGCCCGAGGGTGACGTTCGGATACCCCGCCGAACCCTGGTTGTCGAACACCAGCAGGTTGCCCGCACCGGGCAGCCCGGCAGGGATGATGTGCGCGTCGTGCTGGCCGACAAATTGATCCACCGGACGCGGCAGTTTCTGTGCGGTTTTCGGGTTGATCAGCGGCAGGTTCGGGCCGAGGCGCCAGACCACTTTGCCGCTGTGTTTGTCGATGATCGCGATGAAGTTGGCGTTGCGTGAATCGAGCAACAGGTTATCTGGATTGAAGCGCTTGTCCCCGGCATCGAACCACTTGTTCGGCCCGACCACGCTGAGGTTGTTGATGTGCAGGTAATCCGGGTTGTCGCTGGCGCGCACCAGCTTCAGTTGCTCCTGGGTGAAGCCGAATTCGTTGAGGTGTTCCGAGGCCAGCCACTGCCATTTCACCTGCCCGTCGGGGCTGACTTCGTAGATCGCATCGTCGATCACCTCGGGCACTTTGAAGCCTTTGACCTTGTGCACCTTGTTCGCCAGCACCACGGTGTTGCCGTTGCTCAGGCGCCGCTGATCATGGTGTTGCTGCGCTGCGCCGCCGGGCGCCTTGTCGCCCCACTGCCAGACCACTTTGCCGTTCCAGTCCAGCTCGCCGACGCTCTGATTGCCCAGGCCGTTACCGGCGGAGCCGAGCTTGCCCGGATCCTTGTCGCTCAGTTGCAACAGCACATGCCCGCGCTCGCCGCCGACCAGTTGCGGGTCGATGATCGCCGACGGAAACCCCGCCTGCGGCCAGGTTTTCACCTCGTTGCCGTTCATGTCGATCAGGTGCGTCTGCTTGTCGGCACCACTGAAGATCACGTACTGATTGAACGCCTTGTCCGGGTCGTAACGGGTGACGCCGGTCGGGTACACGCTGGGTGCGGCGAACACCGTGGTACTCAACGCTGCGCCGGATAACAACAGCGCTAAAGCGGTTTTGCCTGGCAACATGATGCAGCTCCTTGAATGACAGATCAGAAGTCGTAGCGACCGGTAACGCCAAGGGTGCGCGGCGTACCGAGCAGGCCTTCATAACCGCCGTTGCCGCCGGTCCACAGGGTCGTGTAGTAGGTCTTGTCGAAGGCGTTTTTCAGCCACAGCGAAACGTCCCACTGGCCCTGATTGAAATCGCCGCGCAGACCGGTGGACAGGTTGACCACCGCGTAGCTCGGGATCTGCCCGTAATCGGAATCCTCGACCGTGCCCACCGCTTTGGAGCGGAACGCGTAACTGCCGGTGACGTAGGGTTGCAGACCGTTGGCCAGATTCCATTCGTATTTGCCGTTGGCGTTGCCGATCCATTTCGACGCGCCGACCACCTGGTGGCCGCTGAGGTCGCAAGAGGCCGGTGCGCCCGGTGCCTGGCTGACTTCCGGCGGGCACGGTGCATCTTTGTACGAGAGGTAGCTGACGTCGTTGTACGAGCCGTTGAAGTTCAGGGTCAGGCCGCGCAACGGGATCACCGTGCTTTCAAATTCGACGCCGCGCGAGCGCACCGAGCCGGCGTTGGTCAGGTATTGCACGCGGTTGAGGTCGTCGTAGGCGTTGGTCTGATAGGCGTTGACCTGAGTCCAGAAAACGTTGGCGTTGAGCTGCAGACGCCGGTCCCACAAGGTGCTTTTGAAACCGAGTTCGGCGTTGTTCGCGCGTTCGGTGCCGATCAGCAGCGAGTCGGCGCCGGCGGTTGGCGCCGAACCCACTGCGAGGTTCACCCCACCGGATTTTTCGCCGTGGGACAGCGTGGCGTAACCGAGCAGATCATCGGTGATGCGATAGCTGAGGTTGAGCAATCCGGAGGGGCTTGAGCTGTACTGATTGAGATCGCCGGAATCGTAGGCGCCAGTGCGTCCGCGGCGTGCCGTGGCCGCTGCACCGGTGACAGTGGCGCCACCGACCGGCGCATCGCGGGTGACCCAGGCGTTCTTCTCTTCATAGGTGCCACGCACCCCGGCAGTGAAGTCCAGGCGCTCGGTGAGGTGCCAGGTGCCTTGGGCGAACAGGGCGAAGCTGTCGGTCTTGATGTGGCCGTTGCCGACGCTGCCGACGTTGGCCAGGGCACCGCGTGGCGTGCCGTTCCAGATGTCGGCCTGCGGGCCGTAATAGGCGAAGGATTTGTTGTCCAGATCCGAGCCGAAGTAGTAAGCGCCCACCACGTAATCGAAGAACTCGCCCTTGGGCGAGGCCAGGCGAAATTCCTGCGAGTACTGTTTGTCTTCGACCGAAACCCCGGCATTGTAGGTCGCCGCGACGTTGAGACCGTCGTCGTTGGCCGGGGTGAAATTCCAGAAGCGATAGGAGCTGATCGAGGTCAGGGTGAAATCGCTCGGCAGCGTCCAGTTGGCCTCCACCGACGTGCCGCCCTGATGCACGGTGACGTGCTGGTCGTTGTCCAGATTGACCTTGCGGTGCGAGCCGTTGACCAGCGTCGCGCCGGCGGCATTGGCCCGCGATTGGTAGAGGTTGACGCCGTTGATGGTCGGCCCGGTGTTGTACAGCACGCGGGTGCCGGCGCTGGAGTCCTCTTCGTTGTAATCGCCGATCCAGCGCAGATTGAAATCTTCGTTGGGCTTGAACAGCAACTGCGCGCGGAAGCCATCGCGCGAGCCACCGTTCAGGTCATGGCCGTTGTATTCGTTCTTGATGTCGCCGTCGCTGCGGGTGCGATAGGCCGAAAAGCGTCCGGCCAGTTGATCGTTGAGCGGCCCGGAAATGGTGCCCTTGGTCTGGAAGTAGCCGTCCTCGCCGAACGAGGTTTCGATGCTGCGCTCAGGGGTGAAGGTCGGCGCGCGGGTGCTGATGTTGATCACCCCGGCGGTGGTGTTCTTGCCGAACAGCGTGCCCTGCGGCCCGCGCAGGACTTCGAGCTGTTCGATGTCCATCAGGTCGAACACCGCCATCCCCGGACGGCCCAGATACACGTTATCGATGTACAGACCGACGCTGCCTTCCAGGCCGTCGCTCGCCGGGTTGTTGCCCAGTCCACGAATCGACACGCTGGACTGGCGCGCGTGCATGTAGGCGACGTTGACGCTCGGCACCAGTTGCTGCAAATCCTGAATCCGGTAGACCCGCTGCGTCTCCAGATTCTGCCCGCTGACCACGCTCATCGGCGTCGGCACGTCTTGCGAACTTTCTTCGCGCCGGCGCGTGGTGACGGTCACGGTTTCCAGCTGCGAGCTGTTGGCCGCCGGTTTGCCGGCCGGCGCCGGTGGCGGTGCTTCGGCCTCGGCGGCGTAGCTGTGAGTCCAGCTGGCGCTCCCCGCCAGCAACAGGGCCAGAGGCAGGCGTTTGAGCCGTCGTGGCGTTAAGGGTGACGCAAGGTTCAACGGACTCATGGCGCGGCTCCTGGTCAAAAAACACACAGACATCTTCAGTACTGCATATTCTTTTCAGTTATTTATTTATGGATTTACAAATATTTACTGCATAAGAGATTGCCTTTATAAGGAGTCGACCTAATGCATATCCAATGCATTTCCCGGATATTTTTTATGTGAAAAATGCATATCGACTTGCGCCAACTTCGACACTTCATCGCCCTCGCCGAACAACGCAGCTTCGTCGCCGGCGCGCAGGCGGTGAACCTGTCGCAGTCGGCGTTCAGCCGCAGCATTCAGGCGCTGGAACACAGCGTCGGCTGTCAGCTGGTCGATCGTGGGCGCAAGGACCTGCCGCCGACCAAACAGGGTCAGGTACTGCTCGAACATGCACGCCGACTGGTCAGCGGCGCACAGCAGATGGCCAACGAGATCAGTCAGTTCAATGGTCTGGAAGCCGGCGAGCTGCGCTTCGGTTGCGGCCCGGCGCCGGCAGCCGGATTGATCCCGCGCGCGATCGGCGCGTTCATCGGGCGCTACCCGAAAGCGCGGGTGCAATTTCAGGTCGATGACTGGCAGAGCCTGAGCAAACGCCTGCTCAATGAGGAATTCGAATTCTTCGTCGCCGACACCCGGCACTTCGAAGCCGATCCGGATTACCTGACGTATCGCTTGCGGCCGCGCAAATGGCATTTCTGTTGCCGTGCCGGGCATCCGTTAGCGGCACTTGAACGGGTTTCGGCCGAACAATTGATGAGCTATCCACTGGCGGTGAGCATTCGTCCGCCGAACTTGCGCAAGGTCATCGTCGACCTCAGCGGTCGCCCGGATTTCACGCCAAATGTGGAATGCGAAAACAGCTCGAGCCTGCTCAGCGTGGTGCTGCGTTCGGATGCGATCGGCATTGTCGGGGCGTATTCCGATGCGCTGCATCAGGCCAAGGGTGAGCTGGTATGTTTGCGGATCGACGGCCTGGCGGATGATCTGGAGGAGCTGTACACGCGCTACGGGATTGTCAGTCGCGCGGGGTATCGGTTGTCGCCGCTGGCCGAGGCGATGATTGAGCAGATCAAGGCAATTGATGCGGTGGATGAGGAGGTGTGTTCGCTGGAGAATTTTGCAGTCTGATCCACCGCCTTCGCGAGCAAGCCCGCTCCCACATTTGGAACGCGTACTCCTGTGGGAGTGGGCTTGCTCGCGAAGGCATCGCCACAGGCACCGATGCATCCACTGCATAAAACCCATTCCCCAAATGCACTTGCCGAACACCCCCGCCGAAAGCGAAAACCCTCGCCTGTCTTTCTGACCGATGAACCCCATGTCCAACCCGCAAAACCCTGTGCGCAATGTGCTGTACATCATGTGCGATCAGCTGCGCCGCGATTACCTGTCCTGCTACGGTCATCCGCATCTGCACACGCCGAACATCGATCGCCTGGCCGCCGCAGGCGTGCGCTTCAGCCGTGCCTACACCCAGGGCACGATCTGCGGCCCGTCGCGGATGTCGGCCTACACCGGGCGCTACGTCAGCAGCCATCAGGTCGCATGGAACGCCGTGCCGTTGCCGCTGGAAGAACTGACGATCGGCGATTACCTGCGCCCTCACGGCATTCGCACCGCGCTGGTCGGCAAGACCCACGCCACGGCCAATGTCGACGCCTTGCAGCGTCTGGCAATCAACCCGGACAGCGCGCAGGCCGAGGTGCTCAACGAGGTCGGTTTCGAGCCGTACTTTCGCCACGACGGGATCTTCCCCGACGACCCACTGTTCGACGACAAGCGCGAATCCGCGCCCTACACCCATTACCTGCGCGAGCAGGGCTTCGACGGGCGCAACCCCTGGCACGACTGGGCCAACGCCGCCGAAGGCGAGAACGGCGAAATCCTCAGCGGCTGGCAGATGCGTCATGCGCATTTGCCAGCGCGAATTCCCGAGCAGTTCTCAGAGACTGTCTACACTACAAATCGAGCCATCGACTTCATCACCGAGCAAGGTGAGAAATCCTGGTGTTTACACCTCTCCTACATCAAACCGCACTGGCCCTACATCGTACCGGCGCCATACCACGCCTTGTACAGTACGAAATCGATTCTCGAACCGGTCCGCGCGACGCCCTCCGAAGCGAGCAAACACCCCGTATACGCGGCGTTTCGCCAGCATGAGGAAAGCCTCAACTTCTCCCGTGATTCAGTACGATTGAATGTAATCCCCACCTACATGGGCCTGATCAAGCAAGTGGATGATCAGCTCGGGCGGCTGTTCGATTTTCTGCAGAGCAACGGTCGTTGGGATGACACCTTGATCGTGTTCACCAGCGATCACGGCGACTTTCTCGGCGACCACTGGCTGGGCGAGAAGGAGTTTTTGCTGGAACAGGCAGTGGGCGTGCCCCTGATCGTGCGCGACCCGCGCGCCGCGGCGGACATCACTCGGGGCACGGTGGATGAGCGGCTGGCGGAAACCATTGATGCCTTGCCAACGTTTCTCCAGGCGCTGGGCCTTGCGGGCGCCGAGCATCGGCTGGAAGGACACTCGCTGATCCCGCTGTTGCACGGGGAAAATCCCGACTGGCGCCGCTACGCCATCAGCGAATACGACTACGCCTTTCAGGCCCCGGCACGCGAGCGACTTGGCCAGCCGATCGACCGTTGCCGCATGACCATGGTGCGCAGCGAGCGCTGGAAATACCTGGCGTACGACGGCTTCCGGCCGCAGTTGTTTGATCTGCTGAATGATCCGCAGGAGCTGCGCGATCTGGGTGAGGATCCGGCCTACGCGGCGGTGCGCGAGGAGCATGCGGGGTATCTGTTCGAGTGGGTGCGCGGCTTGAAGCGGCGGACCACGATCAGTCATCAGGAGATTGATTTGCGCGGGCAGCGGTTTCGCTATGGCGAGCCGGAGACCGAGAAAGTCGTGCAGATTGGCGTTTGGTGAATCAAAAGCTTCGCGAGCAAGCCCGCTCCCACAGGGCCATATGTTGTTCACATCCATCGTGTTCAACACACCTCCACTGTGGGAGCGGGCTTGCTCGCGAAGAGGCCCGATCAGACGCCGCCGATATCAAGTCCTTTGATTGTTTGACTGCGCTGCCCATTCACCCCAACCGGCACTTCACCCTTGAGCGTCACCCGCCGCACGATGCGATCCTGAGTGCCGTAATCATCAATCGCATAATGCTGAGTCGAACGGTTATCCCAGATCGCCACATCACCCGCCTTCCAGCGCCAGCGCACGGTGTTTTCCTGACGGATCACATGGCTCTGCAACAGGCCAAACAAATGTGCCGAATCGGCTTGCGAATAACCCTTGATGCGTTTGACGAAGTGCCCCAGCAACAAACTTTTCTCGCCGCTGATCGGATGCACACGCACCACCGGATGCTCGGTCTCGTAGACGGTCGAGGTGAAGACCTTGCGATAGCGCTCCAACTTCTCCGCCGACACGTCCGGCTTGGCCCCGGCGTAGTCGTATTCGTTGCTATGTACGGCGACCAGTTTGTCCGCCAGCTCGCGCAGTTCGCTCGGCAGTTCGTTGTAGGCGGTCGCGGTGTTGGCCCACAGGGTGTCGCCACCGAAGGCCGGCGCCACCACCGAGCGCAGGATCGAGGCTTTCGGGTAGGCGTCGACGAAGGTCACGTCGGTGTGCCAGGAGTTGGCGCGCTGGCCCTCGGCCCCGTCCAGCTCCAGCAGATACCGCGTGCCCTCACGCACCGGTACGGTCGGATGCGCCACCGGCTCGCCGAGCAGATGGGCGAAGGCTTCCTGGCGCTGATCGTCGAGCTGGGTCTGCTCGCGGAAAAACACCACCTTGTACTGGATCAGCGCTTGCTGAATGGCTTCGACCGTGGCGGCGTCCAGTTCACCGGACAGGTGCACGCCACGAATCTCGGCGCCGATACGGCCGGCCACCGGATGGATTTCCAGCGCGTGGACAGCAGGTTTTACAGCGAGTGCGGCATTGCTCATGGGTAGACCCTCATCGACTGCTTGCGGTTGGGCGACAGCGAAACATGGCTCTATCTATATTCCATTTACATCTAATAGATATTCACATGCTTCGTTGACGGAATAAGAGCTTGCATTTAAAACCTCAAGCAACCCTCGTCGCAAATGCCTTCGAGCTATTTTTAGGATGCCGGGAAAGCATATGGATCTTCGCCAGTTGCGCTACTTCATCGCCCTCAACGAACACCGCAGTTTTGTCCGTGCGGCGGACGCGATGGGCATCACTCAACCGGCGTTCAGCCGCAGCATTCAAGGGCTGGAGCAAGAATTCGGCTGCGTGCTGGTGGATCGCGGCAACAAGGATCTGCGCCCGACACCCGAAGGCCAGGTGGTGCTGCAACACGCCCTGACCCTGGTGCAGGGCGCGGCGTTGCTCAGCGCTGAAGTGACGCAAATGACCAAGCTTGATGCCGGGGAGCTGCACTTTGGTTGCGGCCCGGCGCCAGCGGTGAAACTGGTCCCGGATGCGGTGGCGCAATTCATCAACGCGCACCCGAAAGTACGCACCTGTTTTCAGGTGGATAACTGGGAAAAGCTCAGCCGCGCGCTGAGCCGCGAAGAGATCGAATTCTTCATCGCCGACATCCGCCATTTCGAGGCCGATCCAAACTTCCAGACCCAGGCCCTTACGCCCAAGCGCGGGGTGTTTTTCTGCCGGCCCGGGCACCCGCTGCTGGCCAAGGAGAGCTTGTCGACCAACGACATGTTCGACTACCCGCTGGCGACCACATTGATCCCGCCGGGGATTCGCAAACTGCTGGCGAACCTCAGCGGCCGGATCGATTTTTCCCCGACCATCGAGACCGAGCATTTCCCGGCGCTGGTGAAAGTGGTGCTGCAATCGAATGCCATCGGCATCGGTACGGAAGAGGCGTTTTACGAGGACATTGCTCAGGGTTCGCTGGCGCTGTTGCACTGGCGCAATCTGCCGCAGAACCTGGAGAGCATGAACGCGCGCTGCGGGATTGTCAGTCGCACAGGATTTCGCTTGTCGCCGGCAGCAAGAGCGATGATCGAGACATTGGTGGCGGTGGATAAGCAGGAAGTCTGCGTCGCGGTTTGAGGACGCCTTCGCGAGCAAGCCCGCTCCCACGGTGAATTGTGGTGAACACAGATTTTGTATTCACGCCGATCCACTGTGGGAGCGGGCTTGCTCGCGAAGAGGCCCGTCCAGACACTGGAGATTCAGAGCTTGGCCGCCGCCAGTTCAGGCGCCACCCAATCACTGACCTTGAACGGCTTGCGAATCAGCTTCTGCTGCGCCGCCAGGTCTACCGAGTCCTGCAATTTGCCGAGGAACACCGGGTCCAGCGTCGACGGGAACACTTCGCTGAGTTTCTGATCCGCCAGGTCCTGGGTCAGGATCACCGGTGGATAACTTGCCAGCCCCGACACCAGTTGCACGTAGGCAGCCTTGTTGCTGTCCTGAGTCAACCACTCCACCGCCTGCTGCTGCGCCTTGAGCAGTTTGGCCACGACCTCCGGGTGCCCGTCGACAAACTTGCCGGTGCCGACCAGCACCGATTGCACACTACCGGCACCACCCAGATCCTTGGTGTTCAGCGGCAACTCCGCCAGCCCCTTGGCTTGCAGCGCCGTCAGCCCTGAGCTGCCCCACGACGCGTCGATCTGTTTCGCCGCCAGTGCCGCGACCGCGCCGCTGAAGTCGAGATTGATCACTTTCAGGTCCTTCTCGCTCAAGCCCTGACTGGCCAGCGCCGCATCAAACGACAGCTGCGTGGCGGTGCCACGGAAGATCGCCACGCGCTTGCCTTTCAGATCCTGCAGTGTCTTTATCCCCGACCCCGGCACCACGCCCAGATACTGTTTCACGCCGCGCGCACTGGCGCTGAGCAAACGCGTGTCGAGGCCATTGGACTTGCCGATGATCGCCGCGAGGTCGCCCAGATATGCCAGATCGACCTGACCGTTGGCAAACGCCTCGTTGATCACCGGCCCGGCACCCTTGAAGAAGCTCCACTGAATCTTGATGCCCTGATCGGCGAAGGCTTTTTCGAAGATCTGCTGGTCACGCAGCACGTCCACCACACCGCCGCCGCTGTGCTGGGTGCCGGCGCTCAGGTCAGGCACGGCGATCCTGATTTCCTTGAGTTCGTCAGCCTGCGCGTTAAACGCCAGCAGGCCCGCCAGTGCCGGAATGGCAAACAGACTGAAGACTCGTTTGAAGGGAAGGTTCATGGGTTCGGCTCCTTGATCACGACAGGCGTTGAGGAGCCGAAAGTAGGCCGAAGCATGACCTTCGCTTAAATACTATAAATGCACATTTTTATAGCCTTTAGCGCTAAGCGTGAAATCACGCGGGCTGCAGCGGCGTATGCATTAACAGCATCGAAAATATTCTTCGAATGCATTGGATGCGCGTCGCGCTGCAAGCCTTAAATGGTCTTGCTTATCTCTCAATAGAATTGATTTAAATTTTTATAGATCGATTTTGCATATACCGCTAGCCAATTGTGGGAGCGGGCTTGCTCGCGAAGAGGCCGTGTCATTCACCATCATCGGTGCCTGACACTCCGTCTTCGTGAGCCAGCCCACTCCCACACAGGCACAGCGGTTCGCCATGCAACCCGACAACGGAGGTCACCCATGGCCCGTGATTCCCTGCTCAGCCTGCCGCTGCCCGCGCCACCTCTGAAAAGCCGGCGCGCGTGGCCGAGCCTCAACCAACGTCTGTTGCCATGGCTGTTGCCGATCAGCCTGTTCGCTCTGTGGTGGCTGGCCGCACGCAATCAATGGATGAGCGAGCAGATCCTGCCGGCGCCATCGCTGGTGTGGAACAGCGCCATCGAGCTGTCCCAGGGCGAGTTGTGGAGTCATTTGTGGATCAGCCTGCAACGTCTGCTCTGGGGCTTGCTGGCAGGGATCTCAGCGGGTGCGCTGCTGGGTGCCGCGCTGGGCTTCAGCCGTCGCCTCGAACGCCTGGTCTTCCCGACGTTCGCCGGTCTGGCACAGGTACCGACGCTGGCGTGGATTCCGCTGTTCATGGTGTTTTTCGGCATCGGCGAAGTGCTGAAACTGGTGGTGCTGATCAAGGCCATCGTGGTGCCGGTGACCCTGCACACCCTGGTCGGCGTTCGTGATGCGCAACCGAAACTGCGCGAAGCCGCCGCCGTACTGCGCCTGCCGTCGTACTTGCTGATCCGGCGTCTGGTGTTGCCTGCCGCACTGCCGGCGTTCATGGCCGGCGTGCGTCTGGCCCTGGCCGCAGGCTGGACTTCATTGCTGGCGGTGGAGCTGTTGGCGTCCAGCGAAGGCATCGGCTACCTGATGGTCTGGGCACGGCAACTGTTCATGCTCGACATCGTGTTCGTGTGCATCGTGGTCATCGGTGTGCTCGGTGTAGCGATGGATCGCGGCATCGGTTTTCTCGACCGCAAACTGGTGCACTGGCCGCACCCGGCGACTGCGGAAATCCGCCGTGGCCCGCACTATCAAGGCTGGCAGAGGCTGCAACCGTGGCTGTTGCCCCTGAGCCTGATTGGCGTCTGGCAAGTGGCGAGCGATCAGCAGTGGGTCGATGCGAACATCCTGGTCAGCCCGCTGGCGGTACTGGAAACGACCAGGAACGGTCTGCTCGACGGCACGCTGATCAGCGGCATGGCCTTGAGCCTCGGTCGTACCCTTGGCGGGTTGCTGCTGGGCGGCGGACTCGGTTTCGCCCTCGGCCTGTTGCTGGGTCTGTCGCGCACCAGCGAACGGCTGCTCGGCCCGACTCTCGCCGCCATTCGCCAGATCGCGATTTTCGCCTGGGTGCCGCTGCTCACCGCGTGGTTCGGATTGGGTGAATTGGCGAAGTGGGTGTTCGTCGCCCTCGCCGCGTTTTTCCCGCTGTTCATCGCCACCCAGCGCAGCGTCGCCAACCTCTCGCCACAACTCAACGAAGCCGCGCAGGTGCTGCGCCTGAGCCTCGGCCAGCGCCTGCGTCGTCTGGTGCTGCCGGGTGCGGCGCCGGGGATTTTCGCCGGGCTGCGCCTGAGTCTGATCTACGCCTGGCTCGGCACCATCGGCGCCGAATATTTCATGCCGTCCAACGGCGGCATCGGCAGCCAGATGATCGGCGCCCAACAACTGCTGCGCATGGACCTGATCATGGCCGGGATGCTGCTGGTCGGCCTCACCGGCGCCCTGCTCAACCTCATCGGCCAACGCCTGGAAATTCGCGCTACTCGCTGGAGACACGCATGAACGCACCGATTGTCAGCTTCACCCATGTAGGCAAATCCTTCGACGTTGACGGTTTCGAACTGGAGGCGATTCGCGAATTCAACCTCGACATCGCCGAGGGCGAATTTGTCGCCATCGTCGGGTCCAGCGGTTGCGGCAAATCCACCTTGCTGCGTTTGCTGGTGGGTCTGGATACGCAGTTTCGCGGGCAGATCAGCGTCGATGGCAAAGCCGTCAACGGCATCGGCGGCGAGCGCGGCATCGTGTTTCAGGAGCATCGGCTGTTCCCGTGGCTGACCGTGGCCGACAACATCGGTCTGGGCCTGGTCAACGAGCCGCTGAGCACCGCCGAAAAGCAGCAGCGCATCAACGATTTCATCGATCTGGTCGGCCTGCGCGATTTCACCCGCGCCTATCCGCACCAGCTCTCCGGCGGCATGGCCCAGCGCGTGGCGATTGCCCGTGGACTGGTCGCCAGCCCACGGATTCTGCTGCTCGACGAACCCTTCGGCGCACTCGATGCGCTGACCCGCCAGCAGATGCAGGACGAACTGCTGGCGATCCGCGACCGGGCGAAAATCACCACGATCCTCGTCACCCACGACGTCGAAGAAGCGATCTTTCTCGCCGATCGCGTGGTGGTGATGGAGCCGCGTCCGGGACGGATCAAGCAAGTGGTCGACATCGCCTTGCCGCACCCGCGTCAGCGCAGCAGTTTCGACTTCCATCAGCTGCGCGAAGAGCTGCTGCACGAACTGACCAGTGACGACCATTACCAACCGAGCCTGCCGGTCCAGATCCGCGATCTGCCGCTGTCGTTCATTGCCTGCTGAGAGGAGCTTTTCGATGCCGCAACGCCCCAACTTTCTGGTGATTCTGGCCGACGATCTCGGCTTCTCCGACATCGGCGCCTTCGGTGGCGAAATCGCCACGCCGAACCTCGATGCCCTGGCCAATAACGGCCTGCGCCTGACCGATTTCCACACCGCTCCGACCTGCTCGCCAACCCGCTCGATGCTGCTGACCGGCACCGACCACCACATCGCCGGCATCGGCACCATGGCCGAAGCGCTGACCCCGGAGCTGATCGGCAAACCGGGTTACGAAGGCTACCTCAACGACCGCGTTGTGGCCCTGCCCGAGCTGCTGCGCGAGGCCGGTTACCAGACGTTGATGAGCGGCAAATGGCACCTCGGCCTGACCGCTGAACTGGCGCCGCAGGCCCGCGGTTTCGAACGTTCGTTCTCGCTGCTACCGGGTGCGGCCAACCACTATGGTTTCGAGCCGACCTACGATGAACACACCCCTGGCCTGCTGAAATCGACTCCGGCGCTGTACATCGAAGACGACACCTTTATCGATGAGCTGCCCAAGGATTTCTACTCGTCGGACGCCTTCGGCGACAAGCTGCTGCAGTACCTCAAGGAGCGCGATCAGAGCCGGCCGTTCTTCGCTTACCTGCCCTTCTCCGCACCGCACTGGCCGTTGCAGGCACCGGCCGAGGTGGTCGAAAAATACCGTGGCCGCTACGACGCCGGTCCCGAAGTCTTGCGTCTGGAGCGCCTGGAAAAACTCAAGGCGCTGGGCCTGATCGAGCCGGATGTCGAGCCGCATCCACTGATTCAACTGAATGCGCAATGGGCTGCGCTGAGCGCTGAGCAGCGACAGATTTCTGCGCGGGCCATGGAGGTCTACGCGGCCATGGTCGAGCGCATGGACTGGAACATCGGCCGGGTGGTCGATTACCTGCGCCAGCAGGGCCAACTCGATAACACCTTCATCCTGTTCATGTCCGATAACGGCGCCGAAGGCGCGCTGCTGGAAGCGTTCCCCAAGTTCGGCCCGGAACTGCTGACTTACCTCAATCAGCATTACGACAACAGCCTCGACAACATCGGCCGCGCCAATTCCTACGTCTGGTACGGGCCGAGCTGGGCGCAGGTGGCGACGGCGCCGTCACGGCTGTTCAAGGCGTTCACCACCGAAGGCGGGATTCGCGTACCGGCGCTGCTGCACTATCCGCAATTGCCAATCAAAGGGCAGATCAGCCACGGCTTCGGCACGGTGATGGACATCACCCCGACGATTCTCGATCTGGCCGGCGTGCGCCATCCTTGCAAGCAATGGCACGGCAAACCGGTGGCGCCGCTGCGCGGTAAATCGTGGCTGGGCTTTTTGTCTGGCGAGACGGCGCAGGTGCATGACGAGCACACCGTCACCGGTTGGGAATTGTTTGGCCGCCGAGCGATTCGCCAAGGGTCGTGGAAAGCCGTGTGGATCCCCGGGCCGGTGGGGCCGGCGACCTGGCAGCTGTATGACCTGAGCAGCGATCCGGGGGAAATTCATGATCTGGCGTCGAGTCAGCCGGACAAGCTCAACAGCTTGATCGGGCATTGGCAGAAATATGTGGAGGAGACCGGGGTAATTTTGAGTGCTTCGCCGTTTCAGCCGGATTGAGGTTGCCTGATTCGGTGCCTTCGCGAGCAAGCCCGCTCCCACAGTTGAAATGCGTTCCCCTGTGGGAGCGGGCTTGCTCGCGAAGAGGCCCGCAAATTCACCATCAAGCCTGAGCCGTACGCGCCTCCTCCGCTACCACTTCATCCCGACGAACAAACCGGTTCGCCCGCCCAAACGTGCCGAAATCATTGAACCGCACGCCCATCTCGCGCATCACCTTGTGCGCCACCGGCACGGTCAGCTGCCGGATGTAAAACGGTTCCTTCACCACAAAATGGTGAATCCCGTGGCTGCTGCCGAAGTTGAAGCAGAATGCCTGCAACGGCCACAGCCACCATGGGTTCAACACCTGGCATTGCTGCAGCACGTTGCCCGCCTCGATGTCGCCGTAGTAATGCATGTTCGAGCTGATGAAGTGCAGGCAAAAGGTGCGCAGCACGTTCGGACCGATGATCACCACTGCCGCGATATCGATCACCTGCATCACCGACAGCGTGGTCGCCGACCATTCAATCGGCGAACCCATGAGGTAGGCGATGCCATTCGCCGCATGAAAACCGAGAAACACATACCACGCGCCCCAATGCACCAGCGCCAGTGGCGCATAGACTTTCAGCGTGCGCTTGATGATGTTGATTTTGTGCGCCCAGGTCTTGGCCCTTAGCATGCGGATGAACGCCGACATCACGTTGTCACCGACCATCAGCAACCGCGCAAAACTCCACGGTTCGCCGTTGGTGATCGCGCGTTCTTCCATATCGGTTTCGGTGCCGGAGACCTTGTGGTGATTGAGGTGCAGATGGCGGCGGATCCACGGGTTGATCGTGCTCGGCCGCGCCAGCCACACCAGGCCCATCATCAGGTTGTGCGGCACGCGCTGCTTGCGGAAATACATGCTGTGGATCAGGTCGTGCTCCAGCTCGTGAGTCAGGGAGGCGAAAAACGCGTTGAACAACAGGCATACCCACCACGCCATGTGGCCAGTGATGTACAGCGCCGCCGAGCCGATCATCCCGGCCAGGGCGAAGGCCAGAATGCCCGCGCCGAGGGCGTCTTGGTGTTGCAAAATCGGATAGCGCTGACGCAACTCGACGCCCTTGGCCAGCACCACTTCGCGAATATGCGCTGATCGCTGGGCAGCATTGTGTCGCTGGGGACTTGCAGAAGTACGGTCCATGCTTCCATCCTCTGGTTATTGATGTTCGCATCCTGCCTTGCGAAAGCTGTATTGATGGTAGCCGTGAACGCCAACCTGTTGACCGGAAGCGCCAATCAGCATGAAGGAACCGACCTCGCTCGCCAGCTGGACCCGTGCCTTGCGCAAGCAACTCGATGCGCTGGGGCTGGACAGTCTCGGCCTGTGCCAACAGGCCGGGCTCGATCCGCAGTTGATGGACGACCCGAACGCGCGTTATCCGTTGTCCGGCACCACGCGCCTGTGGCAACTGGCAGTACAGTTCAGCGGCGATCCGGCGATCGGCCTGCGAGTGTCGCGGTTCGTCAGCCCGACCACGTTCCATGCGCTGGGTTACGCGCTGGTGGCCAGCGGCAGCCTGCGTGAGGTATTCGAGCGCATCGTGCGTTATCACCCGGTGGTCAGCGATGCACTGGAACTGGAGCTGAGCCGCAGCGATGACCGCTATCTGTTTCGCCTGAAAATTCCGTCAGGCAATCCGGCGCCGGCCTTCGAAGCCATCGATGCCTTTGCCGCGATCTACGTGCGTACCTGCCGCAATCGCCTGGGTCGCGATTACGCGCCGCTGGCGGTGTACCTGCGCCGACCGGAACCGTCCGATGCGCATCAGTGGCACAAGGTGTTCCGCGCCCCGGTGCATTTCTCCTGCGCCGAAGATCGCCTGGAGTTCGCCCTCGCCGACTTCGACAGCCACCTCGACGACGCCAACCCGGAACTGGCCGAACACAACGAAACCGTGCTCAAGCGCACCCTGGCCCAGCTCCAACCGCTGACCTGGGAGCGCAAGGTGCGCGACGCCATCGAAGAGCAACTGCCCGAAGGCGAACCCAGCGCCGAACGCATCGCCCAGGCCTTGCACCTGAGCTTGCGCAGCCTGCAACGGCACTTGGCGGATGAGGGCTGTCGCTTCGACACGCTGCTCAACGAGAGCCGCGAAAACCTCGCGCTGCTGCACCTGCGCGATCCGCAGTGTTCGTTGAGTGAAGTCAGTTACCTGCTGGGGTTTGCCGACACCAGCAGCTTCAGCCGCGCGTTCAAGCGCTGGACGGGGATGACGCCGGGGCAGTTTCGCGATCAGTTGCGCTGACCATCAGCCCTTGACCAAGCTGCGTTGCAGGCCGGATGTCCACTGTTCGATCATCGCCTCGCCTACTTCGGCAAACTCGGGGTACTTGCGGCTGTGTCTGGCCATTTCCTCGATCGCCATCTGCATGCCGTGAGCCACTTGTTGCAGTAATTCGTTGCAACGCGCCTCGGTCAGGTTGCATGCCGTACGACCGAACCGCACCAGCATCTTGTACTTGGGCCAGGCTTTTGAACCGCCCAGCAGCAGCGCCATGCTGTCGCTCTTGATATAAACCGACGTTGTGATGATGTCGTATGCCGGCGCGAGCCTGACGGATGACTGCTCTGCACAATCTTCGTAAAGCACGCCGAAGTTCTTCAGATGCGCATCACCGTTTTTCAGCCCCGCAGACAACGCGACAATCTTGAAAAACGCTTCCAGGGCAGAGCCCAGCAACTGCGGCGAAACGAATGCCTTGATCTGCCGCGCGGCACCTTCATAGGAACCGTCGTATTTGGCTTTCGACGGCCACCCGTTCAGTACACAGAAATCCTCGAAACCGAGGTACCCCGAATCGCTCAGGTCAAAACGCTCGACCACCAGAAATTTGCCGCGCTCGCTGAGCTCGAATGTTGGCACTTCGAGGCCGCAGTGCTGTGCCGCCCGCATACAGAAATATTCATTGGTTGCCAGCTGCGGATACTCTTCGGCGCGAAAGGCCTTGACCAGATGAGTCGCCCCCCGATGGGTCAGGCGATCAATCGCGGCGGCGCTGTCACGCACCAGCACTTTGGGCTGCACGCCTGACACTCCGGAATACTGACCGTAGGTCTGTAACAGATCTTCGAACAGCCCCTGAGCACCATCGTGCACCAGCAGATCGCTGAGGGATGTTGCCGGAGGCTGATCAGTCGCCGGTGTGCTGGCAATTGCCAGACGGCCGAGCTGATGGGGGCCGACGATAGCCAACAAAGCAAAATCATCGAAGCCACGCACGGCTTTACTGAAGCGCCGCATCAACTCCTCACGCAGCGCGCCTTCGGGCAAGTTCATCTCGAAGACAGGGTGAATGCCATGTTCCCAGCCATAGCTGTCCAGGCGAGTGGGCATCGTCAGCGATACCGCATTGTCGGCGCTGGCATCTTCGCGATAACTGAACACGCTGTCGTCGGGAATCTGCCCGCGCCCCAGCGTCCCGACCACCTGCTCACCTACACGGATTTGCAACCTGTCCGGCGTTTCAGTCATGGAAATTCACTTTTTGCAGAGCGTCGAGGGTTGGGCGATTGGACTTGCGGGGAACAGCAACCAGCTCGTAACCGAAGCCATTGAGTATCGCCTCAACCTTGCGCAGGCCGATTTCGGAGACCGTGTTGTTTTCGATCCCCGAGATGGTGGCGCGGCTCATGCCGTATTGTTGAGCCAGTGCCTGCTGAGAGAGTTTGCGCGCCTTGCGCAAGCTTCTGATCACTTCGCCGATCTGTTCCATTGCGCAAACCTGCACTGTTTACGATGCATTTATAGATAAATCAATGAAATGCATCACATGTGATGCACTAGTTACCAAACTCTAGCTGAGTTTCAGAATACTTGCACGGCGCATCATTGGCTCAGGACAAAACCCAACTCAAACACTGTGCCACTCGCATCATTGCTCACCCTGACCCGCCCGCCATGCAACAGCATGATCGACTGCACGATCGCCAGCCCCAGCCCACCGGAATCCCCAGGCTGCGCCCGTGAAGGGTCGACGCGATAGAAGCGGTCGAACAGTTTGCCCAGATGTTCTGGCGCGATCACCGGGCCGTGGTTATGTACCTGTAACCAGCACACGCCCGGCTCATCGTGGCGGCGCAGGCTGATCAGTGTGCCTTCATCGGCATGACGCACCGCGTTGGCCAGCAGATTACCGAGGGCACGTTGCAGCAGTTGCTGGTCGGCCACCAGTTCGCCGTGCAGCGCATTTTCCAGACGGATATTGCGGTCGTCCGCCAGCGCTTCGAAGTAATCGCACAATTCATTGCCGACCTCGTGCAATTCCAGCGTGCGCAAGTCGAGCGCGAGCTCCGCCTGTTCGGCGCGGGCGAGGAACATCAGGTTCTCGGCCATGCGTTTGAGGCGTTCGAACTCTTCCATGTTCGACGCCAGCAGCTCCTGATACTCCGCCGTGCTGCGCGGGTGGTTCAGCGCCTGGCCGTTGCTGGCGAGCAAGGTGTGCAGCGGTGTGCGGATCTCGTGCGCCAGATCGGCAGAAAACTGCGACAGCCGCTGCACGCTGTCGTCCAGCCGCGCGAGCATGCCGTTGAGCGCCTGCACCGGTTCGAGCAGTTCGGCGGGGGTGCCACTGGCGGGCAGACGCTGGTCGAGGCTGCGCAGATCAATGCCACGCACCGCCGCGCTTAACTGGCGCAACGGTTGCAGACCACGGCGCAGCAAAACCAGGCCCAGCGCGAACGCCAGCAACGCGCCAAGCCCGACGGCCAGGTACAGGCGCAAGCGATAACTGGCGAGCATCTGTTCACGTTCGGTCAGTACCTTGCCGGCGATCACCGTCAGCGGTTCGCCGTTCGGCCCTTGGGCTTCACCGGACAACAGCGCCAGCTCGGCGCCGTCAGGCGCCTGCCAGGTCAGCACATCGCGACGCTGCGGCGTTTGCTCGCGTGCGATTGCGTTCAATGGCGGCAGCTCGCGCTGGCGCGGGTTGATCGCAATCACGTTCGAGCCATCGGCACGCCGCACCAGCAGCAGGCTGTCGAGGTTACCGAGCATGTTCTGGTACAGCCGTGGCCGCGCCTGCAAGGCGCCGAGGCTGTCACTGTCGGCGAGCAAGGCGCGCACCTGCTCCAGACGGCCGAGCAACGCGAGGTCGTCGCGGTAGGCGATTTCCGAGTCGAGCGAGCGGTAGAGAAACACACCGATCGCACTCAACACCAACGCGCAAACCACGGCGAACGCCAGCGCCAGACGCCAGGCGATCGACCTAGACCGCATCGTCGGGCGCCTCCAGCTGATAGCCGACCCCGCGCACGGTGTGGATCAGTTTCGGCATGTACGGGTCATCGACTTTCGCCCGCAAGCGGCGCACTGCAACTTCGACCATGTTGGTGTCGCTGTCGAAATTCAGGTTCCACACCTGCGAGGCGATCAGCGTGCGCGACAGCACTTCGCCCTGACGGCTGGCGAGCAATTGCAGCAGGGCAAATTCCTTGTTGGTCAGGGCAATGCGCTGACCGCCGCGACTGACCCGACGCCGCAGCACGTCGATTTCCAGATCGGCGATGCTGTAGGACTCGGCCTCGCGCAGCGGCCCGCGGCGCAGCAGGGTGCGCACTCGCGCGAGCAATTCGGCGAAGGCGAAGGGTTTGAGCAGGTAATCATCGGCGCCGAGTTCGAGGCCGCGCACGCGGTCTTCGATGGCGTCCTTGGCGGTGAGGAACAGCACCGGCGTGGCGCCGCGCTGGCGGATCAGTTGCAGCAGCTGCCAGCCATTGAGGCCCGGCAGCATCACGTCGAGGATGATCAGGTCATATTCCTGCTGCTCGATGAAATAGCGCCCATCGAGACCATTGAGCGCCACGTCCACGGCAAAACCCGACTCGCCCAGGCCCTTGGCCAGGAAATTCGCGGTTTTGGCTTCATCTTCTACGACCAGCAAACGCATGGCACACCTCGATTGATCAGGCACACAGGCTAGGCGCCTTCGGCCCGATTGCCCATTACAAACTTGTAATCCGACTGACGGGGTTCTGACGAAGAGCGGCGGCTAAGGTGATGTCCTTCGCTTTCGGAGCCTGTTCATGACCGTCAAATACCTTGCAGCCAGCCTTGCCCTCGGCCTCAGCGCCAGCGCCAGCGCTTTCGCCAGCGCCGAGCTGCCACGCCACGCTGACCTCGATCTGAAAACCGCACGCCTGCTGGCCGACACCGCGTTGAGCAATTGCACCGCCACGGTATCGGTGCTCGACCGTGGCGGCAACTTGCTGGTAACCCTGCGCGGCGACGGCATCGGCCCGCACAACATCGCTGCCAGCCAGCGCAAAGCCTACACCGCGCTGTCGACGAAAACCCCGACCCGGCTGTTCGCCGAGCGCGCCCGCAGCAATCCGGAAACCGCCAACCTCAACACCCTCGATGAGCTGCTGTTGCTCGGCGGCGGGATCCCGTTATTCGCCGGCAATGAGTTGGTCGGCGCCATGGGCGTGGCCGGTTCCGGCGGCGGCGAGCAGGACGAAAGCTGTGCGATCAAGGCCGCCGAAAAAGCCGGCCTGACCCTTACCCGTTCCCAATAAGGAGACTGACCATGACCACCCTGCGCATGACCTTCGCCGCACTCGGCCTGAGCACCCTATCCAGCCTTGCGTTGGCCGCCGGCAATCCACTGAGCGTGCACGTGCTCAACCTGGAAAACGGCCTGCCCTCGCCGGGCGTCAATGTGACGCTGGAAAAACACGTTGGCCAGAACTGGCAGCCACTGGCCCAGGGCACCACCAACGAACAGGGACGCATCGCCGAACTGTTTCCGGCCAAACAGCCTTTCGAAGCGGGCGAATACCGGGTGGTGTTCAAGACCGGCGAGTATTTCGAAAAGAACAAGCGCGAGACGTTTTTCCCGGAGATCCCGGTGATTTTCCAGGTGAAGCAGACTGACCAGCACTACCACATCCCGCTGCTGCTCAGCCCCTACGGTTTCTCGACCTATCGCGGCTCGTAAAAACAACAGCGATCATATGTGGGAGCGGGCTTGCTCGCGAAAGCGATGTGTCAGTGCATGATGTGCTGGCTGACACGACGCCTTCGCGAGCAAGCCCGCTCCCACAGGGATGGCAGTGTTCTTTAGAGTGTGGCCAGCGCGCGCAATCGCTCGGCATCGAGAATCTCGATCTCGCCATACCCCAACCCGATAATCCCCTGCCCCTGCAGATCCTTGAGGATCTGGTTGGTGGTCTGCCGTGACAGCGACAGCATCGACGCCAGCTGCTCCTGCGGCAGTTGCAGCACCCGGCGTGGCGCATCGATTTCACCGTAGCCCTCGGCGATCATCAGCAAGCGATGCGCCAGGCGTGCCGGGGCCGGCAGCAGGCTCAACTGTTCGAGATTGATAAAGGTCAGGCGCAGTTTGTGGCTCATCAGCAATGCCAGATGGCGCCAGTACACCGGCTGTTCGTCGAGGATTTTCAGCAGCGTGGCCTGCGGGATATTCAGCAGGCTGCACGGCCCGACCGCATACGCATCATGAGTGCGTGGCTGGCCGTCGAACAGGCAGATTTCGCCGAACCAGTGCGGCGCCTCCACCAGGCTCAGCAACGCCTCCTTGCCCTGCTCGCTCACCGCGCCGATTCGGATCGCGCCGTCGAGCACCGCGTACAGGCCGCAGGGCGGATCACCGCGCTGGAACAGGCGCTGCCCCGCCGTCAGCCGCCGCTCCCGGGCCGCCGCCAACAGACTATCCTGAAAGGATGCCGGCAGATGACTGAACCATTGCCCGGTCAGCAGCCGTGAACGCTTATCCATGATCACTCCCAATTGTCGCCTGCCTGACAGAGCGAACGCCGAACCCGAGGCATGCTGCACGCACCCTACAGGAGGAACAACAATGAAAAGCCTCGTCGACCATCTCAGTCAATACGCCGCCTACCACCGCGACCCGCGCAACATCGCCAGCCACTTTATCGGCATTCCGCTGATCGTGGTGGCGGTGGCGGTGTTGCTGTCGCGACCAGAATGGTCACTGGGCGGCTTGTGGATCTCTCCGGCGGTGCTGCTAGCGCTGGCGTCGGCGTGGTTCTACCTGCGCCTGGAACTGAAGCTCGGCGTGCTGATGAGCCTGTTGATGGGCCTGTCGGTCTGGGCCGGGCATGCGCTGGCGCAGCAGAGCACCATGGTCTGGCTGAGCAGCGGGCTGGCGATGTTTGTGATTGGCTGGGTGATCCAGTTTGTCGGGCACCACTATGAGGGGCGCAAACCGGCGTTCGTCGATGACGTGAGCGGGCTGATTGTCGGGCCGCTGTTTGTCGTGGCCGAAGTGGCGTTCCTGCTCGGCATGCGCCATGAGTTGAAAGAGCAGATCGAGGCGCGGGCGGGGGTGGTGCGGGTCAATCCGAATCGTGCGGCTGTGTAGAGCGCTTTCGCGAGCAGGCTCGCTCCCACAATGGAATGTATTTCCCTGTGGGGGCGAGCCTGCTCGCGAAGCTTTTGATCTTAAAGACTGGCGACTTTCTGCCAGACCTTCGGCTTGAAGAACAGCGTTTCACCCTTGGCCAGTCCGATCAGGCTGTCGTGATCCTTCACCACTTCGGCCTCGATCAAATCGGTCTGCCCTTCCACCTTCAACGTCACCCGCGTGGTCGCGCCCAATGGGCGAATATCACGCACTTCAGCGGCATGGTGATCTTCCAGCTCATGTCTGGACAACGACACTTCGTGCGGACGGAACAGCACATGGTTGTCATCGCTGAGCAACAAGCGGTTCGAGTCGCCGAGGAAGTGATAAACGAAATCGCTGGCCGGGTTTTCGTAGACGTCGCCCGGTGAGCCGATCTGCTCGATCACGCCCTTGTTCATCACCACGATGCGGTCGGCGACTTCCATCGCTTCTTCCTGGTCGTGGGTCACGAACACCGAGGTCAGGTTGATGTCTTCGTGCAGGCGTGCGAGCCAGCGGCGCAGTTCTTTACGCACCTTGGCGTCGAGAGCGCCGAACGGCTCGTCGAGCAGCAGCACCTTCGGTTCAACCGCCAACGCGCGCGCGAGGGCGATACGCTGACGCTGACCACCGGACAGTTGTTCCGGGTAGCGATCCGACAACCAGTCCAGCTGCACCATGTTCAGCAGTTCGTGGACCTTGGTCGCGATCTGGCTTTCACTCGGGCGCTGGTTTTTCGGTTTCATGCGCAGGCCGAACGCGACGTTGTCGAATACCGTCATGTGCCGGAACAGCGCGTAGTGCTGGAACACGAAACCGACGTTGCGATCACGCACGTCGTGGCCGGAGACGTCTTCGCCGTGAAACACGATGTTGCCCTGATCCGGGGTTTCCAGGCCGGCGATGATCCGCAGCAGCGTGGTCTTGCCACAACCGGACGGGCCAAGCAGCGCCACCAGTTCACCGCTGTGAATGTCCAGGCTGATGTTGTCCAGCGCCTTGAACGCATTGAAATTCTTGCTGACGTTACGCACTTCGATCGACATGAATTATTCCTCCGCGGCGCTGGCGCGCAGGCGGTTGATACGGTTTTCGCTCCACTGCTTGAGCAGCAGGATGAAGAGCGCCAAGATCAGCAACAGGCTCGCCACGGCGAACGCGGCCACGTGGTTGTATTCGTTGTAGAGGATCTCGACGTGCAGCGGCAAGGTGTTGGTCACCCCGCGAATGTGCCCGGAAACCACCGACACCGCACCGAACTCACCCATGGCCCGCGCGGTACACAGCACCACGCCATAGATCAGGCCCCATTTGATGTTGGGGACGGTGACATGCCAGAACATCTGCCAGCCATTAGCGCCGAGCAGCCGCGCGGCTTCTTCTTCCTGCGTGCCTTGTTCCTGCATCAGCGGAATCAGCTCACGGGCCACGAACGGCACGGTGACGAAGATCGTCGCCAGCACGATGCCCGGCAGAGCGAAGACGATCTGAATGTCGTGATCCTGCAGCCACGGGCCGAACAGGCCCTGAGCGCCGAACATCAGCACGTAGACCAGACCGGCGATCACCGGCGACACCGAGAACGGCAGGTCGATCAGCGTCACCAGCATGCTCTTGCCGCGGAACGAATACTTGCTCACGCACCATGCGGCGCTGACCCCGAACACCAGGTTCAGCGGCACCGAAATCAGCACGGCGATCACCGTGAGTTTCAGCGCCGACAAGGCGTCCGGTTCAAAGATCGCCGTGAAGAATGCGCCGAGGCCGTTCTTCAAACCTTGCGACACCACGATGAACAGCGGCAGTACCAGAAACAGGAAAAAGATCAGCCAGCCGAGACCGATCAGCACGCGCCGCGAAGTAGCGCTGCCACGGCGGGCAGCGTTGGCCGAGGACGCGGCCGCAATAGACGATTGGGACATGGTTCGCGCCTCCTTATGGGGTTTCGATGCGCCGCTGCAGCAAGTTGATCAGCAGCAACAGGACGAAGGAAACCACCAGCATCAGCACGCCGATGGAAGTGGCGCCGGTGTAATCGTACTGGTCGAGTTTGACCATGATCAGCAGCGGCAGGATCTCGGTTTTCATCGGCATGTTGCCAGCGATGAAAATCACCGAGCCGTACTCACCGACACCGCGGGCAAACGCCAGGGCAAAACCGGTCAGCCAGGCGGGCAACAGCGCTGGCAAGAGGATATGGCGGAACACCTGCAAAGGTTTCGCACCGAGGCAGGCAGCGGCCTCTTCGACTTCACGGGGAATGTCAGCCAGCACCGGTTGCACCGTGCGCACCACGAACGGCAGGGTGACGAAAGTCAGCGCCAGGGTGATACCCAAGGGGGTGTAGGCGATCTTGAACCCGAGGTCGGCGGCGAACTGGCCGACCAGACCGGTCGGGGTGTACAGCGCGGTCAGGGCGATACCGGCCACCGCCGTCGGCAGGGCAAACGGCAGGTCGATCATCGCGTCGATCACCTTACGCCCGGGGAAGGTGTAGCGCACCAGCACCCAGGCCAATAGCGTACCGATGATGCCGTTGATGATCGCCGCACACAGCGCGGTGCCGAAGCTCAGCTTCAACGCTGCCAGCACGCGTGGCGCGGTGATGATCGTCCAGAACTGATCCCAGGTGAGTTGGGCGGCGTGGACGAACATCGCCGCCAGCGGGATAAGCACAATCAGGCTGAGGTACACCAAGGTGTAACCCAGCGTCAGCCCGAAGCCGGGTATGACGGGGGAGATACGACGCGACATAAAAGTCCTTGGTTGAAAACGCATCAATGTGGGAGCGGGCCTGCTCGCGAAGAGGGAGTATCAGTCAACATCCCTGTCGCCTGAAATACCGCCTTCGCGAGCAGGCTCGCTCCCACATGTTTTGTGCCTGAACTTCAGGCTCGTTTCGAGTGAGATTACTGCGCCTGATAGATCTGGTCGAACACGCCACCGTCGTTGAAGAATTTCGGCTGGGCGGATTTCCAACCGCCGAAGTCCTTGTCGATGGTCACCAGTTCCAGTTTCGGGAACTGCTGGGCGTACTTCGCCGCCACGTCCTTGTCGCGTGGACGGTAGAAGTTCTTCGCGGCGATCTCCTGACCGGCCGGGCTGTACAGGTGCTTCAAGTAGGCTTCGGCGATCTGTTCGTTGCCCTTCTTCTCGGCGTTCTTGTCGACCACCGCCACCGGTGGTTCGGCAAGGATCGACAACGACGGCACAACGATGTCGAACTTGTCAGCGCCGCCGTCTTCTTTCAGCGCCAGGAACGCTTCGTTTTCCCAGGCCAGCAACACGTCACCCTGACCGTTGTTGACGAAGGTGATGGTCGAGCCACGAGCGCCGGTGTCCAGTACCGGAACGTGCTTGAACAGGGTCTGCACGTACTCTTTGGCTTTTTCTTCGCTGCCGCCGTTGGCTTTCAGGCCGTAGGCCCACGCGGCGAGGAAGTTCCAGCGCGCACCGCCGGAGGTTTTCGGGTTCGGGGTAATTACCGAGACGTCGTTCTTGACCAGGTCGCCCCAGTCCTTGATGCCTTTCGGGTTGCCCTTGCGCACCAGGAACACGATGGTCGAGGTGTACGGGGTGCTGGCGTCCGGCAGACGCTTCTGCCAGTCGGCCGGCAGGGTCTTGCCGAGCTTGGCGATTTCGTCGATGTCGCCGGCCAGCGCCAGGGTCACGACGTCGGCGCGCAGACCGTCGATCACCGCGCGGCCCTGCTTGCCCGAACCGCCGTGGGATTGCTGGATTTTCACGGTGTCGCCGGCATGATCCTTCTGCCAGAACTTGATGAATTCGGCGTTGTAGTCCTGATACAGCTCGCGCGTCGGGTCGTACGACACATTGAGCAGTTCGTAATCCTTGGCAACCGCGGAACCGGCAAACACAGCACTGGCCAGCGCGGCCAAAGCGTAACGGCGAATCGACGACATGGTGAAAGCTCCTGGAATTCTTGGTGGTGGCTTTTTCTTATGTGTTGCTGGAATCGGGTTGCTCATTCAAAGATCGCCGCCTGCGCCAGCGCTTGCGCACAGCCCCCTGCAAAAGCTGGCGCAGGCTGCGATCTTTTTCAGCTCGGCTTGTTACCCGGCTGCTGCAAACGGAATTTCTCTTTGCGTTCGATCTGCACGACCTGGGCGTTGTGCACAGTGATCTCCACCGCGCCAAACCGCAGATCGCGCAGGGCGCTCTGGATTTCACGCAAGATGGTGGTTTCGTCCTGACCGTCAACGCTGCGAAGGGATGCGCTCATGGTGCTGCTCCTTTGAATGGGATGTGCCTGGCAGTGGGCGGCACTGCGTTCGGCGTGGGAGCAATATAAGAGAGGCGCAGATATTCTTAAAAAGACTATTTAAGAATGTTTATATAACTAGAAAACATTATCTGACGGGGCAAGGGTTTGCGCGGTGTTCACCGTGTTTGAAGCCTTTATGAAACCTTGTGGTGAGGGGATTCATCCCCGATGGACTGCGTAGCAGTCCCTGTTTTTTAGGGCCGCTGCGCGACCCATCAGGGATGAATCCCCTCACCACAGGTTTTGTGTCAGCCATAACAGGACTGCTAACCGATAACAGGTGCTTTGGTCCAATCAATCTCCCCCGCCGGCACCGGCCGCCCAAACCAGTACCCCTGCCCCAGATCACATTCCTGCTCCAGCAGAAACGCCGCCTGCTCGGCCTGCTCGATGCCTTCGGCATGCACCTGCATGCCCATGCTGCGGGCCAGGGCGATGATCACCCGGACAATCGCCGCGTCGTCCTCGTCCCATGGCAGGCCGGCGACAAAACCCTGATCGATTTTGAGCTTCTGCACCGGCAAGCGCTTGAGCCGCAACAGCGACGAGTACCCGGTGCCAAAGTCATCGATGGCCAGGCGAATGCCCAATTCACGCAAGCGATGCATCTGCTCCAGCGCCACTTCCGGATCATCCATCACCGCGCTTTCGGTAACCTCCAGCTCCAGATACGCCGGATCCAGCCCGGTCTCGTGCAGTACCTGCGCCACCTGCTGATACAGCTCGCGCCGGGCAAACAGGCGTGACGACACATTCACCGCAACAAACGACAGCACAACCCCGGCCTGCTGCCACTGGCACATCTGCAAACACGCCTGGCGCATCACCCAGGCGTCGATTTCGGCGATCAGCCCGGTGCGCTCGGCAATCGGGATGAATTCCGCCGGCGACACCAGCCCCCGCTGCGGATGCTGCCAGCGCACCAGCGCTTCGACGCCGATCAGCCGACTGCTGTGCAAATCGTGAACCGGTTGGTAATAGACGCGCAGCTCCTGCTGCTCCAGCGCGCGGCGTAGCTCGAAGGCGATCTCCACCCGTTGCTGCGCATGCGCGGTCAGTTCTTCGGTGTACAACGCGTAACCGTTGCGTCCGCTGCTCTTGGCCTTGAACAGCGCGGCGTCGGCATTGCGCAGCAATTGATCGGCACTCAATGCATCACTGGGGAACAGGCTGATACCGATACTGGCGTTGATGAACAGCTGATGCCGCTCGATGCTGAACGGCTCCTTCAGCGCATCGAGAATGCGCTGGGCCAGCGCCGCTGCCTGAACCAGTTGTGGACAACTTTCCGCCAGCACCGCGAATTCGTCACCGCCGAGCCGTGCCAGGGTGATTCCGGGGCCGAACAGGTCCTGCAGGCGCGCCGCCACCGCTTTGAGCAGGCGATCGCCGACGTTGTGCCCGAGGCTGTCGTTGATCATCTTGAAGTGATCCAGATCGATCATCAGCAGGGCGCAGCCACGCTTGTGGATCTGCGCCGAGGCCAGCGCCTGCTCGGCGCGGTCGCTGAACAACAGGCGATTGGGCAGGTCGGTCAGCGGATCGTGGTGGGCAAGGTGCTTGAGTTCGTGTTCGGAGTCCTTGATCGCACTGATGTCGGAAAATACCGCCACGTAGTGACTGAGCCGGCCCTGATCATCGTGAATCACGCGGATGGTCTGCCACTGTGGATAAATCTCGCCGCTCTTGCGCCGGTTCCAGATCTCACCGCTCCATTCGCCCTCGCTCTCCAGCGTGGCGAACATCGCCTGGTAAAAGCCCGGCGGATGGTGGCCGGACTTGAACAGGCTTGGCTGATGGCCGAGAACTTCGTCGTACTGGTAGCCGGTGATTTCCATGAACGCACGGTTGACGTGCACGATCAGGCCCTGACGGTTGGTGACCAGCACCCCTTCGCGGGTGCAATCGAACACGGCTGCCGCCTGACGCAAGCGTTCACGGTCAGACTGACGCTCGCGTAGCCGCGCACCAATGCCGAGAAATTCGCACAATCTGGCCCGTGCCAGGAAAATCAGGCCAGCGCTGACGGCAGCCCAGACGTAACCGTTGATCAGTTGCCATCGCTGCAGATCGACAGACTCATCAAAGAAACTGTTCAATAAGTAACCAGTTCCCTGCAGCCAGACCACGGCAAGCAACAGGTAAAGCAGCGCTGCACGCAAGGCATCGCGGTAAGTGGCAGGCATTCGGCTGTCCATGTCCCTACAAAAAAGGTTGGAATTATAGGTCAAGAAACATCCAGCGACTCTTATCTGAAAGGGCGACTGGTTTTATCTGTGTGCTTGGTGATAATGCAACGGCTGTTTTTATCTTTATCGAGGGCCCTATAGCCTATGTGGTACGAAGGTTTTCTTGGCTTGTCGGCCTGGTCTCTGGTCGCGGTCACCCTGCTGATGACCCACGTGACAATTGTCGCCGTCACGGTCTATCTGCACCGTTATTCGGCCCATCGCTCGCTCGAGCTGAATGCCGGCCTGAAACACTTTTTCCGTTTCTGGCTGTGGCTGACCACGGCGCAGAACACCCGCGAGTGGACTGCCATCCACCGCAAACACCACGCCAAATGCGAAACCGAAGATGACCCGCACAGCCCGGTCATCAAGGGTCTGTCCACCGTGCTGCGCAAAGGCGCCGAGCTGTATCGCGCCGAAGCCGAGAACCCGGAGACCCTGCGCATCTACGGCAAGAACTGCCCGGAAGACTGGATCGAACGCAACCTCTACAGCCGCTACCCGTTGCTGGGCGTGGCGATCATGGGCGTCATCGACCTGCTGCTGTTCGGCACCATCGGCATCACCATCTGGGCGATCCAGATGATGTGGATCCCGGTCTGGGCGGCCGGCGTGGTCAACGGTCTGGGTCACGCCATCGGCTACCGCAACTTCGAATGCCGCGACGCGGCGACCAATCTGGTGCCGTGGGGCATCCTGATCGGCGGCGAAGAACTGCACAACAACCATCACACCTACCCCAACTCGGCCAAGCTGTCGGTGAAGAAGTGGGAGTTCGACCTCGGCTGGGCGTGGATCAAGGTCTTCAGCTTCTTCGGTCTGGCCAAGGTGCAGCGTGTGGCACCGATTGCCCACCGCGTCGAAGGCAAGGGCCATCTGGACATGGATACCGCCATGGCGATCCTCAACAACCGCTTCCAGATCATGGCCCAGTACCGCAAATTGGTGATCGGCCCGCTGGTCAAGCAGGAGCTGGACAAGGTCGATCATTCGGTACGCCATCAATTCCATCGGGCCAAGCGCCTGCTGTCGCGGGAAACCAGCCTGCTGGAAGACCGCCATCACTTGCGCATCCAGAACATGCTCGAGCACAGCCAGGCGCTGAAGGTCATTTACGAAAAACGCCTGGCCCTGCAGCAGATCTGGGTCAAGACCAGCGCCAATGGCCACGACATGCTCGCCGCCATCAAGGAATGGGTGCACGAGGCCGAAGCCAGCGGCATCCAGTCCCTGCGTGAATTTGCCGACCAGCTGAAAACCTACTCGCTGCGCCCCGCCGCAGCCTGACCGCCATGAACGAATCCCCTGTGGCGAGGGGATTCATCCCCGATAGGTAGCGCAGCTACCGCAAATTTGTCGACGCGTTCTCATTGCTGAAACGCGTCATCTCTACCGCCCGGCGGGAGCAGGCTTCCTCTCTACAAAAGCGCGGAACTTAGCACCGAAAGCCCTATCTCAAAGACACTTCGCCACCCCGGCGGGCTGTACTGTGGCCGTTGTCGAAATTGCGGCACACCTTTTGAGAAACGTGCCGATGGTCAACAACAATCAAAAAGACTCATCCCTTGCGCAGTGGCCCGAGGCCGCGCAAACCCTGATGGCGCTGATGCATGCCCAAGGCGAAGTCGCCCGGCTGAGCGAGCGCGAACAACTGTTCAGTTCATTGCTGGTGAGCGTCAACGCGGTGCTCTGGGCGTTCAATTGGGAAACCCGTCAGGTGCTGTATGTCAGCCCTGCCTACGAGCGGATTTTCGGTCGTTCCGCAGGCCTGTTGCTGGCTGACTACAACCAGTGGCGCGACAGCATCTACCCCGACGACCTCGACTATGCCGAACGCAGCCTTGCCGAAGTGCTGCACAAGGGTGCAGTGGAAGACCGCGAGTACCGGATCATCGCCGCCGACGGTCAGGTGCGTTGGCTCAGCGACAAGTGCTTCATCAACCGTCAGGACGAACCCGGGCAACCGGTGATCATCGTCGGCATCGCCGAAGACATCACCGACAAGAAGCACATGGAAACCGAGTTGCATCGCCTGGCGACCACCGACGTACTGACCCAGAGCAGCAACCGCCGCCATTTCTTCGAATGCGCCAACCGCGAGTTCGAAGAGGCGCGCCTGCAAGGTGCACCACTGGCCTTCCTGCTGCTGGACATCGATGATTTCAAGCTGATCAACGACAGCTACGGCCACCCGGCGGGTGACAACGTGCTGCAACGGATCGCCGAATGCGGACGTGGGTCGTTACGCCGGGGCGATCTGTTCGGGCGCATTGGCGGCGAGGAGTTCGCTGCGGTGTTTCCCGGTTGCGCACCGGACATGGCGCTGCAAGTGGCCGAGCGGCTGCAGCAGGAGATTCAGCGCCTGAGTTTCAACCACGAGGGGCAGACATTCGGCATCACCATCAGCCAGGGCCTGACCAGCCTCAGGGATGGCGACGACAGTCTCGAGAGTCTGTTCGCCAGAGCGGATGCGGCCATGTACGAGGCAAAACGGCAGGGCAAGAACCGGATCATTTCTGCCTGATCCAGAATTTCAGCCACCCAAATATCCAATGTGGGAGCGGGCTTGCTCGCGAAGGCGGTAGGTCATTCAGCATGTATGTTGGCTGATACACCGCCTTCGCGAGCAAGCCCGCTCCCACAGGGTTTTGTGAAAAGTCAGATTACTTACGCATCCGCATCAACTCCGGCAGCCCGATCTTCAGCAGTCGCGCCGTACGACTCTTCGCCAGTTCCTCAACGCCCTCATGCTCGGTCAGACGGGCCATCTGCGCGGCCATGTTCATCACCAGCGCCTCACGGGAATAGACCCCACCACCGAGCTGGTAGACCGACGCAATCAACTCGCGCAGCTCCAGCGGCAGGCGCCAGCGTGTCCGCAGCGCCGAACCGTAGGCCGCGCCAAACTCTGCCAGCGCGTCACCGACCTCCTCCCACTCATCCAGCTCGCCGCCAGCCTGCTTCCACTCCTGCAAACAGCGCAGCAAGGCCAAATCACCGAGACGATGCAGCATGCCCGCGCAGTAGCAGCGCTCCTGATCCAGATCGAGCAGGCGCGCCAGCGTACGCGCGTATTCCGCCGTGTGCAGCGACAGCCCCCAGTAGCGCTCGGCGTAGTCCGCCAGGCATGGGTCACTGAGCTTGGCGCTGCGTTTGAGCGCCAGGCCGAGGATCAGGTTCATGCTCTGCCCGGTGCCGAGGCGATGCAGCGCCTGCGCCAGAGTCTGCACCGCCGCGCCATGATGCTGTGCCGCGCTGTTGGCGGCGGCGATCAGCACGGCGGTGATCTGCGGATCGGTACGGATCTCTTCTTCCAGCAGCTTCAGGTCGAGGCCATTGGGGTTGAGGCTGCGTTTGACCGCCACTTGCACATCGGTCATCAACGGCGCGCCATCGGCCTGCTCGCGACGCCGCTCAAGGAACACCGACAAGGTCATGCCCGGGGCCAGCGTCGGCACTTCGCAGAACACCTCTTCACCCGCATTCAGCAGCAAACCCTGCAGCCGCTCGGTCAGATTTTCCATGTTCAGCGGTTTGGTCAGATAGGCCGTCGGGGCCAACGGGATGGCTTCGCGCACGCTGGCGCTGTCGTTGCGACTGCTCATCAGAATGAACGGCAGCGGCGGATTGCGTTTGCGCTGGCGCACGCTGCGCAGCACGCTCAAACCATCAATGCCCGGCAACTCCCAATCGACAATGGCCAGGTCATAAGGCACTTCGCTGAGTAACGACATGGCTTGCTGGCCATCGGCACACAAGTCCAGCCGCGCATCACAGCGCACGTTGAGCAACACTTGTTTAAGCAGGTCACGAGACCATGGATCAGCCTCGGCAATCAGCACTCGGGGTACGGCGGGTAAATCAACGGCGGTCATGCACGCTCTCCCTTGCAATGCCTGAACCTTAGCCAATGCTGGCCTATCGATACAGCGCAAAAGCGTTTGATGTGTATCAGGGGCATAAAAAAAACCCGCCGAAGCGGGTTTTTTGTCGAACGGATCACACAGCGCCGGAGCTTACAGCTCCGAGAAGCACTCTTCGATGATCGCCAGACCTTTGTCCAGTTGCTCGTCCGGCGAGGTCAGCGGTACGAGAACGCGCAGCACGTTGCCGTAGGTGCCGCAGGACAGCAGGATCAGACCCTTGTCGCGCGCCTTGGCCACGACAGCCGCAACGGCGGTCGGGTTCGGCTTGTGGCTGTCGCCGTTTTCGAACAGCTCGACCGCGATCATCGCGCCCAGCGCACGCACTTCGCCGATCACCGGGTACTTGGCCTGGATGGCCTTCAGACCGGTTACCAGACGCTCGCCGACAGCCTTGCAGCGGTCCAGCAGTTGCTCTTCTTCGAACACTTCCATCACGGCCAGCGCCGCCGCGCAAGCGATCGGGCTACCGGCGTAGGTGCCGCCCAGGCCGCCCGGAGCGATGGCGTCCATGTATTCGGCCTTGCCGCAGACACCGGCGAGCGGGAAGCCGCCAGCGATGGATTTGGCGAAAGTGGTCAGGTCGGCAGCAACGCCCATCTGTTCCATGGCGAAGAAGGTGCCGGTACGGCCAGCGCCAGTCTGCACTTCGTCAGCGATCAGCAGGATGCCGTGCTGGTCGCACAGGGCACGCAGACGCTTCATGAATTCTTTCGGCGCGACGTAGAAACCACCTTCACCCTGCACAGGCTCGATGATGATCGCGGCGATGTCTTTCGGCTCGGCGTCGTTCTTGAAGATGCGTTCGATGGACGCGATCGAATCGTCGATGCTCACACCGTGCAGTTCGTTCGGGTACAGCGCGCGGAAGATGCCGCCTGGCATCAGGCCCATGCCGGCCGAGTAAGGCACGACTTTACCGGTCAGGCCCAGGGTCATCATGGTGCGACCGTGGTAAGCGCCGGTGAAGGCGATCACGCCGGCACGGCCAGTGGCGGCACGGGCGATTTTCACGGCATTTTCCACGGCTTCGGAACCGGTGGTCACCAGCAGGGTTTTCTTCGCGAAATCACCTGGCACCTTGGCGTTGATCTTTTCGCACAGCTCAACGTACGGCTCGTAGGCCAGCACCTGGAAGCAGGTGTGGGTCAGCTTGTTCAGCTGTTCGGTCACGGCGGCGATGATTTTCGGGTGCACGTGGCCGGTGTTCAGCACAGCGATACCGCCGGCGAAGTCGATGAATTCACGACCTTCAACGTCAGTCACGGTAGCGTTCTTTGCCGATTCAGCGAAGATCGGGTGAATCTGGCCAACACCACGTGGAACAGCTGCGGTACGACGGGCCATCAGTTCAGCGTTAGTCTTGCTCATTACAGTCCTCATTCACCGCTCATCGGGCGGCGTGGTTCAAGGATTAAGCGGGAGGAATCGGCGGTGGCAGCATGCGATGATCGACTGCCACGGCGTTCCCGGCCGCAGAGAAAATTCCGGTTTGAAACGACGCAAAGGGACAGCGCTCTCGTGCCCTTTGCGTTTACAGCGATCTTCTACCGAGGCTTAGATGCCCAGGCAGAGGTATTTGATTTCCAGGTAATCTTCGATGCCGTACTTGGAGCCTTCACGGCCCAGGCCCGAGGCCTTGATGCCGCCAAACGGCGCGACTTCGTTGGAGATCAGCCCGGTGTTGACGCCGACCATGCCATATTCCAGCGCTTCCGCCACGCGGAACACACGACCGAGGTCACGAGCGTAGAAGTACGACGCCAGACCGAACTCGGTGTCGTTCGACATCGCGATCACTTCGGCTTCGTCTTTGAAGCGGAACAGCGGCGCCAGCGGGCCGAAGGTTTCTTCCTTGGCCACCGCCGCGTCTTTCGGCACGTTGGTCAGGATGGTCGGCTCGAAGAAGTTGCCTTCCATCGGCTTGCCACCGGCCAGCACGGTGGCGCCTTTGGCCACGGCGTCAGCGATGTGCTCTTGCACCTTGGCCACGGCTTTTTCGTCGATCAGCGGGCCAGTGGTGGTGCCTTCTTCCAGACCGTTGCCGATCTTCAGCTTGGCCACCGCCACTTTCAGCTTCTCGGCGAACGCGTCGTAAACCGAATCCTGAATGTACAGACGGTTGGCGCAGACGCAGGTCTGGCCATTGTTGCGGTATTTGGAAATGATCGCGCCTTCGACGGCCTTATCCAGGTCCGCGTCGTCGAACACGATGAACGGCGCGTTGCCGCCCAGTTCCAGCGAGACTTTCTTGATGTCCTTGGCGCATTCCGACATCAGCTGACGGCCGATTTCGGTCGAGCCGGTGAAGGACAGCTTGCGCACGATCGGGTTGCTGGTCAGTTCGCTGCCGATGTCGCCGGCGCTGCCGGAGACCACGCTAAACACACCTTTAGGGATGCCGGCACGCTGCGCCAGTTCAGCCAGAGCGAAGGCGGAGAATGGGGTTTGCGAAGCCGGCTTGAGCACCATGGTGCAACCGGCGGCCAGCGCAGGGCCGGCTTTACGGGTGATCATCGCCGCCGGGAAGTTCCACGGAGTGATGGCAGCAGTAACGCCGATCGGCTGCTTGATCACGATCAGGCGCTTGTCCGGCTGGTGGCCCGGGATCACGTCGCCGTAGATACGCTTGGCTTCTTCGGCGAACCACTCGATGAACGAAGCGGCGTAAACGATTTCGCCCTTGGCTTCGGCCAGCGGCTTGCCTTGCTCGAGGGTCATCAGGCGCGCGAGGTCGTCCTGGTTCTCGATCATCAGTTCGAACCAGCGACGCAGCTTGCCTGCACGCTCCTTGGCGGTCAGTGCACGCCAGGCCGGCAGCGCTTTGTCAGCGGCTTCGATGGCGCGGCGGGTTTCGGCGGCGCCCATTTTCGGCACGGTACCGAGAATTTCGCCGGTGGCCGGGTTGTTGACCTTGATCGTCTGACCGTTGTCCGCATCGACCCAAGCGCCATCAATGAAGGCTTGCTGGCGGAACAACTGGGTATCTTTAAGCTGCATGTCGGCTTTCCTTAACAGCACCGCGGCCTGCGCGGAGCAAAATTATGATTGTAGAAAGGCGCCTCGCAAGGCTGCCGTCAGGGAAATCATCTACCGGGTGAGGCGCAGCGATCGTGCGTTATTCACAGCACCTGCGCATCCACACCCCGTCAAAGAGCGTTTGAAATCTCAAACGGATCGTAGGAGCAAAGGGGGTAAAGGACAATAGGTCGTTCGAAAAAAAGAACAAAATCCCAGCGTTTGCTGGTTTTTTCAGATCAACGAGCAAAAAGCCCCGGCCGCAGCCAAACCATAGATCAGCCAGGAAAAAGCGCCAAGCGAGGGTTTTGCAGGACGTTACAGCTTTAAGGAATGCAGCGTCTGCGCACCGACACGCGCACTGACAAAACCCGCCAAAACCCGGCATGGACGCCCCGAGCCGACCTAGGTATGATGTCGCCCGCTGCACCAGTAGCTCAGCTGGATAGAGTACTGCCCTCCGAAGGCAGGGGTCGTGGGTTCGAATCCCGCCTGGTGCACCACTGATTTAAACGAGAAAGCCCCGGACTGTGATGGTCCGGGGCTTTTTTGTGGACGTTGGTTTTTTCTGGCAAATGATTACGCAAGACTTGGCCAGACGGGGCAGTTGTCAACTTAGAGTTGACAACTGCCCCGGTCGACGGACTAAACGTTATCGACGAAATCTTCGGCATTTGCCGCCCATGACTGAAGCTTCTACCTTATGCAATGCGCTAAGAGATGTCGGTCGGGAAAACTAGCAATCCCATTCGAAACTCAAAACCAAGGAGGTGATATGACCAAAATGTGGATGATCCGTGGCGAGTCTGGTCGCCTGTACGATGACTTCCGTGAGCGTGGCGTGGTCGCAATCGGGTGGTCGCAGCTCGCACCGCTTGCCAAGCCCGGGATGTCGCGCAAGGAAGTCACTCGCCTCTATCAAGACATTGAGCCCAACATCAAACCCGGCACCGCCATATCAGGCGCATCGCAGGTTTGGCGCTTCATCAACGAAATACAGCCCGGCGATTGGGTCGTTACCTACTCTCCCGCCAACCGCACCTATCTTGTCGGCAAGATCACGGGCGATTTCAAACACAACCCTGACTTGGCCGACCTCGGCATGTCCCTGACACGCCCAGTGCAGTGGATAGATCAAGAGGTTGATCGCGACAGCCTCACTTCAGCCAGCAAAAACAGCCTCGGCTCAACCCTCACGGTGTTCGTCGTTCCGGATTTTGCACTCCAAGAACTGAAAGCGATGGCAGCTGGCAACAAGCCTCCTGCGCTACCTCCAGTCGAAGAAGAATATCCGGACAGCGATCCTCTGGCAGGTATGGAAAGTCTGGCGCTTGAACGAATCAAAGATTTGATCAGCGCTTTACCGTGGGACGATATGCAGCACCTTGTCGCCGGTATTTTGCGAGCGATGGGCTACAAGACGCAGGTCTCTCCGGCGGGACCTGATCGCGGGAAGGACATCATCGCCTCACCGGATGGATTCGGCTTTGAGAATCCACGAATCATCGTGGAGGTTAAGCACCGCAAAGAGCAGATGGGCAGTCAGCAAATCCGCAGCTTCCTTGGTGGGCGGCACAAGGATGATCGCGGACTTTATGTGAGTACCGGCGGTTTCAGTAAGGACGCCTATTACGAAGCTGAGCGGGCAAATGTACCGCTAACGCTTTGGACATTGGACAACCTCGTACGCGCATTGATTGAGCATTACGGCCAGACCGATTCGGAGACCAAGCGGTTGATACCGCTAAAAATGACGTACCTGCCTGTTGCTGTCTGACATGCTGATGTACTAACTCTCGAACGATATCCGGCCAGACTTTCCAAAAAGGACAACCATCAAGTAAAACTTGACGGTTCGAGCCTCGTACTTGAGTCGGGTCAGGTAGCTTTCTTGGGTAGTTTCTGAGGTGGTTTCTTGGGCAGTTTCTTGGGTAGCCCCAAGAAAATCGATCGTTGTTTTTCTAGCATCGCTGTCCGACACCCTCAGCGCTCAGTACTTTGGGGGGAGCTCCATGGTTATCCGTCACTCCGTCGTCCAGTCAAACTCATCGTAATCGTCGTCTTCCTCTTCTTCCCCAACCTCCTCAAAAACCTCGTCTTCTTCCACGACGTCTTCTTCCGACTGGTTCAGCAGAAACTCCTTGCGCGCCTCGGTAATCGCGCGCCGCATCTCCTCGCCCTTCTGCGGGCAGTTGAGGAGTTGGGCGATGCGGTCGATTTTTGCTGCCACGTTGTTCTCCAGCGATTCAGCTATGGCCCGATAGTGCGCGTTTTTGCGGGGCAATGCCAAATGGCTGGGCGAACAGGGCGGTCAGTTCTTCTGGATTTTTTCCAGTCGGGCGTCGAGGTCGGCGTTCGGGTAGCGTTTGTGCAGGTTGTTGAACAGGGTGTCGGCCGCTTTCGATTGGCCGGATTCGCGCAGGCGCAAGACTTCGCGCAGTTGTTCGTCGAGGCCGTTGGCCGGGGCGGCGGCGCGTTTGCTGGTTTTGGCTTCATCGGCGCTGAACGCCTCGCTGTGCATTGGCGCGGCCATTTCTGCCATCGGCGCGGGGGCGGACAATGCTTCGGGGGCTTGTTTGCGCGCCAGTGGCGCAGCCGGTTTGGCCGCCGGTGCGAAGTCGAATTGCGGTTTTGGCTCAGGCGCACGTTGCACCAGCGACAGCATCAGTGCCACACCGACCACGCTGGCGAATGCGACCTGCCAACGCGGTTTCTGACAGGCCCGCAGCCAGCGTTGCCACAGGCCTGGCTTGGGCACGGGTGTTTCGCGGTGAGCAGCATTGAGGATGAACGCATCAAGGTGCGCCGGCGGTTCAACATTGTGCTGTTCGCGTACATGTTTGATCACAGATTCTTCGGGTGTCTGGCGGGCGTCAGTCATGTCAGTACCTCCTCGGCCAGCAGCCGACGCAGTTTTTGCTGGGCGTAGCGCAAGCGGCTCTTGACGGTTTCCAGCGGTGTTTCGGTGAGGCTGGCGATTTGTGCCAGGTCGAGGTCGCCGTGGGCACGCAGCAGGAACACTTCACGCTGGTCGGCAGGCAAGGTTTGCAGAGCGCTTTTCAGGCGCTGGCTGTCGCGGCTGAGGTTCAGTAATTGTTCGGGATCATTGGTCTCGTCGCCAATCGCATGCAGCTGTTCGTCGTAGCTGTCGTGCAGCGGCTGATGTGCGCCGTGTTTGCGCCAGTGATCGATCAGCCGATTGCGCGCAATCTGGAACAGCCATGTACGAAACGTCGCCCGTCCCTGTGGCTGACTCGTGCTGCGGATCAGGCTCAGCCAGGTGTCCTGAAACACTTCGTCAGCCAGTTCCGGTTTGCCGCTCAATCCAAGCAGAAACCGATACAAACCCTGACGATGGCGCGCGTACAGAATCTCGAACGCCGCGCCGTCGCCCTCGCGATAACGCGCCAGCAGGGTTTCATCGCTGCTGGCGGCCGGGCTGTCTGGCGTAGCAAACAGCTGACTGATGAAGCCTTGCAAGCGGCTCACTATTCAATCCGTCGCTCAGTGGGCATCGCGATCGATGCGGTTGAGGTGCGCAGGCTTTGCGCCAGTTCCACCAGTTGCACGAACTCGTTGCGCAAGCCGAAGCGGTCGTCGCCCCGAGCGCCACGGGCCAGGGTTTCGGTGTCCTTGAGGCTGAAGTCGCCGGTGTAGCGAGCGTCCTTGAGCTGCTGGGAAAACGCCGCCACCGCCGCCGCAAAACGCAGGTCCTCGCTGGCTGGTGCAACCTGATTGGCAATCGGCCGCTCGATCAGCAGACTTTTCCCACCTTCAGGCTGTTGATAACGCACACGCAGCATCGCCAATTCTCCATCCTTCGCAGCAACCACCTTCTCCGATTTACCGTAGCGCAGCGGTTCCAGCCAGCCCTGCTTACCTGCCGGGACAATTTCATACAGCGCGGTCACCGTGTGTCCTGCGCCGACTTCACCGGCATCGACTTTGTCATTGCTGAAATCCTCACGCTTCAAGGTGCGGTTTTCGTAGCCAAGCAGGCGATATTCACTGACCTGCGCCGGGTTGAATTCCACCTGCAATTTGACGTTTTTTGCCACCACCGCCAGGGTCGAACCGAGTTGATCCACCAGCACTTTGCGCGCCTCGCGCAGGTTGTCGATGTAGGCGTAGTTGCCGTCGCCGGCGTCGGCCAGTTGCTCCATCAAGTGTTCATTGTAGTTATCCACACCGAAACCCAGGGTGGTCAGGGAAATCCCGGTTTTGCGTTTATCCACAGCCATTTGTTTGAGGCTGTCGAAGTCGCTGACGCCGACGTTGAAGTCACCGTCGGTGGCCAACAGGATGCGGTTGATGCCTTTGGGAATGAACGCCTGCTGCGCCATTTGATAGGCCAGTTCGATGCCCGACGCGCCAGCGGTTGAACCGCTTGCGGTCAATTGCTCGATGGCTGTGCGAATTTTCGCCTTGTCGCGTCCGGAAGTCGGCTGCAGCACCACGCGGGATTCGCCGGCATACACCACCAGCGACACCCGATCCTCCTCGCGCAACTGATCGACCAGCAGTTTCAATGTGCTTTTGACCAGTGGCAACCCTTCGCGGCGATCCATCGAGCCGGACACATCCACCAGAAACACCAGATTCGCCGGAGCCAGTTCCGCCACAGCCCGGTCGGAGGCCTTGATGCCGATGCGCAGAAGGCGGGTGTGCGGATTCCACGGGGTGACGGCCAGTTCGGTGGTTACGCCGAAGGGCGAGCCATCGCTGGGCAGCGCATAGTTGTAGGGAAAGTAATTGACCATCTCTTCCAGCCGCACCGCACCTTCCGGAGGCAGGCGTCCCTGATTGAGCAGACGCCGGACGTTGGCGTAGGCGCCGGTATCGACGTCGGCGCTGAAGGTCGAAACCGGAGATTCGGCCACGCTATGGATCGGATTATCGGCCAGGGCCTGATATTGCTCGCGCTGCTCGTCGCGATAGCCTTGTGGATAACTTTCCGGGGCCGGCATCGCCGCGAAACTGGCAATCGACATCGCACGTGCGCTGCGTTTGGGCAGCACACTGTCGGCAGCGAGCGCTTCATGCTCAATCGATGCCTGTGGCTGGGCTGGCGCCGGAACGGCAGCCGATTCGGGATTGGAAGACACGCCGCAACCGGCGACGGTCAACAACACACCGACGGCAACGGGTCGCAGAAAAGGCAGGGAGCGGGACATGGGGGCTGACCTCGGGATGAAAGTGATCCATTCATCCAATGAGACGGGCAGCCCTTTCAGATCGGGTTAAACGCCGCTGAAAATTTTTTTAGCGGTGATAACGCCGCACCACGCTGCTGTTACGCAGTACGTGGCCTTTGATTTTGTCCATCAGTTCGGCGCGGGTCAGGCCGGCGGGCAAGGCGTCCGGGGCCAGATCCAGGGCGTAAATCTGAATGATGTAGTGGTGGGCGCTGTCGCCGACCGGTGGGCACGGCCCGATGTAATGGGTGGTGCCTTTACTGTTGGTACCGCCCACGCCTTCAAGACTGGATTTGGCGCCGACGCCGGCCGGGATCTGCCGGGTGGTGGCCTTGATGCCGTAGTGAATCCAGTGATCGACGCCAGCACCTTTCTGGCCGTCCGGGTCGTGCATGACGATCGCGTAGCTCAAAGTACCGGCAGGCCCGGCGTTCCACGCCAGCGCCGGCGACTGGTTCTTGCCACCGCAACCGGTCGCATCGCTCGCGGCGGCCGAGGTGAACAGACGGTTGTCCGAGACACCGGGGATGTCGAGGGTAAAGCGCTCGGCCGCCTGCGCCGGAAACTGCACGCAAAGGGCGACGGCGACGGCCGCCAGCCAAGGGTTGAGAGAGGTCAATCGGGTCATTCCGGGAGTACCTTGTGCAGTTGGGCCTTCGTCGGCCTGCAAACTATAGCTGTACCGTTCGTACCTTGGCAGTGGCAATTGGCTGAACCTCGCACTGCGGCGCAAACTCGTAAGAGAAATGCCTGTCAGGAGCACGAACATGAGCCTGCACCATGTCGCCCGTGTCGCCGATGTCCCCGAAGACCGTGGCCTGCAAGTCGAAATCGGCGAGCGCAAGATTGTCCTGCTCCACGCCAATGGCCAACTGCGCGCATTTCAAGGCGAATGCCCACATGCCGGGGCGCCACTGGCTGACGGCGCGCTGTGCAACGGACGCCTGATCTGTCCTTGGCATAAAGCCGCATTTCGCGTCGAAGACGGCGCGTTGTGCGAGCCACCGGCCCTCGACAGCCTCAAGCGTTATCCGCTGGAGTTACGAGGCGATGAGGTCTGGGTCGATGATCAACCGCTGCCGGATGCGCACACGCCTCCGGCCGATGATCCGCGCACCTTTGTGATTGTCGGCGCAGGTGCAGCCGGCACGGCGTGCGCGGCCGCATTGCGGGAGAAAGGTTTCGGTGGCCGGATCATCATGCTCGACCGCGAAGCGGAGGCCGGTTACGACCGCACGGTGCTGAGCAAATTCGTCCTCGCCGGCGAGATGTCGGCGCAGGAAACTCCGCCTCTGCGCGATGAAGATTTTTATCAAGAGCAGCGCATCGAACGCCGACAAGGCGCAATCACTGCCCTCGACGCTTCAGCGAAAACCCTGCATCTGAGCGACGGCCAATCCCTGCGCTACGACGCCGCGGTGCTCGCCACCGGCGGCAAGCCCAATCCGCTGCAACTGCCCGGCGCCGACCTGCCGCAGGTGTTTGTGCTGCGCTCGAAAGCCCAGGCCGAACAGATCATGCGCGAGGCCAAACCTGACCAGCGCGCCGTGATCATCGGCGACAGCTTTATCGCCCTCGAATGCGCCTCGGCCCTGCGTCAGTTCGGCCTCGACGTCACAGTCATCGCCCGCCACGCCATCCCGTTTGCCGCGCAATTCGGTGAAGCGGTGGGCAAGGCGATCCGCGCGCTCCACGAACAACACGGGGTGAAATTCATCACCGATCACGAAGCCCGGGAAATCACTGGCGACGGCAAGGTCGAGGCGGTGTTGCTGGACAACGGTTTGCGCATTTCGGCGGATCTGGTGCTGGCGGGGGTTGGCGTTCATCCGGCCACAGAAGCGTTCGCTTCGCTGCCAAGGGAGAAAGACCGGTCCCTGCGCGTCGATGCCGGTCTGCGGGTCTGCGAAGGTCTATGGGCGATTGGCGATATCGCCACGTTCACCCTGAGCGGCCAGCCGCAGCGCATTGAGCATTGGCGCCTGGCCCAGCAGCACGCACGCATCGCTGCCGCCAACATGTTGGGCGCCGATGAGCATTATCTGGATGTGCCGTTTTTCTGGACCTGGCACTTCGGCAGGAACTACGACTACCTGGGCCACGCCAGTCAGTGGGATGAAATCGAGTTCAAGGGCGAACCCGAGCATCCGCCCTTTATTGGCCTGTTCGGACAGAACGGCGTGGTGGTTGCCGCTGTGGCATGCGAGGAGGAGCGGGCCATGGCGATGCTGGCCGAACGCATGAAACAGCCGCTGACGATGGAAGACGCGTGGGAACTGATTCGCGGCTGAATGCTGAATGCTGAATGCTGAACGCTGAACAATGTAGGCGCTGCCGAAGGCTGCGATCTTTTGATCTTTAAAATCAACAGATCGCAGCCTTCGGCAGCTCCTACAGGGGAGTCGTTCAGGTGAGGCGGTTCACCGGGTCGCGATTATCGTCATCCTCGGCGTGCAGAAAGATCACCCGTGGATGTTCCAGCGGCGCCAGCGGTGGCGGCAATTCCGTCGGTGCCAGTGGACGAAAGTTCAGCACCACATGGCTGATATCACCTTCCTGGTCGTTGTGGATGGTCATCACCCCGGGTGTGCGCAGCTTCTCCAGGCGGTCATCGCACAGGCGGAAGCTCTTGCTCAGCCCTTCATCATCGACCACCGGTGCCGGCAAACGACGCTGGGCGAAGCTTCTGCTTTTGCGCTGCTGATAACGCGCCCAACCAATCAGGATCACTGCGTTGACCAGCGCCACCCACAGGTAGATCTGCAACGTACCCAGAGCCTCGAATGCCGAATTATCGATGCGCGGCCCACCGGCGTGGGTCTCGATCAACGGCCACAGTCCGCGAATCAGCAGAAACAGCAGGCCGACCCAGGCCAGCACGGTGAGGACCACATCGACTACCACCAGGAAGGGCCGCTGGCGGGTCCGGATGATTTTCATTTGATGACCTCCTCTTCGTCGTCGCCGACCGGTTTGATACCCCGGTCAGGGCTGACCCAACGCGCACGCTTCTGGTGTTGACCAAACAGCACTTTGGGGAAACTGACCAAGGTGGTGAGCAGGCTGACCAGCCAGAACGCGATCGGATACCAGACCACCCAGAACATGGTTCGGCCCAGACCCGGTTCATAGCGCCGGTCGATGATGATGCTGACCGCGAATTGCACCAGGCAGACGAACGCCAGCAACAGGCCGGTGAACGCCGGGGGCATCAGGTGATGCACGGCAATCGATTCCGGCATGACCACGAACTTGCCCACGCCCCAAAAGATCACCGATAGCAGGAAGGTGAAGGCCCACCCGGTCGACAGGCAGTACTCGAACAGCAGTGGCCACAAATAACGATGACGGTACTGCCAGATCCCGCGAATGTTCTTGAACAGCACCTCGGCACCGCCCTGGGCCCAGCGCAGGCGCTGCTTCCACAGACCGCGCAGGGTTTCCGGCATGAGGATCCAGCACAGCGCGCGCGGCTCGTAGAAGATGCTCCAGTGATCGAGTTGCAGCTTCCAGCTGATGTCGATGTCTTCGGTGATCATGTCCGGGCTCCAGTAGCCGACCCGGTTCAACGCGGTACGACGAAACGCGACGATCACCCCGGACACGGTGAAGATCCGCCCGAACACCCGCTGCGTGCGTTTGATCAAGCCGATGATCGACGAGAACTCGCCGACCTGCACCCGCCCGACCAGGGTCGAACGTGTGCGGATGCGCGGGTTGCCGGTCACTGCGCCAAGCCGCGCGTTGTCGAGCATCGGCGCCACCAGATAGGCCGCCGTGTTCGGCGCCAGCAGCGCGTCGCCGTCGATGCACACCAGATATTCGCTGCGCGCAGCAATCGCACCCATGCGCAGGGCCACGGCCTTGCCCTGGTTTTCCGCCAGATGCAGCACCCGCAGGCGTGGGTCTTCCTGAGCGAGCCGGTCGAGCACTTCGGCGGTGTTGTCCTTGGAGCCGTCGTTGATCGCGATGACTTCGATGTTCGGGTAGTGCTGGGCCAGCGCCGCGTGAATGGTGTCGGCAGCGTTTTCGCCTTCGTTGTAGCAAGGGATCAGGATCGAGATCAGCGGCTCGCCTTCCAGTGGCGGCGGCAAAGTGTCGTCCTTCCACGGCCAGTGGCGTTCCCAGTGCAGCCAGAAATACAGGCCGCCGGCAATCCACAGCCCGGACATGAACAACGGGTAGAAGAACACGAAGTCCATCAGGAACTGCCCGGTGACCAGGAAGATCAACCCCAGCGGCACGCCGAGGACGAGCGCCAGAACAAGCAGGGCTAACAGTCTATCCAGCATGTCATGGGTTCCATTTGTTGGAGAGCGCAGGCCTTACGGTTTTCAGGTCCGGCAGGTTGTCGAGGAAGTTGTCCGGGTAGTAACCGAAACTGGTCGCACCCTGACGCTTGAGCCGGCCCATCCAGTCGGCCAATTGGGCGCCGTCGATGTCGGCCTGATCCTTTTTCGTCCAGTCGCGGGCCTGCAGTTCGAAGACTGTGCGATCCAGTGCACCGGGGCGCTGTTTGATCTTCGCCACCAGTTCTTCAAGCCACGGGCCGGATTGCGCCTGGGTCTGTTTTTCCATCAGTGGCATGGCCATCGGCGCCGTCCAGTCGTAGGTCACGAGGAAATCGTCGAGGTTCTGCGCAAACCAGGCTTCGCTCTCAGGATTGAGCACCGGCTCGGCGAAGATGTTGCGTGCGGTCAGCACCTGCGGGCCACGGATCGCACGCACCTTGGCGGTCAGCTCATTGGTGAAGTCGATCAGGTATTGGCTCTTGAACCGCGTCCAGCGCTGCATGGCTGCCGGATCATCGCGAAGCGCAGCAATTGACCCCGGCAAGCCATGCGCGGCATAAGCCTTCAGGGCCTCGGGGCTGGCGTCTTCGAAGTCCGAGAGCACCGCGTCGTCGTGATAAAGGATGCCGTCGACCGAGGTCAGGCGCGCCACGTCTTCGTAGATTTCACCGATGATCCGCCGTACTTGCGGATCGAATGGCGACAGGCGTTGATACTGGCCCGGATCGACCGAAGTGGTGCCGGTTTTCGGATCCCAGCGCGTAACACGCGGCAGCTTCGCATCGAGGCCGAAACTCAGCACCGGCATCCACGCGAACACTTTCACGTGCGCCCGAGTCCGCAGTTGCCAGGCAACGCGATCGAAAATGTCGGCGCGCACCGGCAGGTGACGGTTGGGGAAGTACAGCGAGTGAACCAGTCCGTCGCCCTTCGGATCAGCGAAGGCCTGCAGGAACACGGTATTGGCGCCCATGTCGGCCATGCGCTGAATCAGCTTGCCGAGGTTGATTTCCTGCTGCGCCGGGTCCGGGTCATAAACGTTGTCGAGATCGACGTGCACCACACGCATGGCGAAATCCGACTGCACGCCAACAATGCTGTTGGCGAAATGCTCGCCGTCAGGATCGGAGGCCACCAGGAAACGCGGGCTGCTCATCAGGTTGTCGAGAGCGTCGAGACCGTCGTCCAGGGTCAGGGCCATTTCGTAGCCCTGCTCGCCGACCACGGTCAGCGAAGTGCCGTCCGCCGTGCCGTACGGCCAGACCCAGATGCGCGGTTTTTTGCCGGTGACCTTGCGGATTTTTTCCGAGATGGCCGCGACGTCATTGCGTATCCGGGCACGGAACTCCTCTTCGGATTCGTAGCGTTTGGTGAGCGGATCGTAGCGACGCGTCGCCGCCGCCGGCTGCAGGTTGCCCTGCGGGTTGGCAAGAACGCCTTTGTGGTTGGCGTCGGTGTGCGCGGCGATTTCCACCAGCCCCGATCGCGAAATCTCGCGCACCTGATCCCAGGTCAGGAAGTCGGAGCGTGCGCGGGGTGCACCGGCAAAATCCACTGGCTGATTGAGCGGGGTGTCGATCCAGGTGCCGACCGGCGCCAGCAAGGCGTGCCAGTTGTAGGCACGCAGCACCGGCAACACGCGGGTATAAAAGCTTGAGTAACCGTCGTCGAAGCTGAGCAGGATCGCTTTGGCCGGCAGTTCCGGGCCGCCCTTGCGCGCCGCCATGATCTGGTCGACGGTGACCGGTTGGTAGCCGTTCTCGCGCAGCCACGCGAGCTGCTCGATCATGCGCTCGGTGCGCACCGCCACCACGGCCTGATCAGGGTCACGATCTTCGACGTCGTGATAGGCGATGCCCAGCACATGGTTTTTCGGCCACGGTTTTTCACTGGCCGCCAGCGGACGTTGCGACGGCGGCGCGAAAGCCGGGGCTTGCTGGGCGCAGGCGCTGATCAGCAGCACTCCCAGCAGAAGGATGAAACGCGTCATCAAAGGCATCTTCAAACTCTTCTAGAAGCGGAAAGTGAGGTCGACGAGCAGACGCAGATCGGTCTCCCGATCACCGTCGTAGGGCCGGTTGATCACACTGAACAAGCCGCCCACCTCGAACACGTCGTTCCAGGCATAACGCTGGCCATAACCGAGCATCGCCATGCCGCCGGTGCCGTGGTCACGCTGGCTGTAGGTGCCCGCACCCGCCTGGAATTGCTGGCTCCAGGATGTTTCGTAGCGGTGGTAAAGCACATGGTTGACGTTGACCGTCGGCATCACGCTGAAGTCCGACTTCGGGTTGAAGTACGGCACGTCATCGGATTTCGAGTTGTGGCTGGTGCCGACTTCCAGACCGGCATCGACCTGCACGTTCGGCGCGCTGTAGACACCCTCGCGCCCGGTGAGCAAGGCCTCGAGGCGGTTGTTGCCATCACTGAAGTGCGACGGGCTGACCGACAGCCGCCACTCGCGGCTCTCGTTGGCGCGCCAGCGGATGAACGCGTTGCCGCCGTTGGCCTTGATGTCGCTGTTGAGCGCACGCAACGGCGTCTCGGCCGACAGATAGGCGAAGCTGCCGCCGTACTGCCAGTTATCGTTGATGTCGCGGGCAATCGCGATGCGCGCGCCCTGCTTGGCGCCATAACCGTAATTGTGGTTGGAGACCTCGGCTTCCAGGCTCATGTCGCGGGTACGACGTTCCAGGCCCACGCGCTGGAAACGGTCGGTACCGGTGCCTTCGGCGAAGTCGCCGGTGGCATAACCGGCGCCAACGAACACCCGCCAGTCTTCATCGATCGGCGGGCTGTACAGGGTGCTCTGGATGCCGAAATCGCGGCTGCCACTGACCGCGCCCGCACCGCCGCTGCCGCCGCCCCCATTGGCCTTGCCACCGTAGGCTTCGACGCGCAATTCGGACATGTCGTGCACTTCGCGCTCGCGGGCCGCGCGTTGCACCTGGCGGTTGTCGGGAAAACGCGCGACCACGTCATCGGTCAGCGCATCCATTTGCCGCCATTCCTGCAGGGTCATCGCGGTGCGCGCCTGAGCCAGTTCCAGGCCCATGTCGCGCGGGGCCATGCTTTCGGTTTCCTTGAGCTGGTTTTCAGCGCGGCGTGGCCACTGTCGGGCCAGGTACAGATCGGCCTGGGCCAGACGCAAACCGAGGTTGCCCGGGGCCTGATCGACCAATGTCTGCAGGCGCTCCTCGCCGTGCGGCAGGTCAGAGCCGTAGGTACCGGCCTGCGCCGCGAGCTGCTGGGCGTCCATCCATTCGTCGTTGGGGTTGCCGATCGGCAAGCCCTTGAGTTCGACGCGCGGCTTCTGGGTCTTGGCCAGATCCTCGGCGACTTTGCGCGCTTCATCGGCGCGGTCACTTTCCAGCAGCGAGTAGTACAACGCGGTGGTGTCTTCGAGACGATCACCGACATCAGCGTCGGGGGCCGACAGCACCTGGCGATACAGGTCAGTGGAGACTTCCGGCTGGCGCTGATCCAGATACGACGCCGCCACCCAGCGCAAGGCGTAGGTCGGAATCTTCACGCCTTCGCTTTGCAGCTTCTGATATTCATTGATCACGTCGGCGGTGCGCGCCCGCGCCTTGAGTGCGCCCATGCGGTCGATGCGCCAGCGAATCACGTCATCGTGGGCGCTGGCGTCCGGAGTCCAGGTGGCGAGCAGCTTGTCGTAATCGGCCAAGGCGCGGTCGGCGATCACAAAGCGTTCTTTTTCGCTGCGGGTGGCGAGTTCGGCCAGACGCACGCGTTCGGCAGCCAGATCACCTTCGAGGCGGCGCAAGGTGACCGGGTCGATCAGCCCCGGACGTTGGTTGGCCAGGCGCAGCGCCGGTTCCGGCAGCCGCGCCTTTTGCAGAGCGACCACGTATTCACGGGCGACTTCCGGCTTGCTGCCGGCACGCATGAACGCCTGATCGTATTCGAACAGCGCGTCGTACTGCTTGCCGGCGCGGGTCAGGGCATAGCCCAGTGCGAGACGGCGTGAGGGATCGTCGGGTTTGGCGGCAACCACAGCCTTGGCGCGGGTCACGGCTTCGTCGGGTTTACCCGAGTCAGCCTGAGTCAGCGCCAGCCCCAGTTGCAGGTCAGCGTTGTCCGGCTCCAGCGCCAGGGCCTTGTTGTAGACCTGGGTCGCCTGCTCCCAACGCTTGAGGTTGCGATAGGCGCGCGCGGTGGCGGTCAGTGCCTGCACCGGCAGCACCCGGTCACGGCCCTGGGTCTCATAGACCTGCACCACCTCGGCATCGAGGCCGGCCCAACTGGCGATCTGCAGGTGATCGCTGATCTGGCCGGTGGTCGATTGCCCCGGTGGCACCTGGCGCAGCACGTTCAGCGCAGGCGTGGTCTGCCCCGCACGGGCATCACGCACCATCTGATCATAGGGCGTATCGGCAAACGCCAGTGCCGGCCAGAGCAACTGGCTGCACAGCGCAACGCGAAACAACGGGCGTAAACCACGATGTAAAACAGGAACATCAATACGCGGCATTCGTCAGCATCCTTACATGGCCAGCCGGGTCGCAATGCCCCCCTTGCCCATTCGTAACGGAGACCGAGTCAAAAGAGACCCAGCCAAGCTTAGTCAGGCAGTCTTGCATGCAAGCGTAGTCGAATATCCAGAACGCAATAATTGTTCAGAATCGTGGCGCCGGCTCAGACGAAAACCCGCACACCAGACAGCAAAACGCCCGGCGTCTGTGGATCAGAGGCCGGGCGTTGTTATTTAGAACGCAGGATTACTGCACTTGCGTGACGCCAGCGAACTTGCTCATCAGGAAGCCGACGAACTGCTCAACGGTCATTTTCTGGCCGTTGAACTCCACCTGATTGGCGGCGTAATGCAGCTTGGTCACGACATTGGTGCCCTCGACGGTCGCCAACTGCGAACCGACGGCCATGCCGGAGAACATGTCGGCACCGGCGCTCGCCTGGTCGACGATGGCTTTGGCGTCAGTCTGACCGTCGAGCTGCGCTTGCACGCTGAGCAGATCGATCAGCATCGGCTTGGACACCTGAATGTTCAGGTCCAGCAGCGCGACCAACTGTTTACCCAGTTGATCCGGCGGCAGGTCCATCGACTGCGGCTTGGTCAGGTCAATCACCAGACTGGCGCGACTTTCACCGTTGGCGGTTTTCAGCGACAGGTTTTCCAGCGCGATCTGTGGACTGGCGGCCAGCAGTTTCTGCAGGTCAGCCTTGACCTGTGCCGACTCGGCTTCGGTCAGGTTCAGTTCCGGTGCCGGCAGGCCGGCTTCGGCAGCGGCCGCCGCTTCCTTCTCGTACGGCTGCAACTTGGTCTGGTAGATCTGCATCAGCGACATCGTCGACGGGATGTCGAGGTTCTTCAGGCTCATGGCCATGTTGGCCGAACCGATTTTCTTGTCGTTGAGGGTGACTTCACCCACCTTGTAATCAGCGCGGCCCGAGGCATTGCTGCCGCTCTCTTCGGTGAGGTTCTTCATTTCGAAGTTCTTCACGCCGAGTACCGACTGCTTGGGACCGAAAGTGGTTTTGCTGTTGGTCAGCTCCAGGGTGTTTTCCCCGGTGTAGTAGCCGTAGCTGCTCTTGGTAAGGTTGCTGGCCAGGGTCAGACCGTTGAGTTCGACCTGCACCGGCGCCTGATCCTGCGACACGGTGACCAGTTTCAGGTTGTCCATGTAGCCGTCAGCCTTGACCTTCTGCGCCTGGGCACTGGCGGAGATGTTCATGGTCAGGCCGGAGAATTTCAGGCTCGACTGCTCGTCCAGCGCGGTTTCCAGCGGCAGCAACTCGAGGCTGCTGGTGGTGGATTCGTCGTAGCCGATGTTGGTCACGCCCTTGAGCGGCGCGGCGCCCTTGGTGGCGGCGAACCATTTTTCGGTGGCCGGGCTCTTTTCCAGCTCGTAATTGCTGGTGGCCATGACCGGCAGCCACTTCAGCGACACCAGGCGCGAGAACGGCAGCGGGCCGTGCTCGATGTGGTCGACGAACAGCAACTCGACCGGCTGGTCGCCGAACATCTCGCCCTCGCCCTTGAGGCGGTAGTGCGCGGTGCTGGTGAAGGTGTGACGCTCCAGCGACACCAGCTCCAGCGACGCGGTGCCATTGGAGCCGGCCATCGCGGTCTGCAGCTCTTTGTTGGCGTTGCTGACGGCGTTGTTCAGTACGCCTTCAATCTTGGTCCCGGTGTACCAGGCCCCGCCGGCGCTGATCGCACCGATGGCAACAACAATCCCGAGAAGCACGCCTGCTGATTTATTCATGAATGACCTGATCAATGTCCGTGGCTGTAAGTGTCGTCGTCTTCCCTGAACCCGTGACCGGGTCGCGGCTCGACTCCGCTGAAATTAGCGGTGGAGATTAGCACTGGCAGCGCGAGGCGGCCCAATGTTTAAAGGTTAAAGAGTGTCTATGGGGAGTGTGGACAGCTGACAGGCGGGGAGAGTTGCAGTGTTTTTGAGGACGCTATCGCGAGCAGGCTCACTCCTACAATTGAAATGCGTTCCCCTGTAGGAGTGAGCCTGCTCGCGATAGGGCCACTGAATTCCCAGAAGATCAGGAATACTGAACCTCGATCTCATCGAGTTGATGATCAAAGCTCTTCAACCGCGCCGTCCAGGTATACACCAGCACTTCAAAATCCCGATCGATCACCGCCCCGCCCGGCCCGTCAGCGCGCGGGTCGCAGAAATCCAGCTGATAGCGCTCACGGGCCATGGCCGTGGCGACATCCGACAGCTCGCGGGCATTGTTGAGCCAGTGCCAGCCTTCATCGGCAATCTGCTTGTCGAGCTCCAGACACTGTTTTTTCAAGGCTTCGAGGCTTTTTTCCAGCGGCGTGCCGGTGAGTTCGCCCATGACTTCGGCGAAGGTGCGTCCCGGTTGCCAATAGCTGCCCCAGAAGTAGCGGTCGAACACGGTTTCGACCCGGCGCAGGGCGACTTTGGTGTCCCAGATCAGCACCAGGGTCTTGCCTTGTTCAAGTTGTCTTTTCTTGACTCGCTGCACCTGGATCGACGCCCAGGCCACCACGACAATTGCCATCACCGCGATCAACGCCGTGGCACTGTCGAGGAAGACCATGGCCTTGTCGATCTGATGGGCCAGCATGATGCCGTAGAAATAGGTGGCCGATAGCAGCACCAGCGCTACCAGGGCGCACCAGAAGCCGAGAGCGTAAGGGTTTTTCATTATTGGTTTCCCCTAGACCAGCGCTAGCAATGTGCGCTGAAAGGGTGCGTTGCACGTGGCACCCCTTCAACACTTCAAAGCATAGCAACGGCTTCAGGGTTTGCTGGCGCTTGAGGCTTGCGTTCGTCCGCTTTCCCAACCGCCACCGAGGGCGAGGAATAAATCGATCTGGCTCATGGCGACCTGGGTGTTGGCGGCGGCCAGTTGCGCGGTGACGTCGGTGTAGGTGCGGGTCGCCTGCAGGTCGGCGAGGAACGACTCGCGCCCGGCCTGGAAGAAGCGGTGGGTCTGGTCCGCCGCCAGTTTTGCCGATTGCTCGGCATCGGCCAGGGCGTCGCGGCGTTGCAGCAGCGCGCTGTACTGGGCCAGACCGGTCTGGGTTTCGCGGATGGCGTTGAGCACCACGCCGTCGAAATGCGCCAGTGCGGCCTGGGTGTTGGCCTCGGCTTCACGGATCCGCGCACGGGCGCCGTTGGTCGGCACCTTCCAGCTCAATGACGGGCCGAAACCCCAGCGGTTGGTCGACGGATCGCCCAAGTCGTCAATAAGACCGACGGTGCCGATAGTCGCGCCGATGCTGATGTCCGGATACAGCTCGCCCGTAGCGACGCCGATGCCCGCTGTCGAGGCCGCCAAGCGACGTTCCGCCTGACGGATATCGGGACGACGCTTGAGCAGCGCCGCACCGTCGCCCACCGGCACCAGTTGGGCAATTTTCGGCAGTTCGGCACAAGTGGCGGTACCGGCCGGCAATTGCTCGACCGGTTTGGCCAGCAGCATCGACAGGCGGAACAACCCGGCCTGACGCGCTGCCTCATAGCGCGGCAAGTCGGCGCGCAACGACTTGAATTGGGTTTGCGAACGGGTGACCTGGGTTTCATCACCACGCCCGGCATCGCGCAGGCGCTGGATCAGCGTAGTGCTCTGCGATTGCAGGTCGAGGGAGTGCTGGGCAATTTCCCGCTCTTCGTTGGCCGCGCAGACCTGGGTGTAGGCGCGAACCACGTCGGCCACCAAAGTGATGCGTGCGGTGTCAGCCGCTGCTTGAGTCGCATCGGCGTTAGCCTTCGCGCCTTCGATACCGCGTTGCAGGGTGCCCCATAGATCGAACTGATAAGACGCGCTGATGCCAATATCGCCGACGTTGTCGACCGGGACTTTTTCCGGCAGCAAGAACGCCTGCCCGGATTCCTGCAAACGCTGCGCGCCCATCTTCACGCCTGCGCTCCAGCCACCCGCCGCTTCAGCCTCATCGACTTGCGCGCGAGCCCGTTGAAGGTTCGCCGCCGCCACGCGCAAATCAGTGTTGGACGCCATGGCCTGCTGCACCAGTTGATCCAGACGCGGGTCCTTATACAGCCGCCACCAGTCAGCAGGTACCGGCGCTGAAACCACCGGTTTGCCTTCCACCGCCAGTTCGCCCTGAAAGTCCTTGCGCTGCACCGCGGCGTCAGCGGGCAGGTGATAGTCCGGCCCGACCATCTGACACGCCGAGAGCATCATGCCCAACCCGGCGATCATCAGGACCCTGTTCATTGCGCGGGCTCCTGCGTTTTATCGTCGATGATCGACACGGTAGCGGTACGCCCGGCGATCATGCGGAAGTCTTCCGGCACCTCGTCAAAGGCGATGCGCACCGGAATCCGCTGCGCCAGCCGCACCCAGCTGAACGCCGGGTTGACGTTGGGCAGCAGGTTGTTGCCGCTGGTGCGGTCGCGGTCTTCGATACCGGCGACAATGCTTTCAACATGCCCGCGCAGCTTGGCTTTGTCGCCGATCACGCGGATATCCACCGACTGACCGACATGAATGCCGTCGAGTTTGGTTTCTTCGAAATAGCCGTCGATGTGGAACGAGTTGCTGTCCACCACCGACAGCACCGGCCGCCCGGCGGTGACGAATTCCTGCACACGCGGCGCGCGGTCGTTGACGTAGCCGTCCACCGGGCTGCGGATCACCGAACGATCCAGGTTGAGCTGGGCGCTGTCCACCGTCACCAGCGCTTCGGCCAGCGCCGATTGCGCGCGGGCGACTTTCGACTGGCTTTCTTCCAGCTGTTCGGCCGGCACCAGGTTGCCCAGGCCACGGTTTCGCTTGGCTTCGCGCTGCGCCTGGGCCAGGGTTTCTTCGCGATCGGCGACCGCCGCTTTAGCCTGACGCAGAGCCAGTTTGAAACGGTCCTGGTCGATGCTGAACAGCACCTGGCCGCGTTTGATCAACTGGTTGTCCTTGACCTCGACCTGCTGGATCAGCCCGGACACGTCCGGAGCGATCTGGATGATGTCGGCGCGGATGTGGCCGTCGCGGGTCCACGGCGCAAACATGTAATACATCACCATGCGCCAGACGAGGACGACGGCAAAAGTCACGATCAGCAGGGTCAGGACCACGCGACCGATAGTCAGAAACGGTTTTTTCATGTCATCAGGTATCGACTGAGTGAGTCCACGCCGTACAGCAGCACGGCGTAGAGCGCCACGTTGAACAATGCCCGGTGCCAGACCAGACGGTAAAAGTGCAGGCGCGTGAGCACGCCATGCACCAGCAAAAACAACACATAGGTGATGCCCATCAGCACCAGCAGGGTGGGCAGGAAAATCCCGCTGATATCCAGATCACCGATCATAGGGGCGCTCCATCGGGCAGCGGTTCTTCGGCATCGCTGGTGCTGACGAATTCCACACCGGGCAGCAGCGCCAGGCGCAAACCGCTCAAGGCATGCAACAGGTTTAGCCGGGTTTCTTCATCGCCGTGGCCTTTGAGCGCACGGCGGGCGCGATCCATGGTCATCAATAAAGGACTCGGTGCCGGCAAGCGTTCGCCGGCCTTCAGACACGCGCGAAAATACTCGCCGACCTCAGCCACCACTTGCTGCAGCAGGGCCTTCGGCGCGCCGCTGACCCTTGGCGTGTAAGCCAGCAGATCGAGCAGGTTCAAGCCGACGCGCACTTCACGCATGGCAATCCCGGTGTCCTGGCCGGTCATGGCCAGACGCGGCAAGTGCTGCATCAAACGGTCGAGCAACTGCACGCCCAGATGCCGATGTTCGGCCAGATTGGCCGGCTCGGTCATGCGCACGATGTCTTTCCAGCTGAAGCGGGTCAGACGTTTGGCGGCCAGCTCGACGCCGAACGGGCGGGCGATCAGGGTCCAGATAAACGCGAACAGCAGGCCCAGAGGGCCGGCCAGGTTGGAGTTCACGAAGGCGAAGAAGTCCGCGTCGTAAGCGCCCTGAATGCTGATGAACGACGAGGTGTTGACCAACGTCAGGAGCATGCCGAGGAAGAAGCGTGGCTGCACCGTCAGGGTGCCGACACAGATGAACGGAACCGCAAACGCCAGTACCAGCATCGGGAAATCGTGCAGGTTCGGCAGAATCAGAAACAGGTAAAGGCTGGCGAACAGCACCGACATCCCGGTCCAGAAAAAGAACCGGTAGATCTGCGGTGCCGGGTCGTCCATCGAGGCGAAGAAACTGCACGCTACCGCCGCCAGAATCACCGCGCTGCCACCGTCCGGCCAGCCGAGCAGAATCCACAGCACCGAAGCGACGATGATCGCCAGAACGGTCGAGGCCACCGAATACAGCATCATCCCGCGATCGAGAAACGGCGTCAGCCGCCCGAGGCGCCAGTGCCGGTACACCGCGCGCCAGCTGTCCTGGCGCTCGCAGAGAATCGCGTCCTGCAAACTGCGGCAGTCCTGCCACAGATCGATGAATTCGCCGAGGCGATAAATCGCGTTGGAGAACAGCAATTGCTTGCGATCTTCCAGCGCCTCGCAGCTTGGCTGCAGGGCCTGGAGTTGATCCTTGAGCGCCTGCCACCGTTCGAGATCGGCGTCGTTATGGCCGAGCCATTGCTGGGTCGCGGTCAACAGCGGGGCAAACTTTTCCACCAGTTCCGGTGTGCGTCGCTCAAGGGCATAGAGCGAGTCTTCCAGCGCGTCGATCACCGGCAACAGGTGGATCATCCGCCCGCGCAGCTCCTTGGTGTTGCGCACGGTTTGCGGTCGAGCGCCTTCGTGGGGCAACTGGCCGATCATCAATTCGAGGCTGTTGAAATTGGCGACCATGGCCATGCGCAGCGTGGCGATCTGTTCAGGCTGCACGTCGCGGCTGAGAAACTTCAGGCTGTAGGTGGTGGCGTCGGCGAACCACTTGCCCACTGCGTCGTTGAACACCGGCGCCAGACGCCGCGGCCAGAACATCGCGCCGACCACCGCCGCCACGGCGATGCCGAGAAAAATCTCTTCGGTGCGCGCCTCCGCCACGTCCCACACCGCCAGCGGATTATCCACCGTCGGCAAGGCAATCAGCGGCAAGGTGTAGCCGGCCAGCATCAGTGCGTAACTATTGGCGGTACGCAGGTGCAGCGACAGGAACAGCAAAATCCCCGTCCACAAGGCAATCACCACCACCAGCACATAGGGACTCTGCACGAACATCGGCACGAACAGCACCGCCGCCGCCGCCCCGAGAAAGGTACCGATGGCGCGGTACAGCGCCTTGGAACTGGTCGGCCCGAGAAACGGGCTGGAGACGATATACACCGTGGCCATCGCCCAATACGGACGCGGCATTTGCATGAGCAAGGCGATGTACAGCGCGATCATCGACGCTGCAAAGGTACGGACCCCGTAGAACCAGTCCCGGGCAGGCGGGATGCCAGAGAAAAAACCGTTCAAGAATTGACCACCACAGGCGGATTGGCCGCCTCAAAAGCTCGCAGTACCCGAAGCGTAGCTTCCAGATCACTCTGGTCGATGCCTTCGAGCACTTCATGACGCAGACGCACCAGTTCGATCTCCACCGCTTGCACCAGTTCACGGCCGGTGTCAGTCAGGCTCAGGCACTTGGCCCGGCGATCCTGCGCATCTTCGGTGCGGCAGACGTAGCCGGCGTGGCACAACTGATCGAGCAGACGCACCAGCGACGGACTCTCCATCCCGGCTGCCTGCGCCACCTGCACCTGACGCACACCCTCGCCCAACCGCCCGATCATCAACAACGGCACGGCGCAGGCTTCGGAGATTCCATAGTTGACCAGCGTGGTCTGGCAGATCTTCCGCCAATGCCTGGCGGCCACCACCATGGCACTGCTGATGTTCATCTGGAGAGCGTCGAGGGAATTCGCCACGGGAAAATGCACACTGTTAGTTTGCTAACTATCAATATCGCATTGGCGGGGAATTTCAGTCAAGTTTTGAAACAAATCTTCTCGGCAGAGAATTTCTATAGTTCATCCAGCTCGATGGCTACCCCTACTTCGTTCCTGCGCGAATATGTGATTGACACCAAATCGAAATCATCCAGCTTATTCAGGATCGCTTCATAAATTTCTGGCGAAATCAGCACAGCCACTGTTGTGTCGTGCTTCCGAAACTCGACAGGCCCGTTGGAGATGCTTTCGATCACTGCCTCAATACAGTCCCCAAGCGCGTCAACATCAATTGTTCTGACTGGCAAAAATGATTGCATCGACGGCTCCGGATTGTTGAATTGGCAAGCTACTCCAACATCGATAGGGATCCTGCGGACATTCTGTAATAAGGTTTTACTTCAGTCCTACAAAACCCGCCCCTTGCGCAACAACACATTCAACTGATCCACCACCTCCGCCCAGTCCGCATCATCAAAAATCTCATCCCGCAAAAAATCCGCCTGGCTCTTGCTCCAGAAAAACGCGTCCGCCAGGTGCAGCTCGGGTTTGAGTGGTGAGTGGGTGGCGATGAATTGGTCGATGCTGGTCGGGTCGTTGTCCAGTCCCAGTTGTTTGAACAGGGACGGCAGGCTGTGGGTGGGCTGGTCCATGGAGGACTCCTTCAAGAATGCGGTGGGTGGGAGATTATTCGCGAGCAGGCTCGCTCCCACAGGGGGAACGCGTTCAACCTGTGGGAGCGGGCTTGCTCGCGAAGGCGTCCGCGAAAGCGCTACAGAACCTAATGACTCAACTCCCGCACCTCGGCATGCGGCACCATTTTCAGAAACTCGGGCATGCTCATGTGCAGCAGGTAATTGTGGTTGCCGGCTTCCAGGTAGATGTCTTTCTGCCGGGTCAACAGCGGGTCGATGACCATGTCCAGGCCGTAGGAATCACCGAGCGGCGGCACCGCGCCGCGTTCGCAGTCATCGAAGATATGCGCCAGGTTGCTCTCCCGGGTGATCTGCCATTCGCCGCGAATGCGCACTTTACTCAAGTCCAGATGCCGACTGGCCGGCAGCACGGCCATCAGGTAATGCCCGTGATGGTCGTCGAGAATGACCGACTTGGCCACGCGTTCGGCGGGCACCCCGGAAACCCGTGCGGTTTCCAGACTGCTGGCCGAGTGGCGGTGGGCCACGATGTCATATTCGCAGTGCGCCCGGTTCAGGCTGCTCTGCACTTTTTTTGCCATACGCATGCTGCACCTCGGTGTCCCGCTGAACGTTGTGCCTGTTCTGCTGAGTCTAGTTCGGCCAGTTGCTGATGAAGAGAAATCCGCTCATTGGACACATACGCTTATTGATCAAAATTCATCCGGCGCCAGGCTCAACTAGACTTAAGGAAACACCCATGACTCTCCCGGAGGGTCACGTGAACAGCCGATGTTGCACGTTTTTCCTGATACTGCTGACCAGCGGCTCAGCCCTCGCGGCTGATGTCCTGCCGACGGCGGTCAATCCGGTCGGCCTGTGGCTGATCACCCTCGGCATTGCCTTTCTGATCGCCGAAGCCGCGCTGCCCAACTACGGGGTGATCGGCCTCGGCGGGATCATCATGTTCGTCATCGGCGCGCTGATTCTGGGCAACGCCGAGTTGCCGGTGCCGATGATCATCGGCCTCGGCCTGCTCAGCGCCCTGCTGCTGATCGCATTGATCGTCCGCGCCTTGAAAACCCGCCCGCGCCACGCCGTCAGCGGCGATGCCGGGCTGGTCGGCAGCGTGACGGCGGTGACCACCGTGCAAGCGCAAAACGCCCACAACGGCTGGGTGCAATTGCAGGGTGAACACTGGCAAGTGCACAGCACGACACCGCTGCACGCCGGGCAATCGGTGCGCGTGGTCGGGCGTAAGGGCTTACTGCTGAAAGTCGCCGCGACTGACGCGGTGCGACACGGAGAGTGATCATGGGTCTGCAAATCGGTTTCGTTGCACTGCTGCTGTTGGTGATCGCCCTCGCCGGGTCGACCTTCCGCATCCTGCGTGAGTACGAGCGCGGCGTGGTGTTCCAGCTCGGGCGCTTCTGGCAGGTCAAGGGCCCGGGGCTGATCCTGCTGATTCCGGTGGTGCAGCAAATGATCCGGGTCGACCTGCGCACCGTGGTCCTCGACGTGCCGCCACAGGATGTGATCACCCGCGACAACGTCTCGGTAAAGGTCAATGCGGTGCTGTACTTCCGCGTGCTCGACCCGCAGAAGGCGATCATTCAGGTCGAAGACTTTCTCTCGGCCACCAGCCAACTGGCGCAGACCACCCTGCGCGCGGTGCTCGGCAAACATGAGCTGGATGAACTGCTGGCCGAACGCGAGCAGTTGAACATCGACATCCAGCAGGTGCTCGACGCCCAGACCGACGCCTGGGGCATCAAGGTCGCCAACGTCGAGATCAAGCACGTTGATCTCAATGAATCGATGGTGCGTGCGATTGCCAAACAGGCCGAAGCCGAACGCGAACGCCGGGCCAAGGTGATTCACGCCGAAGGCGAACTGCAGGCCTCGGAAAAACTCATGCAAGCCGCCGAAATGCTCGGCCGCCAGCCCGGTGCCATGCAATTGCGCTACATGCAGACCCTGAGTTCGATTGCCGGCGACAAGAGCTCGACGATCGTCTTTCCGTTGCCGATCGAATTGCTCAAGGGGATGGCGGATTTGTCGGGCAAATCCTGAGCCTGCGATCACCCGCCCGGTTTATCGGCGCTCGGCTCCCTCACGTACAAACGTGCAAATGCGCCGCCTGCATGGACATCGCTCTGCCGCTGCCAGCCTTCAGGCAACGCCGCAAACTCATCGGGTTCATCCAGCGTGCCGATCAACCACATCCGCGTGCTGCCCTTGGACACGTCACCAAGCTGATCAAGGAAAACCTCCTCGCCGACCAAAGTGCCAAATCCGTAGGCATTGGGACGCGTGGAACGCCCATCCGCCGCTGGTGGCGTATACAGACGGATCTGCGCGTCAGTGCGGTTGTAGTAGATGTAGCTGAGGTACCACATCATGTCGCTGGTGACGATCCGGTCACCCTCGGTGAAGTGTCGATTGACGTAGTCGACCAGCACGCTGAACTGATCATTGCTGTCGACCGTGGCGTTGTTCTTCACACCCACCAGTTCGACCCCGACGAACAGCACCAGAATCGCCAGCGCCAGAACGCGAGAACCTGTGTACAGCCGATCGACCGCCAGCGCCACCAGCATCGGCAACCCCAACGCATAGGCCGTCAAATACCGCTCGATGAACACCGGCGAGATGAACGACACGCCAAACACCAGCAGAATCGGCATCACGCTGTAGCACAGCAACAACAAGCTGCCGCGAAATACGCTGCGATCACGATGCAGGGCAACAGCAATCACGGCTACCAGCGCCAATGGCAAAAGCAAAAACAGCCACCCCGGCAAGGTCATGCCGTCGTCCTGGATCAGCAACGACCAGACCATCGACGGCAATGAGCTGACGGTCACCGGATCTTCCCAGCCTATGTCATTGCTGGCCTTGAGTTCCGGGATGTGCTGCAGCAGATCAAGCAGGTTGGACACCCACGGCATGTACAGCAACGCGATGCTCAAGTTGGCCAGCCACCAGGCCGGACGCTGAATATGCCGCAGCCGATACCCCGGCTGCACGCGCACCGCTGTCAGATACAGCCAGTGGCTGATCACGCACAGAACGGTGAAGTAGTGGGTGTAGAACGCTGCTGTCATCAGCAACGCATAGGCCACCAGATAACGATGCCGCCGCGGCTGGCGCACCCAGTAGACCAACGCAATCGTCGCCCCGATCAGCCACATGCCGAGCAGCGAATACATGCGCACTTCCTGGCTGTAGCGCACGGCCGTGGGCAACAACGCCAGCAATAGCCCGGCCAGCAACGCAGCGCGACGGGTGGCGAGCAGATCCACCAGCCACACACCGAGGCCGACGGTAATGATGCCCGGCAGCGCACTCATCAAGCGAATGGACAGGATGCCGTCACCGAACAGCCCGATCCAGCCGTGCAGCAGCAGGAAATACAGCGGTGGGTGCACGTCGTGGGCCGCTAGCCCCCAGATCTCGGCCAGTGGAAACTGGCTCAGCAGGACGCTGGAGCCTTCGTCGAACCAGATCGCCGCCGCCGTCAGGTCGAAAAAACGCACCGCCGCCGCGAGCAGCATGATCGGTAACAACCAGTGCTCTCTGGCCCAGCGAAGCAGACGCAAGGCCACCAGCCATGCACCCGGGACCGCGCGCGGATCCTGCGTGTCGCCAACCGGCGTTTCTCTGTGTGCCGCCATTGCATCCTCTTGCTGTGCCGGAATATCGCGAACGGGATGGAGCCGAACCTGCCCGTCACTTTAGGTCAGCCACAGGAGAGCCGTCGATGGCGGTGTGCGCTTTCACGACATCCGGCACCCCGGCCAATCCCAAACAGCCCTCGGCATTTCCAGTTCAGGCCATCAGCGTTGCGCCATCTCCCCCGCCGGATACACCGACTCCCAGCCCCCGCCCAACGCTCGGTACAACCCGACCATCGCCAGCGAAACGCCGGTCGAGCTTTCCACCCACTGCTCCTGAGTCGCCAGCAACGCGCCTTGAACGGTGAGGACGTTGACGAAATCGACCACGCCTTCGACGTACTGCTGCTGTGCGGTGCGCAGGGCGATCTGGTTCTGCCGCACGGCTTCGGCGAGGCTGTCGCGGCGGCGTTGGCTGGCGTTGTAAGCCGTCAGTTGGTCGTCGATTTCATGCCAGGCGCTCAGCACGGTTTGCTGATAGGCGATGGCCGCTTCCTGTTGCTGGGCTTCGCGCAGTTGCAGCATGCCGCGCAGGCGTCCGCCGTCGAACAGCGGCAGGCTCAATTGCGGGCCGATGCCGAACGCGCGCGAGCCCCAGGAGCCGAAATCGCTCAGTTGCATCGCTTGCGATCCGAGGTTGCCGGACAGGGTGATGCGCGGATAAAAATCGCCCTTGGCCACGCCGATGTTGGCGGTGGCGGCATGCAGGCGCGCCTCGGCCTGCCGGATGTCCGGCCGGCGTTCGGCCAGCTGCGACGGCAGGCCGATGGCGACTTGCAGCGGTGACTGCGGCACCGCGCCATCTGTGGATAACTCCTTGGCCAGGGCCTGGGGCGGTTCGCCCATCAGCAGGCTGATCGCGTTGATCAATTGCGACTGACGCTGCTCGAGGGCCGGCAGGCGCGATTCGATGGCCGCGACCTGCGCGGCGGCTTCGGCGACGTCGAGATCGGTTGCCACACCATCGCTCAGGCGCAGTTGCGAAAGCTTGAGGCTGTGCCGGGCGACGTCGAGGTTCTGCTCGGTGACGGCGCGAGTGTTTTGCACGCCGCGCAGCTGGATATAGTTCTGCGCGGTTTCGGCCAGCACTGCCAGCAGCACACCGCGTCGGTCGTTTTCGGCGACTTCGAGGTTGGCATCGGCGGCTTCGGTTTCACGGCGCACGCGGCCCCAGAAATCCAGTTCCCAGGACGCGGAGAAACCGGCGTCCCACAGGTTGAAAGCGGAATCGCCGTTGTGCCCGGACGGGTCATTCAGGCCTTCGCCACTGTTGCGTTTACGCGCGTAGCTGCCGGTAGCGGCGGTGTTCGGGTAGCGATCCGCGGTGATCACCTGGCGCGCGGCACGGCTTTGTTGCAAGCGGCTGCTGGCCAGTTGCAGATCGAGGTTGCTGTTCATCGCCCGCTGGGTCAGGGCTGAGAGTTGCGGGTCGTGGAAAACCTCCCACCAGCGTTCGTTCAGCGGTTCGCTGACGGCTTGGCTGGGGGCGGACTTGGCGGGTTTGGCCCAGTCGGCGATCTGTGTGGCTTCGGGCCTGTGGAAGTCCGGGCCGACGGTGCAGGCGCTGAGGCCAAGAGCGAGCAAGGCACCGAGTGCGAGTTGCTGCCACTGGCCTCTTCGCGAGCAAGCCCGCTCCCACATTGGGTAATGCGTTCCCCCGGTGGGAGCGGGCTTGCTCGCGAAGGCGTCAGTTCTATCAACGCTGTTCATCGCTGAGTCACCTCGCGCTCCGCCGGCGCCGAACGGCGAGTGTCGATACTCGCCTCCACCGACATGCCCACACGCAAACGCTCGGCCAACGGCTGACCCGGTTCAAGCACGATCTTCACCGGAATCCGCTGCACGACCTTGGTGAAGTTACCCGTGGCGTTGTCCGGTTTCACCGCGGCGAATGTCACGCCAGTCGCCGGGGCAATGCTTTCGACGCGACCGCTCAAGGCCTCGCCGCCGAGGCTGTCGACGCGCACCTGCACGTGCTGGCCCGGCTGCACGTCCGTCAGTTGGGTTTCTTGAAAATTGGCGACCACATACGCCTGCTGCAACGGCACCACCGCCAGCAGCTTGCTGCCCGGCGTGACATAAGCGCCGACGCGCACAGCACGCTCGCCGATCATGCCGTCCTGCGGCGCGGTGATCCGGGTGTAGGACAACTCGAAACTGGCGATTTCCAGGGCCGCCTGCGCGTGCTTCAGATTGCCTTCGGCAGCATCGCGCTGCGCCGTGAGAATCTCTACCTGCTTACGCTCGGCCGCCAGTTTCGCGCTGGCGGTATCGAGCCGAGCGCTCGCCTGATCGATGCGCGTGCGGGCCTGTTGCGCGTTCTGCACCGTGCCGGCACCTACACCGGCGAGGTGGTTGTAGCGATTGAGTTCCTGCTGGGCGAAGGCCATTTCTGCCTTGGCCGAGACCACCGAGGCCTGCGCCTGAGCAATCACCGACGTCTGCCGCTCCAGCGTGGCCTTGGCGTTTTGCAGCTGAGCCCGGGCGACCAGGGTTTGCGCATCGGCCGCTTCAGCGGCGGCGCGCAAATCGCGATCATCGATCAGCGCCAGCAACTGCCCGGCCTTGACCTGCTGGTTGTCTTCCACCAGCACTTCCTTGATGAACCCGGCCACGCGCGGCACCACCAGGGTGAAGTCGGCGGAAACGAACGCGTCGTTGGTATTTTGCTGGGTACGCTTGCCGAACAGTCCCGGCACCGCCAGGTACAGCAACACGCCAACGGCCAGTGCGGCCGCCACGGCCACCGCGAGTTTTTGCTTTGCTTGAGTCGTCATAAAAACCTTCGGTATCAGTGAAGCAATCAGGTCGGCGCACGGGGCGGAAAGATCCGCGTCGGCAGCCAAAAAATCAGTAGGATCAGCGCCACCGCGACGCCAGCCATGCACACATAGAGATCAGAGGAAGTCAGCACCACGGCCTGTTCGTGCAGGCGATGGGCGAGGCCCGGGTCGCTGCGATCGGCCAGCGGTGAGTTGCCGAGGTTGTCGATCAACATGGTCGAGTGGAAATGCAGGCGCGCGGTGGTCAGCGCCTCAATGACTCCGGTGGCGATCACCGCCGCCAGGCCTTTCACCGTGTTGAACCACGCGGAGGCGAACGGCCCGTCCTGCGGCTGGATGCTGCCGGTCGAGAGCATCAACAGCGGCAGCACCGACATTGGCTGACCGAAAATCTGCAGCCATTGCAGGACGTAGAAATTGTCGCGGATCCACTCCGAAGTCAGCAGCGAGCCCCCCATGCAGGACAGGGTCAACATGCTCAAACCGATGCCGAGCACCCAGCGGCAATCGACCCAGCGCAAGTTGCACAGCGCCGCCACCAGCGGCAGCGCGATCAGTTGCGGCAACGCGGCGATCAGCATGATCGGCGCGGTCTGCACCGGGCGATAACCCTGGACCTGCGCCAGATAGCTCGACGGGATCAGCACCACCGCCTGCAACACCACCAGCACCCCGGCCAGGGTCATCAGGGCGAACGCCAGGTTGCGGATGCCGAGCATCTGCAACTTGAAAAACGGAATCGGCTGCGACCATTCATTGATCAGAAACGCCACCAGCAACAGCGAACCGGCGCCGAGCAAACCGCAGATCAGGCTCGACTCGAACCAGTCCAGCCGATTGCCCTGGAGCAAGCCGATCACCAGCATGCAGATCGCCGGGAAGCCCAGCAGCAGGCCCTTCCAGTTGAAGGTCTTGAGGCGCTCCAGACGCAGCGGATCCTGCGGAATCCCCCAAGCGACCATTGCCATGGCAATCAGGCACGGCACGATGATTTGCCAGAACGTCCATTGCCAGCCGACGTATTCACTCCATAAGCCAGCCAGCGGCGTGCCGAGACCCGGGCCGAACGTCGCCGTCAGCGCATAACCGGCCAGACCATAGAGTTTGAAATTGGCCGGCAGAAAGCGCAGCGCAACGGTCATCAGCATCGGCGGCAACGCGCCGCCGGCCAGCCCTTGCAGGGTGCGCATCAGCAGCAGGCTTTCGTAATTCGGGGCGAACGGGCACAGCACGCCGAGCAGCGTGAACAGGCTGATCGCGCAGAGGGTGAAACGGCGCAGCGAAAAGGTCACCGAGCACCACGGCGCGAACGCCATCGCCGCCACCGAGGTCGCGGCATAGCAGGACACCAGCCAGGTGCCTTCGTCATAACCGATGTTCAGCGCGCCCCGAATGTCGGCCAGTGCGACTTTGGTCACCATCTCGTTGAGGCCCGAGACCAGCACTGCCAGCAGCACGCCAACCAGGCCGGTGATGATTCGCGCCCCGAACACCGGTGGCGCAGCCGCCGTCGCCGGACTGGCCGCAGCAATGGGCGCCGGAACCGACAGGGATGTCATGGATACACACTCCGGAAGGAAAAATACCGGAGCATTTTAGTAAGGCTTACTGCTGACGAAAATTGACTTATTGGCAGGTTATAAGTGCGCTCAGTGCAGCAATGAATATCCAATGTGGGAGCGGGCTTGCTCGCGAAAGCGGTGGATCATTCAACCTGTGCGGTACCTGACACGACGCCTTCGGGAGCAAGCCCCCTCCCACACGGACTCTGCTTGTATCAGGGTTGCGCGGCCAGCCACGTCTCGTCACAACACGCCTTGAGGGTTTCACGCAGCCAGCGGTGCGCCGGGTCCTTGTCGAAGCGGGGGTGCCAGGCCTGGGTCAGCATCAGCGTCGGCAACGGAATCGGCAGATTGAACGAGCGCAGCTTCAGGCCCAGCCGGCGCACGCTGAGCAACGCTTCCTTGGGCACCGGCAGGATCAGGTCGGAATCGGGCAAGGCGAACATCGCCGCGTGGAAGCTTGGCGCAATTACCGCCACTCGCCGCTCCAGTCCCAAGGCGTTCAGCGCAGTGTCGATGGGGCCACGAGCAATGCCACGGCGCGACATGCTGATATGCGAGTAACCGGCATAGCGCTCGGCAGTGATTTCGCCGTCGAGCAGTGGATGATCCTCACGCACCAGACCGACGAAATGCGTGGAGAACAGGTTCTGCACTTTGACTTCCGGGGTCACCGGACGGGTGTTGCTGACACTCAGATCGATCCGTCCTTCGCGCAGCGCTTCATCGTCGCCATCGCCCTCGGGGACGAAGCGCAATTCGCAGTGCGGCGCCTGCTGGTCGAGGGTATCGAACAGTTTGCCGCCATACACGCCGATGAAAAAGTCGTTGGCGCGGATGCTGAAGCGCCGGCGCAACGTGCCCAGATCCACGCTGTCGGCGGAGCGAAACAGCAGCGCCGCTTGCTCGACGACATCGCGCACCTGCTCGCGCAATTCGAGGGCTTTGGGGGTTGGCACCAGGCCGCGACCGGCGCGTACCAGGATCGGATCGCCGATCGCCTCGCGGATCCGCGTCAGAGTGCGGCTCATGGCGGCGGGGCTGAGGTTCATCCGCCGCGCGGCGCCGACCACACTGCCCTCGTCGAGCAGGGCATCGAGGGCGACCAGGAGGTTCATGTCCGGGAGTTGCATACAGAGCACTCGTGGCTGATCTGGATTGATTCAGGCGCAATGCTAGCAAACATCCTTCAAATTTGGCGGCGGCTGAAAGGACGCCTTCGCGAGCAAGCCCGCTCCCACAGGGGAACGCATTCCAAAATGTGGGAGCGGGCTTGCTCGCGAAGGCGCCGGTCCTGCCATCACAAATCTCAGCGCTGCATGCCCCAACGCTTCACCGTCACTCGCTCCAGCGTATCGAACACCAGATTCTCCACCAACAACCCGATCAGGATCACCACCGCCAACCCGGCAAACACCTTGTCGGTGTACAGCTCGTTGCGGTTCTGGAAGATGTACCAGCCCAACCCGCCCTTGCCGCTGGTGGCACCGAATACCAGTTCGGCGGCGATCAGCGTGCGCCAGGCAAACGCCCAGCCGATTTTCAGCCCGGCGAGAATCGACGGCAGCGCTGCCGGGATCAGGATGAACAGCACAAAACGCATGCCCTTCAGCCCGTAATTACGCCCGGCCATGCGCAGGGTTTCCGAAACGCCGAGAAAACCGGCGTAGGTGTTCAACGCCAGCGCCCACAGCACTGAATGCACCAGCACGAAAATCAGACTGTTCTGCCCCAGCCCGAACCAGAGCAAGGCCAGCGGCAGCAAGGCAATTGCCGGCAGCGGATTGAACATTGAGGTCAGGGTGCTCAGCAAGTCGCGACCGAACTGGGTCGACACCGCCAGCGTGGTCAGGGCGAACGCCAGCACGATGCCGATCAGGTAACCCTTGATCAGCACCACCAGCGATATCCACACCTTGCCCAGCAACTCACCACTGAGCAGGCCGTCGTACAGCGCATGACTGGTCTGCAGAAAACCTGGCAGCAGCAGGTCGTTGTTCTGCACCCGGGCGATCACCTCCCAAAGGATCGCCAGCAGAATCAGGATCAGGCTTTTGCGCAGCCAGCCCTGTTGCCACAGGCGTTGGCCCAGCGGCAGTTCGCGCTCGAGCGGCACGCTGGTCAGTGGTTCAAGGACCGTTTCAAACTCTTGTCGTACAGACGATGGTTGGCTCATCGGGCAATCCCTCCAGAACGCTCAATAAGCGATACGAATGTCGTTGAAGTCATGGTCACGCTCGGTTTCCGGCGACTGGCCCTCATCGAACAGCAAACGGTGAATGCGCCGCGCCGATTCCTGAAACGCCACGCCGCCGAGGCTTTGCAGATCGTATTGATGGCTGTGCACTTCAGCGCGCACCCGCCCCGGATGTGGCGACAGCAGCAGGATGCGATTGCCGACCACCAGCGCTTCTTCGATCGAGTGCGTAACGAACAGCAAGGTGAAGCGCACCTCTTCCCAGAGCAGCAGCAATTCTTCCTGCATCTTGCGCCGGGTCAGCGCGTCCAGCGCGGCGAACGGCTCGTCCATCAGAAGGATTTTCGGCTGCATCGCCAGCGCGCGGGCAATCGCCACCCGCGCCTTCATGCCGCCGGACAAAGTGTGGGGATAGGCGTCGGCGAATGCTGCCAGACCGACTTTTTCCAGGTAGTGCAGTGCACGCTCTTCGGCGTCTTTTTTGTTCAAGGTTCGCGAGGCCAGCAGCGGAAACATCACGTTCTGTTTCACGGTTTTCCACGGCGGCAGTTGATCGAATTCCTGGAACACCACGATCCGATCCGGACCGGGTCCATCGACCCGCTGACCTTGCAGGCGAATCTCGCCTTCGCTCGGCGCAATGAACCCGGCGGCCGCTTTCAACAAAGTGGACTTGCCACAGCCGGACGGGCCGAGCAGCACAAAGCGGTCCGCCGGATCGATCTCGAAACTGACCTGATGCGTGGCGCGCACCACCCGCTGCGGGGTGCGGTATTCGAGGCTGACGTTATCCACCGCCAGCAGCGCTTGCGTACTGGCGACCGGGTTGCTGGCCGCGTGGCCTTGCAAAGGGGCATTCATCTCGATCAGCTCCCCTGCAGCGGTTTGGCGTCCTGGAAGAAGTAGTCCTTCCACGATTCCGGTTTGTTCTTGATCGCACCGACGCGGTAGAGGAATTCGGCCAGTGGATAGGTATTTTTCGGCGTGACGCTGAATTCGAATTGCGGGTTGTCGATGATTTTCAGCAGCTCGGCGCGGTCAATTTTAGCCTTGGTCACGCGGATGTAGGTGTCCGCCGCCGCGCCCTTATCGTTCTGGGCAAATTGTGCGGCTTCGGTCAGCGCCTCGACGAAGGCTTTGTAGGTTTTCGGATTGTCGTTGCGGAATTTCTCGGTGGCGAACAGCACCGTCGGCGAGTTCGGGCCGAGGATGTCGTAGGAGTTGAGCACCACGTGCACGTTCGGGTTCTGCAGCGCCTGATCCTGGAACGGTGGGTTGGAGAAGTGCCCTGTCAGCTCGGTGCCGCCGGCGATCAACGCCGCGGTCGCATCCGGGTGCGGTACGGCGATGGTGTACTTGTCGAGGCGATTGAATTCCTTGTCACCCCACTGTTTGGCCGCCGCGTATTGGAGGAAGCGCGACTGCACCGACACGCCCACCGCCGGCACCGCAATGCGGTCCTTCTCGGTGAAATCGGCAATGGTTTTGACCTTGGGATTGTTGCTGACCAGGTAGTACGGGAAGTTGCCGAGCGAGGCGACTGCCTTGACGTTCTGCTTGCCGTGGGTGCGATCCCAGATGGTCAACAGCGGGCCGACGCCGGCGCCGGCAATGTCGATGGAACCGGACAACAGCGCATCGTTGACCGCCGCGCCGCCCGAGAGCTGCGTCCAGTCGACCTTGATGTCGAGGCCTTGCTGCTTGCCGTACTTTTCGATCAGGCCCTGATCGCGCACCACGTTGAGCAATAGATAGACAATCCCGAACTGTTCGGCGATGCGGATTTCACCTTCGGCGTGGGCCACGGCCGGCGCCACCAGGCTGCCGGCGATGAGACTGAAACCGAGGCCAATGGCCGCCGCCAGCGGTGCAAATGGAAGACGTTTGGACATGATCGGATCTCCGGCAAATCAGAAAGGCGCGTCGCCCTGAATGGTCGTGCGATACAGCTTGCGGCGCAGGTGCGCAGGGCAGCCGGCGGCGAGGTGGATCAGCGAACGGTTGTCCCAAAACACCATGTCGTGGGGCTGCCACTGATGGCGGTAGATGTTTTGCGGCAGCACGCTGTGGGCGTAGAGCTCGGTCAGCAGTTGCTGGCTCTCGTCCTCCGGCAAACCGACGATGCGGGTGGTGAAGCCCTCGCTGACGAACAACGCCTTGCGGCCGTTTTCCGGGTGGGTACGGACGATCGGGTGTACCACTTCGGCGACCTGCGCCAGTTGTTCCGGGGTCAGGGTCGGGCGCCAGTTGCCTTCGAATTTGGTCTCGCTGTAACGCGCAGTGTAGGAATGTGCGGCCGAGCGCCCCTCCACGGATTTGCGCAACGCTTGCGGCAGGCTGTCCCAGGCTTTGTGCATGTCGGCGAACAGCGTGTCGCCGCCCTCGGACGGCAACTCCTGGGCATGCAGCATCGAGCCGAGACTCGGCAGCTCTTTATAGGAAAGGTCGGAGTGCCAGAACTTGCCGGCGTCGCCCAGACCGATGTTCTGGCCGTTCTCGACGATGTTGGAAACGATGAGGATTTCCGGGTGATTGGCCAGCAGGAACTGCTTGAGTACGTGAATCTGCAACACGCCGAAGCGGCGGCTGAAATCGATCTGCTGTTGCGGGGTGATGCGCTGGTCGCGGAACACCACCACGTGGTGATCCAGGTGCGCACGATGAATGCGCGCGAAGTCCTGATCGTTGACCGGCCGGGTCAGGTCCAGGCCGATGATCTCGGCACCGACGGCACCGCTGAACGGACGAATTTCAAAGGTTTGCGGCGCGGCAGTCGCGGCGCTTGGGGTGGCAGTAGCTGCGGACATCTTTCAATCTCCCACGCACGGCGCGCTCACAGGCGCGCACGTCGATCAGACACTCACGCTGGATTGCGTGTCGGTTCAGGTCGTGCGGCGCGCCGATTGGTCGGCAGGTACGCAGGTGGATGACTTTAAAGCTATAAGAACTGGAAATTAAATACCGTTAATGAATAACGATATGGCGGATGGTGAGGAATGGACTGGATGGTGAGTGACGGTTTGTGTCACTTACTGACAGGGATGTGGTGATTTTGCTGGCCCCTTCGCGAGCAAGCCCGCTCCCACAATGGATCCCGGTCGAACACAGAACCTGCGTCCACTGAAGATCAAATGTGGGAGCGGGCTTGCTCGCGAAGAGGCCAGCCGCAGCGCTGAAGATCCTAGCGCTCGTGCAGTGCTTCCGCCCGCGCCCGGATGATCGGCTTGAGCAGATAGCTCAACACCGATTTCTTGCCGGTGATGATATCCACCGACGCCACCATCCCCGGAATGATCAGCAGCGGCTTTTCATCAGTGCCCAGGTGGCTGCGCTCGGTGCGCACCTTGATGATGTAGTAGGTGGTTTTCTTGTCTTCGTCGGTGATGGTGTCGGCACCGATCTGCTCCAGTTTGGCTTTCAGCCCGCCATAAATGGTGTAGTCGTACGCGGTGAATTTGACGATCGCTTCCTGCCCCGGATGCAGGAACGCAATGTCCTGCGGACGGATCTTGGCTTCGACCAGCAAGGTGTCATCCAGCGGCACGATTTCCACCATGTCGCTGCCCGGCTGAATAACACCGCCGATGGTGTTGACCAGCAACTTGTTGACGATGCCGCGTACCGGCGAGGTGACCAGCGTCCGGCTGACCCGGTCTTCCAGGGCCTTGCCGGTGGCCTGGGCCTTGTTCAGGTCGGTGCGGGCTTCGTTGAGCTGGGTCAGCGCATCGCTGCGAAATTTGCCGCGAGTCTCGTCGATCTTGCGCTGGACTTCCTTGATGGCCGATTCGGCGCGCGGGATCGCCAACGTGGTGGCGTCGAGCTGACCACGGGTTTCGACTTCGGCACGCTTGAGCCGCAGCACTTCCACCGGCGATACGGCGCCCTGCGCCACCAGCGGCTCGGACATGTTGATTTCCTGGCGCTGCAATCCCAGTTGCTGGCGATACTGCGCCTGCTTGGAGCTGAACTCGCGCAGCTCTTGCTGACGCTGGATCAACTGCTCCTGCAAACCGCCGATCTCGTCGTGCAGTTGCTGACGACGACTGATGTACAACGATTCTTCGCTTTTCGCCTGGCCCGGCACGGCTTTGAGCACGTCTTCAGGGAAATTCAGCGGACGGTCATCGACCTCGGCGCTCAAACGCTCGACGCGCAGCAGCATCGACAGCCGATCAGCCTCGGTTTCGCCGACGTTGGAAGCAAATCGCGTGTCGTCCAGACGAATCAGCGGTGCGCCGGCCTCGACGATCTGACCTTCCTTGACGAACATTTCCGAGACAATCCCGCCCTCAAGGTTCTGGATTTTCTGGATCTTCGACGACGGAATCGCCTTGCCGTCGCCCTTGGTCACTTCGTCGATCACGGCGAAGTTGGCCCACAGCAGCAGGAACAGGAAGAAGCCGATGATTGCCCAGATGGTCAGGCGCACGACGCGCGGGGCGTCCTCGATCAGCGCCTTGTTGACCTCCGGCAGCGGCTGGCCCTGCAGCGAGGCAGAACCCTTGAAGTAGCGACGGATCGACTCTTTGACACCCGACTTAAGCAACACTGATCTGCCCCTTCTTCAACGCTTCCATCACGGCGGCTTTCGGGCCATCGGCGAGAATCTGTCCACGGTCGACCACCAGCAGGCGGTCGACCAGCGACAGCAGCGAGGCCCGGTGCGTCACCAGCACCACGGTCTTGTTTTCAACGACGGCGGCCAGACGCTGCTTGAGGCGTTCTTCGCCGGTGTTGTCCATGGCGCTGGTCGGTTCGTCGAGCAGCAGGATCGGCGGATTGAGCAGCAGCGCCCGCGCCAGAGCAACGTTCTGCCGTTGGCCACCGGACAGGTTCTGCCCGCGCTCGCCGACTTGCAGCTCATAACCCTGCGGGTGCAGGCGGGCGAATTCGTGCACGCCGGCCAGTTCGGCGGCTTGCAGTACCAGCTCGTCTTCTACATAGCGCGCGCCGGAGACCAGGTTGTCACGCAGGGTGCCGGCCAGCAGCTGGATGTCCTGCGGCACGTAGCCGATGTTGTAGCGCAGCTCGCTGACGTCGATCTGGCGGATGTCGACGCCGTCCACCAGCAACGCGCCGTCGTCCGGTTGGTACAGGCCGACCAGCAGTTTCGCCAACGAACTCTTGCCCGAGCCGCTGCGGCCGATGATGCCGATCTTCTCGCCAGGACGAATCACCAGGTTGATGTTCTTCAGCGCCGGGTTCTGCTGTTCCGGGTAGGTGAAGTTCAGCTGACGGCACTCGATCGCGCCCTGCAACACCTTGCGGCTCAGCGGACGCTCTTCGAAATTGCGCTCCTGCGGCAGCTCCATCATCTGGTCGACGGAAGTCATGGTCACCCGCGCCTGCTGGTAGCGGGTCAGCAGACCGGACAGCGACGCCAGCGGGCTGAGCGCACGGCCACTGAGCATGTAGCAGGCAATCAGACCGCCCATGCTCAGGTTGCCGGCGATGATCTGGTACACGCCGAAGACGATCATGATCACCCCGGCCAGTTGCTGGATCAGCAGGGTGATATTCATCGCCAGACCGGAGAGCATTTTCACCCGCAGTTCGAGGCGGCTGAGGGTGCCGATGGTCTGTTCCCACTGGTACTGGCGTTCGCTTTCGGCATTGTTGACCTTGACTGCATCGAGGCCGGCGAGGGTTTCGATCAGGCTCGACTGACGCTCGGCGCCGAGCGCCATGGTGCGTTCCATGGTCGCTACCAGCGGCTTTTGCAACGCATAGCCGATCAACAGCGCAATCGGGAACGCCAGCACCGGAATCCACACCAGATGCCCGCCGAGAATCGCGATGACGATGAAGATCAGGATGGTGAACGGCAGGTCGATCAGGCTGGTCAGGGTCAGCGAGGCGAGGAAGTCGCGCAGGCTCTGAAACTCATGGATGTTCTGCGCGAAGCTGCCGACCCGCGCCGGGCGGTACTTCATGGCCATGCCGACGATGCGCTCGAACAGCGTCGCGGAGATGATCAGGTCGGTTTTCTTGCCGGCCAGATCCAGGCACAGGCTGCGCAGGCTTTTGAGGATCAGGTCGAAAATGTAGGCACCGGTGATGCCCAGCGCGAGCACCCACAGAGTCGCCTCGGCCTGGTTCGGCACCACACGGTCGTAGACGTTCATCACGAACAGCGGCGCGGCCATGGCGATGATGTTGATCAGGAAACTGGCGGCGATCGCATCGGCATACAGCCAGCGTGAACGCTTGAGGGTGTCGCGAAACCACGAGCGTGCACGCGGGATCAGCGTGCCGTGGTTGACGTCGAATTTGTGCTGCGGCTGGGCGAAGAACACTTTGCCGGTGTAGTCGTCAGCCAGCAGTTCGCGGCTGACCACCGATTCGCCGCCGTCGCTTTCGCTGAGCAGCACCCGGGCTTCATTGTCACCTTGCCAGCCGAGCAGGACGGCGCTGCGGCCATCCTTGAGTAGCAACAGCGCCGGCATGGCAATCGCCGGAATCTCTTCCAGCTTGCGTTGCAGCACCCGACCCTGCAGCCCGGCGCGAGCCGCTGCGCGGGGCAGCAACTCGACACTCAGGCGCTGCTTGGGCAACGGCAGGCCAGTGGTCAGCATCGCGGCACTGGCCGGCTTCTGGTGCAACATGCATAGAGCGAGCAAGCCATCCAGTAACGGATCGTCGTGCATCGCGCGCGGATCATGAATGAGTTGAACTCGACTGACTTCTGATTCCACGCTCGGCACTCTTGGCTAACAATTGAACAATGAAGGTTCTGCTCAATTCATACCGGGCAGTTGGACCTTCGGCTTCACATCGTTCTGCACGACGGATGCCAATGGTGCGACCACTCCCTGGCTCTTGAGCAACTCGCCCATGGTCGCCTTGATTCGATACTGAGTAAATAACTGAATGTTCTTGATCTCGGCCAGACGGCGCGAAGCGGTGAACAACTCGTTTTCGCTGTCGAGCAAATCGAGCAGGGTGCGCTCGCCGAGGCTGAACTGACGCTGGTAGGCGGTACGCACGGCGGTGCTGTGATCAACGTACTGCTGAGCGATCGGCACCTGCGCATTGGCGTTGTTCAGGGCGTTCCAGGCCAGGCCCAGTTCTTCGTTCAACTGACGCAGGGCGTTGTTGCGGATGTCCAGCGCCTGGTTCGACAGGTACGACTTGGATTCCAGATCGGCCTTGTTGCTGCCGCCCGAGTACAGGTTGAAGCGCATGCGCAGCATCGCCTGCCACTCGTTGTTGTGGCCGTTCTGACCGTCGAGATCGTTGTCGGCAGTGCGACCCAGCTCGGCGTCGAAACGTGGGTAAAAGGTCGACTTGGCGGTTTCGTACTGCTTCTCGGCAGCGGCGATATCGGACTCGGCCGAGCGCAGGATCGGGCTGTTTTCCAGCATCTGCTGGCGCGCTTCATTGAGGTTGGCCGGCATCATCGCCATGAACGGCGCCGGACGCTCCAGCTGGTCTGGCATCTGGCCGACGGCACTGAGGAAGTTGGTCTCGGAGTCGGCGAGGTTGGTCTGTTCGGTGATCAGGTTGTTGCGGGCCTGGGCCATCCGCGCTTCGGCCTGATCAAGGTCAGCGCCGCTACCAACGCCGCGCTGGGTGCGTAGCTGGATCTGATCGTAAATGCGTTGGTGGCTCTTGAGGTTCTCTTCGGCCAGACGCACGAATTCGCGGCGGGTCAGCACGTCCAGGTACACCTGGGCGACGGTCAGCGCGGTGCGCTCGGAAGTGCCGAGCAGCGAGTAGGCGCGCGAGTTGACGGTGGCTTGTTGACGCCCGACTTCGCTGGACGTGGCAAAACCGTCAAAAACCATTTGCGAGAGACGTAAACTTGACTCGCTGCGGTTCAACGTTTCCCAGTGGTTGCCGCCACCGTTGGCGCGCGTGGTCACGCTGTCAGTGCCCTCACGGCCATAACCGCCCAGCAGATCGACCTTGGGCAGGTATCCACCTTTGGCTGCCTTTAACTGATAATCCGCGGCCAAACGACTGTTGACCCCCGCCTGGATTTCCGGATGGACATCCAGTGCCTGTTGCATGGCTTCTGGTAAGGATTGTGCTTGGACGAAAGAGGCGGCGAGGGCGAACGGTAGAGCCTTGAACAAGTGCAAACGCATGGTAAAGATTTCCCAGGACTTCTTGTCTTGAATCACAGCAAAACGTGCTGCTGCGTCGGATGATTGGCAACCGGAATGACCGTATGTCGGAAAGTTCAAAATAGGAACTGGATCACACGCTGAGGGACAGGTCGCCGCGGAAATATCAATGTGACATTAGTGGGGCGATTGTTTAGGATGGCACCCAGAAGGTCAATAGTTTGGCATAAAGTTAATAGCGAAAGAATCTAGCCAAATTATTGACGAAAAACAGCGTCAATCTTGATTCGCAAATTTTTAAAGTACGTCCAGACTGAATCGGCGCCGAAGCCATCAGGCTATGGAAGTCAACTGAACGTGACACCCGGAGAGTCTTCAATGAGCAGTGTTGTTGCCATCGTCAAAAGCATTGTCGGTCAGGTATTCGTGGTCTCCCCCGAGGGTGTACGCCGCGTGCTCGTTGAAGGCGATCGCCTGTTCGTCGGCGACCAGATCGATACCGGCCTCTCCGGCGCCGTGTCGCTGGAACTGGCGGATGGCCGCACCCTGGACCTGGGCCGTGAAACCCAGTGGAGCGCCAACGCGCCCGACTCCAGCACTGACCTGGCCGAGGCCACCGCGCAGGCCGCGCCGTCTGTAGCCGAACTGCAGCAAGCCATCGCTGCCGGTGCCGACCCGACCACCGCCCTTGAAGCCACCGCTGCCGGCGCTACCGCCGCAGGGACTGGCGGCGCGGCAGGCGGCGGCCACAGCTTCGTGATGCTCGATGCCACCGCTGGCCGCGTCGATCCGACCATCGGCTTCCCGACCGCGGGCATCAACTCCGGCGCACAAGTGGCACAGAACATCACCGGTGGCCAGACCACCGACACCACCACCAACGCCCTGCGTGAGTCGACCCTGAGCCTCAGCGCCACGCCGACCATCACCGAAGCCGGCGGCGTGCTGGTGTACACCGCGACCCTGACCCAGGCGCCGCTGACCGACCTGACCATCACTCTGTCCAACGGCTCGGTGATCGTGATTCCGGCCGGTTCCACCACCGGCACCGTCAACGTGCCGCTGGCACCGAACGACACCGTTTATAACGACCCGACCCAGATCGACGTCACCGTCACCGGCACCACCGGCGGCAACGGCATTACCGTGACCCCGCCGACCACCCCGGCCACGACTCAGGTCACCGACACCATCGACACCACCACCGTCACCCTGACCGCTGGCAATAGCGTCACCGAAGGCGGTCAGATCACCTACACCGCGACCCTGACCAACCCGGCACAGACGCCGGTCACCGTCACCCTGTCCAACGGCTCGACCATCACTATCGAAGCCGGCCAGACCACCGGCACCGTCAACGTGCCAACCGCGCCGAATGACGTCTACAACAACGGCAGCACCGTCAGCACCACCATCACTGGTGCCACTGGTGGCAACTTCGAGAGTCTGGTACCGAACACGACTCCAGCCGTAACGAACATCGTCGATTCGCGCGACACCACCGGCCTGACCCTCACCGCCACCGGTACCGTGGTCGAAGGTGGCCAGATCACCTACACCGCGACCCTGACCAATCCGGCACAGACCCCGGTCACCGTCACCCTGTCTAACGGCTCGACCATCACCATCGAAGCCGGCCAGACCACTGGCACCGTCAACGTGCCGACCGCGCCGAACGACGTCTACAACAACGGTGGCACCGTCAGCACCACGATTACCGGTGCGACCGGCGGCAACTTCGAGAATCTGCTGCCAAACACCACGCCGGCGACCACCACCGTCACCGACTCCATCGACACCACCAACCTGTCGCTGAGCGCGACCGGCACCGTCGCTGAAGGCGGCTCGATCGCTTACACCGCCACCTTGACCAACCCGGCCGGTACCCCGGTGACCGTGACGTTGAGCAACGGCTCCGTCATCACCATCGACGCCGGCAAAACCACCGGCACTGTGACCGTTCCCGCGCCTGCGGATGACGTCTACAAAGACGCCGGCAAGGTCGAAGTCAGCATCACCGGCACCACCGGCGGCAATTTCGAGAACCTGGTGCCGAGCACCGTTCCGGCTGTTACCGAAGTCACTGACACCATCGATACCTCGACCGTCAAACTGACTGCCGATACGTCGGTCGCTGAGGGCGGCACTGTCACTTACACCGCCACCGTCGGCGCGCCTGTCACCGGTTCGCCAGTGACCGTGACCCTGGCCAACGGTCAGACCATCACCATCGAAGTGGGCAAAACCACCGGCACCGTGACCACCACCGCGCCGAACGATGCGTTGACCGGCAACCCACCGCTGACCAACGCCATCACCAATGTCAGTGGCGGTAACTACGAGAACCTCGTCGCCGATAAAACTCCGGTTTCGACCACCGTTACCGACACCGTCGACACCACCAACCTGTCGTTGAGCGCGACCGGTACCGTGGCTGAGGGCGGTTCAATCGTTTACACCGCGACGTTGACCAATGCTGCCGGCTCGCCGGTCACCGTGACCCTGAGCAACGGCGCCGTGATCACCATCGAAGCCGGTAAAACCACCGGCACCGTGACGGTTCCGGCGCCTGCGGATGACGTCTACAAAGATGCCGGCAAAGTCGAAGTCAGCATCACCGGCACTACCGGTGGCAATTTCGAGAACCTGGTGCCGAGCACCGTTCCGGCGGTCACCGAAGTCACCGACACCATCGATACCTCGACCGTCAAACTGACCGCTGATAATTCGGTCGCTGAGGGCGGCACCGTCACTTACACCGCCACCGTCGGTGCACCTGTGACCGGTTCGCCGGTTGTCGTGACCCTGGCCAACGGTCAGACCATCACCATCGAAGTGGGCAAAACCACCGGCACCGTGACCACCACCGCACCGAACGACGTGCTGAACGGCCAGGCGCCGCTGAGCAACTCGATCACTGGCGTGAGCGGTGGCAACTACGAGAATCTGGTCGCCGACAAGACGCCGGTCAGCACCACCGTGACCGACACCGTCGACACCACCAACCTGACGTTGAGCGCCACTGGCTCCGTCGCTGAAGGCGGTTCGATTGTCTACACCGCGACCCTGACCAACCCGGCCGGCACCCCGGTGACCGTGACCCTGAGCAATGGCTCCGTCATCACCATCGAAGCCGGTAAAACCACCGGTACCGTGACTGTTCCGGCGCCTGCCGATGACGTCTACAAAGATGCCGGCAAAGTCGAAGTCAGCATCACCGGCACTACCGGTGGCAATTTCGAGAACCTGGTGCCGAGCACCGTTCCGGCGGTCACCGAAGTCACCGACACCATCGATACCTCGACCGTCAAACTGACCGCTGATAATTCGGTCGCTGAGGGCGGCACCGTCACTTACACCGCCACCGTCGGTGCACCTGTGACCGGTTCGCCGGTTGTCGTGACCCTGGCCAACGGTCAGACCATCACCATCGAAGTGGGCAAAACCACCGGCACCGTGACCACCACCGCACCGAACGACGTGCTGAACGGCCAGGCGCCGCTGAGCAACTCGATCACTGGCGTGAGCGGTGGCAACTACGAGAATCTGGTCGCCGACAAGACGCCGGTCAGCACCACCGTGACCGACACCGTCGACACCACCAACCTGACGTTGAGCGCCACTGGCTCCGTCGCTGAAGGCGGTTCGATTGTCTACACCGCGACCCTGACCAACCCGGCCGGCACCCCGGTGACCGTGACCCTGAGCAATGGCTCCGTCATCACCATCGAAGCCGGTAAAACCACCGGTACCGTGACTGTTCCGGCGCCTGCCGATGACGTCTACAAAGATGCCGGCAAAGTCGAAGTCAGCATCACCGGCACTACCGGTGGCAATTTCGAGAACCTGGTGCCGAGCACCGTTCCGGCGGTCACCGAAGTCACCGACACCATCGATACCTCGACCGTCAAACTGACCGCTGATAATTCGGTCGCTGAGGGCGGCACCGTCACTTACACCGCGACTGTCGGGGCCCCGGTAACCGGTTCGCCAGTGACCGTCACGTTGGCAAACGGCCAGACCATCACCATCGAAGTGGGTAAAACCACCGGCACCGTCACCACCACTGCGCCAAACGATGCATTGAACGGTCACGAGCCACTGACCAACGCGATCACTGACGTGAGCGGCGGCAACTACGAGAATCTTGTAGCGGATAAAACCCCGGTTTCGACCAGCGTCACCGACACCGTCGACACCACAAACCTGTCGCTGACTGCGACCGGCACCGTGGCGGAAGGCGGTTCGATCGTCTACACCGCAACCCTGACCAATCCGGCCGGTACTCCGGTAACCGTGACCCTGAGCAATGGCTCGGTGATCACCATCGAAGCAGGTAAAACCACCGGCACCGTGACCGTTCCGGCGCCAGCCGATGACGTCTACAAAGATGCCGGCAAGGTTGAGGTCAGCATCACCGGAACAACCGGCGGCAATTTCGAGAACCTGGTGCCGAGCACCGTCCCTGTGGTCACTGAAGTGACTGACACCATCGACACCTCGACCGTCAAACTGACCGCCGATACTTCGGTGGCTGAAGGTGGCACCGTCACTTACACCGCCACTGTCGGTGCGCCGGTGACTGGCTCGCCGGTTGTTGTGACCCTGGCCAACGGTCAGACCATCACCATCGAAGTGGGCAAAACCACTGGCATCGTGACCACCACCGCACCGAACGATGCGTTGACCGGTCACGAGCCACTGACCAACGCGATCACTGACGTGAGCGGTGGCAACTACGAAAACCTGGTCGCTGACAAAACCCCGATTTCGACCAACGTCACCGACACCGTCGACACCACCAACTTGACCCTGAGCGCCACCGGCACCGTGGCGGAAGGCGGTTCGATCGTCTACACCGCTACCCTGACCAATCCGGCCGGTACTCCGGTGACCGTGACCTTGTCCAACGGCTCGGTGATCACCATCGACGCGGGCAAAACCACCGGCACCGTGACCGTTCCAGCACCCGCCGATGACGTTTACAAAGACGCTGGCAAGGTTGAAGTCACGATCAAAGACGCCGCAGGCGGCAATTTCGAGAACCTGGTGCCGAGCACCGTTCCGGCTGTTACCGAAGTGACCGATACCATCGATACGTCGACGGTCAAACTCACCGCCGACACTTCGGTCGCTGAAGGCGGGACTGTCACTTACACCGCCACCGTCGGCGCACCGGTAACCGGCTCGCCGGTTGTTGTCACCTTGGCCAATGGTCAGAACATCACCATCGAAGTGGGCAAAACCACCGGCACCGTGACCACCACCGCGCCAAACGATGCGCTGAACGGTCACGAACCGCTGACCAACTCGATTACCGGCGTCACCGGTGGCAACTACGAAAATCTGGTGGCGGACAAAACTCCGGTTTCGACCAACGTTACCGACACCGTCGATACCACCGACCTGACGTTGAGCGCCACTGGCTCCGTTGCCGAAGGTGGTTCGATCGTTTACACCGCGACCCTGACCAATCCGGCCGGTACGCCGGTGACCGTGACCCTGTCGAACGGTTCGGTGATCACCATTGAAGCAGGTAAAACTACCGGCACCGTGACCGTTCCAGCGCCAGCCGATGACGTCTACAAGGACGCTGGCAAGGTTGAAGTCACGATCAAAGACGCCGCAGGCGGCAATTTCGAGAACCTGGTGCCGAGCACGGTTCCGGCTGTCACCGAAGTCACTGACACCATTGACACCTCGACCGTGAAACTCACGGCCGATACTTCGGTCGCTGAAGGTGGCACCGTCACCTACACCGCTACCGTTGGCGCACCAGTCACCGGCTCGCCTGTGGTCGTGGCCCTGGCCAACGGTCAGAACATCACCATCGAAGTCGGCAAAACCACCGGCACCGTGACCACCACTGCGCCAAACGATGCGCTGAACGGTCACGAACCGCTGACCAACTCGATTACCGGCGTCACCGGCGGCAACTATGAAAATCTGGTCGCTGACAAAACTCCGGTCAGCACCACCGTCACTGACACCGTGGACACGACGAATCTGTCGCTCAGCGCCACCAACTCGGTCGCCGAGGGTGGTTCGATCACCTACACCGCGACCCTGACCAACGCTGCTGGCTCGCCAGTCACCGTGACCCTGAGCAACGGCTCGGTGATCACTATCGAAGCCGGTAAAACTACCGGCACCGTGACCGTTCCAGCACCAGCCGATGACGTCTACAAAGATGCCGGCAAAGTCGAAGTCACCATCAACGGTGCAACCGGCGGCAACTTCGAGAACCTCGTTCCGAGCACTGTTCCGGCAGTGACTGAAGTCACTGACACCATCGACACCACGTCGGTGAAACTGACCGCAACCGAGTCCGCTGCTGAAGGTGGCACCGTCACCTACACCGCGACTGTCGGTGCTCCGGTAACCGGTTCGCCTGTGGTCGTGACCCTGGCTAATGGTCAGAACATCACCATCGAAGTCGGCAAGACCACCGGCACCGTGACCACCACCGCACCGAACGATGCGTTGAACGGTCATGCGCCGCTGACTAACGCCATCACCGACGTGAGCGGCGGCAACTACGAGAATCTGGTTGCCGACAAAACCCCGGTCAGCACCACCGTGACCGATACCGTCGACACCACCAACCTGTCGCTGAGCGCGACCGGTACCGTGGCTGAGGGCGGTTCGATCGTTTACACCGCGACGTTGACCAATGCTGCCGGCTCGCCGGTCACCGTGACCCTGAGCAACGGCGCCGTGATCACCATCGACGCGGGTAAAACCACCGGCACCGTGACCGTTCCAGCACCTGCCGATGACGTCTACAAAGACGCCGGCAAGGTCGAAGTCACGATCAAGGATGCTGCGGGCGGCAACTTCGAGAACCTGGTGCCGAGCACCGTTCCGGCCGTCACCGAAGTCACCGACACCATCGATACCTCGACCGTGAAGCTGACCGCCGATACTTCGGTGGCTGAAGGCGGCACTGTCACTTACACCGCGACTGTTGGCGCTCCAGTGACTGGCGCACCTGTTGTTGTGACCCTGGCCAACGGTCAGACCATCACCATCGACATCGGCAAGACCACCGGCACCGTGACGACCACCGCTCCGAACGATGCGCTGAACGGTCATGAGCCGCTGAACAACTCGATCACCAATGTCAGCGGCGGCAACTACGAAAACCTCGTCGCCGACAAGACGCCAGTCAGCACCACCGTGACCGACACCGTCGACACCACCAACCTGTCGCTGAGCGCGACGCCGGCGGTGAACGAAGGCGGGCAGATCACCTACACCGCCACCCTGACCAACGCCGCCGGCACTCCGGTGACCGTGACCTTGAGCAATGGCGCGGTGATCACCATCGACGCCGGCAAAACTTCCGGCACCGTGACCGTCGATGCGCCGAAGGATGACGTCTACAAGGACGCCGGCACCGTTGAGGCGACCATCAAGGGCGCGACCGGTGGCGAGTTCGAAAACCTGGTGACCAGCAACACCCCGGCCGTGACCACCGTCAACGACACCATCGACACTTCCACCGTGTCGTTGACCGCCACCGCCAACGTCGCCGAAGGCGAAACCGTGGTTTATACCGCGAGCGTCACCGCGCCGGTAACCGGCTCGCCAGTTGTGGTCACTCTGTCCAATGGCCAGACCATCACCATCGCCGTCGGTGAGACCACCGGCAGCGTGAATTTCGTTGCACCGAACAGCCCATTGGCGGGCGGCAGCTCGTTGAGCGTGGCCATCGACAAGGTTGCCGGCGGCAACTATGAGAACCTGGTGGCCGACAAGACACCGGCGAACACCTCGGTGTCGGACACCGTCGACACCACCAACCTGAACCTGACCGCCAGCGACTCGGTGGCCGAGGGTGGTTCGATTGTTTACACCGCGACCCTGACCAATCCGGCCGGGACGCCGGTGACCGTGACGCTGTCCAACGGCGCGGTGATCACCATCGAAGCCGGTAAAACGTCGGGCACCGTAACCGTTCCAGCTCCGGCTGACGACGTGTACAAAGACGCGGGTAAAGTCGAAGCAACCATTTCCAGCGCTACCGGTGGCAACTTCGAGAACCTGGTGCCTAGCACCGTTCCGGCCGTCACCAACGTGACCGACACCATCGATACCACCACGGTCAAACTGACCGCGACCGAATCGGCTGCGGAAGGTGGCACCGTCACTTACACCGCGACTGTCGGCGCGCCAGTGACTGGCTCGCCGGTCGTGGTGACCTTGGCAAACGGTCAGAACATCACCATTGAGGTGGGTAAAACCACTGGCACCGTGACTACCAGTGCGCCGAACGATGCGTTGACCGGCCACGCGCCGCTGACCAACGCCATCACCGACGTGAGCGGCGGTAACTACGAAAACCTCGTGGCGGATAAAACGCCGGTTTCGACCAATGTCACCGACACCGTCGACACCACCAATCTGTCGCTCAGTGCGACCGGCACCGTGGCCGAGGGTGGCTCGATCGTCTACACCGCGACGCTGACCAACGCTGCCGGCTCACCGGTTACCGTGACGTTGAGCAACGGCGCAGTGATCACCATCGACGCCGGTAAAACCTCTGGAACCGTGACCGTTCCGGCGCCAGCCGATGACGTGTACAAAGATGCCGGCAAAGTCGAAGCGACCATTTCCAGCGCTACCGGTGGCAACTTTGAAAATCTGGTACCGAGCACTGTGCCGGCCGTCACCAATGTCACCGATACCATCGACACCACCACGGTCAAACTGACCGCGACCGAATCGGCTGCGGAAGGTGGCACCGTCACCTACACCGCCACCGTCGGTGCTCCGGTAACCGGCTCGCCTGTGGTCGTGACCCTGGCCAACGGTCAGAACATCACCATCGAAGTCGGCAAGACCACAGGCACCGTGACCACCACCGCGCCGAACGATGCGTTGACCGGACATGCGCCACTGACCAACGCCATCACCGACGTGAGCGGCGGTAACTACGAAAACCTCGTGGCGGATAAAACGCCGGTTTCGACCAATGTCACCGATACCGTCGACACCACCAACCTGTCGCTCAGTGCCACTGGCACCGTCGCTGAAGGCGGCTCGATCGTCTACACCGCGACCCTAACCAATCCGGCCGGCACCCCAGTCACCGTGACATTGAGCAACGGCGCCGTAATCACTATCGACGCCGGCAAAACCACTGGCACCGTAACCGTTCCGGCGCCTGCCGATGACGTCTACAAAGACGCGGGCAAAGTCGAAGCGACCATTTCCACCGCCACCGGTGGCAACTTCGAGAACCTGGTGCCGAGTACCGTGCCGGCTGTCACCGAAGTCACCGACACCATCGACACCTCGACCGTCAAACTGACCGCCGATACCTCGGTGGCCGAAGGCGGCACCGTGACCTATACAGCAACCGTCGGCGCACCAGTCACGGGCTCTCCGGTTGTGGTGACCCTGGCCAACGGTCAGAACATCACCATCGAAGTCGGCAAGACCACTGGCACCGTGACCACCGCTGCACCGAACGATGCGCTGACCGGTCATGCGCCTCTGACCAACTCGATCACCGGTGTGACCGGTGGCAACTACGAAAACCTCGTGGCTGACACAACCCCGGTCAGCACTAACGTCACCGACACCGTCGACACCACTAACCTGTCGCTGTCCGCGACCGGTACCGTGGCCGAAGGCGGCTCGATCGTTTATACCGCAACCCTGACCAACGCCGCTGGTTCGCCAGTCACCGTGACGTTGAGCAACGGCGCCGTGATCACCATCGAGGCTGGCAAAACCACCGGCACTGTGACCGTTCCGGCACCGGCCGACGATGTCTACAAAGACGCGGGTAAAGTCGAAGCAACCATTTCCACCGCTACTGGTGGCAACTTCGAAAACCTGGTGCCGAGTACCGTTCCGGCCGTCACCAACGTCACCGACACCATCGACACCACCACGGTCAAACTGACCGCGACCGAGTCTGCTGCTGAAGGTGGCACCGTCACCTACACCGCAACCGTCGGTGCACCGGTAACCGGTTCGCCAGTGACCGTGACTCTGGCCAACGGCCAGAACATCACCATTGAAGTGGGTAAAACCACCGGTACCGTGACCACCACCGCACCGAACGATGCGCTGACCGGCCATGCGCCGTTGACCAACGCCATCACTAACGTGACCGGTGGCAACTACGAGAATCTGGTCGCCGACAAAACCCCGGTTTCGACCACCGTTACCGATACAGTCGACACCACCAACCTGTCCCTGAGCGCAACCAATTCGGTCGCCGAGGGCGGTGCGATCATCTACACCGCGACCTTGACCAACGCGGCTGGCTCGCCAGTCACCGTGACCCTGTCGAACGGCGCTGTGATCACCATCGAAGCCGGTAAAACCACTGGCACCGTGACCGTTCCGGCACCTGCCGATGACGTCTACAAAGACGCCGGCACCGTTCAGGCAACGATCACCAACGCTACCGGTGGCAACTTCGAAAACCTGGTACCGAGCACCGTGCCGGCTGTGACTCAGGTCACCGACACCATCGACACCACCACGGTCAAACTGACCGCGACCGAGTCTGCTGCCGAAGGGGGTACCGTCACCTACACCGCGACCGTTGGTGCGCCAGTGACGGGCTCGCCAGTCGTGGTAACTCTGGCCAACGGTCAGAACATCACCATCGAAGTCGGCAAAACCACCGGCACCGTCACTACCACCGCACCGAACGATGCGCTGACCGGCCACGCGCCGCTGACCAACGCGATCACCAACGTCAGTGGTGGCAACTACGAAAACCTCGTTGCCGACAAGACCCCGGTCAATACCACAGTCACCGATACCGTCGACACCACCAACCTGTCGCTGTCCGCGACCGGTACCGTGGCCGAAGGCGGCTCGATCGTTTACACCGCGACGCTGACCAACGCTGCCGGCTCGCCGGTTACCGTGACGTTGAGCAACGGCGCCGTGATCACCATCGACGCCGGCAAAACCACCGGCACCGTGACCGTTCCGGCTCCAGCGGATGACGTCTACAAAGACGCCGGCACCGTTGAGGCCACGATCAAGACCGCGACTGGCGGCAATTTCGAAAACCTGGTGACCAGCAACACCCCGGCCGTGACCAGCGTCACCGACACCATCGACACCACCACGGTCAAACTGACCGCGACCGAGTCTGCTGCTGAAGGTGGTACCGTCACCTACACCGCGACCGTTGGTGCACCGGTAACCGGTTCGCCAGTGACCGTGACTCTGGCCAACGGCCAGAACATCACCATCGAAGTCGGCAAAACCACCGGCACCGTGACCACCACCGCACCGAACGACGTGTTGACCGGTCATGCGCCACTGACCAACGCCATCACCAACGTCAGCGGCGGCAACTACGAGAACCTCGTCGCCGACAAGACTCCGGTCAGCACCACCGTGACCGACACCATTGACACCACCAACCTGTCGCTGAGCGCGACCGGCACCGTGGCCGAGGGTGGCTCGATTGTTTACACCGCAACGCTGACCAACGCCGCTGGTTCGCCAGTGACCGTGACCCTGAGCAACGGCGCCGTGATCACAATCGACGCCGGTAAAACCACCGGTACCGTCACCGTCCCTGCCCCGGCCGACGACGTCTACAAAGACGCCGGCACTGTTCAGGCAACGATCAAAACCGCGACCGGTGGCAGCTTCGAGAACCTGGTTCCAAGCACCACGCCAGCCGTGACCAATGTCACCGACACCATCGACACCACGGGCGTGAAACTCACCGCCACGGGCACCGTGGCCGAAGGTGGCACCGTCACTTACACCGCTACCGTTGGTGCGCCAGTTACCGGCTCGCCTGTCGTCGTGACCCTGGCCAACGGTCAGACCATCACCATCGACATCGGCAAAACCACCGGCACCGTGACCAGCATCGCACCGAACGATGCGCTGACCGGTCACGCGCCGTTGACCAACTCGATCACTAACGTGACCGGCGGCAACTACGAAAATCTGGTAGCCGACAAGACACCGGTCAGCACCACCGTGACCGACACTGTCGATACGACCAACCTGTCCCTCAGCGCCACCAACACGGTCGCCGAGGGCGGTTCGATCATCTACACCGCGACCTTGACCAACGCGGCTGGTTCGCCGGTCACTGTGACTCTGTCCAACGGCGCCGTGATCACCATCGACGCCGGTAAAACCACTGGCACCGTGACCGTTCCTGCCCCGGCTGATGACGTCTACAAAGACGCCGGCACCGTGCAGGCAACCATCACCAATGCCAGCGGCGGCAACTTCGAAAACCTGGTACCAAGCACCGTACCGGCCGTGACCAGCGTCACCGATACCATCGACACCACTACCGTGAAGTTGTCTGCCACCGGTACAGCGGCTGAAGGCGGCAACGTCGTCTACACCGCCACCGTCGGCGCGCCAGTCACTGGTTCGCCAGTCGTGGTGACTCTGTCCAATGGCCAGACCATCACCATCGACATCGGCAAAACCACCGGCACCGTAACCACCACCGCACCGAACGATGCGCTGACCGGTCACGCGCCGTTGACCAACGCAATCACCAACGTGAGCGGCGGCAACTACGAAAACCTGGTGGCCGACAAAACCCCGGTCAGCACCACCGTGACCGACACCGTCGACACCACCAATCTGTCGTTGTCCGCGACCGGCACCGTGGCCGAAGGTGGCTCGATCGTTTACACCGCAACCCTGACCAACGCCGCGGGTTCGCCAGTGACCGTGACCCTGAGCAACGGCGCAGTCATCACCATCGACGCCGGTAAAACCACCGGCACCGTGACCGTTCCTGCACCAGCCGATGACGTCTACAAAGACGCCGGCACCGTGCAGGCGACCATCAAGTCGGCGACAGGTGGCAGCTTCGAAAACCTGGTGCCAAGCACCACGCCAGCCGTAACCAGCGTCACCGACACCATCGACACCACTGGCGTGAAACTCACCGCCACGGGTACTGTCGCCGAGGGTGGCACTGTCACCTACACCGCCACTGTCGGTGCGCCTGTGACTGGCTCGCCAGTTGTCGTGACCCTGTCCAACGGCCAGACCATCACCATCGACATCGGCAAAACCACCGGCACCGTGACCACCACTGCGCCGAACGACGTGTTGACCGGCCACGCACCGTTGACCAATGCGATCACCAACGTCAGCGGCGGCAACTACGAAAATCTGGTAGCCGACAAAACCCCGGTCAGCACCACCGTGACCGACACCGTCGACACCACCAGCCTGTCGCTGAGCGCGACCCCGGCGGTGAACGAGGGCGGCCAGATCACCTACACCGCCACCCTGAGCAACGCTGCCGGTTCCCCGGTAACCGTGACCCTGAGCAACGGCTCGGTGATCACCATCGACGCCGGCAAAACCACTGGCACCGTGACCGTTCCGGCTCCGGCTGACGACGTCTACAAAGACGCCGGCAGCGTGCAGGCGACCATCACCAACGCCAGCGGTGGCAACTTCGAGAACCTGGTACCGAGCACGACACCGGCCGTGACCAACGTCGCCGATACCATCGACACCACCACCGTCAGCATCACCGGCAGCACCTCGGTGACCGAAGGCCAGACCGCCAGCTACACCGTCAGCCTGACGCACCCGGCGCAAACCGACGTGACCCTGAAGATCGTCTACAGCGGCACCGCTGCCGACGGTTCGGACTTCACTGGCGTGTACACCGTGAAGATTCCGGCGGGCGCCAGCAGCGCGCAGTTCAACGTCGCGACCATCGATGACAAGATCACCGAAGGCACCGAGAACTTCGTGGTCAAGATCGACTCGGCCACCGGCGGCAACTTCGAGAACCTGGCCGTCAGCAGCACCAACGGCAGTGTCAGCACCTCGATCATCGACAACGATGCGCCACCGGTCATCGACCTGGATGCCAACAACTCCAGCGGCGCCACCGGTGCCGACTACAAGGTGACCTTCACCGAAAACACCCCGGGCGCCGGCGTGTCGATTGCCGACACTGACCTGACGATCACCGACCCGGACAGCACCATGCTGACCGGCGCGACCATCGTGCTGACCAACCGTCAGGACGGCGATGCACTGAACCTCGGCAACAGCGTCAACGGCATCACGATCAATGCCAACAGCACCAACGGCACCGTGACCCTGACCTTGTCGGGCAACGCGACGCTCGCCGACTACATGCAGGCGATCAAAAACATCACCTTCACCAACAGCAGTGAAGACCCGAGCACCGTGCCGCGGATCATCACCGTGACCGTGACCGATGGCGGTAACTACTCCAACACCGCGACCACCACGGTCAACGTGGTGGCGGTAAACGATGCGCCGGTTGCGGCTCCGGTCAACGTCACCGGCACCGAAGACACCCCGCTGATCCTCGGCTGGTCGACCTTCGGTGTGACCGACGTCGACAGCCCGGCCAGCAGCCTGGGCATCAAAATCACCCAGCTGCCGGGCGAAGGCAAACTGCAGTATCTGGACGGTTCGACCTGGAAAGACGTCGCCAACAACCAGACCTTCAGCAAGGCTGACATCGACGCTGGCAAATTGCGCTTCATGCCGGATGCCAACGAATCGGGGGTCAACGGCTACGGCGGCAACGGCGTCGGCAACAACCAGGCCGACTACGCGCAGATCAAGTTCCAGCCAACCGACGGCCAACTGCTGGGCAACACCGGCACCGTGAAGATCGACATCACGCCAGTGGCGGATGCGCCGACCGTGAGCGTGGCCGACAACAGCGTGAAGTCCACCGGGCTGGTCAAGGAAGTCTGGACCGGCCTGTCGGGCCTGGGCACCAGCGGCAACGGCGCTGACTCGACCACGTTGAAAAACGTGATCGACGGCGCCGGCACCCCGAACTCCAGCACCAACGTGAATAACGTGCAGTCCGACGGCAGCGTGACCGCCGGTACCGCGTCGAAGACCTCGGGCCTGATCTATCTGGAAGCCGGCAAGACCTACAGCTTCAGCGGTGTGGCTGACGACAGCCTGCTGATCACCATTGGCGGCAAGAGCGTGGCGTCGGGTACCTGGGGCGCGGGCGGTGCGATCAGCGGTTCGTTCACCCCGACCACCAGCGGCTACTACACCCTGGACATCTACCACCACAACCAGAGCGGCCCGGGCAGCTATGACGTGAACCTGTCGGTCAACGGCAGCACGCCAATCGACCTGAGCAGCGCCGGCGTGCCGATCTACACCGGGGTGCAGGATCTGGTGAATTCCGGTGTGACTGTCTCCGATCTGCACGGCACAAACGGCGAAGGCTATTACGACGGCTACAAGCTCAACACCGGCGCCGAAGGCACCACGGTGAAACTGTCGGCGATCAACACCGCGCTGACCGATACCGACGGTTCGGAAACCCTGAGCGTGAAGATCAGTGGCGCGCCGGTCGGCTCGGTTCTCTCCGACGGCAACGGTCACACCTTCACAGTCACCGCGAGCAACGGCGAAGCCAACGTCACCGGCTGGAACCTCGGCAGCCTGACCGTAACCCCGCCGACCTACTACAACGGCCAGTTCAACCTGACCGTGACCTCGACCTCCACTGAAATGGTCGGCGGTTCGGCCAGCAGCACCGCGACGATTCCGGTCACCGTGGTGCCGGCGGTTTATAACGCGGTGGTGGGTACCTCTGGCGACGACACCTTCAACGGTACCGATGGCAACGACATCATGGTCGCCGACATCGGTGGTCTGACCGTGGTGCCGGGCACCAACTACAACATCGCGTTCATGGTCGACAGCTCGGGCAGCATGAGCACCTCGTCGATCAACGCGGCCAAGGACTCGCTGACCTCGGTGTTCAACACCCTCAAGCAGAGCCTGGGCGGCAGCAACTCGGGCACGGTGAACATCTTCCTGGCGGACTTCGATACCCAGGTCAACAAGTCGGTGTCGGTGAACCTCAACGACCCGAACGCGCTGACCAAGCTCAAAGCCGTGCTCGACTCGATGGCGTCCGGCGGCGGCACCAACTACGAGGACGTGTTCAAGACCACGGCCAACTTCTTCCAGAGCGCGGAAGCTGTGGCGAACACCGGGGCGAAGAACCTCACGTACTTCATCACCGACGGCCAGCCGACCTACTACCAGAGCGGCGAGCAGACCAACCCGACGCTGTACGGCAGCGTGAAGTTCGACAGTGTGGTGACAACCAGCAACTACAAGCTGGGCGATACCTTCAGCACGTACATCGACAACACGCATTACCTGAGCATCACCGCCAGCGGTTATGCCCAGTTGCAGACCTACACTGGCCGTGGCTGGACCACCACCAACCTGGGCACGGTTCACGCTCAGGGTGATGGTACCTATGAGCTGTCGAGTCTGGCGGGCAGCGGCAGCAGCACCAGCTCGGCCACCACCGACAACTCGACCAGCAGCTTCGCCTTGCTCAGCGGTCTGTCGAATGTCGAGGCGATCGGTATCAACAGCGGTGTCAGCCTCAACGACCTGAAACCGTATGACTCGGATCACTCGCCGCAGACCAACATCGATCCGAAGGATCTGGCCAACTCGATCATCGGCCACACCGAAGCGACGCTGCCGGGCAACGACACCGTCAGCGGTGGCGACGGCAACGACATCCTGTTCGGCGACCTGGTGAGCTTCAACGGCATTGCCGGCGAGGGTTATCAGGCGATGCAGGCGTTCGTGGCGCAGCAGACCGGGGTCGACGTCAGCAAGGTCACCACCAGCAACGTGCACCAGTACATCACCGAGCACTATCAGGCGTTCGATGTATCCGGCGCACATGACGGCAACGACACGCTGCTGGGTGGCGCAGGCAATGACATCCTGTTCGGCTCGGGCGGCAACGACCTGCTCGACGGCGGCAAGGGCAATGACATCCTGCTCGGCGGCACCGGCAATGACACGCTGATCGGCGGCCAGGGCAACGACATCTTGATCGGTGGTTCCGGTGCCGACACCTTCGTCTGGAAAGCAGGCGACACCGGCAATGACGTGATCAAGGACTTCAACGCCAACGAAGGTGACCGCATCGACCTGCGCGATCTGTTGCAGGGTGAAACCGGCAGCACCATCGACAACTTCCTGAAGATCACCACGGTTGATGGCACGTCGTCGCTGCAAGTCAGCTCGGCGGGCAAGTTCAACTCCGGCGACGCGGCAGCCGCCACGCCGGACGTGACGATCAAACTGGAAGGCAACAACTGGTCGAGCGCCAACATTCACAACCTGATTGCCGGCAGCGATCCGACCATCAAGGTCGACCACAACAACAGCTGATGCGTGAACAAAACGGCCGCCCCTTGGGGCGGCCGTCACGTTTGCGGCTAACTCGGCGGTGACGATTTCGTCGCCACCCCGCATACTCGCGCGCAGTTGGCCTATGCTGCTGACAGCATGACGCTGGATCTTTCTGAGGGATGCTCAATGTTTTACGTGCAACGCGATGCGCAAGGTCTGTTGATTCGCGTGGAAGCCGCGGCCTACGCCGAGGCCACGGAAACGCTGCCGGCCGACAGCCATGAAATCCAGGCCTGGTTCGCCAATGAAGTGGTGGAAACCAGCCTGAAACAGCTCAAGCAGAGCGACCTGGAAATGATTCGGGTACTCGACGACCTGATTCAGGTGCTGACCCAGAAAGGCGTGATCCGCGTCACCGACCTGCCGCCGGCGGCGCAGGCCAAGTTGATGGACCGCACCCAGGCGCGTGAGGCGTTGGGCGGGTTGAGCCAGTTGATCGATGATGATGAAGGTGGGCTGATCTGATCCCGCATATTCGTTGAATGATCTGGCCCCTTCGCGAGCAGGCTCGCTCCCACATTTGAAATGCATTCCAATGTGGGAGCGAGCCTGCTCGCGAAGACGGCATCACTGACACCGCCTTACTCCAAGATTCACTTCCAGGGCGTGGGTTCACCGAACAACTGCCCCTGCACTCCGTACAAGCCCATCTCGCGAATCACCGATAACTCGCCTTCGGTCTCCACCCGCTCGGCAATCAACGGTAGATCGATGCTGTGCGCCGCCCGCTGGATGGCTTCGATGAACAGACGCTTGTCACTCTCCTGATCGATCGCGCGAATGTAACTGCCATCGATCTTCAGGTACGCCAGCCCCAGCCGCGCCAGGTTGCCGATCATGCTGAAGCGTCCACCAAAGCGCTGCAGACTCAGAGAGAAACCGAGTTCACGCAGACGCCGGGTCAACTGCTCCAGCACCGCTTGCTCCGGCAATTGCTCCTCGCCGATCTCCAGCGTCAGGCGCTCGCCGAGGTCGGAGTGCGCGCGCAGAATCTCGAACACTTTGTTCAGCGCTTGTGGATCGGCCAGGGTTGCCGAAGACAGGTTCAGCGCCAGCGAATCTTCGTGCCCTTTCATCTGCTCCAGCACGCGTTCGAGCATCAGACGGTCCAGTCGCGCGGTCCAGCCAAAACGCTCGAGCCACGGCAGGAAACGCCCGGCCGGGATGGTCTGGCCCTGTTCATCCAGCAAGCGCGAAAGCACTTTGTAATGCAGCACCAATTGCGTGTCCTGAGCGGCCACCACCGGTTGGAAATACAGTTCGAAACGCTGCTGGTTCAGCGCCTGATCGAGCAAGCGATGCCAGGCATGGTGATCGTCACCGACGTCCGCCACCAGGCTCTGATCGATGCACGCCCAGTTTTGCTCGCCCTGCCCCTCGGCCTGCGCCAGCGCCTGATCGCCCAGGGTCAGTACTGCTTGCGGTGAATCGCCGTGGGCAAACGGGGCGAGGCCAATGGAAGCCACGGCCGGCACATCGGTTGCGCCAGTGGCGTGCAGGCTGCTCAGCGCGCTGTCGAGGTTCTGCGCCAGTTGCAGCGCTTCTTCGCGCACCAGTCCCGGCGCCAGCACGGCGAATTCACCACCGCGAATACGGGTGACGAGGTTCTGGGTTTCAGGGTATTTGGCGCACTCGCGGGACAGTTGCTCGCCGACAGCTTTCAACAATTCATCGGTGCGCTGACCGCCCAGACGCTGATTGAGCCCGGCCAGATCCTTGACCCGCAACAGCAGCAGATAACCGGAACTGGCCTGCTCCGGGTTGCTCACGCGGTTGTGCAGTTGCATCTCGAAATAGCGCCGGTTGGCCAGCCCGGTGAGGTTGTCCTGATAAGACTCGGCACGCAGTTTTTCGCTGCGCTCGGCCTGCTCCTGGAACAGCGCCTTGAGCTTCTCGACCATCTGGTTCATCGCCTGCACCACGCGCCGCAGTTCCGGGGTACGCGGCAGCTCCGGCAGGCTGAGGAATTCGCGGCGAGCAATGGCGTGCGATTGTTTGACCATGTAATCCAGCGGGCGCAATTGCCTGCGCAGCAGCAACGCGCCGAGCACTGCACTGACCGCGCCGCACAGCAGCAGCCAGCCGAGGCTGCCCAACGCGCTCTGCCACAGCTTGGCCACGGCAAACATCGGGTGACTGACCACCTCGACCCGCGCCGCCTGCTCCCAGCCACGGCTGACCAGCGCGTCGCCACCGGCCGGCTCCAGGCCGATCAGTTTGACGAACCAGTCAGGCACATTGCTCACCGCCGGAATCCCGCTGCGCTCGACAATGGTCTGGTCGGTCTTGAGATCCACCACGCGGATGCTCGCGTAATAGCCGCTGTCGAAAATCGAGCTGACCAGCAGCTCGACCATCGCCGGGTCGTCGATATTCGGCGTCAGCGACAACGCCAGCGCCGTCGCAGCGTCCTGGGCATGGGAGCGCAGCTGGTTGACGTACTGGGTGCGCGAGCTCTCCAGGCTGACCATGAAGCTGCCGGTGAAGGCGACCACCAGGAACAGACAGATAGCGATCAACAGCTGTTTGAACAAAGACATCTGAGCGCGTGCTCCTAGTTAGTCGTTTCGACCGGGAAACCTTCGGCCTGCATTTTCTTCAGCACATCCTGCCAGCGCGACAGGCGTTTGGTGTCACCGACCTTTTTGTTGCCCTTGGCTCCCGGCAGGTACAGACCTTCAGCATTGAAAGAGTAGACCGGCAGCAAATCGGTTCGCTGGGACGCAGGCTGAATCGGATCGATCAGGCTGTCGAGCACCAGCGGCATGGCATCGGGGGTGGCGTAGTAAGTCAGCACCATGTGTGCGCGATTCTGGCGCAGTGCCTTGACGTAGGTGATGCGCAGCTTGTCACTGGAGACCCCGAGATGGCGCAGGCTGAAATACTTGGCGATCGCGTAGTCTTCGCAATCGCCTGCGCCTTTCCACAACGCTTCGATGGGCGTCTCCCAATAATCGACCTGCCCCCACAGATCGATATCTTCTACATAACGCACCTGTTTGTTGAAAAACAGGTTCACCACTTTCAGCTTTTCCATCTCGCTGACCTGTTTCTGCGTGGCCAGCAGGTTTTGCCAGGCATCGATCCGCTGCTGCCCGGCACCCAACGGGCCGTAGAGCGCCGTAGCCTTGCGGCTGATCGCGGAAAAATCCCAATCGGCATGCAGGCCGCCCAGCATGACGCCGGCCAGCAACAGTGCGCAGCCTAGCCAGCGCAGAGTCCGGGGGATCGCGAAACGTACCGCCACAGCAGGTTTCCAGGGGGCAGGAAGGAAAGCGTTTGATGGTGAAGCTTAGCCCGGCAAAAAACAATGGCACCATGAGATCATCGCCATCGCGCTAAACTTCATTCAGGACAGCAATCCTTTACATGGTTTGACAACCTGTAGAGCAATCACTAGTGTCTTTGGATCCAAATTCCGTCGTCATTCAGGGTGAGTAGTTGTGACACAGAAGCCCAAACCGCTGCACAGCATCAAAGTCGATGGGCCGATTCCCGCACACCTTGCCCGCTCGATCATCGAAGAAACCCTGCGCTCGGCGATCCTTGACGGTCGCTTGCCGTGCGGCACCGCCCTGCGCCAGCAGGATCTGGCCGACCTGTTCGGGGTCAGCCGCATGCCGGTGCGCGAGGCTCTGCGCCAGCTCGAAGCGCAAGAACTGCTGAGCGTCACCACCCACAAGGGCGCCGTTGTAGCGCCGCTGATCCAGGGCGACGCCACCGAAACCTACGAGTTGCGGATCCTCCTCGAATCCGAAGCCATGCGTCAGTCGATCCCGTTGCTGACCAGCGCCGATCACGCGCTTGCCGCCGGCTATATCGAAGAACTCGAAACCCAGCACGACTACAGCGAAATCGGTCGGCTCAACCGTCTGTTCCACATGGCCCTGTACAGCAAGGCACCGAATAAGCGTCTGCTGCGGCTGGTCGAAGACGGCCTCAACGAGGAGGAGCGCTTCCTGCGTTTCAATCTCGAAGCCATGGGCCTGGGCAAACTCTCCCAGGAAGATCACCGCGCCATGCTCCAGGCCGTGATCGAGCGCGATGTCGAGCTGTCGGTGAAGTTGCTCACACATCACCTCAACCGTGGCGTCGACGTGATCACCCGCTTCCTCGCCAGTCCCGCCGGACAAAACCGCAAGGCCGTGCGCTGACACCCTTCACGCCGGTCTCAGGCCTTCGCGTCTGACCGGCGAATAACCCGCTTACAAATCCTCTCCCCGATCCTCCGCAAACCTGGTGGCGGATCCGCGTGTTCGCTCTAACCTCCCAGCGCTCGCAAGCCCGCCATTGCGGCTCGGCGCGGACGAATCGGTCATAGCCGTCCCGCCAATTTACCCGCACTCTTTAACGGCCACCCCATGAAGAACGGGCGACGCGCCGCACCGCCGGCGCAGTCCCCGCACCAGGAACCTACGGAAGGAGCCTTGCCACGGGAAAAAGGGAAGTTACGGCGCCGTTTCCGGCCCACTTTCATTCCTATACATCACATTCAATTTCCGCTTCTTAAAGTTGCTTTGAGTGAGGCATTCACTCTTGTCTTCAATTTTGGCCATTATTTGCCGAAAGGAGCAACTACGCCCAAGTAAAACTTAAACAAAAAGTTTTACCGGGCCGACTCATACTTGAAAAACATACAACTAAAAATAATTAAAAATAAACTTGTTAAGTTATTTGACGATGTATTAGCTTTTCCTCGCCGAGCAGGTTCTACCTGCAAACACGGCACGGCTCCGCAGTCAGCCAATAGCTTTGGCAAATATTCGCCAACGCATGGTCGAGAGCCTTTCATGCACTTTGCAAACTTTCATTAATCCGAATGAGGCCCGCGTTCGCCAATAGAAAACATTTCAAACTTATCAAGTCCATGTTGATGCACTGAACGAGCAACTCCCTCTATTCCAATAACACCGAGGTTCGCCATGATGCCAACTAAAGAACAACTCGCCCTGAAAAAAGCGCAATTGAGCGATCACCCGATCTTTACCGAGATCGATTCGTTATCGGTACTGCGCCGGTTCATGGAATCCCACGTCTTCGCCGTGTGGGATTTCATGTCGTTGACCAAGCGCCTGCAACAGGAACTGACCTGTACACGGCTGCCATGGTTACCGCCACGCGATCCGCATGCTGCGCGGCTGATCAACGAGATCGTGCTCGGCGAAGAGTCGGATGATCGTCCCGCCCACGGCCATTACAGCCATTTCGAGCTGTACCTGGACGCGATGCGCGAAGTCGGTGCGAGCACCACGGCGGTCGAACGGTTTGTCGCGCTGCAACAGGAAGGCGTGAGTTACGACGTCGCCCTGCAAAGCGTTGAGGTTGATCCGGCAGCGGCGAAATTTGTGCGCGAGACGCTGCACACCGCGCTGCACGCACCGGGCCACAGTGTCGCCGCCGCGTTCCTGCATGGCCGCGAAAGCGTGATCCCGACGATGTTCCAGCGCATCCTCGATGACTGGGGGATCGGCATCGAACAGGCACCCACCTTTCGCTATTACCTGGAGCGCCACATCGAGGTCGACTCCGAAGATCACGGCCCGGCGGCAGAGCAACTGCTGGAGCGCCTGGTCGACGGTGATCCGCAGCGTGAGGCCGAAGTCTACGCCAGCGCCATCGCGGCGGTGGATAGCCGCATCGCCCTGTGGGACGGCTTGCGTCTGAGCATGCGCGAGCCCTTGGCGGAGGTGGCCCAATGAACGCCGCCGATTACCAATCCTTCGCCGACGCCTGGGAAACCCGCGCCACCATCCGCACCCGGCCACGGCGTGTTCTGGAAGACGATGAGCGCCTGATCTATCCGCTGAGCCGCCAGCCCCTGGTGCTCAACGAAACCTTCCTGCGCGAATGCCCGCAGCAGCGTGATTTCGCCCTGGTGCAGACGTTGTACAAGTTCATCAACGACGTGGTGATTTTCGAAACCGAAATCGTCGACCAGACCGCCCGCGCCATCGCCAAGAATCGCTTCGCCGTACCCTTCCCGTTCGCCTGTCGCTACGACGCCATGACGGTGGTGGTGGACGAGGATTACCACGCACTGGTGGCGATGGACTTCATGCAGCAGACCGTGGCCATGACCGGCATCGAGCCGATCGAACTGCCCGCTGAAATCGAACTGAGCCGGGCAATTCCTGCCGCTGTGGCACTGGCGCCAGAGCACCTGCGCAGCGCGGTGGAACTGATCTGCGTGGCCATCGCCGAGAACACCGTGACTGGTGACGTCGCCGCATTCGCCCGGGACGACACGGTCAAGCCGTCGATCAAAGGGCTGATGGCCGATCACCTGCTCGACGAGGGCCGGCACTCCAGTTTCTGGGCGCGCATGGTGCGCATCTATTGGCACACCGCCAATGACGCGGATCGGGAAACCATCGCGCAGATCCTGCCGGTGTTCATCGGCCATTACCTGACCAACGACATCCAGAAGTCCTTCGATCTGCGCCTGATCGACGCCTTGCCGGTCAGTGATGCGATCCGCCGCTCACTCAAGGACGAAATGGCCGGGCTGGCCTTCCCGATCAATCGCCATCATCCGCTGGTGGGCAACATCGTGCGCTTTTTCCACAACAGCTCGCTGCTCGACACGCCCTGCGTGCAGCACGCCCTGCGTGACTATCTGGTTTGATGAGGAGGCCGACATGAGACGTCTCGACATTTTATTGATTGGCGCCAGCCAGGCCATGACCGACCTGGCGCAGGAACTCGAACAACACGGTCATTCCTTACGACGCAGCGGTACGGCGCAATCGCCGGTGGATCTGATCATTGACGATGGCTTCATCGGCGCTGGCGATTTCTGCGCCATCCCGCACTTGCATCTGCGCCTCGGTATCGCTGCGCAGAGCCTTGGCGGTTTACCGACGCTCGACCTGCTGTGCTTCCTCGGCTCGTCACTGATCAGCCGTGTGCCGATTGGCGATGAGCCGTCCGGCAACGGTCAGGCACTACGCCAGCGGGTGCTGACGCAGGTGGTTGACGAAGTCGCGCTGCTGGTCAGCCGTTTCTCCCGCGATGCCGAGTATTTGCAGCAGGCAGTGCCGGCCATGGCGCCGGACTTCGAACAGGTGGAGGACCTGTCGTTTCTCGACAGTCTGGCTTACATCCATCGCCTCAACGCCACGACGCATCCGGCATTGTTGCAACAGGCGCAGACACCGTTGATCGAGCGCCTGCAACACAGCCTGATCGCGCACGCTGATCGGCCGGCGCTGCACCTGGCCGAGCAGTCGCTCAGCTATCGCCAGTTGCACGCGCACAGCCGTGCGATCCAGCAACGTCTGCAACCGTTGCTCGAGCAGCATCCGCAGCCGTGGGTCGTGGGCATTTGCCAGCCGAAAAGCCCGGCGCTGTTCGCCTCGACTCTGGCGGTGCTCGGCAGTGGCGCAGTGTATCTGCCGCTCGAGCCGAGCCATCCGTTGCAGCGCCAGCAATACATCCTGCAAAACGCCGGCGCGGTGTTATTGCTGCACGACGGCGAGCATCCGCTCAGTGAGTCGATGCCCGGGCTGGATGTCAGTCGTATCGACAATGCCGAAGCCGATCTCGACCTGCCATTGATGCGTCAGCGGCCGACGCTTGAAGCACCGTGCATGGCGCTCTACACCTCCGGCACTACCGGGCATCCGAAGGGCGTGCTGCTGAGCCAGGCGAACCTCGCGCACTTTACCGCGTGGTACGCCGATTACGCGCAGTTGCACGCCGAAAGTCGGGTGTTGCAGTTCTCTTCGCTGAGCTTCGACTCATCGCTGATCGATATCTTTCCGACGCTGCTGCAGGGCGCCGAACTGGTGGTGCCCGACGACACCCAGCGCCGCGATCCGCTGCAACTGGTGGCATTGATCCGCCGCCGGCAACTGACCCACGCGTTTCTGCCGCCGGCGCTGCTGAGCATCCTGCCGTTGGAGCAACTGCAAGGCGTGGAGGTGATGACCGGTGGCGACGTCTGCGAGCCTTTCGTCATCGAGCAACTGACCCGTCATGGCAGGCTGCACAACCTCTACGGCCCCACCGAAGCGACGGTGCTGATTACCGCTCGCCAGCTCAAACCGGGTGACAGCAACCGCACTCTTGGCGCACCGATTGCCAACAGTCAGGTGCTGATTCTCGATGACGACTTGCAACCGGTGACGGAGAACACTGTCGGCGAATTGTTCATCGTCGGTCCTGGCGTTTGCCTCGGTTATTTGAACAATCCGCAGCAGACCGCGGAGCGTTATCTGACCCTGCAACTGCCGCACGGTGAGAGCTTGCGCGCCTACCGCAGTGGCGACATGGCCAAGTGGGGCGAACACGGTATCGAGCTGTGCGGACGGCGCGACAATCAGGTGAAGATTCGCGGTTTCCGGGTCGAGCCGGAAGAGATCGAGCGCTGCCTGCGCGAGAGCCAGTTGTACCGTCAGGTGGCGGTGGTGATCGACAGTCAGCGGCGGATTCTGGCGTTCCTTGCGCAGCCGCAGTCGGACGCTGCCCGCGATCTGTTGAAGGCGCATGCCCAACAGTTTCTGCCGGACTACATGCAACCGGTGGCATGGACTGAACTGGCACGGATGCCGTTCGCCAGCAACGGCAAGGTCGACCGCAAGGCGTTGCTGGAGCTGCCGTTGAGCGTGCAGGACAGCAGTCCGAAATGCCTGCCGGCAAACGCTGACGAAGCGTTGCTGCTGGAGATCTGGGCGGAACTGCTGGAGCTGCCGAGCAGCGATATTTCCACCGACGAAAGCTTCTTCAATCTCGGTGGGCATTCGATTCTGCTGTCGCGGATGTTGCTGCGTTTGCGTGAGGAATTCGGGCGCAGCATCTCGATCAACCGCTTCATCGAACTGCCGACCATCATCAAGCTCGCGACGCTGGTGCGCGGTACCGATGACAGCGCGGTGCTCAGCGCCCAGGCCATGGCCGACGCCGAGCGTCCGCTGAACATCGAACCGCTGCCGATCAGTCGCCTGGGCGATGTGCACAAGGTGATCGTCACCGGCGCCAACAGCTTTGTCGGCGTGCACATCGTCGAAGCGCTGCTCGGTTGGGGCGCCAGCGAAGTAGCCTGTCTGGTGCGTGACGGCGGCGGGCAAACGGCGGCGCAGCGTTTTGCTCAGGCGCTGCGCGAGAACCGTCTCGAGCATCTCGATTTGAGCCGGGTGCGGATCTACTCCGCGAACCTCACCCGACCGCAACTCGGTCTGGCCGATGACGATTATCAGCGCCTGGATCGCGAGTTCGGCGCGCTGGTGCACAACGCCGCCAACGTCAATCACGTGCTCGATTACGAGTCGCTGGCCGCGGATAACGTCGAGCCGATTTTCGAGCTGCTGCGCCTGTGTGAAGGGCGCAGCAAAAAGGTCTTCAACTTTGTCTCAACGCTGTCCGCTTCCAGCACCGTCGACGGCGAAGGCCGAGTGCTCGAACTGCCCGCCGCGCCGACCCCGCCGATCTACATCCGCAACGGCTACAACCTGTCGAAGTGGGTCGGCGAGCGCGTCCTCGAACGGGCCCGCGAGCGTGGGGTGTGGGTCAACCTGTATCGCCCCGGCAACATCAGTTTCAACAGCCTGAGCGGCGTCTGCCAGCCGCACAAAAACCGTTTGATGCTGATGCTCAAAGGCTCGATCCAGCTCGGTCAGGTGCCGGCCTTTGCGCTGAATTTCGACCTGATGCCGGTGGACTTCCTCGCGCGCTTCATCGCCTTCCACGCCAGCCGTTATTCGACCGAGCGTGCGGTGTTCAACCTGCACAACCCCGAACCGCTGAGTTGGGATGCCTACGTCGCTTCGTTCCGCGAAACCGGCAGCGAGTTTTCGCTGGTCAGTGTCGCCGACTGGCAGCAGCAACTGGGCCGGGTCGACGCCGACAACGCGCTGTTCGGCGTGCTCGGTTTCTACCTCAACGGCTTCGAGGAGGACATCGGCGACATCTCCCTGATCGGCCACGCCAACGCTGAAGCCGGCGTGCAACAGATGGGCGCGCACTACCCGGAAAAATCCCCGGCGCTGCTACGTCGCGGCTGCGATTACCTGAAAGAAATCAACTTCATCTGATTCATCCAAAAAAGGAGCAACACCATGAGCAATCTGCAACCCGACACCCTGATCAAAAACCCGCACGGCTGCCACGTTGTGTCGTCGGTGGAAGTGCCGGCGGACGCGGCGCAGGTCTGGGCGGTGGTCGGCAATTTCGCTGGCTTCGACCGCTTCATCCCGGCGCTGTCGCACATCGACATGACCGGCGACGGCGTGTCGTCGCTGCGCAAGAAATTCTTCAAGGACGGCAACGTGGTAGTCGAGCAACTCAACTCCCGCGATGAGCAGGCGCGCGCCATGACCTGGACCACGATCTACAACACCTTGGGTGTAGCGAATTTGTGGGCGGCGATGAACGTGGAATCGCTGGGGGCGGGTAAGTCGCGGGCGACCTGGACGATCATTGCCGAACCGGCTTCAGGTGGGGAGGAAGCGCTGCCGGGGTTCAAGGATTTCGTGCAGGGGTTTGCCGATGATGCGATGGGGAATGTGCTGAAGCTGTTTGTGTAAGGCTTCAGTTCTGCGGTGATTGAGCTACCGCAATCGCGAGCAGGCTCACTCCTACAGTTGGAATGCGTTCCCCTGTAGGAGTGAGCCTGCTCGCGATCAACGATAACGCGGTCTCGAATCTGACAATCAGATCTTGAAGCTGTCCACCAACTGCTTCAGGCGATTGGCCTGCTGCGACAACGCATCACAATCCTTCAATGTTTCATTGAGGTTGGCCACGCTCTGCTGGTTCAGCAGGTTGATCTGGTTGACGTCGACGTTGAGGGTTTCCACCACCGCCGTCTGCTCTTCGGTCGCCGCGGCCACCGACTGGTTCATGCCGTCGATTTCGCCGATGCGCTGGGTCACGCTGACCAGGCGCAGACCGGCCTGATTGGCCACTTCCACGCTCTCTTCGCTGGACGCCTGACTGGCGTTCATGGTGGTCACCGCTTCACGCGAACCGACCTGCAAGGAGGTGATCATCTTGTGGATCTCTTCCGCCGATTCCTGGGTGCGATGCGCGAGGTTACGCACTTCGTCCGCCACCACCGCAAAACCGCGTCCGGCTTCACCGGCACGGGCCGCTTCGATGGCCGCGTTGAGCGCCAGCAGGTTGGTCTGCTGCGAGATGCCTTTGATCACATCGAGGATGTGGCCGATGTTGTCGGTGCTGGCGTTGAGTGTTTCGATCTGGGTGCACGACAGGCTGATCTTCTGCGACAGCTCTGTCATCGCCTGAATGGTCTGCTCGACCACCTGACGACCGTCATCGGCCTGCTCGCTGGCGCCGCTGGCGTGCTGCGACGCATCGGCGGCGTTGCGGGCGATTTCCTGAGTGGCGGCGCCCAACTGGTTGATCGCGGCGGCGACACTGTTGGTGCGCGCGCTTTGTTCGTCGGAACCGATGATCGAGGCGTTGGACGAGGCCATTACCCGTTGCGACAGGTCGTGCACGTGACGGGTGGCCGACGACACTTCGGAAATCGACGCGTGAATACGCTCGACGAACTGGTTGAACGAGCTGCCCAGTTCAGCGAACTCATCCTTGCCTTCCACGACCAGACGCCGGGTCAGGTCGCCTTCGCCTTGGGCGATGTCCTGCATCGCGCGGCCCATGGTGGTCAGCGGACGCATCAGGACGTTGATCAGCAGGCTCAGCAGCAGCGCAATCGCAGCAACTGCGACGAACATCGCAATCAGCGCCGAAGTACGGAACTGGCTGAGGGCGGCGTAGGCCTTGTCACGATCGATCGACAGCCCGATGTACCAGTCGGCATTTGGCAAACCAGTGACCGGGGTGAACGACAGGATGCGTTCCTGGCCGTTGAGCACCACGTTCTGGTTGCCCTTCTCGATGCGCACGCCGGAATTCGGATAGATGTCCTTGAGGTTCTTCATCACCTGGTCTTTGTCCGGGCTGACGATCACCTGACCGTCACCACTGACCAGGAACGCGTGACCGAGGCCACCGAAGTCCACCGAGTTGATGATCTTCACCAGTGTTTCCAGGCTCAGGTCACCACCGACCACACCCAGCAGTTCGCCATTCTTTTTCACCGGCATGGCGATGGTCACGACCAGACCACCGACCGCCGCCATGTATGGCGGGGTCAACATAGTTTTGTCGGCGACCACGGCCTGTTTGTACCAAGGGCGCTGACGCGGGTCGTAGCCGTCGGGCATCTTCGCGTCAGGGCGCTGGGTGAACACTCCGTTGGCCTGACCGACGTAGGTGAACTGGAAGTTCGAGGTGAAGGCCGGTTGATCGACCAGCCCCGGGAAGTCGGCGTCCTTGCCCTGATGGGCAACGTTCTGCGCGAGGTTTTCCAGCACCAGAATTCGCCCGCTCATCCAGTTCTGCACGCTGCTGGCGGTCAGATCGCCGGCCTGCTGTACGGACGACTGGAGGTTCTGGCGAATGGTGTTGCGCTGCAGATAGTCGTTGTAGAGGGTGAACAAAGCGAAAGCCAGGACCACGACGCCCGAGGCGGCCAACAGGATTTTATGGCTGAACTTGAGATTCATTTCATGGGACTTCTTATGCAAAAGTGGGGATGCGTTCCGGGATGCAACATTCCATGTACAGCGCAGGCGGCGTTCTGACGGCCGCTCTACTTTGGTGCACGCATGTCTCACCAGTCTGTCGGCACCATTCACGGAAATCTTAGGGCTGCATGGGAAATGGCCTGCATTTCTGTCAGATTCCCGCCGAACGGCGTGCCAGAGCGTTCGCCACGAAGTTTTTTTGCTGGATCTCCGAGCGGAGGTTGCAAAATTCGCAGCCCCTGATAAAAATGCGACTAATTATCATTTGTGACGTTCGGGCTGTCGCGTTCATGTCCTCACCTGAGTTTGCAGTGCAGGCGCTTTACAGAAGTCATCACGGCTGGCTCAACGCCTGGCTGCGGGCGCGGCTGGGCAACGCCGCGGATGCCGCGGATCTGGCCCAGGACACCTTCGTCCGTCTGTTGCAGCGCAGCGAACGCCTGGAACTCAAGGCGCCTCGCGCATTTTTACGCACCATCGCCCGTGGCCTGGTGATCGATCATTGGCGTCGTGAAGAAATCGAACGCGCCTATCTCGAAACCATCGCCCATTTGCCCGAAGCCGAAACCCCAAGCGCCGAAACCCGCGCGCTGGTAATCGAGTTGCTCGAGAGCATCGCGCGCATGCTTGAAGGCTTGCGACCGAAAGTGCGTCAGGCGTTTCTGCTGGCGCAGTGCGAAGGTTTGACCCACAAGCAGATCGCCGCGCAGATGGGCTTGTCACTGCGTTCAGTCGAACGTTACGTCGCCGATGCGCTGTATCACTGCTACGTGTTGCGGTACGCAAGTTGATGCCTGTGGATAACAACTCAGTCGCGCGCCGCGCCGAGCCGCAGCAACAGGTGGTCAAGCAAGCCATCCACTGGCTGCTGCGGCTGCGTAACAACCATGGCAATGCGCGCCTGAGTCATCAGTGCGACGCGTGGCGCGCCGAAAATCATGAACATGAACTGGCCTGGCAGCGCGTGCAGTCGCTGCAGGCGGAATTGAGCCATAACCTGCGCGCAGTGCCCGGCGCGCACGTGGCGCTGAACACACTGGAAAACAGTGCGCAAGGACTCGGACGGCGACAGGCCTTGAAGCTGCTGTCTGGCGCAGTGCTGATGGGCTCCGCGGCATGGCTGGCCAAGGACACCTCCGTCTGGCAGCAGTGGCGCGCTGATTACGCTACGGCGACCGGCGAGCGTCGCGGGTTCCAGTTGCCCGACGGCACGCGGATCGAGCTGAACACTGCCAGCGCAGTGGATCTGGACTACACCGCGCAGCAGCGGCTGATCCAACTCACTCGCGGCGAAATCATCGTCACATGCGGCGGTAACGATGAAGGCGCGACGTTCAACCGGCCACTTCGCGTGCAAAGTCGTCATGGTATTTATGAGCCGATAAAAGCCCGCTTCATCCTGCGTCAGGACAGCGATTGCACACGGCTCACCGTCAGCTCCGGGAGCGTCGCCATCCGCAGCGGCGCAACCTCCGTCGAGGCACTCGCGGGGCAGACCTATCTGATCGATCATCATCAGGTGCGCCCGGCAGCGCCACTGGATATGGACGTGGGCGCGTGGGCCGATGGTTTGATTGTGACCCGCAATATGCGCCTGGGCGATTTCCTCAATGAAGTCGGGCGTTATCGTCAGGGCTTTGTGACGTGCGCGCCGCAGGTGGCGGACTTGCGCCTGTCCGGAGTGTTCCGCCTGGAGGACACCGACACGCTGCTGGCCATCCTGCCGCAGACCCTGCCGGTGCAATTGCGTTATCGCACCCGATGGTGGGTCACACTCGAGGCGGTGGCCTGAAATTATTTTGGCGGGTTTTCGCGACAAGTCCGGCTTGGTCAGTAAGCACTTCAACTCAGCCTTTGCGACTTGCCACGGAAACCGACAATGACTGTCCGCCTCACCTGTAAGAAACCGCTGAATTTCACTGCCGAATCGGGCCTGCTGCGCCACGCCGTTCGCGCCGCCCTGCTGTCCACCGTTCTGGGTGCCGGTGCGCTGCCCGGCCTGAGCGTCGCCGCCCCTGCCAGTGAAGCGAGCAGTCATCGCTACAGCATCGGCGCCGGCCCGCTGGGCGAAGCGCTGAACCAGTTTGCCCGTCAGGCAGGCATTACCCTGGCGATGACTCCGCAGCAAACGCAGGGACAACAGTCTCCGGGCGTACAGGGCGAATATTCAACTGATCAGGCGTTGAGCCATTTGCTCAGCGGTTCGGGCCTGGAAGCAGTCAGCCAGGACGGCAGCAGCTACGTCCTGCGCCCTGTCAGTGAAACCGATGCGCTGGCACTGCCAACCACCGATATCAAAGGTTTCGCCCTCGGCAACGCACTCGGCAGCATGGAAGGCTATAACGCCACCCACAGCCAGATCGCCACCAAGACCAGTACTGCGTTGCTAGAAACTTCGCAAAGCGTGTCCGTGGTCACCCGCGAGCAAATGGACGACCAAGGTTCACAGACTGTCTCCCAGGCCATGCGTTATACCCCCGGCGTGCTGACCAACCCTTACGGGGCGACCCATCGCTACGACTATGTGGCGATGCGCGGCTTCAACGATGGCTCGGTGGATAACATCTACCTCGACGGCCTCAAGTCGATGGGCGACAGCGGGACCTACAGCACCATGCAGGTCGATCCGTATTTCCTCGAGCGCGTGGATATTCTCAAAGGCCCGTCGTCGGTCTTGTATGGCCGCAGTTCGCCCGGTGGCCTGGTGGCGCTGACCAGCAAAAAGCCGTTGTACGAGGCCTATCATCAGGTTCAGGCCACGGTCGGTACCCAAGGTCAGCGCGGGGTCGGGTTTGACTTCAGCGGCCCAGTCGATGACGACAAGCGCATTGCCTATCGTCTGACCGGTTTGACGGATCAGTCCGACACACAATTCGACCACAACAAGGAAAAACGCTTCGCCCTCGCTCCGACGCTGAGCATCGATTTCACTGAAGACACCTCGCTGACGCTGCAGGCGTATCTGCAGCACGATCCGGATGGCGGCTACCACGGCGGCGTGCCGGCGGACGGGACGATTCATCAGCGCAACGGCAATCGCATCTCGCCGCACTTCTTCGAGGGTGAGCCGGGGATTGATGGCTACTCGCGGGATCAGCAATCGTTCGGCTATCAGTTCGAACATCGCTTCAACGATGTCTTCACGGCGCGGCAGAATTTCCGTTACCTCGACTCCAAAGTGAACATGGATCAGGTCTACGCCTATGGCTGGACGACGCCAACCAGCAACGAACTGAACCGTTATTACACCGGCGGCGATGAACGTCTGCATGCGTTTATCGTCGACAACATGCTGCAGGCCGAATTCTTCACCGGAGCTACCAAGCACACCGTGTTGATAGGTGCGGACTATCAGCGGCGCAAAACGGTGGTCGACTGGACCAGCGGCGGTCTGGCGCCGATCAATGCGTTCAACCCGGTCTATGGCAACTCGGCGATCGATATGTACGGCGACACCAGTTACCTGCGGCGCCTGGAGCAGACCGGGGTCTACCTGCAAGACCTGATCGAGATGGACCAGTGGCGTTTCTCGCTGGGTCTGCGTCAGGACTGGGTCGAGACGTCGGATGAGAACCGTATCGCCGAAGCGGGCCGTCCGGTGGGCACGGAAATCAACGACCGCCGCACCAAACTGACCGGCCGTGCCGGTGCGTTGTATCTGTTCGATAACGGCCTGGCGCCCTACATCAGCTACTCCGAGTCGTTTAACCCGAACTCGTATGCCGACAGCGCCGGTAATCCTCTGCCTCCGACCGATGGCACACAGTGGGAAGTCGGCCTGAAGTATCAACCGCCGGGCACCGACAACCTGTTCACAGCCTCGCTGTTCCGCATTGATCAAGAAAATCTGGCGACCAAACTGCCGCAGGAAAACTTCTACCGCGCGGTAGGCGCTGTTCGTTCGCAAGGGCTGGAACTGGAAGCGCACATGCAGTTGACCGACAACCTGAAAGTGCTCGGCAGCTACACCTTCACCGATATCGAGTACTCGAAATCGATGGTCAGCACCTTGAGCACTCCGACCGACGTGATCGAGAACAAAGGCAACTCGCCAACTCAGGCGCCGCGGCACATGGCCTCGTTGTGGGCCGACTACAAGTTCGACAGCGCGGTACTCGATGGCCTGCGTCTGGGCGGTGGTGTGCGTTATGTCGGTTATAGCTGGGCGGACGCGGAAAACACGCTGAAGGTGCCTTCCTACACCTTGTTCGACGCCTCGATCGGTTATGACCTGGGCAAGGTCGGCTTGAAGGGCGTCGACGTGCGCTTGAATGCGAACAACCTGACCAATGAGTCCTACGTGGCCTCCTGCGCCAGCCTGAACTTCTGCTACATGGGCGAAGAGCGCAACGTCGCCGCCACGGTCAGCTACCAGTTCTAAACCTCTGCCTTGTGCATAAAAAAGCCAGCCCCTGATTTCAGGGGCTGGCTTTGTCGCTTCTGTGGGGAAATTCTCATGCGCGCATTGTTGGTGTTGTTGCATCGCTATATCGGGCTGGCAACAGCGGTGTTTTTGCTGCTGGCCGGGATCACCGGAAGCATTCTTGCGTTCAATCATGAGCTGGATGAGTGGCTGAATCCGCAATTCTACGCAGCGTCATTTAAGGGGCAACGATTGCCTCCCGGGGCCTTGGTCGACGTGGTGCAAACCACGCATCCGAAGTTGCAAGTCTGGTACATGGAGTATCCGCAGGAGACGGGGCATACCGCCATGTTGGCGGCGGTACCGCGTAATGATCCGGCGACCGGCAAACCGTTCGATGAGCGCAATCAGGTGTTCTATCTCGACCCGGTGAGTGCCGAGCAGAAGGGCCAACGTTACTGGGGTGAGTGCTGCCTTTCTCGGGAGAACTTCATTCCGTTCATTCTTGAGTTTCATTACAACTTGACGCTGCCCGGAAACTGGGGCTTGTGGTTGATGGGACTGGTTGCCAGCGCCTGGGTGATCGATTGTTTCATCGCGCTGTGGCTGACGTTTCCTCGTGGCAAGCCGTTCTGGAAAAAGTGGTCGGCGGCCTGGAAGATCAAGGGCGGCCACGTCTATCGACTCAACTTCGATCTGCATCGGGCCGGTGGATTGTGGCTGTGGTTGTTGTTGCTACCGATTGCGGTCAGCAGTGTCGCGATGAACTTGCCCAGTCAGGTCTTCAAACCGGCGGTGTCGCTGCTTTCACCGATCGAGCCGAGCGTTTATGAGGCTCGAGGGCGAATGCCTCCCTCGGAGTTGGGGGTGACACAATTGAGTTATCAACAGGCGTACGAAAGGGCATTGGTCGAGGGGAAGAGGCTAGGACTGACTGCGGCGATCGGGGAGTTGTATTACAGCTTTGAGTACAACTTCTACGGCGCAGGATTCGGGCAACATGACACTCAAGCGCATGGAAAATCCTGGTTGTTCTTTCACGGCACGGACGGACGATTATTAGGACAGGAAATAGCTGGAGAAGGGACATTGGGGGAACGGTTTTACCGCTTGCAACTACCGATACATGGCGGACGGATCATCGGCTTCACCGGGCAAGTGATCATCGCGGTATTGGGTGTTGTGATTGCGGGGCTGTCAGGGACTGGCGTCTACATCTGGTGGCGCAAGTGGCAGGCCCGGCGCATCAGCCAGGCTCGCAAAGCGGCCTGAGTTTTGGGAGCCCTGAAACGACAAAACCCCTGTCTGCGTTAGCAGACAGGGGTTCTGGAATTTAATCTTGACGATGACCTACTCTCACATGGGGAAACCCCACACTACCATCGGCGATGCATCGTTTCACTTCTGAGTTCGGGATGGGATCAGGTGGTTCCAACGCTCTATGGTCGTCAAGAAATTCTGTATCTGGCTCGTCAACACGGTAACGTGCCAGCAAAATCGGTGACTTCTACTAAAACAAAACCCCAACTGCTTTCGCAATTGGGGTTTCGGAATTTAATCTTGACGATGACCTACTCTCACATGGGGAAACCCCACACTACCATCGGCGATGCAT
>NZ_JAZAQQ010000011.1:10791-163940 GCF_036861315.1 Pseudomonas sp. S3(2024) | reverse complement strand
GTAGTGTGGGGTTTCCCCATGTGAGAGTAGGTCATCGTCAAGATTAAATTCCGAAACCCCAATTGCGAAAGCAGTTGGGGTTTTGTTTTGCCCGCAGGAAAGTATTTTCCTGCCAATACAGGCCCTAACTGCTTGTTTTTGCCCTGATCTGACGCGAAATCCAAGCCCGACTGTAGGACAAAACACGACTAGCCATGGTGGTCGGAAAATGGATAAAGCCATGGGCGGACGAGGGCAGCAGATGGATTTCAACCGGTGCTGATCGTTGCCAGCGCTCAGCCAGTTCCAGCGTGTCATCGCGCAGTGGATCCAGTTCACCGGTGAACATCAACGCCGGTGGCAATCCGCTCAAGTCGCCGTACAGCGGAGACAGTGGCGCCTGCCGGCGTTCATCATCGCTCAATCCTGGAGTCAACAAGCGTAGCGCCTCGACCATGCCCGGGCCGTCGAGTACCAGCGTTTCAGCAGGTGCTGCGTGCACGCTTGGGGTGCCGGCGAGATCGTAGACGCCGTAATAGAGCAGGGCGCCGCTGACCCGCCGCAGCAAATCGGATGATGCTTTGAGCGCTAACAGGGTGGCAGCTGCCAGATGCGCGCCTGCCGATTCGCCGACAACGATTACCGGCAGGCCGACGAACTCCGTGCAATCATCGCTCAGCAGCCAGCGTGCGGCGCACAGACAATCCTGCATGAGATCCTCAACGGGCGTATTGACTGCCAACCGATAGTCGACCGATACCACCGCCACGTTGCATGTCTTGACCATGCCGATATTAAGGTCGTCGTTCATCCGTGCATTGCCGATCACCCAACCGCCACCGTGGTAATCCAGCACCACACCTTGAGCCTTTCCTTGCGGGCGGATGATTCGGACAGGCACTGACACACCTTGCGAATACACCACAGTGTTTTGCGCATGCAGGTCATGCTTGAGCGGTTTGTCCGCGCTGACAATCTGACTGGCACGCAGCAGTGCCTGAATCAAACGCGGCGTCAGCCGATTGCGGATGCGAAAACGCGGCAGCCAGGCGAGCTTGCGATTGAAGCGTTGCATCTGCGCCAGATCACTATCGCTGAACTCAAGCACATTCTTAGCCAAATCCTTCCTCCTCAGGTTGCAGCGCCGGCTCAATATTCCCCACCTGCGGCAATGTCTCAGGTACCGCCAGCCACAACAGCACAAACGCCACTCCGGCAATCACCGCCAGGGTCAGAAATGCCGCGTTGTAACCGGCCTCCTGCAGCACAATGCCCGCCACGCTGGCACTCAATGCTGCGCCCAGACCAAACACCGTCGAGAGAGCGCCGAGGCTGATGTTGAAGTGTCCTGTGCCCAGCGTCAGGTCTTTCACTACCACCGGGAACAGCGCACCGAAGATCCCCGCGCCGACGCCGTCGAGCATCTGCACCGCTACCAACCAGTAAGGGTCGGCGGATAACGTATAAAGCACGCCACGCAGCGGCAGAATCAGGAAGCCTGCGAGTAGCAGCGGCTTGCGTCCCCACACATCGGCTTTGGCCCCGACCAGCAAGGCGACCGGCACCATGACCAGTTGTGCGGCAACGATACAGGCCGAGGTCAGTGGCGTCGCCATCTGCAAGTTGACCTGCGCCAGTTTCTGGCTCACCAGTGGCAGCATCGCTGCGTTGGCCAGGTGAAAGAGGGCGCAGCAGATGGCGAACATCAGCAGCGCCCTGTTGGTCAGCAACACCGCCAATCCCGAGGGCGCTTTATTGTGTGTAGCGTCGCTGGGGTCAAGGCCCCGGGCCAGATCATGGTTGATCGCGTTGGCATCGACGAAGCTCACGGCGATAACACTGCACAGCGCCATGACCGCCATCAGATAAAACACCGCCACCGGCCCGAACAGGTATGCGAATCCACCGGCCAGCAGCGCCGCGCAGGCGTTGCCGGCATGGTTGAAGGTCTCGTTGCGTCCGGTGCGTCGGGTGAACGCGCGCGGCCCGGTGATGCCCAGGGTGATCGCCGAAATGGCTGGAGCGAACACCGATGCCGCGGCGGCGCTCAGCGCTTGGGTGATCGCTACCAGACTGAAGGACGTCACGAAGGGCAATACCACGCAACTGCCGGTCACCAGTAACGCGGCAATCGCGATCACTGCTCGTTTACTGCGTGTGTTGTCGACCAGGGCACCGGCGGGCGTCTGGGTGACAAGGGCGGCAATGCCAGCGAGGGTCATCACCAGCCCGATGCTGGCCGGCTCCCAGTGATGAACGGCCAGCAGGTAAATGGCCAGATACGGCCCGAGACCATCGCGCACATCGGCGAGGAAGAAATTCAGGCTGTCCAGCGAGAGGTTGTTGCGACGATTGGTATGAGTGACCACGCTGGCATCTTCAATAAACGAGGTTCGGCGAAATGCCTCAACCTCCGCTAAGTCAGTGACTTGTCGCCTGCGGATTTAGTTTCCTGGCGGATGCCGACGGCACACACTTTTTCGCTCGGCGCTCGCCCCAGCAATGGCAAACCGATCAAGGTCAGACCGATACCGAGTAGCGTGCTGGCACTCAGCGGATCGTCGAACTGCATCCACGCCCACAACAGTGTCACCGGTGGCGTCAGAAACAGCGCGCCACTGATGCGCTGTATGCTGAATTGCTGCAAGCACAGCCAATAAAATCCGTAGCCACCAAACGTCGAGAAGATCACCAGCCACAGCACGCCACTGACGAAATCCGCAGTGATGGGCGGGCGCAATTCACCCTCAAGGCCAGCCAGCAGCGCAAATACAGGAATCACCGCGCATACCTGAATGAACAGCGCCGTGGTGGCCGGTATTGCAATGCCCGGCCGGGCTTTCTCAAACAAGGTGGCCGCCGCCAGCGACAATACCGCCAGTAACGGTAAGCTGTAGGCCCACAACCCCGCACCGGCCCATTCGACACTCGCGGCGCTGGCCAGCAGCATGCCGATCACGCACAGCGCCACACCCAGCCATTGCCAGCCACGTGTGCGCTGGCCTGGGACGCTGCCGGCCAGCAGCACGATCATCAGCGGCAACAGATTGGCAAACAGTGACGCAGTGCCAGGCGTGACGCCAAGTTGAATCGAGGCGGCAATCGGTCCGATGTAGCCACCCATCGCGAATAGCCCAAGCAGTGCCTGATGCCACATGTCCTTGCCGCGTAAACCACGCAAGCCGGCCCAGGCGAACGGCAGCAACAGCAATGCCGCCAATACAAAACGCCACAACGAGGCCAGGTATACGCTGCCCTGATCGGCGACGTAGCGATAGCCAATGAACCCCGAACTCCAGCTGACCACCATTGCCATCAGCAGTAAAAAACGAACAGGCATGACGTTCATCGCATGGCACCTGACAGAGGAATGAGTTCGATGATATGAATCAAGCACTGATGCATTCAAACGATACGATCCGCACCACTGATGCAGGAATTCTCAAGCATGGCCGAAGCCCTTGATATCGAACTGTTGCGCACCTTTCAGGCAATCGTGCGCTTCGGGCAATTTCTCGCCGCCGCGAGTTTCCTCAACAAGAGCCCGTCAGCGGTCAGCCTGCATGTGCGGCGTCTGGAAGCGCTGGCGGGCGGGCGCTTGCTGGAGCGCGATAACCAGACGGTCAACCTCACGCCACTGGGTCGACGCTTCGCCCTGCAGAGCGCCGATTTGCTACGCCACCACGATCAATTGCTGGCGAGTTTCAGCACGCCGCTGGCTAGCGGGCGAGTTCGCCTGGGGATTTCCGAGGAATACGCCGGCGCGGTCCTGGGCTGTACGTTGCCGCACCTGTCGGCAGATTTTCCGCACATCGAGTTGGAAGTCGAAACAGGTGCCAGCGGTCGGTTGAGTGCGCGTCTGGAACGCGGGCAACTGGATCTGGCGTTGCTGGTGGTCGTCGCAGACGCGCCGCCATCGACGCGTTGCGTAAGGATGCTGGGCCTGACCCAGCCCGTGTGGGTCGCCGCGCACAATTACACGCAGGATCTCACCCGGCCGGTACCGCTGGCCTTGCACGGCAAGGGTTGTCCCTATCGCAGCGTTGCCGTGGATGCATTGAGCGAGCAGGGACGCCGGTGGCGCGCAGTGATTGTCAGCGCCGGTGCCAGCGCGCTGGAAACAGCCATCGAGGCCGGACTGGCGGTGGGCATTGTTGATCGTGCGCAAGTGCGCCCTGGCATGCGCGTGTTGAGCGGTGAGGAGGGATTACCCGAGTTGCCGCTGCACGAGTTGCGCCTGATGCAGGCACCGGGTGAATTGAGTGAGGCGGGGGAGGTTCTGGTGCGCTTGATCGGTGACGGCTTCGTGTTGTGACGCGTTGAGCGACGGCGGCCTCCGGGCAGGGCCGCCGTCAGTCATTACATCAGTTGATCCGCGGATGCTGCTGCACCAACTCCTTGCGCTTGGCTTCCAGTTCGGCGATTTCGGCGTCGATGTCTTCGATTTTCTGCTCGATGTTGTCGTGGTGTTCCTTGAGCAGTTCCTTGGCTTCCTCAAGATCCGACGCCGCCGGTGCGGCACCGCGCAGCGGTTTGTTGGCGGTCTCTTTCATGGTCACGCCGGTGATCAGGCCGACCACGGCAATCACCATCAGGTAATAGGCCGGCATGTACAGGTTGTTGGTGCTTTCTACCAGCCAAGCCACGGCAGTCGGGGTCAGGCCGGCAATCAGCACCGAGACGTTGAACGCGGCGGCCAGTGCGCTGTAGCGGATGTGCGTGGGGAACATCGCCGGCAGGGTCGAAGCCATGACGCCGATGAAGAAGTTGAGCAATACCGCGAGGATCAGCAGGCCTGAGAAGATCAGGCCGATCTTGCCGCTGTTGATCAGCATGAACGCCGGGATCGCCAGCAGGAACAGGCCGATGCTGCCGATCACAATGAAGGGTTTGCGGCCAATTTTATCGCTGATAAAACCAATCGCCGGCTGCACGAATAGCATGCCGACCATGATCGCGATGATGATCAACACGCCACGGTTTTCGCTGTAGTGCAGGTTGTGCGACAGGTAGCTCGGCATGTAGGTCAGCAGCATGTAATAGGTGACGTTGGTCACCGCTACCACGCCAATGCAGGTCATCAGACTGCGCCAGTGTTTGGTCGCGACTTCCTTGAACGAGACCTTCGGCCCGCCCGCCAATCCTTCACGGTCACCTTCTTCGAGTTTCTCGACATGCTGTTGAAACGCCGGCGTTTCTTCCAGCGCATGCCGCAGATAAAGGCCGATCATGCCCAGCGGCAGGGCGAGGAAGAACGGCAGACGCCAGCCCCATTCGAGGAATTTCTCTTCGCCGATGATCGTCGAGATCAGCACCACCACACCGGCGCCGAGGACGAAACCGGCAATCGAGCCGAAGTCCAGCCAACTGCCAAGGAAACCGCGCTTGCGGTCGGGCGCATATTCGGCGACGAAGATCGAGGCGCCGGTGTACTCACCGCCGACCGAAAAACCCTGGGCCATTTTCGCCAGCAACAGCAGGATCGGCGCCCAGATACCGATCGACTCATACGACGGTATCAAGCCGATGGCGAAGGTACTCAGCGACATGATCACGATGGTCGCTGCCAGCACTTTCTGTCGCCCGTATTTGTCGCCCAGCGCACCGAAGAACAGCCCGCCCAACGGACGAATCAGGAACGGCACCGAGAAGGTCGCCAGTGCCGCAATCATCTGCACGCCTGGATCGGCGCCGGGGAAGAAAATCTTGCCCAGTGCATAGGCGACGAAGCCGTACACCCCGAAGTCGAACCATTCCATGGCGTTGCCCAGTGCGGCGGCGGTGATCGCCTTGCGCATCTTGGCGTCGTCGACAATCGTGATGTCTTTCAATCCGATGGGATTGACCTTGTTTTTCCTTGATTTCATGCGGGTCACTCATAGCTGAACGGATTCGATGCCATTGTTTTGCTGGCATGGGTTCTTTCCGTCAGATACAAGAAGACACGAAAAAATTCACTGCTCAGGGCATTTTTGTCGTGCGCACCCGCCAAGACGCAGCAGAGCCCACCCGGCGGCGATTACGCAAAAGCACAAGACGTCAGGCTGAAAACCCGGATAATGGCCGCCAATTCGTTTTTGCTCTCTGGTAAACCCGCATGGAAATCAAGGTCAACTTTCTCGACAACCTTCGACTTGAAGCCAAGTTCGACGACTTCACGGTGATCGCCGATCAGCCCATTCGCTACAAGGGCGATGGCTCGGCACCGGGGCCGTTCGACTACTTCCTGGCGTCGTCGGCCTTGTGCGCGGCTTACTTCGTGAAGCTGTACTGCGAAACGCGCAATATCCCGACCGAGAATATTCGCCTGTCGCAGAACAACATCGTCGACCCGGAAAACCGCTACAACCAGATCTTCAAGATCCAGGTCGAATTGCCGGCGGACATTTCCGAGAAGGACCGTCTTGGCATCCTGCGCTCGATCGATCGCTGCACGGTGAAGAAGGTCGTGCAGACCGGTCCCGAGTTTGTGATCGAGGAAGTCGAGAACCTCGACGCCGATGCGCAGGCCTTGCTGATGCCGCATTCGACCTCTGAAGCGGGCACCTACATCGCCGGCAAAGATCTGCCGCTGGAGCAGACCATCGCCAACATGTCGGGGATTCTCGCCGATCTGGGGATGAAGATCGAAATCGCCTCGTGGCGCAACATTGTGCCTAACGTCTGGTCGTTGCACATCCGCGATGCGCATTCGCCGATGTGTTTCACCAACGGCAAGGGCGCGACCAAAGAGGGCGCACTGGCCTCGGCACTGGGCGAGTTCATCGAGCGCCTGAACTGCAACTTCTTCTACAACGACCAATTCTGGGGCGAGGACATCGCCACCGCCGAGTTCGTGCATTACCCGAACGAGCGCTGGTTCAAACCGGGCCCGAAAGACGAGCTGCCGGCAGAGATTCTCGACCCATACTGCCTCGACATTTACAACCGCGACGGCGAGCTCAAAGGCTCGCACCTGTACGACACCAACTCCGGCAACACCCAGCGCGGCATCTGCTCGCTGCCGTTCGTGCGCCAGTCGGACGGCGAGGTGGTGTACTTCCCGTCGAACCTGATCGAAAACCTGTTCCTGAGCAACGGCATGAGCGCCGGCAACACCCTGGCTGAAGCCCAGGTGCAATGTCTGTCGGAGATCTTCGAGCGCGCGGTCAAACGCGAAATCCTCGAAGGTGAAATGGCCTTGCCCGACGTGCCGCAGGCAGTGCTGGAGAAGTACCCGAGCATTCTCGCCGGGATCAAAGGGCTGGAAGAGCAGGGCTTCCCGGTGCTGGTCAAGGACGCGTCGCTGGGCGGTGAATTCCCGGTGATGTGCGTGACCCTGATGAACCCGCGCACCGGCGGCGTGTTCGCCTCGTTCGGCGCGCACCCAAGCTTGGAAGTGGCGCTGGAACGCAGCCTGACCGAGCTGCTGCAAGGCCGCAGTTTCGAAGGCTTGAACGATCTGCCGCAGCCGACATTCTCCGGCCAGGCCGTGACCGAGCCGAACAACTTCGTCGAGCACTTTATCGACTCCAGCGGGGTGGTGTCGTGGCGCTTCTTCAGTGCCAAGTCTGACTTCGAATTCGTCGAATGGGACTTCTCAGGTCAAGGCGAAAACTCCAACGCCGAAGAAGCCGCAACCCTGTTCGGCATCCTTGAAGACATGGGCAAAGAAACCTACATGGCGGTCTACGACGACCTCGGCGCCAATGCCTGCCGGATCCTGGTGCCGGACTACTCGGAAATCTATCCGGTGGACGACCTGATCTGGGACAACACCAACAAGGCCCTGCAATTCCGCGGCGACATCCTCAACCTGCACAGCCTGAGCAAGGTCGGTCTGCGCAACCTTGCTCAAGGCCTGGAAAACAGCGAGCTGGATGATTACACCGACATCACTACGCTGATCGGCATCGAGTTCGACGACAACACGCCGTGGGGCAAACTGACGATTCTGGAACTGCGCCTGCTGATCTACCTCGCCTTGCAGAAGTTCGAACAGGCCAAGGATCTGGTCGAAGCCTTCCTGCAATACAACGACAACACCGTCGAGCGCGGCTTGTTCTACCAAGCGGTGAACGTGTGCCTGGAAATGGAACTGGACGAGGATCTGGAGCTGGCCGATTACGAGGCCAACTTCCGTCGGATGTTCGGTGACGAGCGCATGGACGCGGCGATTGGTTCGGTCAATGGCAGCGTGCGCTTCTACGGTCTGACACCGACCAGCATGAAGCTCGAAGGGCTGGATCGTCATCTCCGTCTGATCGACAGCTACAAGAAACTGCACGCGGCGCGGGCTAATGCGGCGGCGTTGAATCGCTGATAGCAGACGGTCACTTCTGCTGAGTAAACCTGTCGTGAGGGGATTTATCCCCGATGGCGCGCAAAGTGGGCCGGGCTTCTTCAACCAATAAAGAAGCGGGCCTGCTACGCAGTCCATCGGGGATAAATCCCCTCACCACAAGTGAGTATTGTGGGGACATGGAGTCGGCAAAATGACTCTCACGAATACTGCTGTGTACTTGAGCGCCAACGCCATGAACCGCATGGATCAGGACGGCACACTGGACGCCAATCCCGTCTCCGCCGCAAAACCTGCGGGAACCCGCCGCTAANTCGGCAAAATGACTCTCACGAATACTGCTGTGTACTTGAGCGCCAACGCCATGAACCGCATGGATCAGGACGGCACACTGGACGCCAATCCCGTCTCCGCCGCAAAACCTGCGGGAACCCGCCGCTAATTCTGTGTCCACTGCACAACCCCATGTGGGAGCGAGCCTGCTCGCGAAGAGGGCGTGTCAGTCGCCATCGCTTTGGCTGACAGATCGCATTCGCGAGCAGGCTCGCTCCTACATTGGATTTCTGGCAGCCGCCAAACCTGAGTCCACCCAATAACCCTGTGGGAGCTGGCTTGCCAGCGATAGGACCGTTTCAGCCAACATCATTATCGGTGCCGTCAGCGCTTGCACTGCGCCTGCACCACCTGGCAAGTGTTCGGCGTCCCTCCGGAGCGGCTCGCATAACGCATGCAGTTATTCATCGACTTCTTGCGCGCCATGCTCAAGGTGTCGCCCCAGGCCAAACCGCCTTCGCCGGAAGTGGGCACGGCTTTGGCGTAGCAGTTCGAGCCGTTGGTGGCGTAGCGCTTGCTCGAACAGCCGGCCGTCAGCGCCATGGCAGTGGCGAGCAGGGTAAGTAGCACCCAGGACGAGCATTGGCGTGCGGTGATTGTGGTCATCTGGGTTCCTCGTTGAGTCATGCGCCTCAATTGCCTCGCCGACAGGCGTTGGGCATTATCCAGCAATCGACATAAGGAAGCGTCCCCAATGCGTGCACCCACACTACACCTGATGTGCGGCAAGATCGCCTCGGGCAAATCGACACTGGCCCAATTACTGGCTGAGGAGCAGCGCGCGCTGGTGCTCAGTGAGGATCAGTGGCTGTCGCGGCTGTATCCGGAGCAGATCAAATCCGTGGCGGATTACCTTCGATGTGCGCGGCAGATTCGCGGGGTGCTGGGGCCGTTGGTGATCGATGTGCTTACCGCGGGAGTGAGTGTGGTGCTGGATTTTCCAGCCAATACCGTGGCGGATCGGCAGTGGTTGCGAGGGCTGGCGGATACTGCAAAAGTGCCGCATTGCCTGCATTATCTCGAAGTGGATGATGACACCTGCCGCGTCCGGCTGCATGCACGCAACGCGCTGGCGGAGCATGAGTTCGCGGCGTCGGATGCGGAGTTTGATTTGATCACGCGTTACTTTCAGGAGCCGGACGTGGGCGAGGGGCTGGAGATTGTCATGCACCGCAATCGGCAACAGGGCTAGTTCCCACAATGATCTCAGTCTGCCAACCTGCTGCATGACCCTGTAGGAGTGAGCCTGCTCGCGATGGGGCCATGTCAGGCATCCCGCACGCTCTGCTGCACAAACCGCTCGATCAACCACCGCGCCGCCGGTCCCGGTGGCAGGTCGGTGCGGTAGATGACGTCGAACGGGTAGATGCCGCTCTGGTACTCCGGCAGGTTCAGCCGCACCAGTCGGCCGGACTGCAAATCTTCCTCGACCATCGGCAACGGCATGTTCCCCCAGCCAATCCCTTCGCGCAGCAGCATGTGCTTGGCACCCAGATCCGCCAGGCGCCAGGTGCGGTTGCTGAGAACGGCGAAGTCGCGATCCTTGGTCAGTTGCGAGCGATCGGACAACACCAGTTGCGTCAGTTCACGCCCGGCCCCCGGTGTGTTCGCTTCACCCGAAGCCAACGGATGATTCGGTGCCGCCACCGGAATCAACTCGACATTGCCGGCACCGATACGCTCGATCGCATCGATGCCTTCGTTCATTGGCCCACTGACGCCAATGATCGCCCCGCGATTGATCACCCGCTCAGTCACTGCCCCCAGCGCCTCCATGTGCAAATGCAGGGCGACGGTGGGAAACGCCTCGCGAAACGACTTCAACGCATCCACCACCCGCTGCGGCGGCAGCATCACGTCCAGCACCACATGCACCTCAGCTTCCAGCCCCTGCAACAGGCCTTTGACCTTGGCGCGCAAGCCATGCACCCCGTTGGCGATGGTGCGTGCCTCGGCCAGTACGGTCCGGCCAGCCTCGGTAAGTTGCGGTTTGCGCGTGGTCTGGCGATCGAACAGCGTTACCCCCAGCTGCAATTCCAGGTTGGCCATCGAATAGCTGATCACCGATGTTGCGCGGTGCAGCTTCCTCGCGGCGGCAGCGAAACTGCCCAGTTCCACCACCGTCAAAAACACCCTCAGTTGATCCAGCGTCGGCGTGCCTGGGTCGGAAATCATGGCTGTTTCCTCGTCATATTCAGCGTAGCGATATCCTCGCTAAGGTCTATCAGCTTGTCTATTTTATAGAACGTAATGATCGAAATTAGTCGGCTATTCAGATTAGCTGGCCAGGCGCACCATTTCCTCACTCGGACGATTCATCTCGGATCGCCGCACGTTTGAAGGAAATATCGTCATGACCACTACCGCAAACATTGCTCCAACCGCTACTGAACAAACCCGCAATGACGTCACCCAGGCCTCGGCCTCGTTGATCGGCCGCATTCTGCTCAGCGCGATCTTCATCCTCTCCGGTTTTTCCAAACTGGCGGCGCCGGCGATGATGATCGGCTACATCGGCTCGGTCGGTCTGCCGCTGCCGCAAGTGGCGCTGGCGCTGGCAATCATCGTAGAAATCGGTGGCGGCCTGGCACTGATCGCCGGCTACCGCACCCGAACCGTCGCCGCTGTGCTGGCCGTGTTCAGCGTGGTCACTGCGCTGGCGTTCCACAACGCCTTGGGCGATCAGAATCAGTTCATCCACTTCTTCAAGAACATCGCCATGGCCGGTGGCCTTCTGCAAGTGGTCGCGTTCGGCGCCGGTCGTTTCAGCCTTGACGCTCGTCGTCACTGATCACGCGCTACCCACTCCAATCGATCGAGGTCTCTCATGAAAGCCATCCGTGTGTACGAATACGGCAACCCCGAAGTGTTGCAACTGGAAGACATCGCCGACCCTGTAGCCGGCGAAGGTGAAGTGTTGATCGAGGTCGCCGGGGCAGGGGTCAACCCGATCGACTGGAAGGTGCTGTCCGGCGCGATGAAAGCGTTCATTCCGCTGCCACTGCCGTTCACCCCGGGCGTTGAAGTGTCCGGCAAAGTAATCGCCACTGGCCCCGGTGTGACCCAATTCAAGCTCGGTGATGAAGTGTTCGGCTTCATCAACATCGTCGGTGGCTATGCGAGCAAAGCCGTGGCCCCGGTGAGCAAACTGGCGCTAAAACCGCAATCCCTCAGCGCCTTGCAGGCTGGTGCCGTTCCGGCCACCGCGCTCACCGCGTGGCAAGCGTTGACCGAGCACGCTGGCGTGCAGCGGCGGCAGAAAGTGCTGATCCACGCCGCAGCTGGTGGCGTGGGCAGCATGGCGGTGCAGATTGCCAAGTATCTGGGCGCCGAGGTCATCGCCACCGCCTCGGGCAGCAATCATGCGTACCTCAAGCAATTCGGTGCAGACTACGTTATCGACTACACCACGCAGGCGTTCGATGAGCTGGTATCTGAAGTCGACGTGGTGCTCGATCTGGTGGGCGGTGACACCCAGAACCGTTCGTTCCGCGTGTTGAAACGCGGAGGCTTACTGATCTCGCCGGTCAGCGCGCCGAGCATCACGCTGGCCAATGACTACGGCGTAACCCCGATCAACTTCGCCACCCGCTCCGACGGTGCGCAGTTGTCGTTGATCGCCGAACTGTTCGATCGCGGCCACCTCACGGTCGACGTCGAAGTGTTCCCGCTGAGCGAGGCGCAACGTGCGCTCGAGAAAAGCCTGAGCCGCCGTGGTCACGGCCGGCTGGTCCTCGATCCCACGAAGTAGTTCGCCGCTCACAATTGCACTGCAGAGACCTTCCTGCTCTTCATCGGGCAAATACTGAAGTCGGGTCAAATGGTCGACCCGGCCTCAGCACGCCATCAGCAAAATCAGCACTTTGCCCGCATCAGGGCAAAACGGTCGGGTGGTGATCAGTCAGTTGGCGCACGACGATCTCCACCGCCTGATCCACGCTGACATTCGCTGTGTCGAGGCAAAGAATCGGCTGCGCCCAGGCTTCATATTCATGATTCGCCACGGAGGACCATGTCGGTGGCGTCAGCCCCATGATGTCTGATTGCCGCTGCTCAACCCGACGACGATGCTCACGTCGATCCGAGCAAATCACTTCGATGTTGAGCAACGGCGCTCCCGAGCGATCCGCGATGTCGGCCCACGCTTGCCGGCTTTCAGCGACCGGATTCACACAATCAACCACGACGCTGTGGCCAGGACGCAGGTTGTTCGCGGCCAACTCGTTGGCTACCCGGTAACCACTGGTACCCACATCATCCGCCAGAACCCCGGCGTTGCGGATGGCTTGTTCGATCGTGTCGATACGCAGGCAGGTTGCATCCAGCCGGGTCGCGAGTGATCTGGCGATGGTGGTCTTTCCGGTTCCTGGCAGCCCGCTGAAGACGATTAGCATTGGCAGTCCTTGTTCGCAGTGGCCCAGGTCGTGCGCAGAAGTGGATGAAGACCTGACTTACAACGCCCACATCCGAACCAGGGCAAATTGCAGATCCACAGTGACGCATGTCCGGCCATCCACCCATTCATCTTCGCGAAGGCGACGTCCGGTATTGGTTTCGCGCTCGCCTTTGGCGATGACCAGGACGAACAGGCGGGTGGGGCACTCGAAAGAGCGCAACCGATCAACATCGGCCCGCACTGACCAATCGCCTTCCAGGCACTTGGCCTGCGAGACATCGCCCAGGCATTTGATTTCGGCGACCATCCTCGGCGCGCCGTTGTCGTCCAATGAGTACAGGTCCGCTTTGCGTCGGTCGCCTATCGGCAGATCCGTCCAGATCTCGATCTCATCTTCGAACCAGGCTTGCAGACTGATCTGGGCTTGAATCCAATGCTCGCGGCAACTGTTGAGTTGCAGCACTTGCTCAAGATTCTTCTCCATGCCTTGAAAGGCGCGCTCGAACAAACCGAGCCATTGAGTGGTGTCCATTTCACATTTCCTGTGTCAGTCCATTTGGGGGAGGGATTATGGACGGAATCGCCTTCAACCGAAAACTCCACATTCATCACCGAACCCTGTAGGAGTGAGCCTGCTCGCGATAGCGGTATATCGCTGATATTTGCGTTGTCTGACACACCGCTATCGCGAGCAGGCTCACTCCTACAGTGGCTCTCTGGCAGATACGGACAAAAAACGCAGCCCACGGCCCAATCGCGCAGGCATTTGCGTGCGCAGTCGTTCTGTCATATTTGGTATCAGTTGATTGCAGATAGTAGCCAGCCCAACACTAATTCCAATGAGGCTGCACTGTGTTTCAACGTCTTGTGTGTTCGCTGTCCGTTCTGAGCCTGTCCATCGCCGCTGCCCACGCCGCCGAGCCTTTGGTGCTCGACACGCCGCGTCTGCAAAGCATCGACAACTTCCGTGATGTCGCCGGCCTGACTACTGCGTATTCCACCGCCCACGACGGCACCATGCGTAGCGGCGTGTTTTACCGCTCCAACGCGATCACGCCGTCGGCAGCGGATCTGGCGACCCTCAACAGCCTCGGCATCAAAGCCGTCTACGACCTGCGCACGCCGAGCGAAATCGCCGGCACGCCGGATACGATGCTGACCGGTGCGACCTACCAGAACATCGACATCATCGGCAGCACCACCTCCGGCGCGAACATCACCACCGTGTCGTTCAAAAGCGCGGCCGACGCCATTGCCATGATGGAACAGACCAACCGCGCCTTCGTCAGCGACGTCGGGATGCGCGGTCAATTCGGCAAACTGTTCAACGAACTGGCTACCACCGACGGCGCACAATTGTTCCATTGCACCGCCGGCAAGGACCGCACCGGCTGGACCGCCGCCGTGCTGCAAAGCATCGCCGGGGTCGACAATGCGACCATCATGGCCAACTACCTGGCGACCAACAACTACACCGCCGCCCGCGTCGCCGCGACCCTCAAGGCGCTGCCGCCGAGCATGGCTTCGGTCTACGCGCCACTGCTCGGTGTGCAGGCCAGCTACTTGCAGGCCGGTCTCGACGAGGTCACCGCCGAATACGGCAGCATGGACAACTACCTCAAGCAAGGCCTCGGCCTGTCCCAGGAAACCATTTACGTCCTGCGCGGCAAACTGGTCGAGTACAACAGCCTGCCGGGTCAGGCCGGGCTGATCGGCAACGCCGCTGCCGGTGCCGAATGGTTGCGCGAGTTGCAGAACAGCAACCTGTCCGGCACCTACAGCGCCTACAACTACTACCTGCAATCGGCGATCGACGCCGGCACCCTCGGCGGTGTCGAGTCCCAGGTCGGCGGCCAGGTTCACGCCGACGCCGCCAGCTACCTGCTGCGCCAGAATGCAATGATCGAGCAAGCCGCCGCGCCCTATGCCAGCGGCACCGACCTGAAAGTCGGCCAATACCGTTTGTGGACCACCGCGCTGGCGAGTTACCTCGGCACCGACGGCTCGTCCCACGCCGAAAGCAGCAACGAACACAGCCAGGGCCTGCTGATCGGCATCACCCAACGTTTCTCCGAACAACTCAGCGCACGCGGCGGCTTCGGCTACAGCAAAGGCACCGTCGGCGGCGCGGGCGGCGAGGCCGATACCGATTTCACCTTCTTCAACCTCGGCGCGCGCTACGGCTTCACTAGCCTGGAACGTGGCCTGTTCGTCGACGCCAATGCCAGCGCCGGCTACGTCGATTACGACAGCAAACGCGAACTGGGCGGCGGCCTCGGCACGGCCAAGGGCGACACCCACGGTAACCTCACCGGCGCGACGCTGGCGCTGGGTTACCGCGCCCCGGTCAACGGCATGATCCTCGAACCCAGCCTCGGCTTGCGCGTCAGCCACCTCGACCTCAAAGGCTTCCAAGAGAAGGGCAGCGAACTGGCACTCGACATCGACGACAACACCGCCACCCGCCGCAGTGCCGTCGCCAACCTCAACGTGGCGTTTGCCCCGGTGGCGATGGGCGCCTGGCAACTGGTGCCGGGCGTACAAGTCGGCTACGAACGCACCCTGGGCAACAACGACGTCAACAGCCAGGGCCACCTTCTGGGCCTCGACATCGAACAACGCGCCGCCTTCGACAACCGCGACCAGTTCAGCGGCGGCGTCAACCTGATGGCCAGCCTCGGCGCGGTCAGCGTCGGCGCAGAAGTCGGTGCCAGCGGCGGCGGTGACAGCCATGGATTCAGCGGCAGCCTCAAGGCCAGTTACGCGTTCTAAAGCAGGGATAACAACGCAAGGTCAAGGATGACCACCATTGACAAAGCACCAGCAAAACCGTTGGAACGGCCAGATGCCAATCCTGAGTCCACTGCATATTCCTGTGGGAGCGAGCTTGCTCGCGAAGAGGCCATGTCAGTCACCACCACCTTGGCTGATGCACCGCATTCGCGAGCAAGCCCGCTCCCACATTCAGATTCCGGCCAGCCGCCAACTCTGAGTCCAGCACATCAGCAGTGTCACCGACCAGCGCCAATCCTGAGTCCACCAACTAACCCTGTGGGAGCGGGCTTGCTCGCGAAGAGGCCATGTCAGTCACCACCACCGTGGCTGATGCACCGCATGCGCGAGCAAGCCCGCTCCCACATTCAGGTTCCGGCCAGCCGCCAACTCGGAGTCCAGCACAGCAGCAGGGTCACCGACCAGCGCCAATCCTGAGTCCACTGCATAGTCCTGTGGGAGCGAGCTTGCTCGCGAAGAGGCCATGTCAGTCACCACCACCGTGGCTGATGCACCGCATGCGCGAGCAAGCCCGCTCCCACATTTGTATCCCGGCCAGCCGCCAACCCTGAGCCCAGCACATAACCCCACGGCACCGACCAGCCGCAATCTTGAGTCCACCAACTAACCCTGTGGGAGCGGGCTTGCTCGCGAAGGCGTCATGTCAGCCAACATCACCATCAACTGACCCATCAGCATTCCCGTCGATAAACCAATCAACCCCGCCCCCTCATCTGCGCCGGACTAACCCCATACGCCTGCTGAAAATACTGACAAAACCGCCCGACATTACTGAAGCCAAAGCGCAACGCCACCTCCGTCACCGACGCCGAATGCCGCTGCCCCAGCGCCTCGAAAGCGCGCTCCAATCGCACCTGACGCTGATACGCCACAATCGACATCCCGACAAACCGCCGAAAGCCCTCCTGCAATGCGCGCTGACTGACATTGCTCAACCGCGCCAACTCAACCCCACTCACCAACTGTTCGGGATGCGCCTGAATAAACTCCACCGCCAACTTCACATGCCGCGGCGCCACCCTCGGCGCCGGCTGGCGCAACGCCTCGGTAAAATTGTGCGGCCACGCCTCCAGCACCGCATCAATCAACATCTCACGCAACCGCGACGGCATCAGCGTGCCGCTATTGAGCAACAGATCAAACTCCGTCCCCGTCGCCAGATCAATCAACGCCTTGATCCCCTGGAACGCCGACGTGTGCAGATCCACCACCGGCTCAAACACAATCTTCTGCACAATCGGCCGCCCCAACAACGCCGCCAAACGCTCAGTCAGTTGCCCCCGATTCACCGAAATCCCGTGCTGCGCGTGATTGTCGAGAAAACGCATCGAACGGATATCCGCCTTATCAATCGCCAACCCCACCTGCGCCACACCGACGGACTCGGTGCGGTGGTTGAACACAATCTTGCCCGCCGTGGGAATCACAAAAGTGATCTCGTCCTGCGGGTCGGGGAAGGTGACGGTGAAATCACCGTGGTAATGCATACGCCGGAAACTGACCCCGTCGTGCCGCCCGTAGACGCCGCCGATGATGATGTTGGAGGGGATCGGCGGGGTGTCGGCGTAGCGATTGCCGAAGAGCCGGGAGAAGAGGGCGCCGAAGTCTTCGGAGTGGAGGTTTTCGGAGCGGAGGATGATTTTTTGGCGAGGTGGGGCGACGGAGTACACCTTGGGGCACCTTTTTTTGGGGCTCTTGGGTAAGTGGGGAGAGGCGCAGGGGAGGTTAGCAGGTTGGGGGTGACAGGTTTGTGACGGGAGATTGAGTCACTGGAGACGGCCAATAACCCCCAGGTATATCCAGCAGCAGCGGGCAGATACTTCAGGTAAGTGCTTGCTTAGGTTGCATCTAAAAAAACTAAGGGTTTTTAAATATCTGCTCTGTCATTTTCATGGTTGGAATGATCAATGACTTTGTGTAATAGGTTTTATATCCATACGCGGTAATGCGTACCTTGCAGGGTATGAAAGCTTTATTGGCTAGTAGCGGTCGGACGGCTTCGTAATCATTCAGGTCGAGTTGCGTCCCATCGGGTCTTGTATTGTAAAAAACAAGTTCTGAAGTGAAGGTGTGATTTGGTCTGGCTTGGCTGCTCGCATTCACCAGGCCTTCAGCCTTTATATTGATTGAATGCTCGGACGAAAAATTCATGTCGCCGTCTAACGAGCAGGTCAGCGTTGGCGTGAGCTGATTAGAGTTTTCGAAATCATTGAATGCGCTAGCCAAATCTACTGTTGAAGTAAATTTCACAGTAAAAAGATTATTCGGCCCTAATTCGAAAGACGACAAAGTAAGATCGGCGGGCGGGATGTTGGCTGTTTTTACACAGCCAGCGCAGAGAAGTAATGTGAGGTAGACGAAGCAGCGATATAGATTCATTAACCGAAAATACCATTGATGGAATCAAAAATCAGATCGAGCGCTGATTTTGTTTCCTGAACCGGCTGAATGAACATCCAATCTGCAGAGGCGTGGTGGATATCGATGGTTTTGTTCATAGTCGGACCGGATTTTATATTCCAGCGCTCGCCGAAATCAGCGACGCTGTCAGAAGAGTCGGGTTTGCTTGAGTTGGCTCGAATGTTAATCCAGGTCTCTGCGACAGGTTGCGGCTCTGACATGTAGATATCCGAGCCCAGCCATACCCAAAAACCTTCGCCGACAGGGTCAAGTGTCACCAGGAATTTAATGCTGTAACCCGCTTCAGATAAAATTTTAGAAAGATGTGCTCCGTTCCATCCACCCAAGCTGTGACCCACGATATATACGGGGCTTGATTTGCTGGGTATTTTGTCGATGAAGTTGGTTTTGATGTCTCCGGAACCTTTGGCGTCGTTGTAGCCTCTGGCCCAGCTGGTGTATTTGGTTTTCAGTTTTGCGTTTGGGCTTATTCTGTTATCAAGCAGATTTTTTGCGGCATCGATGTTGTGATAGGCACCTTGGAAATAATACTTTTCCTGGTCTGCGGCGCCACCGATAAAGAAGACGATGGCTTTCTTTTCCGGAACTGGTACTGCTTTGACGGTTGAGTCATTTGCAGCGGTCAATGTTTTCGTTGCCGCAAGGCTTGCGGTGTTGCCGTTTGGAAGAACAATTTGCTCTGCGGCCATTACTTAGTCTTCCAGAAAGATTTTGATGGTTTCTGCCAAGTGCGAACTCACCATATGGGTGAAGCCCATTGAATCGCTAACGCCATGTTCCAGGCTTCCATCCTCACGTTGGATGGCGTAACCGTGATTAGGCATTGGCTCGCCGGTCGTGCCGTCGACCAGTTTGATCTTGTCGCTGAAGTGCACCGGCATCGGCAGTAAACCGCTGAAGGGCGCTGATACAACGGTGTCGCCGATGATGACGGTGCCGGAGCCGCCAATGACAATGTTGCCGTGGCCTCCGGTGCTGTCTACTGTCGCGGCGTTCAGGCCGTTGATGAATACAGTCGAACTGATGCCCCCGGTAATTGGGCTACCGCAGGCGGATTTGTCGGTCATGCGAGCAGCTGCGAGGCCGTCGAAGAATACGTTCGGCGAGCCGCTGGCAATAGGATTGGTACCGTGTCCTGGAAGTGGGCAACTGGTGGGGTCTGAGACGCGAGCAGCTGGTTTTCCACTCATGGGAGGTTCCGTTTCGAAATGTGAGTAGGCGAGCTCGAGATTCTCGAGCGAGCGTTGGGCGGCAGTTTGATTAGGCGATTGCTGTTTTTACGAGCAGCAGCTCTACGTAGCCGTCGCCCAAGAAGGGATGGCTTTCAGTTCTGAAATGCGGGGGCGTATCTGAGGAGTTGTGGCGCGGTGGCGCTTCCGTACGCGGGGCATTCATAAAAATAAATCGTCCTTGAAAAATCGCCGTGAAGGATGCCCGAGGTGAAGGTCTCGTTCAACGAGATTTTCGCGCGTACTCGTACTTTTTGATCTCGTTCCCGAACTTTTTTGCAGAGCGTAATAGGCCGCTGCCGTCATTACTAAATTCAGGCTGAGGGAAACTCCAGGCTGTCGAGATCGATTTCGGCATAGGTCCCGAGTTCGCCCTTGTAGAGGGATACTCTGGATACTCTTAGCTCAGATTGTAGAAAACCAACGAGTACACTGAGACTTGAGTGTTTGGACATGCTTGTTGGATGCACCACGGTAGCCTTGCCGGGCTCATCGTCGTAGGTTCGGATCATAAAAGTGTCTTCGCCGGTCTGGATGACATAGTTAACCCCACGGTATTCATAGCCAGCGTCATGGTCGACATCATCGAAACGAGTAGCAGTTGTTATTTTCAATGTGGATTTCCGTTGAATTGACTCGTGGCAGGTAGCTTTTCGAACCGTTCGTGTTGATGTCCATTAGGCAATACCCTCCGTGGCACCAGGCTAGCTAGCGGCCACAGAGGCCTTACGAGTTACTGCATCGGCACAACATTATCCAACGCCTGATTCACCGCCAACTCCCCGAGCATCACCACCTGCGCAATGCCCAGCAGCGTCTTGCGAATCGGCCCCTCAACCAGCGCAGCCACGTCCCCCAACATCACCGTCGCTGAACCCAGCGATTCACTGGCGTTCGCCAGCAGTTCCTCGGTGGCGATTTTGGGGTTGGCGAGGAATATGGCGTTGGGTGTGTAGGGCGTGGCCATGATCTGGCTGGCGGGGTTGAGGTAGTGGTCGAGGGCGCGTTCGGCGGCTTCGCTGAGTTTTCGGGAATCGGGGGATTCGTAGGGGGAGACCGTTTCGGTTTCGGGTGGGTTCGGTGTGACTTTGAACATGATGATGCTCCTGGGAAAACGATTAGGGAGCCATCACGCTTCGCTACCAAACGAAGGGTGGCGGCCATGCACAGGTTGGTAGACCGGCCCAGGAGCCCGGCGCGCCCTAAGACGCCCTACGCATGACCACCATAAAACAGGGACGAGAAATCGACCTCTGCATAAGGGGAGCTATGCGACCTGGAAGTGCCGGGCTACCAAACCCGATCGCTGCTTTTCAGCGACCGACCCACGATAGAACCCGCACTCTGGGCGCACAAGCCGGCGGATTCTGGCGTAGTCGTAGGCAATGGCGCAAGGCGTTGTAGCCTGGGATGACGTAACACTGGGTGTCTTTAAACGGCTCTGGCAAAACCTTAAACACGAGCGAGAAACTGACCGATTCGCGGCTTGAGCATTTCGATCGCGGTGATACGATCGTGGCGCGCCACCCACGCCAAAGAGCAGAATCGATCACCATGAAACCCAGTTTCGAAAAAATCCCCACCGAAGTCACTGCCTCGTGGACACTGCTGAACCGGCGTTTGCCGGAGGCGATTCCGTTCGAATGGCATCACCATCCCGAGTACGAGCTGACGCTGACGTTGAACAGCCGTGGACATCGCTATATCGGCAATGACGTCGCGCCTTACGATGACGGCGATCTGATTCTGGTCGGGCCAAACGTGCCGCACAGCTGGTCGTCGGCTGAGCGGGTCGATGCCGGGCAACCGCATGTAGCGCTGGTGATCTGGTTTTCGGTGGCGTGGGCGGAGTCGCTGGTGGCGTTGTTTCCGGAGTTGGGTTCGTTGCGGCAATTGCTCGCGGCAGCGCGGCAGGCGTTGAGTTTCAGTGCGGTGGCGTCGCGGGAGATTCGGCCGCTGATCGAGGCGATGGTCGAGCAGGAGCCGGCCGAGCGTTTGATCGCATTGCTGACGGTGTTGAGCAAACTGACGCGGGACGTCGATGCCAGGCGAATCCTGCCGGCGCCGGACTCGCAGGTTGGCAGTCAGATTGTTGAGGATCCGCGCATCCATCGGGTTCTGGATTATTTGCATGCTCACTACGCCCAGGCGATCAGCATTCCCGCGTTGGCCGAGATGGCGTGCGTCAGTGTGTCGGCGTTCCATCGGATGTTCCGTCGTCATACGCGCAGCACGGCGTTGGACTACATCGTGCGGCTAAGAGTCGGACACGCCTGCGCGCTGTTGATGCAGGGGCACTCGACGGTTTCGTTGATTGCCGAGGCAGTGGGGTATTCGTCGCTGGCGCTGTTCAATCGGCAGTTCAAGGCGTTGAAGGGGCTGACACCTTCAGAGTTTCGTCGTCAGCACGGTCATCATTTTCTGTAAGCGGCGCGCTGCTTAAACGCCACAATCGTATTAGTCGACGCGGCAAATCAGGCTGCCGTCGCCACCCTCTAAAGTGGTCCCATACCTGCACCCACAACAAAGTCTGCAGGTCCCCCGATGAGCAAATACCAGGCATTCGAGAGCGCAACGCTTCCGGAGAACTACCGCGACAGCATCGTCAAAATGAAACGCACCTTGCGCGCGCAGATCGGCGATGTACAGGGGCTGTTCGCCGAGGTCAGTGAGTTTATTGCCGGCGAAATTGCGTCGATCAAAGCGCAGGAGGCGAAGACCGGGTCGGCCTGGCCGGTGCTGGAGTTCGCTGAGATCGCCGCTGGCACAGTGACTGCCGAGCAACTGGCCTTGATCAAGCGTCGCGGCTGCGTGGTGATCCGCAATCACTTCCCCCGCGAGCAGGTGCTGCAGTGGGACCAGGGCTTGCTGGATTATCTCGACAGGAACCGGTTCGATGCGGTTTACCGTGGGCCGGTTGATCAGTTTTTCGGCAATCTCGAGGCGTCGCGGCCGGAGATTTTTCCGATCTACTGGTCGGCGTCGCAGATGCAGCTGCGCCAGGATAAGCGGATGGGCACGGCGCAGGCGTTTCTCAATCGATTGTGGAAGACTCATTCGCACGGTCAGGACTGGTTCAATCCGGACGTCAACGCGCTGTATCCGGATCGGGTACGTCGGCGTCCGCCGGGCACCCACTCGAAAGGCCTTGGCCCGCACACCGATTCCGGGGCGCTGGAGCGCTGGTTGCATCCGGCGTATCTGAAAGTTTTCGACAAAATCTACTGCAACGACTTCGCGGCCTACGACCCGTGGGATGCGGCGTTTCGCACCGAGGTGGATGAATACGCCTACAAGGACACGGTCAAGTGCTCGGCGTTTCGCACGTTTCAGGGCTGGACTGCGCTGTCGGACATGCAGGCCGATCAAGGCGTGCTGCACACCGTGCCGATCCCCAAGGCGATGGCCTACCTGCTGCTGCGGCCGCTACTTGATGACGTGCCCGAAGACGAGTTGTGTGGGGTGGCGCCGGGCAAGGTGCTGCCGGTGTCGCGGCAATGGCATCCGTTGCTGGTGGAGGGGCTGAGTCCGATTCCGGACGTGCAGGCCGGTGATTCGGTGTGGTGGCATTGCGATGTAATCCATAGCGTCGCGCCGGTGCAGAACCAGCAGGGCTGGGGCAACGTGATGTACGTGCCGGCGGCGCCGATGTGTGCGAAGAATCTGCATTATGCGCGGGATGTGTTCAAGGCGTTCGAGCAGGGGGCTTCGCCGGATGATTTTCCGCGTGAGGATTATGAGCGGTCGTGGGAGGAGCGTTTTGCTGTGGAGCGTCTGAACTCGCTGGGGCGTGCGGGGCTTGGGCTGGAGTAGGTGAGTTTGGGGTTTGGGGCCGGTCGCGGCCCATCGGGACGCTGCGATGTTTCGCTAAATCCTCTCACCACCGTTTTTTGTTTTGTCTGATTGAGCGGGGTGCCTTTCGGACAGCGAAACGCCCAAGGGTTTGGCACATCCTGAATGTTTAGGACGGCTTACTGCCTTGGGCGGGATGGGCGCAGATTGGTCGACGGCAATGCGAGGAGAAAGATAGAACTGCTTCGGAAAGCCTACAAGCCAGCCACTTCCGCAAGATTTGTAGGCAAATGCGCGGGCGCTTGTAGCCCCAATGTGGGGGTGATAACGGCCTGATATGAGTGGTTTGCCTGTTGGTGGTTGAAAACGGCCATGGCTAGGCGGTTTTTGAACTGGCGGCAGACTTGGGTTTTTCGCTGACTGGGCTGGCGTTTTCGCGAGCAAGCCCGCTCCCACAATGGTTTTGCGGTGTTCTGGAATGGTGTGGTCGGCGCAAAACCTGTAGGAGTGAGCCTGCTCGCGAAGGGGCATCCACGGTGTGTGGATTTATTCATCACCATTCTGGACACAGTGTTTGTCCAGCCGACCGATTTTTGCCGTGCGCTTGAACCCCTAACATCGTCTCCACTCCGTGAACAAACACGGTTCCCCCACGAGACGGTGAACATCATGAAACTGGCAAAAATCGCTCTTCTTCTGGTCTTCGGTGGTATCGGCGCGCAAGCGTTTGCAGCTGACGAGACCGCGCAAGTCGAGGCCTACAACGCCGCTGCTCAAGCAGACATCGCCCATGTGGTGTCGATCTCCGAAGCGGCCAATCAGTGCGGCGCGGTGCCGGTGCAGATGACTTATGACGACTCGACCGGTGCACGACATGTCGTGCAATACCAGGTGATGGGAAGCGGTTGTTCCAACGGTTGATGGTCGATGCCGGCGCTGGAGGGTCGACACTCCAGGCCTGCGGCACTAAGCGTCGGCGAGTTCTTTGGCACCGGCCATGTCTTCATCGGATGCCAGCAGTTGCGGGATGGCGGTTTTCAAGAACTCCACCCAGGTCTTGATTTTGGCGTCGACGAATTTGCGCGACGGGTAGATCGCGAACAGGTTGTATTCCTCCAGGCGGTACTGCGGCAGTACTCGCACCAGCGTTCCTCCGACCAATCCTTCGACGGCTGATGCCAGCGGCTGAATGCCGATGCCCATGCCATTTCTGATCGCCGTGGCCATGCCGTCGGCGGTGTTGATGTGGAAGGGTGAGTCGGGGATATTCTGCGTTTCCATGCCTTGCGGGCCTTCGAACACCCAGTTGTCTGCGGGCATCACCGTGTTGACGATGCGCAGGCAGTCGTGCGCTGCGAGGTCGGCGGGTGTGGCGGGGTGGCCGCGTTTGGCCAGGTACGTCGGTGAGGCGCAGAGGATGCTGTAAGTAGTGCCCAGGCGTTGCGCGACGAAGCCGGAATCCGGCAGGTCGCGGGCGAGGACGATCGACATGTCGTAGCTTTCTTCGAGCAGATCGGGCAGGCGATTGCTCAGGGTCAGGTCGAACATCACCGTGGGGTGAATTTCGCGGTAGCGGGCGATCGCATTGATCACATAGTGGTTGCCGATGGCGGCCATGGCGTGGATCTTCAGACGCCCGACCGGCAAGGTCTGCGCGGTGCCGGCTTCGTCATCGGCCTCGCGCAGGTCATCGAGGATTTTTTCGGCGCGCTGCAAATAACGCACGCCGGCTTCGGTCAGGGCGAGGCGGCGGGTGGTGCGGTTGATCAGGCGCGTGTGCAGCCGGGCTTCGAGGCTGGAGACGGCTTTGGAGACGTTGGTCGTGGTGGTGTCGAGCACATCGGCCGCAGCGGTGAAGCTGCCGCTCTGTGCGACGGCGACGAAGCAGCGCAGGGTCTGAATAACGTCCATCGTTGTGGTTGGCTCTGTGGCTGGGATGGCCATTCTAGGGTTTGCCGCGGGTGGTGTTGCAAATGTTTGCGAACGAGGGGCGCGCGCATGGCGGGTGAAGGGCTTGAAGACATTCTGGCGCCGGGGCTTTCGGTGGTGTTTTGCGGGATCAATCCGGGGTTGCTCGCGGCGGCGTATGCGGCGTTGACGGGGCAGGAGGTGGTGGCGCCAGCGTCGAAAATCTAAACACCACCACTGCGCAAAAAGTTGCGCAGTTGCTTCGCCAATTTCACCCGAGAACTCCCTTCAAGCCTCTCTAAACCAATCCCTCCAGCCAAGTGCGCAAGAAGTTGCACAGTACTGCGCAACTTCTTGCGCACTTTTTTTCTGTTTATCGAAATTTAAACGCCTAAACGCGAAGGCATTGCCGGCAACCCGTTGATCCGTAATAGCTAGCTGATGGCTGGCACGGAATTTGATCTCTGAGCAGGCACCCGGGCAGGCAATGGTGCCTGTCGGTTGTGTATTTTCGAGCAAGGAGAGCATCCCATGGCAACACCAGCGTACATGTCCGTCACTGGCGAAAAACAAGGTCTGATCACTGCCGGCGCGTTCACCGCCGACTCCGTGGGCAACACCTTCCAGGAAGGTCACGAAGACCAAGTCATGGTTCAGGCCTTCACCCACGACGTGATCATCCCGCGTGATCCGCAATCCGGTCAGCCAACCGGTCAGCGCGTGCACAAGCCAGTGGTGATCACCAAGGTCTACGACAAGGCTTCGCCTCTGCTGCAAGCGGCGCTGACTTCCGGCGAGCGCATGAGCGAAATCGTTATCCAGTGGTACCGCACTTCTGCTCAAGGTACTCAAGAGCACTACTACACCACCAAACTGGAAGACGCGATCATCGTCGCCATCAACAACAAGATGCACAACTGCCAGGACCCGTCGAACGCCCACTTCACCCACCTGGAAGAAGTGCAGTTCACCTACCGCAAAATCACCTGGACCCACGAAGTCTCCGGTACTTCGGGCTCCGATGACTGGCGTGCTCCAGTCGTTTAATCGCGACTGATGGTTGTACCACCCCGGCCAGTTCGGCTGGCCGGGGCGGCTTTGACCTACAGAATTTTTTGCGTGCGCCACGCTTCATGGAATGGCGCCCGTCGCAGCATTGCGCGAGGAACAAGGGATGTTCTCACCGGCCAATCAGCCTCATTTCAATCTGACCATCGATGGCGCGGACAGCGATTTCCAGGTGCTGTCGTTCACCGGGAAAGAGGCGCTCAACACCCCCTTCGAGTTTGAGCTGGAACTGGTCAGTGAGAAGGCCTCGATCAATCTCGAAAGCCTGCTGCACAAACTCGCGTTCCTGCAGCTGTCGCCGAGCGGCACGGGGATTCACGGGCTGATCTACAGCATCGCCCAGGGCGAGGCCGGCAAGCGCCTGACCCGCTATAAAATCTCCCTGCGCCCGCAGCTGTCGTACCTCGCGCATCGGGTCAACCAGCGCATCTTCCAGCAGATGACCGTGCAACAGATCATCAGCAAGGTGCTGGAAGAACACGGCATTCTCGCCAGTGACTATCACTTCCAACTGAGCGCGATTTACCCGGAGCGCATCTACTGCGTGCAGTACGACGAAAGCGATTTGCATTTCGTCCAGCGCCTGTGCGAGGAGGAGGGGATTCACTACCACTTCCAGCACACCGCCAGCGGCCACAAACTGATGTTCGGCGATGACCAGACGGTGTTCCCGAAACTGGCGCCAGTGGCTTATCAGCAGGACTCCGGACTGGTCGCCGATCAACCGGTGGTCAAGCGTTTCGGCCTGCGTCTGGCGACCCGCACCAGCCGCACTACACGACGTGATTACGACTTCGTCAAACCGAAGATCGAGCTCGAAAGCGATGCCAAGAGTAGCGCCCAGCCGGATCTGGAAGATTACGACTACCCGGGGCGTTTCGTAGATCGCGAGCGCGGCAAGCACCTGGCCAATCGCGCACTGGAGCGCCATCGCAGCGACTATCGTCTGGCCGAGGGCAACAGCGATCAGCCGATTCTGGTCAGCGGGCATTTCCTCGCCCTCACCGAACACGCCAACCCGACCTGGAACGATCTGTGGCTGCTCACCGAGATCTTCCACGAAGGCAAGCAGCCGCAAGTGCTCGAAGAGTCGGTGACCAGCGACACCACTGACAACAAGGACGATTTCCACCAGGGCTACCGCAACCGCTTCAACGCGATCCCGTGGGACGTGCCGTACCGGCCGCCGCTCGATCACCCGAAACCGAAAGTCCTCGGCACTCAGAGCGCCGTGGTCTGCGGCCCTGAGGGCGAAGAAATTTACTGCGACCAGTACGGTCGGGTGAAGGTGCAGTTCTTCTGGGATCGCGAAGGCGAGCACGACGACAAGACCAGTTGCTGGATGCGTGTGGCCTCGAACTGGGCCGCGGAAACCTTTGGCGCGATCAACATTCCGCGGGTCGGCATGGAGGTGTTGATCACCTTCCTCGAAGGCGATCCCGATCAGCCGCTGATCACCGGTTGCCTGTACCACGGCGCGAATCTGCCGCCGTACAAACTGCCGGACTTCAAGACCCTGGCCACGGTCAAGAGCAAGGAATACAAGGGCAGCCGCGCCAACGAACTGCGCATCGACGACACCACCAGTGAGATCAGTATTGCGCTGCGCAGTGATCACGGCGCCAGTGCGATCAACCTCGGCTACCTGACACACCCGCGCCCGAGCGGCGGGCAGCCGCGTGGCGAAGGTTTCGAGTTGCGCACCGACCGCCATGGCGCGGTGCGTGCTGGCGCCGGTCTGTTGATCACCACCGAGCCGCGCCCGAACGAATCGAAGCACCACAAAGACCTGCCGGAAACCGCCGAGCGCCTCGCCACCGCGAGCGATCAGCAGGACGGTTTCGCCACTCAGGCCAAAGAGCTTCAAGCGCAAGAGGCCGGCGATCAGGACGATGTGGCCAAGGCGTTGCACGCGCAGCATCAAGGCGTGCTCGGCAGTGGCCCGGCGAACATGACTGCCAATGAATTCCCTGAATTCACCGAGCCGCATCTGGTGCTCGCGAGTCCCGCCGGTATCGCCCTGACCACGCCGCGCTCCAGCCATATCGCCACCGGTGAACACCTGGCGCTGAGTAGCACCGGGCACACCAGTTTTTCCATCGGCAAACGCCTGCTGGCCAGTGCCAGCCGTGGCATGCGTCTGTTCGTGCAAAGCATGGGCTGGCGCCTGGTCGCGGCCTCCGGCGACATCGACGTCAAGGCTCTCAAGGACAGCATCAACCTGCTGGCCAAACTCAACATCACTGCCAATGCTGACCGCATCACCATCACCGCCAAGACCGAACTGGTGATCCAGGGCGGTGGCAGCGCGACGACCTACAACGCCGGCGGCATCACCCACGCCACTACGGGCCCGTACACCGCGCACGCGGCGAACTTCGCCTACACCGGGGCGAAAAGTCTGGCCGGGGTGTTCCCGGAACCGCCAAAACCGGGCAAAGGCAATCTGGAACTGTTCAACCAGTACGCCGGGCGCCAAGGCATCAAGGAAGGCGACTACGAAGTTATCGACGCCCTCGGCAAAAGCATCAAGGGCAAGCTCGACGCCAAGGGTTTCGCCAGCGTTTCTGGCGCTGCACCAGGCCCCGCGCGTGTGTTGTTCGGCAAGGATCCGGCGGACACCTGGAGTGAGGGCAGCTACATCGGCAAAGCGGAGTGGCCGCTGAAACCGCCAGCCGCAGAAGACGTGCCGAGCCAGGTGCAGGCGATGGTAGCGCAGGTTCTGCCGAACAAGAACTGGGACATGCTGGAGAAGGGCAAGGAACTGGCGCAGAGCGGCATGGGCGCCATGCAGACCGCACAGGGCGCGATGCAGACGGCGCAGCAGGTGAAAGGGGCTGTGCAGGGCGGGGTGGCCGGGTTACCGAAACTTGCCAGTGCGGCGCTGCCGAGTGCATCGAGCATCCTCGGCGCAGCGAGCAAGGCAGGCAAACTGCCAAGCCTCCCGGCCCCGTCCTTGCCCAAACCATCGCTCAAGACGCCTGGCCTGCTGAATGGGGAGGTGCTCTCATGACTGAGGCAGCCGTTGCCAAGAAGCGCGAGCCGCAGGTCGCGATCGTTCCGCTCAACACGCTGGACGTGCAGGACGTAGGTCGTGGTGCTGCCCGGTTTGATGCCTGGCTGCGATCCATCAGCGGTGGTGTCGTCACGCTCGATCGAATCAAAGGAGTTGCCGGGTCGCTGCCGGTTGTCGGCAACATCATGGCGCTGGTCGATGCGCTGGGCGATATCGTCACGCTTACCAGAAGCAAGCAGCGGGAGTTGCTTGATTGGGTCAGCCTGGGGATCAACCTGATCGGTGTTTTACCTGCGCCTCCGACCATGGCGGCTGCTCGTATGAGTTTGCGTCCGACCTTGTTTCTGGTACGTCAGGAATTGCGTAACAGCGTCAAGATGCTGTTGGGCGATTCAATGATCGAAGTGCTGGTCGGGCATTTGAACGCGACCATCGTCGGCACGATCGATGACTTCGTGAAACAGGCTCAAGGCAAACTCTCGGGCATTCTCGCCGATGCAGGAAAACTCGGCGAAAGCGCAGTCACCGAAATTGCCAAGGGTCTTGAGGCCGTTGTAAATGGCAAGCTTGATTCAAAAGGCGATGCGCGCGCGGCTGGACAAAAGATCACGGCGGCGGGCAATCAACTGCTCAGCGATCCCAAAGCGGCGATCAGTAATATCTTCGGGGCGGCATTCAGTGCCTACAAAGCCGTGGGTAAAGGGGTTGCCAACAGCGCGGCGAAGAATCTTCTGCCGGATCAGGCCAAAAAACTGGTGATGACGCACACCGGTTCATTGAGAGCGATGGGGCCTGAGATCAAAACCCAATTGAGCAAGTTGGGTGACCCGGGAACGCGTCATTCGATTGGTTGGTTGTTGCAAATGCTCAGCGGTGCTGTGTTGACGTGGCGCAGGCGTCGTGGGCATGGACAGAGTGCCAGCGTTAAACCCAACGCCACCAGTAAGGCTCAGAACAAGGCAGGTGAAGGACGACTCGAGGCCAGCAGCCATCAGGCTCCTGCGAACGCCAACGCCAATGGCAAAAAAAATGGTGCTTGTGCGGGTACTTGCAACAGCATCAGTTTCGCGTTGGGGTCCGAGTCACTGAGCCATACCGATTTCAGCCTGCCGGGTCCATTTCCTATCGAGTGGGTGCGCACCTACAGCTCCCGGTTCGATGCTTTTGACAATGGCGAATCAGGGGCACGGTGGGTAACAGAGTTTACGACCCGATTCGACTGCAAGGACGATGGACTGGTTTTTTTTGGAGCCGATGGTCGTAGCATCGATTTTCCCCTGCCCAAGCCAGGCCTCTTTCACTATGACCCCGTTGAAAATCTCACGCTGGTTCGTTCCGCTGAGGATCAACTGCTCGTTTGCTTCGGTTTCGAGCGCAAGGAAACCTATGTCCGTCGTGGTCGTTCCTTTTGGCTGACGGATGTCAAAATGCGCAGTGGTGCCGGGCTGATGCTGCATTACGAGCATCGCCATGGGGACGCCCTCGTATTATCCGATCTGATCACCTATCAAGGTGACGTCACGCAAGTTCACTTGCACATCGGAACGCTGATAGATGATCAAGGACGCTTGAGCGGTCTCTGGGAGGTTCGTGACGGCGCGCCTGTACGGCAATTGTGCCATTACCAATACGACATCCATGGCAACTTGATCCAGGCGCAGGATGAAAACGGTGCGGCCTGGAGTTATCAGTATCAGCATCACCTCCTGACTCGGTATACCGATCGCACCGGCCGCGGTTTGAATCTGCAGTGGGATGGCCAAACATCGCACGCCAGGGCTGTGCGCGAGTGGGCGGATGACGGCAGTTTCGATACTCGCCTTGAATGGGACGAAAACATCCGTCTGACTTACGTCACTGATGCCCATGGCAACGAGACTTGGCATTACTACGACATCAAGGGCTATACCTACCGGATTCGCTATGCCGATGAACGTTCAGAGTGGTTCTTTCGCGATGATGCGAAGAACGTGATTCGTCACGTTCATACAGATGGCACCACCGATCGCTACAGCTATGACGAGCGCGGTAATTTGCTCGAGCACATCAGCCCCGACGGCAGTGTCGCTCACTACGCCTACGATGATCTCAACCAACTGATCAAGGTCAGTGATGCAGAAGGCGGTCAGTGGCAACGAGCTTACGATGACGCCGGTAATCTGGTGGAGTCGGTCGATCCGCTTGGCAACAAGACGGAGTACGCCTATGACAAAGCAGGTCAGTTGATCGCTATCAAGGATGCAATTGGCAACGAGAAAACGCTTGAGTACAACGTTGCCGGTCAGCTTCTCAAATATACCGATTGCTCTGGCAAGACCAGCGAGTGGGAATACAACGATCGCGGTCAGATGATCTGCTTTACCGACGCAGCGGGGCAAAGCACCGAATATCAGTACAAGGCCGGGCATGTCGCCTTGATAACGCATCCGGATAAAACCGAGGAGCGATTCGAGCGTGATGCCGAAGGGCGTCTGCTCGCTCATGTTGACGGTCTGGATCGCTGTACGACGTGGAGCTATAACGCGGCCGGTCTGGTTGCCGAGCGAGTAGACGCCTGCGAGCAAACGCTTCGTTACCGTTGGGACCTGCTAGGCCGTTTGATAGCACTCGAAAACGAAAACGAGCAGCGCACCCGGTTTCACTATGATCCTGTCGGAAGATTGCTTGAGGAAAAAGGCTTCGACGGCCTTGCCACACGCTATCAATACGACGCTGAGAGCGGGCGGTTGGCGAGCGCCATCAGCGGTGAGCGCATCATTTCGATGGCGTTTGACCCAATGGGGCGGCTTGTTGAACGCCATGCGAGCCTGGGCAATGCGACTCAAAGCGAATCCTTTGCGTATGACGGTAATGGCAACATGGTTTTGGCCACGAACGACCAGAGCCGGTTGCTGTGGTTCTATGATTCGGCCGGTAATCTGATCAGAGAGCACCAGCATTATCAGGATCTGGATGCACCGCTCGTTGCCATCTGGAGGCATGAGTACGATGCCCTCAATCAGTGTGTCGCCACGACTCGTCCGGATGGCCATCGGGTGAGTTGGTTGACGTACGGCAGTGGGCATTTGCTCGCGTTAAAACTGGATGATCACGAACTGGTCGGCTATGAGCGAGATGATTTACATCGCGAAGTCGCTCGTTATCAAGGGAATCGCCTGCGCCAGACGCAAAAGTGGGATCCGGCAGGGCGGCTACAGGAGCAACTGCTCGGTCGAAGCGACGACAATTCGACGTTGCTCAAACGCCAGTACCAATATGATGCGGTCGGCCAGTTGACCGAGCTGAACGATACGCGTCGCGGACCGCTTACCTACCGTTATGATCCGGTCGGGCGACTGATCAGCGCAGCAAGTCGCCTAGGCGTTGAAAACTTCGCGTTCGATCCCGCCAGCAACCTGCTCGACGAGAAGGTGACAGAAGTGCGCCGGCCTCTTGATCAGGCCCCGGCACGTAGTCGGTTGGTAGACAATCTTTTACGTGAATACGTCGGTACTCATTACGAGTACGACGATCGTGGCAACCAGACATTGCGTTGGCACAATGGTCGACGCAGTCGATTGCAATGGGACCTGTTCGATAGGTTGGTGCATTTTGAAGATGATCGTCTTTCGGTCAGATACGCCTACGATGCCTTGGGTCGCCGGTTGTATAAGCACTCCACAGCCCATTATGTGAACCGTCCTGAAGCAGGTTCGCACTGGAATAAAAATGAGCAGGGGCGCATTCAGCGCTTGCTTGGCTGTGGCTTGACCTTGTACGGGTGGGACGGGGACAACCTTTCCTGGGAAAGCAGTCCAGCCCCTATTGATGGGGGGACAGGTCGCACCGTCCATTACGTTTATGAGCCCGGCACATTCGTACCGGTGGCTCAAGCCCTCACACACGCCTCGATTGATCTGTTGAGTCAGCCTGAATATGTCGGCGGCGACAATCTTGAAGATGATCCGCTGTGGAGTCACGCTCCTGAAGCACAACCGTTCGATGCCCTGGCCTGGTATCAGTGTGACCATTTAGGCACACCATTGGAACTTACCGATCAAGACGGTGAGATCGCCTGGAGCGCTCAATACAAAGCGTGGGGGCAGGTGAAAGAACAGACATCAGCCTCGGCAGTGCGGCGCGGGCTGACTAATCCCATTCGTTTCCAGGGTCAGTACCACGATCACGAAACAGGCTTGCACTACAACCGCTACAGGTACTACGACCCCCATGTAGGTCGCTTCATCTCGAAAGACCCGATAGGTCTGATGGGCGGTATCAACCTTCATCAATACGCGCCTAACCCGACGCAGTGGGTGGATCCTTTAGGTCTGGTCAGAAAACCGCCATCCAAGCGCGCGCTGAAGGACGGTGCTGGAGCCTCCGCTAAAGACATCGCTGCGAGCAAGGTCGGCGGCGGTAGTCGGAAAGGACAAGCGGCATGTCGCAAAAAACTTATTGCCAAAAGCAAACCGGTGGGTGTGTACAAGTGCTGGCGGTGCGGGCATACCTCTAGCAATCCTGATGACATGCACTTGGGGCATAAAAATGTGGCGACCTCGAATGGTGGCAACCTGGCCGATGTCAACGTAGATCTTGAGGGCGCTTCGTGTAACCTGAGTGCGGGAAATAGCGGTTACGTGAAAGAAGGGATGTCGTGTGTCGAACGTGGAAGTTGTGGAGCGCCATATGGACGATAAAGAATTGCCTGTTCTGATTGAGGTGTTTGTATCAGATGACGATGGCCCTGTATTCGAGGAGCTCCCTGCAATCGCGATGGGGCAGGATACTTATCAGCTGCTGTCCTCACCTGGTCTTGCGTTGAATTTGGCTCGAGGTGACATCATCTCGATAAAAAACAAAAACACTCACGCTGAAGTCCTGAAGCGCGGAGGGAATTTTTGTATTCATATTTACGCCGACTACATCCCCGAGGACGTCATTGCACAACTGGAAACTGATGTTGGCAATGAACTGGGTGGAACGCTGGATGGCGTTTTCGAAGGCAACCTGTCACTGGCTGTGCCGTCAAGCAATGGCATGGACAGCATCAATGCGTTTTTTGATCGGTTCCGCGAGAAAACCGGACTCGAATGGTATTACGCCAATATCTATAAAAACATTGATGATGAAGATGATGAAACGCTGCTCAATTGGTGGCTGCAGAGCTGACTGACAGGCCAGCGGACGGCAGGGTCGCGAGACCAGGATCAAGTCAAAGGAGTGACAACATGAAAGACGCCATTCGCTTGGGCGACTCCACCACTCACGGTGGCAAGGTGCTCGAAGCCTTCTCCCAGACCGATCTCAACGGCAAGCCTGTTGCCGGAGTCGGTCACAAGGTCAGCTGTCCACTGTGCAAAGGGGTTTTCCCGATTGCAGAGGGCAGCAGCACCTACACCGTTGATGGCACGCCCATCGCTCTGGACGGTATGAAAACCGCTTGCGGCGCTGCGCTGATTGCAAGCGGCCCGAAAGGGGCTGTGATCAGTTGAATCAACATGTACCGCATCGGCATATGCCGGGCATCACCTGACGTTTGTTGCATGCGTGTTGGCAGGCCCAGGCCATCAATCATTTCTTTAAAGTCTTGAACTATCTTACGGATGAGATGCAGTCATGACGACTGAAACGCCTGTCGCGAAAGTACGTGAACCTCAAGTGGCGATCGTTCCGCTCAACACCATTGACATCAAGGATGTCGGACGCGGTGCAGCCAGATTCGATGCCTGGCTGCAATCGATCAGTGGTGGAGTAGTCACGCTTGAGCGCGTCAAGAACGTTGCCGGAGCGTTGCCGGTGGTGGGCAACATCATGGCCTTGGTGGATGCGCTCGGAGACATTGTTGTCCTTGCCAAAAGCAAGCAACGCCAGATTCTGGACTGGGTCAGCCTGGGTATCAATCTGATCGGTGTTTTACCGGCGCCACCCACAATGGCCTCGGCGCGTATGACCTTGCGTCCGACTTTGTCATTGGTGCGTCAAGAACTTCGTAACAGCGCCAAGATGCTGCTGGGCGATTCGCTGATCGAAGTCCTGATCGGACATTTGAATGCCACCATTGTCGGTACGATCGATGACTTTGTAGAGCAGGCCAAGCCGAAGCTGGCTGAAATACTCGACAACGGCGGCAAGCTTGGCCAGAACGCGGTCAACGAAATCGCCAAGGGACTGGAAACGGTCGTCAACGGCAAGCTTGATGCAAAAGGCGACATGAAGTCGGCGAGTGCCAAGATGAGTGCGGCCGGAGGTCAGTTGTTGCATGACCCGAAGGCAGCCATCAGTAATATTTTCGGCGCAGCCTTCAGCGCCTACAAGGCTGCCGGTAAAGGTGTTGCCAACAGCGCGGCAAAGAATCTGTTGCCGGACAGTGCCAAGGCTTTGGTGCTGAGCAATACCGGCATGCTTCGTACTATGGGTGTGGAGTTGCGCACTCAAATGAACAAGCTGGGTGATCCGGCTGTTCAGCATTCAATCGGTTGGCTGCTGCAGATGCTGGCAGGTTCTGTCATGACCTGGCGCAAGCGTCGAGCACATGGTCAAGGGGCCAGCGTCAAGCCGGATACTACTTCAAAGACTCAGCACAGGGCTGGAGAGGGGCGGCTTGAAGCCAGCAGCCAACAAGCGCCAGCGACGCATAACTGCAAAACATGTAAAAACGGCGTCATGCCGGGCACGGCGCATAGCATCAGTTTTGCCCTGGGCTCTGAATCGCTGAGCCATACGGATTTCAACCTGCCTGGTGCATTCCCTCTCGAGTGGACACGCACCTACTGTTCGCGTCTGGATGCGTATGACGCCAGCGAGATGGGCGCCCGCTGGATTACGTCGTTGACTACCCGTTTTGACTGTGTTGGCGGGAGTCTGGTGTTCCATGACGCTGATGGTCGCAGCCACGACTATGTGCTGCCCGAGACAGGGCAGACTCACTACGATGCCATTGAAAACATGACGCTGGTACGGGTGACCGATGACCAGCTTCTGTTGTGCAGAGGGTTTGAACGCAAGGAAACCTATCTGCGTCGTGGACAACGTTTCGTGCTGGTCGGCGTGGTTTTGCGCAACGGTGCGGGAATCATGCTGCACTACGAGCATCGCCACGATGGAATGCCGGTGCTGTCCGACCTGATTACCTATCAGGGTGATATGGCCGACGTCAGATATCACCTCGGCACCCTGCTTGATGAGCACGGTCGCGTAAAGGGGCTTTGGCTGATCAGCGACGGTGTTCCTCAGCGTCAACTGTGTGCCTATCACTACGACAGTGTCGGTGATTTGATTCAGGCTCAGGACGAGAACGGGGCGGCGTGGAGCTATGAGTACCAGCATCATCTGATCCGTCGTTACACCGACCGGACCGGACGGGGCATGAATCTGGAATGGCAGGGCACAGGCGCTGATGCGCGGGCCGTTCGCGAGTGGGCGGACGACGGCAGTTTCGACACGCGCCTTGAGTGGGACGAGAATATTCGCCTGACCTATGTCACCGATGCGTACGGTAACGAAACCTGGCACTACTACGACATTCTTGGTTATACGTACCGCATTCGCCATCCGGATGAACGTTCCGAATGGTTGTTCCGTGACGAAGCGAAAAACCTGATTCGCCACGTACATGCTGACGGCACAACTGATCGCTTCATCTACGACGCGCGTGGCAACGTCGTCGAACATTTGCGTGCCGACGACAGCGTGCTGCATTTTGCCTACGACGATCTGGATCAACTGATCAAGACCAGCGATGCAGAAGGGGGGCAGTGGCAGCGTGCTTATGACGATCATGGCAACCTTGTGGAAGCAGTCGATCCCCTTGGTAACGTAACGGAGTTTGCCTACAGCGTGGCAGGGTTGCCGACAGCGATCAAAGACGCCGCCGGCAATGAGAAGAAGCTCGACTACAACGATGCCGGTCAACTGATCGAGTATGTCGACTGCTCAGGAAAGACCAGGGCCTGGGAGTACAACGAACTCGGACAGATGATCTGTTCTACCGACGCGGCCGGCCAGAGTACCGAGTACGGGTATCGACTGGGCCAGCTGGCCTGGATCAGGCACCCGGACAAGACCGAGGAGTATTTTGAACGAGACGCTGAAGCCCGGTTGCTCACGCACACGGATCGTCTTGGCCGCTGCACTACCTGGAAATATACAGCTGCCGGTCTTGTAGCCGAGCGCATCGATGCTGATGAGCATACATTGGTCTACCGCTGGGATCGTCTCGGGCGCTTGCAGGCGCTGGACAACGAAAACGAGAGCCGGGCGCATTTCCTCTACGACCCGATAGGTCGCCTGCTGGAAGAAAAGAGCTTTGATGGTCGTATCACCCGCTATCGGTATGATTCTGATACGGGCCATTTGAGTCATATCGTCAACGGCGAGCGTGTGATTTGCGTGAGCTTTGATGCCATGGGACGCCTGATTGAGCGGCGCGCCAGTCAAGGTGAGAAATCGCAAAGCGAGCGCTTCATTTATGACGGCAACGGTAACCTGATTGAAGCCGCCAACGCAGACAGTCGTTTACAGTGGTTTCACGACCTGGCCGGCAATGTGCTGCGCGAGCATCAGCATTACCTTGGGCTGGACCAGCCCCCGGTAGTTGGCGTGTGGCAGCACGAGTACGATGTGCTCAACAATCGGGTCGCGACAGTTCGTCCGGACGGGCACCGTGTCAGCTGGCTCACCTATGGCAGTGGTCATTTGTTGGGGCTACGCCTGGACGAGCACGAGCTGATTGGCCTGGAGCGCGACGACCTTCATCGTGAGATTGTCCGGCATCAGGGCAACCACCTGCAGCAGACGCAAAAGTGGGATTCTGCCGGTCGTTTGCAGGAGCAGGTGCTGGGGCGCAGTGAGGACGGTGCGACGCTTGTCAAACGGACATATCAATACGATGCCGCTGGTCAACTGACTGCGATCAACGATACCCGAAGAGGCGCGATTTCATACCGTTATGATCCTCTCGGTCGACTGTTGGAAGCAGCGACACGACAGGTGGTTGAAACATTCACCTTTGACCCGGCCAGTAATCTGCTTGATGAAAAGGCGAGTGAAATTCGACGACCACTGGACCGGTCTCCGCGCCAGGAGAGGCAGGTAGACAACCTGCTACACGAGTACGAAGGTAATCAGTTCACATACGATGAGCGCGGCAACCTGGTCGAGCGTCTGCAAAACAATCAGCGGAGCTTCCTGCAATGGGATCTGTTTGACCGTTTGGTGCGATTTGAAGATCAACGCTTGTCGGTTGAATTCGCCTATGACGCTCTTGGACGTCGTCTTCACAAAAACTCTGTCGCCCATTCCAAGGGGCGTCCCGAGGCGGGGTCGCACTGGAACCGGAACGAGCATGCACGCATACAGCGAGAGTACGGCTGTGGCTTCACGCTCTACGGCTGGGACGGTAACCGACTTGCCTGGGAAAGCAGTGCCGCGCAACTGGATGGCGGTGCCGGACGCACGGTGCACTACATTTTCGAGCCCGGTAGTTTCGTTCCTGTAGCACAGGCCATACGACATGCCCCGATTACACTGACGAATCAGCCTGAGTATCAGGGAGAGTACAGCCTGGATGACGATCCGTTGTGGAATCGCAAGGTCACGGTTCAGCCAATTGACGTTTTGCTCTGGTATCAGTGCGATCACCTGGGTACGCCTCAGGAACTGACCGACTCTGAGGGGCAGTTGGTCTGGACGGCTCAGTACAAGGCATGGGGGGCGATATCGGAGCAGCAATCGCAATCGGCCCGACAAAGTGATGTGAGAAATCCTATAAGATTTCCGGGGCAGTACCATGATCATGAGACCGGGCTGCATTACAACCGGCATCGTTACTATGACCCGGCGGTGGGGCGATTCGTCAGCCAGGATCCGATCGGTTATGCGGGCGGTCTGAATCTCTACACCTATGGTCCGAACCCTACAGGGTGGGTGGATCCGATGGGCCTGACGGGGGTCGATGTCTATCGGGCCATGAAAACCGACGAAAAAGGAAAGCCCATTGCTGACTCGACCGCGCGTGGCCTAGGGGTACGGCCTGTCGATATTCCAGTTGATAAAGATGGGAACGTTCATCCCAATACCGGTGGGATGTCCGTAGCGCCGGATACTCCGCAAAACCTGCCGGATCATCGGCGCCCCTCCACGTTACCCGGCGGAACCGGCAAAGACAGCGCCTGCAAATTGAATACCGCTTCACTTCCGGAAAGTCTTCGTTACGTGCAAGACAAAAAAACTCACGGAACCATTCAGCCTAGTAAGGCCATGCCACTTTCTGATTACCAGAAGGCACTAGGGTCGACGGCTGAGCATTGGGAGAAACAATGATGAAAACGCTTGATAAACCGTTGGACGATGAACTGTCCGGCGCATTGAGGAGGGGGGATGATCTTCTTTCGATACGGGAAATCCTGCTGAAGTATCGAGATAAGGGTTTTTCGGCTATATCGGTTAATGAACTGTTGGGGTCAATGCGCGGTGATGCCGATGAAGAGTTGGAGGATCGGATTCTGGAGGTGATGGATATCGTTACCGGGTTTTGTGCGCCAGCTCTGGAAGTCTGGTAAGCAGCGGGTTTGGAATCGAGAAGTTTCACTGGAAATCTGGGGAATGAGCATGAAAAACACTGCTGTGATCCTTGCACTGACCGCCACTTTCGGCCTCGGCGCCCTGGCCCGCGCAGAAGCGCCAGATCCCGCTACCCTGAAAAGCATGTATGACAGCGGTCGCAACATGTCGGGCCTGATCAAGCATTGCGTCGACAAGGGCTACCTGAAAGCGGACAGCACGGAAAACGCCAACAAGATGGTGGCGTTCGTTGCGAATATGCCGGGCGCGTTCGACAAGGCTGATGGCGACAAGAACGAAAGTCTCGGTCGCAAAGGCGAAGTGTTGGCCGACGGTCAATACAAGAGTCTGCAAGGCAACCTGCCGCCGGATCTGAGCCTCAAGCAATGGTGCGAGCAAGCGGATCAAGGGATGCGTGAGGGGCTCAAGCAAATCGGCTTGTAAACCACATCGAAGAGAACACTTGCCATGAAATCCGAAATACCACCCACCGACGCCTCGGCACTCATCGACGCTCGAATCGCTGAACTGGACGATTGGCGTGGCGTCATTCTCAGCGAGATTCGCAAGGTCATTCATCAGGCCGATCACGAGGTGGTGGAGGAGTGGAAGTGGCGCGGTGTTCCGGTGTGGTCACGGGGCGGGATCATTTGTACCGGGGAGACCTACAAGGCGGCAGTCAAAATGACCTTCGCCAAGGGCGCAGCGTTGGCCGATCCGGCGCGGTTGTTCAACGCCAGCCTTGATGGCAACACCCGCCGGGCGATTGATTTTCATGAGGGTGACACGATCGATGAACAGGCCTTGCAAGCGCTGATTCGCGAGGCGATTGCGCTGAATTTGTCGAAGTGAATCGTGGCGCTTGCTTTGGCTCAGAAATAACTGGCTGTTTTAAAACAAATTTTTTTGCACTCAGGGCTTCCCAGATCAAAAAAAGGTTGGTAAATTGCGGCCCATTCTCGCAGAGCTTGTTACAGAGCTTGAGATACAGGGGCGTCGCCAAGCGGTAAGGCAGCAGGTTTTGATCCTGCCATGCGTTGGTTCGAATCCAGCCGCCCCTGCCATATTCAGAAAAAACGCCAGTCCGAAAGGGCTGGCGTTTTTTTATGCGCGCGATTTGTGTCTCTCGTGATGAGGCGTTGGATTCTGCCCTGTCAGCCTCACGTTTCAATCATGCGCGTGACGGAGGCTCCCAGCTCATCCTGAAAATCTCGCAGCTTTTGCGCTTTTGCCGATTTGAACCGATCACCGCACTCATTGATGGTGGCGGCGAAAGTACTTAATGCAGGGTTGTTGGCAATCAGCATTTCCTTGGCGGCGATATGCTTTAGCAGAGATTCGCAAAGCGCCACACCTTGCACTGTCTTGCCCTGATAAACGATGACGGTCGTTTCGTTGGACTCCAGGCGTACGTAGCGTATGTGTTGATCGTAGTCGTGGAATCGAGGATGAAACCAGTCATCAATACTGCCCGGAAGCGGATACGTCATCCGTGCCGGATCGATGGTGCCCCAGATTTTGTCACTTTTTTTGGCGTTGCAGTCCGTGCACGCAACCGCGAGATTCCAGAAGTGAAGCGAAAACTGGGCGTATAAGGCTTTTGGCAATACATGCTCAATGGGGCGCGCATAAGCTGTGTTGACCAACCAGCGCCGGCAGTAACAACAACGGTTTGCTTGTAGTTTGACCAACTGATCGCGCAACGCTGCCTTGAGTTGAGATGCTGTTGCAATGTCTTCCTTGGGGTCCAGTGCGTCAAGGAGCGCCCAGCCATCAGCCAGGCCTTTTCTTGTTTTGCGAAACAGCGTGCGCAACAAATCGCGCGTTTGCGTATGAAGTTTTTTGGTTCGATGGGGGCGCGCCAGATAATCGGCAAGTTCTTTGCGCAAACGTATACGGATTGCGTCGCCACGATTTGAAGGGGTCATGGCGTCAACATCTCACGCACGGCAGCGATGGCTTTGTCGACAAGTGTTCGATCCGATGCAGCCCCGTGCACCATGGACTCGCTCAGCTTCTCTTTAAGTGACTCGAGTTCGCCCAGGAAGCGGTTTTCATCCCCCCAGACCTGTCCCTGTTCATCAGACTCACCAATGATTCTTGAGATGATCTCTGCGCAACGTTCCTGAATATGATGAGTGTAGGGCGTATAAGTCCGAAATCCTTCGAACAGGCTTGCCTCTACAGATTTGCGTGCATTAGGGCTCAACTCCTCCAGTTGACGTTTTGTCATCACGAAACAATGGTCGTGCACATTGCTGGCCGAAGCGATGACGATGGGCGAATGTGTGGCAACCACAAATGAGCAGTCAAGAACCCTGGAAAATTCCCGCAGTACATGCGGAAGCTTACGTTGCCAGGCCACATGCAAGCTGATCTCGGGTTCATCAAGAAGCACCGTGGTGCCGCGTCGTACGTTGGCGACGATTTTGATCACCATTGTCAAAATCTGTTGTTCTCCCGAACTCAAGGTATCGAAAACCACAATTTCTGGGGATTCATGCCGCATGACAGCGATTTTGTATGCGCCTTTCGCCAGTGCTCGACGCTGCTCCAGCTGTTCCTGCTCTCTTTCTGTTGTGCCGAGGTCGGAGAGCGGATGAATGTCGGCCAATACCCGTTCCAGATGGTCTGAAGTGGACTTCATGGTGACGGGCACCAGATATTGTTTTGGCTGAAAGCCCAACTGATCCAGTGCCGTTTTAAAACAGCCCAGGCGCACGGGGTTATCAAAAATATCCTTGACCATCTCTCCCAATTCGCCAAGGAAGCGATTCATGTTCGGCCCGCCGCGAACATTGCGGGCGCCGGCGTAGGTGAAGTGGGATTTCAGTGGTTCGGCATTCGCTGATCTGTCGAACCTGTCGGTCGTGCCGAATGACACACCAAAGGTGTCACGTCCCTGCAAGGCAAGTGCTGTCGCAATGTCGCGCAACGCAAGGCTTTTGCCCGCGCCGTTGTCGCCTATCAGGTATACCGATTGACTATCGGTATCTGTACGAAGCTTCATCAGAACTGGATCGATTTCCACTTCCGCACGCCACGCATCATCCTTGTACCTTTTGACGTAATCCTCGGCACGTAACGAATAATTTTGTTCCTGCATTTGATCACGGTGAATGAAGCGGAGAAATCCGGGGATCTCGTCGATACGGGTGCTTAGCGCTTCTTCAATGAAGGTGATCACACGTCTTGGAGCACCAGATTCTTCCAATACCGAATGATCAATCGGGCGTCCTTCAGTCCAAGCGCGCAGCAATGATCCGACCAGTGACGCGCAAGTGAAAACTTCTTCGGAGTTGATGTTCAGTTTTAATTGCCGGACATCAATCAGAGCGACCTGCTCCCGGTATTCCGGAAATGGCGGGCCGAAATACCAGAGGCTGAAAAGTGCCGTGCCCTTTGCGGTGAAGCTGGCGAAGTCGATGACTGCACGCAAGTCGTGGTCAAAGATAAGTTCGCGACGAAGGTATTCGTCTTTGTTATACGCGCGTCTATCTTTACCGGTAAAGACGACAAACATGGGAGGGTCACCTTTGCGGCGAACATCTACCAGACCCTTGATTTTGCTTTCTTTCAAAAAAAGCATAGATCTGTCGCCATAGGCATCCCTGCTGATCTCGAGGCTTTTATCAAAGAGCCATAAATTCAGAGTTCTTCCGTCTGCACTATGGCCCTCAAATGGAATGTCATGCACAGCAAGTCGAAGATTGCGAAGAAAACGTAGTCGATCCCATAGTTCAGGAGGTAGGTCGCCGGGTCTATGGTCGAATTGACTATCGGCTCGCTCAGGAAGGCCTGATTGAGTGAAAACCTCACCAGAGCCTGGTTGCAGCTCGGCTATACCACCAAAAAACTGCGCGAGGGGAATAGCGTACATTGCGATCTGCCGATGATGTTTCGGTGCAGAAGGGATCAGTCGAGCAAACAATTTGTAGAACAAGGCGTCAATAACATGTCGTCGCATGTACTGATCAAGTTCCCCCAGTTCATACATGAGCAATCCACTGATGTAATAGACTGCACGCGGTAGGACGCCTGTACCTCGACTGACGCCGACCCACTCGCAGTTCATTGCGAGTGCCAGCAGGTGCCTCAGCTCATGAAGTTGTCGTTCTGACCTGTCCGGGTCAGCGACATTCAGCAGTTCGTGGGTGAGTTTCTGCAGCTCAGCGGCCCGCGGCGCTGGAAGATAATCCTGTAATCGAGAGTCGGCCTGCAGGCAGAAAGCCCCGAGTAAGGCGTAAGCGATATCACAGGCTTCTAGCTCCCCAAAACCACTATTCTTTGAGAACCTTGCGAGTTCGCGACAAATCCGTTCTGCGCGAAGCGCACCCTCCGACAGCATGTGTTTCTCCTTGAGTCCCGCCAAATCAACATTCGAGCGCAGCAATAGTGGCGCATGGTCATCATTGCAATGTTACCTGAGCGGTTGGGACGCGTCTTTGCAACGTTCGATCGGGTGAATCCGGGTGATGTAAACTCCCCCGCGACAAGTCCCGGCGCGTTGCTGGCCGGCGACCCTCAATCTCTCCAGACAAGAGACTTTCATGGCTAATCAAGACCTCAGCTTCACCCCTGATCCGGATGCCGATTCCATTTCCTCCGACGTTGTCGGTTTCAACGGCATTCTGGTTTCGACCCAGATCCCGACCCGCGCCGACGGTAGCCTGGAGCTGGGCGATATCACCCTGCAAAGCGAATGCACCCTGCAGGCGCTGAAAGTGGCGCTGGAGCGGGCGGGCAGTTCGATGGATCGCGTGATGCACCTCACCATCTACCTCACCGACATGGCCGACCGTGCGGCGTTCAACGAAGTCTACAAGCGCTTCTTCGCCAAGCCATGGCCGGTGCGCGCCGCTGTGGGCGTGGCGTCGCTGGCGGTGGAAGGCATGCGTGTGGAAGTCACCGCAATGGCCGCCAAGGCCTGACCGCCCCCTGTAGGAGTGAGCCTGCTCGCGATAGCGGTAAATCAGCCACCATCAACGTTGACTGTGCCACCATCATCGCGAGCAGGCTCACTCCTACAGGAGACTCTCGTGTCGGATTGGAGCGAGGTCATCTGCCACTTGGCAGCACGGGCGTGCCGCTCGGGCGTTTCGCGGCTACAATGCGCGCCTTAACCGTGACAGCCTGACTAAAAAAACTATGTCCTTGCCCAAGCATCATCTGGAATTGCTCAGCCCCGCCCGTGACGTGGCGATTGCCCGCGAGGCGATCCTGCACGGCGCCGACGCCGTGTACATCGGTGGCCCGAGCTTCGGCGCGCGCCACAATGCCTGCAACGAGGTGAGCGAAATTGCCGAGCTGGTGGAGTTTGCCCGCCGTTATCACGCGCGCATTTTCACCACCATCAACACCATCCTGCACGACAACGAACTGGAGCCGGCGCGCAAGCTGATCCACCAGTTGTACGACGCCGGTGTCGACGCGCTGATCGTCCAGGATCTGGGCGTGATGGAACTGGACATTCCGCCGATCGAGCTGCATGCCAGTACCCAGACTGACATCCGCACGCTGGAGCGGGCGAAGTTCCTCGATCAGGCCGGTTTCTCGCAACTGGTACTGGCCCGCGAGCTGAACCTGAAAGAAATCCGCGCCATCGCCGACGAAACCGATGCCGCCATCGAATTCTTCATTCACGGCGCACTGTGCGTGGCGTTCTCCGGGCAGTGCAACATCTCCCACGCGCAGACCGGGCGCAGCGCCAACCGTGGCGACTGCTCGCAGGCCTGCCGTTTGCCGTACACCCTCAAAGACGAAAAGGGTGGGGTGATCGCCTACGAAAAGCACTTGCTGTCGATGAAGGACAACAACCAGAGCGCCAACATCCGCGCGCTGGTCGAGGCCGGTGTGCGCTCGTTCAAGATCGAAGGTCGTTACAAGGACATGGGCTACGTGAAGAACATCACCGCCTATTACCGCCAGCGCCTCGACGATGTGCTCGAAGACCGTCCGGATCTGGCCCGCGCTTCCAGCGGCCGCACCGCGCATTTCTTCCTGCCGGACCCGGAAAAGACCTTCCACCGTGGCAGCACCGACTACTTCGTCACCGATCGCAAGATCGACATCGGCGCGTTCGACTCGCCGACCTTCACCGGCCTGCCCGTGGGCACCGTCGAGAAAGTCGGCAAGCGTGACATGCAGGTGGTGACGCAGGAGCCGCTGTCCAACGGCGATGGCCTCAACGTGCTGGTCAAGCGGGAAGTGGTGGGTTTCCGCGCCAACATCGCCGAGCCGAAGGGCGAGTTCGAAGAAGACGGCGAGAAGCGCTACCGCTACCGCGTCGAGCCGAACGAAATGCCCGAAGGCCTGTACAAGCTGCGCCCGAACCATCCGCTGAACCGCAACCTCGACCACAACTGGCAACAGGCACTGCTGAAGACCTCCGCCGAACGCCGCGTGGCCCTGAGCTGGGTGGCGCGTCTGCGTGAAGAGCAGCTGGAACTGACTGCCACCAGTGAAGAGGGCATCAGCGCCAGCGTGACCCTGAACGGCCCGTTCGGGATGGCCAACAAGCCGGAGCAGGCGCTGGAGCAATTGCAGGATCTGCTCGGCCAGCTCGGCACTACCCAATATCACGCCATCGACGTGAAACTGGACGCACCGCAGGCGTTCTTCATCCCGAACTCGCAGCTCAAAGCCTTGCGCCGTGAAGTCATCGAAGCGCTGACCGCCGCCCGCGTTGCGGCGCACCCGCGTGGCAGCCGCAAGGCCGAAACCACGCCGCCGCCGGTGTACCCGGAGTCGCACCTGTCGTTCCTGGCCAACGTATACAACCAGAAGGCCCGCGACTTCTATCACCGTCACGGCGTGAAGCTGATCGATGCGGCCTACGAGGCGCACGAAGAGGCCGGTGAAGTGCCGGTGATGATCACCAAACACTGCCTGCGTTTCTCGTTCAACCTGTGCCCGAAACAGGCCAAAGGCGTGACCGGTGTGCGCACCAAGGTCGCGCCGATGCAGCTGATCCACGGCGACGAAGTGCTGACCCTGAAGTTCGACTGCAAGCCGTGCGAGATGCACATCATCGGCAAGATGAAAGGCCACATCCTCAACATGCCGCAACCGGGCAGCGTGGTCGGCCACATCAGCCCCGAAGACCTGCTGAAAACCATCCCGCGCGCGCCACACTGAGTGACGGGCGGGCGTGGCGCTACGGTGTCACGCCTGCGCGGGCTCGCGCTCCGCGAGGTCTTCAAGCAAGTCGGCTGACGGCACAAAGAACAACCCCCCGGTGACCGCGGTGCTGAAGTCCAGCAAACGGTCGTAGTTGCCGACGGGTTTGCCGACAAACATGTTCTCCAGCATCTGCTCGATCGGTTCCGGCGAGCGCGCGTAACCGATGAAGTAGGTGCCGAATTCGCCAGCCCCCGGGCGGCCGAACGGCATGTTGTCGCGCAGGATTTTCTGCTCCTGGCCGTCCTTGGTGATGGTGGTCAGGGCGCTGTGGGAATTGCTCGGTTTCACCTCTTCACCGAGTTCGATGTCGGCCAGTTTGGTGCGGCCGATCACCTTTTCCTGAGCTTCGACGCTCAGCGCATTCCACGCCTCCATCTTGTGCAGGTACTTCTGCACCAGCACATAACTGCCGGATTCGAACGCCGGGTCTTCGTTGCCGATCAGGGTGAAGTGGTCTGCCTTGCGGCCCACCGGGTTCTCGGTGCCATCGACGAAACCGATGATGCTGCGCATGTCGAAGTAGCGGAACCCCTGCACCTCATCCACCACGGTGATCGCGCCATTGAGTGCGCTGCACAACTGGGTCGCCAGTTCGAAACACAGATCCATCTGGTCGGCACGGATGTGCAGCAGGATGTCGCCCGGCGTTGCGACGGCACGACGGCCCTCGACGCCGAACTCGCGGAACGGATGCAGCGACGCCGGGCGCGGGCTGCCGAACAAGGCGTCCCAGGCGTTGGCGCTGAAACCGCAGACACATGACAAGTTGCCGTTGGGCACACGTTTGCCGACCGAGCGGGTGAGGGCGGCGATGTCGCCGCACCAGCCGCGCACCTGACTGGCGGCGTCGCTGCCGGGCAGCAGCGTGGCGACGATGAAAATCGCGCTGCTGGTGATCGGGTTGCAGATCGCTTGTGGCTCGGGGGTATCCATTGATGAGGTCATAGTCGGTTCCATATGCGCGGGGCCAAGGTCGGCGCTCAGTATGAAACCAAAAACGTTTCATCGGTATCTCAGAAGCGACCCAGTCGATAGGCATCCATCGTCGGCACGCCGGCATTGGTCGAGGGAGACGCCAACTGAGCAATCATCTGCGCAGTCACCGCCGCCTGCGTCAGCCCCAAATGCTGATGCCCGAACGCGAGCAGCACTTTACCGTCGCCGACCTTGTCGATGACCGGCAGCGAGTCCGGCAGCGACGGACGAAAGCCCATCCACGGCGTCGCGTCTTCAGCGTTCAAATCACGGCGGAATAAGCCCTTGCTCAAACGGTGTAACTGCCAGGCGCGTTCCATAAACGGCGGGCGCTCCAGACCGGCGAACTCAACGGTGCCGGCCAGGCGCAAGCCGCCGGCCATTGGCGTCATGATGAACTTGCGCTCCAGCGACGTGACGGCGAACGGCAGTCGCTCGTGCTCGTGGGGCAACATCAGGTGATAGCCGCGCTCGGTGTCCAGCGGCACGCGTTTACCGGTCAGCGCAGTGGTGAGCTTCGCCGAATGCGCGCCACAGGCGATCAGCACCTGCCGCGCGGTGAAACGCCCCTGATCGGTGATCAGTGACACGCCATGCGCCTGCAACTGGCCGCCCTGAACCTCCTGCTGAATGAACTGCACGCCGGCCATTTTGGCCGCACTCACCAGTTCGCACACCACCTGATACGGGTCGAGAAAATGCCCGGTGCGCGGGTAGAACAACCCGCCCTGAATCTGTTCGCTGAGCTGCGGCGCGGTGTCCCGCACGGCGCTGGCCGACCAGAAGTCCACGGGCACCTGTTGCTGACGCATGCGAGTCTGCAAGGCGTCGATCGCTTGCCGCGACTCGGCGCGCTCGAACACCAGCAGCGAGCCGTCCTCCTTGAGCAGGTCGGGGCGGGCGATGCTGTGCAGCAGGCGCTTCCAGGCGTCGAGGCTGCTTTCGTTGAGCGCGCGCAAACCGGCCACGGTGCGCTGAAACGGAGCTGGGCGCAGGTTCAGCAGCAGGCGGCTGAACCACGGCACGGCGCACGGCAGGTACTTCCAGTCCAGGCGCAGCGGCCCCATCGGGTCCATCAGCATCGCTGGCAGACGCTTGAGGATCGACGCATCGGCAATCGGAAACACCTGCTCGGTGGCCAGATGCCCGGCGTTGCCGAACGAGGCGCCATGACCGGGCGGCTGCTTGTCGATGACCACCACCCGTTTACCCTGACGCGCGAGTTGCAGAGCGCAGGCGACGCCGATGATGCCGGCGCCGATCACCGCGATGTCGGCGTTGTCCGTTGTGAGGTTGTCGGGCATGTTCAGGCTTCCCTCTGGCCGTCGAGCAAGCGTCGTAGCTGCAGCGGATTTGCCTGTTTCAGCGGCGGCGGCAGCAGGCTGTCGGGGAAATCCTGATAACACACCGGCCGCAGGAAACGCAGGATCGCCGCCGTGCCGACCGAGGTGCTGCGCGAATCCGAGGTGGCCGGGAACGGCCCGCCATGCACCATCGCATCGCACACTTCGACCCCGGTCGGCCAGCCGTTGACCAGCAGGCGTCCGGCCTTGCGTTCCAGTGTCGGCAACAAGGCCCGGGCTTGATCCAGATCGGCGTCATCCAGGTGCAGGGTGGCGGTCAACTGGCCTTCGAGGTGTTCGCAGATCTGACGGATTTCATCGTCGTTGGCGCACTGTACGAACAGTGATGCGGCACCAAAGATTTCACCTTGCAGGCGTGCGTCGGCGAGGAAGTCCTGCGCCTGAGTCATGAACAATTGCGTCTGGCACTGGTTCGGGCCTTCAGCCGCTAGACCGCTCGCCACGCGTTGCGCCTGCGGATGTTCGGCCAACGCGGCGACTGCGCTTGAATAGGCGCGGAAGATCCCCGGCGTGAGCATGGTCTGCGCGGGGCTGCGCTGGATCAGCTCGGCGGCCGCCGCGATAAAAGCGTCCAGTGCCGTCCCTTGGCGAGCGATGACCAGCCCGGGATTGGTACAGAACTGCCCGGCACCTTGAGTCAGCGAGGCGACAAAGCCCTGCGCCAACGCTTCGCCCCGTGCGGCAAGCGCTGCGGGAAACAGCAACACCGGATTGATCGAACTCATTTCCGCGTACACCGGAATCGGTTCCGGCCGCGCTTGCGCCGCTCGGCTCAGGGCGAGGCCGCCACTGCGCGAGCCGGTGAAGCCCACAGCCTTGATGCGCCAATCACTGACCAACGCAATGCCGACCTCGTTGCCGGAACCGAACAGCAGCGAAAACACGCCTTCAGGCAAACCGCATTTTTTCACCGCGCGAGTCAGCGCCTGGCCGACCAGTTCACTGGTGCCGGGATGCGCGCTGTGTGCCTTGACGATTACCGGGCAACCGGCGGCCAGTGCAGACGCGGTGTCGCCGCCCGCCACGGAGAACGCCAGCGGAAAGTTGCTGGCGCCAAACACCGCCACTGGCCCCAGCGCAATCTGCCGCTGGCGCAAATCAGAACGTGGCAGCGGCTGGCGCTGTGGTTGTGATTGATCGACGCGAACATCCAGCCATTCGCCGGCCCGCACGGTGCGGGCGAAGGTGCGCAGTTGTTCGCAGGTGCGCCCGCGTTCGCCCTGGATACGGGCGCGTGGCAGGCCGGTTTCGGCCACGGCACGGTCGATCAGCGCATCGCCAAGGGCTTCGATCTCATTGGCGATGGTTTCGAGAAATTCGGCGCGAGCGTTGAGGGACGTCTCGCGATAACGATCAAAGGCTTGCCACGCCAGTGCGCAGGCCTGTTCGACATGTTCTGCAGTGCCACCGGCATAGGCCGGTTCCAGCACCGCGTCGGTGGCGGGATTGATCGCGCAGATCGCTTCACGGCTGCCGGCGATGGCTCGGCCGCCGATCAACATGTGCCCTGTCAGAGTCATGACGCTTCCTTGATAAAAGAGGTGAAGCCCCGGCATCACACCGGGGCAGGGACTGCGATCAGGCGAGGTTCTGTTCCGCGGACCAGTTTTTGTACCACTGACGGAACAGCGCGTACTGGGTCTCGGCGTAACGGCGCTGGGCATCGCTGAGGGCGTCGGTTTCGTTGAAGTGCAGGGCGTATTCATGGTCGCCGTTGAGCACCATCAGGTGCTTGTAATACAGCACCAGATCGCAGCCTTCATCGAACGACGACAGCACCGCCAGTGCCGCTTCCAGTTCGCGCGCCAGGCGCCGGGCCTTGGCGTCGCCCTTGGCCGCTTGCTTGCTCAGCGCCACCAGTTGCAGCACTTCGCAGGGCAGGGCGTTGCCGATACCGGTGATCGCGCCGGTGGCGTTGCAGTTGACGAACCCGTGCACCACTTGGGTATCGACACCGACCATCAGGGTCACGGCATCGTCCTGCGAGGTGATGTTTTCGGCGGCGTAGCGCAAGTCGGCGCCACCACCGAATTCCTTGAAGCCGATCAGGTTCGGGTGTTCGCGGCGCAGTTCGAAGAACAGCTCGGCGCGGGTGGCGAAGCCGTAGTAGGGGCTGTTGTAGATCACCGCCGGCAAATTCGGCGCGGCGTTGAGGATCGCGGCGAAGTGGGCTTTTTGCGCGGTGGCCGAAGCACCACGGGACAAGACACGTGGAATCACCATCAGGCCATGGGCGCCGACTTTCGCCGCGTGTGCAGCGTGGGACACCGCTTCACGGCTGTTGACCGCGCCAGTGCCGACGATGGTCGGTACCCCGGCGGCCACCAGACGCGCCACGCCTTCCTGACGCTCGGCCTCGGTCAGCAACGGCCAGTCGCCCATCGAGCCGCAGTAAACTACGGCGCTCATGCCGATATCGATCAGCTCGCGACCCTTGGCCACCAAAGCGTCGAAGTCGGGTTTACGCGCGGCGGTGCACGGGGTCATCAGTGCGGGAATGCAGCCAGTGAAGATGTTATCGCTCATTGTTGTAGCTCCTCGGGACATTCATTCAAGTCGAAAAAAACGGGGCAGGTCAGATGCCCCACGCGAAAGGATCCTGCTCGTCGATCAGCAGGGTGGCGTCGGCGGTCATGTAGGCGCGGCCGGTGATGAACGGGCGCACGCGCTCGCCGTGCCATTCGAAGCGCCCTTCGAACTGGCTGCCGGTGATGCTGGCCTGGGTCCAGACCTGGCCTTCAGCGAGTTTGCCGTCAGCGGCCAGGCAGGCGAGTTTGGCGCTGGTGCCGGTGCCGCAGGGGGAGCGGTCGTAGGCTTTGCCCGGGCACATGACGAAGTTGCGGCTGTCGGCGTGGGCGTCGTCGGCAAACAGTTCGACGTGGTCGATCAGCGCGCCGTCCTCACCGTGGATGCCTTGGGCTTCGAGAGCCTTGAGCATCGCCCAGGTGTACTCGGTAAGGGCTTCGACGTTGCTCATCTGCAGGTCCTGACCGTGCTCGGAAACCAGGAAAAACCAGTTGCCGCCCCAGGCGACGTCGCCGAACACGCGACCGTAGCCGGGCACGTCCACCGGCACCTGTTTGCGGTAGCGCCAGGCCGGAACGTTGCCCAGAGTCACCGCGCCGTCCTCGTGCAGGGTGGCGCTGACCGGGCCGACCGGCGTGTCAATCTTGTGCACGCCCGGTTCGATCTGCCCCAGGTAATGCAGCGAGTTGACCAGGCCGATGGTGCCGTGGCCGCACATGCCGAGGTAGCCGGCGTTGTTGAAGAAAATCACCCCGCAGGTGGCATCCGGCGACACCGGCGCGCAGTACAGCGCACCGACCAGCACGTCGTTGCCACGCGGCTCCAGCAGGCAGGCGCGGCGCCATTGATCGTGGCCCTCGCGCAAGGCATCGCGCTTCTCGGCCATGCTGTTGCCGGGCAGCTCGGGGAAGCCTTTCATCACCAGGCGCGTGGGTTCACCGCCAGTGTGGGAATCGATGATGTGCAGTCGTTTCATGGTTCGTCCCTTGAGTGAAGGTCAGGCGTGAGCAGGGCGCTGGCCCGTTGCCGAATGGGTGAAGGATTCAGCGGCTTCGCTTTCGTCGTCCTCGGTTTCCAGACGAATCAGGCGTGCCGGTACGCCGGTGGCGGCGCCCCAGTAGTAGATGCCCAGCGCGCAGACCGCGACGATCACCGTGTCGAACGGATGACTGAGCACGCCGATGCCGCCGAAACTGCCGAGCTTGGAGAGGACGATGGTCACGGCGTAGAAGCCGATCAGCCACGCCGACGAGCGCACTTGCTGGCCCAGATTCAGGTGCGCGGTCGGCACCATGCGCCCGCACAGCAGGTAGATGACAAACATCAGGATTTGCAGGCCGAGCAACCACGACACGGTGCCCCAGCCCGACCAGTAGACAATCAGCGCGGCGATGATGAACGACAGCGGCCCAAGCACGCTCATGCCCTTGACCCGGAACGGACGCGGCATGTCCGGCGCGTTACGGCGCAGTGCGGCCACCGTCACCGGCGCCACCGCATAGCTCAATACCAGCGCGGCGGAGACCACGTTGATCAGAGCTTCCCACGACGGGAACGGCAGGGTCCAGAACACCGACAGGCCAAAGGTCAGCCACAGCGCCGGGCGCGGGATGCCGGATTTTTCGTCGATGCGGGTGAAAATCTTGAAGAACGTCCCGGTCTGCGCCCAGCCGTAGATCACCCGTGGCGTGGCGTTCATGTAGATGTTGCCGCAGCCGCTGGGCGAGATCACCGCATCGGCCACCACCAGATACGCCAGCCAGCCGACGCCCAGTGCCAGGGCGATGTCGCGATACGGCAGGGCCAGTTCCTTGGCGACGCCGGCCCAGCCATTGGCGAGCATTTCGGTCGGGATGCCGCCGAGGAAAGCGGTTTGCAGCAACACGTAAATCGCGGTGGACAGCAGCACCGACAGGATCAGCGCAATCGGGATCGTGCGTTGCGGATTCTTCACTTCACTGGCCACGGAGATGATCGGCGTCAGGCCCAGATAAGCGAAGATCACCCCGCCGGCCGACACGGCCATTTCGATGCCGGACAGACCGAACGGCGCAAAGCCATGCACTTCGAAATTGGCCGGTTTGAAGAAGGTGAACAGCACGCCGATCACCAGCAGCGGCACGATGAACTTGAACACGCTGACCAGATTGTTGGCCATGGCGAAGGTCTTCACGCTGCGGTAATTGAGCAGGAAAAACAGGCACAACAGCCCGAACTGCACGAACCACCCGAGCACGGTCGGGTCGCTGGAGCCGGCCTTGGTCAACTCGGGAAACCACGCTGCCGCATATTGCCGCGAGGCGACCACTTCGATCGCCACCAGACTGGAAAACGCGATCAGCGTGATGAAACCCATCAGGTACCCGAGCAGCGGGCCGTGGGAGTAAACCGGGTAACGCACCACGCCACCGGCACGCGGCAACGCGGCGCCCAATTCGCAGTAGACAATGCCCAGCAGCAACACGGCGAAACCACCGAGCAGCCAGGAAAAGATCCCCGCCGGGCCGGCGATGGCTGACACGTGACTGGCGGCGAACAACCAGCCCGAACCGAAGATCGCCCCCAGTCCGATGAACGTGAGGTCTATCAGTGAAAGTTGTTTCTTGAACTTGCCTTGGCCTGTCATAGCGTCGCCTTCTTGTTGGTTGTTGGAGGGGCGTGCAGTGGCGCTACAGTGAACTCATCAGGCGATGGGCGATTGATGTTTTTTGCCGGTGACGATGACGAAATCAGCACAATGGCCAACGGCAAAGGCCCGGCTCGACAGGCTGTCAGCCATGGGGCAATCTGCCTGCAAGTGATAAAGCCGAGTGGGGAGTGAGAGGCATGCCGCAGAACGCGTTTGCGATCCTGAGCCAGCAGAACGAGGCGAGCCGACCGCAATGCCTCGACGATCTGCTCGCCAGCATGGCGCTGCTGTTGCCGATGCTCGACGTGATTCCCAACGCGGCGATCTTCATCAAGGATCTGCAGGCGCGCTATGTCATGGCCAACCAGACGCTGGTGCAGCGCTGCGGTTTGAAAGACCTGCGACCGTTACTGGGCAAGACCAGCGCCGAGGTGTTTCCGGCGCAATTGGGCCCGGGCTACACCGAGCAGGATCGGCGCGTGCTGGAAGAGGGGTTTGTGCTGGAGGATCAGCTGGAACTGCATCTGTACGGCAGCCGCGAACCGGGCTGGTGCCTGACCCACAAGCGTCCGCTGTACGACCGCGATAACCGGATCATCGGCCTGGCGGGAATTTCCGTCGACCTGCAAACCGCCAGCGAAACTCATCCGGCGTATCAGCGACTGGCGGCGGTGGATGAATACATCCGGGCGAACTTCAATCAGCGCGTCAGCCTGAGCGAACTGACGCGCATCGCCGGGATTTCAGTGGCGCAACTGGAGCGTTACTGCAAGCGCGTGTTCCACCTGACGCCGCGGCAGATGATCCAGAAAGTGCGTCTTGAGCACGCGCATCGGCTGTTGCACGGCGACTTGCCGATCACCGAAGTGGCGCTGCAGTGCGGTTATACCGACCACAGCGCGTTCACCCGGCAGTTCAAGGCTTCCACCGGATTCACCCCGCGCCAGTACCGGTTGGCGACGGCGCAGTGAGGCTTGCCCGTCAGGCCTTGACCCAGCGCTGCCGGCTCCACGCACTCAGCGAATCCACGCCCAGCACCAGAATCAGCATCGCCAGAATCACCGTACTGGCCTGCGCTTCCTGAAACAGGCTGAGGCTGACATACAACATCTGCCCCAAACCACCGGCACCGACGAAGCCCAACACGCTGGCCATGCGAATGTTGTTTTCCCAGCGATACAGGCAATACGCGAGCAACTGCGGGGCGAGGTTGGGCAGGGTGCCGTAGCAGAACGCGAGCACCGGGTTGCCGCCCTGCAAGCGGATCGCTTCGGCCGGTTCCGGCGGGGTATTTTCCAGCGCTTCGGCGAACAACCGGCCAAGCACCCCGGTGGTGTGCAGGGCCAGCGCCAGGGTGCCGGCATTCGGGCCGAGGCCGGCGGCGAGCACCATCAACGCCGCCCACACCAATTCCGGAATCGCTCGCAGGCCGTTGAGCACCAGCCGCGAAGTGCTTTGCAGCGGCCAGCCGAAACGTCCGGCGGCGGGCAGCGCGAGGAGGATGCCGAACACCGCCGCGAGCAGGGTGCCGAGGGCCGACATGGCGAGGGTTTCCAGCGCGCCCTTGAGGATCGCCTGCAAATGCGTGGCGCTCAGGTCCGGGCTGAGAAAGCGCTGCGCGTAGGCACCCATCTGCTTGAGGCTGGTGGCGCTGCCGAGTTCACCGAGATCGAGTTCGAGGTAACCGAACGAGGCGATAACCGCGACGCCAATGCCGACGATCAGCAACAGATTGATCAGGCGATTCATGTCAGCCTCCAGCGCAGCAGGCGGCTGAGTTGGTCGGCGCCGAGCACCAGAATCAAAAAGGTCAGCAACATGCTCGCCACTTCACCGCTGGCGAACATGCGCAATGACAGGTCGATCTGTTGGCCGAGGCCTCCGGCGCCGACAAATCCCATCACCACCGACGCACGAATCGCGCACTCCCAGCGATACACCGTGTACGACAGCAGCTCGGCCGCGACATTCGGCAGAATCCCGTAGGCGAACGCCGCGAGCCGCCCGCTGCCGGCCTGCATCAAGGCGTGCGCCGGGCGTTGGTCGGTGGATTCGAAAATCTCCGCGTAGACCTTGCCGAGCATGCCGCTGTAGGTGATGGCGATTGCCAGCACACCGGCCGCCGGGCCGAGGCCCACGGCACGCACAAACAGCAGCGCCCAGACAATCTCGGGCACGCTGCGCAAGAAGATCAGCAGCCCGCGCACCGGCCAGCGCAGCAAGCTTCCGACCCGACTGGGAATGCCGCCGCGGGACGCCGCCGACAAGGACAGCGCGCGGCTGGCAATCAGGCTCGCCGGTACCGCCAGCAGCAGCGCCAGAGCCATACCTGCGGTGGCGATGGCCAGTGTTTGCAGGGTCGCCTTGAGCAGCAACTGGAGAAAATCGTGGTCATGCGCCGGTGGCCAGAATCCGGAGATGAAGCGGCCCATTTCGGTCTGGCTGTCGCTGTGCAGCAGCACGCCAAGGTCCAGTTCGCTGAGCTGGATGCCCGGCCACAGCAAGGCAAGTGCCAGCAGGGTCAGCAGTAATCGCGGCGCGGCGGCCGGGTCGCGTGAATCGGCCCTCAGCATCGCGGGATCTGCACAATCAGCGGCGCATTGGGCGTCGTCGGGCTTTGCAATTGCTCGTTGACGTACAGCGTGTCGAGCATCTCGCGGCTGACCTGTTCGGCCGGGCTGTCAAACAGGATCTGGCCGTCGCGCAAACCGATGATGCGCGGAAAGTGCGCCAGCGCCAGTTCCACTGCATGCAGGCTCGCTACCAGCGTGACGTTATGCGTCCGCGCGTGCTGCGAGAGGATCGACAGGGTGTGCCCGGCGAGTACTGGGTCCATCGCCGACACCGGTTCGTCCGCCAGCAGAATCTCCGGCGCCTGATACAGCACCCGGGCAATACCCACGCGCTGCAATTGGCCGCCAGACAATTGCTGGCAGTAAGCGAAGAGTTTGTCGCCCAGATCCAGGCGGGCGAGGGCCGCACGGGCGCCGGGAATATCCGTCGGGTGCAGCAGATTGAGCAGGCTCTTGCCCAAACTCCATTGGCCGAGTTTACCGGCCAGCACCGCCGTTACCACGCGCTGGCGCGGCGGCAGCGGTGGGGCTTGATGCACCAGGCCGATGCGCGCACGCAGGCGTTGCCGTTGACGAGTGGAGAGGTGCCAGGGACGTTCGCCCAGCACCTCGATTTCGCCGCTGCTGGGGCGCAACGCGGTGGCCAGCAAGTTCAGCAGACTGGATTTTCCGGCGCCGGACGGGCCGATAATCGCCACCTGTTCGCCCGCGCCAATCTGCAGGTCGACGCCGCGTAGCGCATCGACCCCGTTGACGTGGTGCAGTTTGGCTTGTTTGAGGCTCAGGGTCATTTCAACAGATCGGCAGCGCGAGCAGCTTCCTCGATACCCTTGTAGTTTTCGGGCTTGGTGTCGATGAAGCGGCTGGCCGCCTGCAGATCAAGAATCTTCTTCTGCTCCGGGTTGGCCGGGTCGAGGTCGAGGAAGGCTTTTTTGATCTTCGCCGCCAGCGCCGGGTCGAGGGTGCCGCGCACGGTCCAGTTGTAATCGAAGTAGGCCGGGGTGGTGGCGAACACGTGGACCTTGCTGGTGTCGACCTTGCCGGCGTCTACCAGTTTCTGCCAGACGCTGGCGTTCAGCACACCGGCATCGACCTTGCCTGCCTGAACCCAAGCCACGGTGGCATCGTGCGCGCCGGAATAGGCAACGCGGCTGAAATAGGCTTCAGGCTTGATGTTGTCGTTCTTCAGCATGAAATAACGTGGCATCAGGCTGCCGGAGGTGGACGACACCGAGCCGAAGGCAAAGGTCTTGCCCTTGAGGTCGGCCAGGCTCTTGACGTTCGGGTCGGCGGTAATGAATTTGCTGGTGAACTGCGCATCCTGCTCGCGCTGCACCAGCGGGATCACCGGGGTGGTGGCGTCGGTCTTCAGGCGTGCCTGAACAAAGGTGAAACCACCCAGCCAGGCCATGTCGAGGCGGTCGGTCGCCAGCGCTTCGACCACGGCCGGATAGTCGGCCACGGGAACGAACTGCACCTTCATGCCCAACTGCTGCTCTAGGTACGCACCGAGCGGCTCGAACTTGCGCAGCAATTCGGTCGGGGCTTCATCGGGAATCGCGCTGACCCGCAACACATCGGCGGCATGCGCCACCAGAGCAGAAAAAGACAGGGCCAGACCAGCAGTCAGTGCCAGGGTTCGTTTGAGCATGGAAATCTCCGTTTCATGAGCGTCGCATTCTAAGCGCCACCGGGCGCGGTGTCGCGCGCGGGCGCTCAATCAGGTTAGACGAAACGGCGAGGTTATACGCAGCGGCGCTGTCAAAGGCCAGCAGCGGTGTCCGATGATGTTTTACCCCGGATTACGATCATGGGGTTTCCGGGAGTTTGGCAATCACCTTGATCTCGAACTGAAACCCGGCCAGCCAGGTCACGCCCACCGCAGTAATCGTCGGATACGGTGCGCTGCCCCAGAACTCCGGCACCACTTCCCAGATGGTTTCGAAGGTCGATTGCGGATCAATCATGAACACCGTGACGTCCACCGCATCGGCGAAGCTGCAACCGGCGGCATCGAGGATCGCATTGAGGTTATTGAACGCCAGGCGCACCTGGTTCTGCAGATCCGGCTCGGGCGAACCATCTACACGGCTGCCGACTTGCCCCGAGACAAACAGAAAACCGTTGGAACGAATCGCTGGCGAATAACGATGGCGCTCGTAAAGCGCATGGCGGGCTGGCGGGAAAACGACGTCGCGCTGGGTCATGGGTGTCTCCATCATTGTTGGGTGGTTGCTGATGGAGTGACTGTAGGGGCTTGCGCAGTGGCGATAAACGCGCAAGCTTGGCGTTCACTGTTTGCAGATTCCAAACAATCCGAGGGCGCAAAGTGGACCGTTTCGATGCAATGCAGGCGTTCGCCCGGGTGGTTGAGGCGGGCAGTTTCACCAAGGCTGCCGAGACCTTGCACATAAGCAAGACCACTGTCACTCAGCTCGTCCAGCAACTGGAAGCCCGGCTGCGGGTCAGGTTGCTCAACCGCACCACGCGCAAGGTCAACGTCACTGCCGATGGCGCAATCTATTACGAGCGAGTGATCAAGCTGTTGGCCGATATGGACGACGCCGAAACCAGTCTGTCCGGCGCGTCGGCATTGCCCAGAGGACGCTTGCGCGTAGATGTGCCGAGCCCGCTGGCGAGGCTGATTCTGATGCCGGCATTGCCTGAGTTTCATGCGCGTTATCCGGACATTCAGATCGACATGGGTGTCAGCGACCGCATCGTCGACATCATCGATGAGAACGTCGATTGCGTGGTGCGCGGCGGCGAATTGCTTGATCAGTCACTGATGGCGCGGCGGGTGGCCGATCTTCAACTCGGGGTCTTCGCCGCGCCGAGTTACCTGGCCCGTGCCGGCACGCCGCAGCATCCACGCGAGCTGGAGGACTCGCATCATCGGGTGGTCGGTTTTCTCTGGGCCCGCACCGGCAAACCGGTGCCTTACGCCTTGCACAATGGCAGCGAGCACCTGCAGATCAAGGGCCGCCACGTGCTCGCCGTCGATGACGGCAACGCATACCTTGCGGCAGGTCTGGCCGGCATGGGCGTGCTGTGGTTACCCAGGTACATGTCGCACGCGCATCAGGCCCGGGGCGAGTTGGTGCCGCTGTTCGAGGACTGGCAACTTGAGCCGATGCCGCTCTACGTGGCGTACCCGCCGAACCGGCATGTGAGCCTGAAACTGCGGGTGTTCATTGACTGGATCGTGGAGCTGATGGCGCAACATGCGCCGCTCGTTGCTCGCCGGGTTGAGTGATCGATCGCAAGCATGATTGACTCTTTGGCCCATCGAGCCAACTATCGGCGCATAACAACATGACCGATGGGCCAGACCTTGATCGAACGACGTCAATTCAGCGGAGGCATGAAGGGTAAAAACCTCCGCTATCTGAATGAGCAATCCACCGAGACCCGCATCACCCGCACCGGTTTCCTGTTGCTGGAGCACTTTTCACTGCCGGCCTTCACCCAGGCGCTGGACACCATCATCACCGCCAACCTGTTGCGCGCCGGACTGTTCAGCTCGCGCACGTTCGGGCTGGGTGAGGGTGAGGTGATCAGCGATCTGGGGCTGGTGATTCGTCCGGATGCGCGGATTGACGCCGCCAGCCTTGCGGATCTGGACTTGCTGGTGGTGTGTGGCGGCTACCGCACTGAGCTGAAGGCCAGCGAGGAGTTGAACAGCCTGCTGCGCTCGGCGGCGGAGCGTGGGGTCAGTCTGGCCGGTTTGTGGAACGGTGCGTGGTTTCTCGGCCGCGCCGGGCTGCTCGATGGCTATCGTTGCGCGATCCACCCGGAACACCGTCCCGCACTCACGGAAATTGCCAAAGCCACTCAGGTCAGCAGCGAACCTTATGTGATCGATCGCGACCGGCTCACCGCGTCGAGTCCGTCCGGGGCTTTCCATATGGCGCTGGACTGGATCAAGAGCCTGCACGGCAAGGCGCTGGTCGAGGGCATCGAGGACATTCTGGCATTCGAGGAGTCGCGGTATCGGCGGATCAAACCGGATGAAAACCTCTGCGTCAGTGCACCGTTGCGCGAGGTGGTCAAGCTGATGGACGCCAACCTCGAGGAGCCGCTGGAGCTGGAGCAACTGGCGGTGTACGCCGGGCGCTCGCGGCGACAGCTGGAGCGTTTGTTCAAGGAGCAACTGGGCACCACGCCGCAGCGCTATTACCTGGAATTGCGCATCACCGAAGCCCGGCGCCTGTTGCAGCACACCGAGCTGTCGCAGATGGAAGTGCTGGTGGCCTGCGGTTTCGTTTCGCCGAGCCATTTCAGCAAGTGCTACAGCGCATTTTTCGGTTATCGCCCGTCCAGGGAAAAACGCCTGGTCAAATAGACCGAGGCGTTTTCTGCCTTCGACCTCAGAGGTGATCGGCGTCGATCACTGCCTGAGCAAAAGCCTGCGGATCCTCCTGCGGCAGGTTGTGGCCGATGCCGCCGTTGATCAGGCGGAACTGGTACTTGCCGGTGAACCGCTTGGCGTAATCCTCAGGCGCCGGGTGCGGCGCGCCGTTGGCATCGCCCTCGAGGGTGATGGTCGGCACACTGATAAATGGGGCGCTGGCGAGTTTCTGCTCCAGCGCCGCGTATTGCGGTTCGCCCTGCACCAGGCCCAGACGCCAGCGGTAGTTGAACACCGTGATCGCGACGTGATCGGGGTTCTCCAGCGCTTTGGCGCTGCGGTCGAACGTGGCGTCATCGAACGCCCACTTCGGCGAGGCGAGCTGCCAGATCAGCTTGGCGAAGTCGTGGGTGTTTTTCCGGTAGCCGTCACGGCCACGTTCGGTGGCGAAGTAGAACTGATACCACCACTGTAATTCGGCCTTGGGCGGCAACGGATTTTGCCCGGCAGCCTGATTGCCGATCAGGTAGCCGCTGACCGAGACCAATGCCTTGACTCGCTCCGGCCACAGCGCCGAGACGATGTCCGCCGAACGTGCGCCCCAGTCGTAACCACCGAGCACCGCTTGCTTGATGTTCAGGGCATCCATGAAGTCGATCACGTCGCTGGCCAGCGCCGCAGGCTGCCCGTTGCGTGGCGTCTGATCGGAGAGGAAATGCGTGTCGCCATAACCCCGCGCATACGGCATCAGCACCCGATACCCCTTGGCGGCGAGCACCGGCGCGACCTCGTCATAGCTATGAATGTCGTACGGCCAGCCGTGCAGCAGAATCACCACCGGCCCCTGCGCCGGGCCGGTTTCGGCGTAGGCCACATCCAGCAGCCCGGCCTTCACATGCTTGAGCGGACCGAACGGCGAGGGCGCGGAATACCTGACGTTGTGGTCGCCGGTTGCCGGCTGCGCGGCGGCGGCCGTTGGCATTTGCGTCGCCGCCAGCGCGCCGAACAGCGCCACGGCGAGGATGTTCATACGGTTGAATGCTGCGTTTTTCATGCTGAAGTCTCCTTGGCAATCCTGTCGGGGGCAGGTGCGGGCTGAGCCCGGCAAACCTTGCAGGCATTTGAACGCCGGCACGTATCTGGCCTATGTCGAAAAAGCGCGGTGATTCAAGTTCATGTATCGCCGGGGTGTCTGTACACACTGTGGTACACAGCCGGTGTGCTTTGTATGGCCGTGTATCCAGCTCTGCACGTGATACACGGCGAGACCAAACGCGGGTTTTTCGACACATGGCCGCTACACCCGGCAGTCACAGTGCAGGCCTTCACACCATGACTGTCGAGAGGGCAATTGCATGCAACGCACACTGATTCTGGCCACTGTGGCCGCACTGGTTTCATTCACCGGCCTGGCGCAGGCGGCAGACGCTCAGGCCATGAGCTGGCAGCAGGGCTTGAGCCGTACCGACCTGATTCGTCAGGACCTGGGCGACGCGGATCGCGAGGTGATACAGGCACGTATCGATTTCGAACCGGGTGTCACCGCGCCGCGGCATGCGCATCCGGGTGTCGAAGTGGCGCACGTGCTCAGCGGCACGCTGGAGTATCAACTGGAGGGGCGGCCGGCGGTCACGCTAAAGGCCGGTGACTCGCTGTTCATCCCGGCAGGCGTGGCCCATGTGGCGAAGAACGTCGGCCAGGACCAAGGCGTGGAACTGGCGACCTATGTGGTGAAAAAGGGCCAGCCGCTGCTGCAGCTGAAACCGTGATCGGGCTTATCTGGCGCGCAGCAACTTGCGGTAATCCACTGGCGAAATCCCGCGGGCCTGACGGAAGGAATGGCTGAAAGAACTGGCCTGCGAGTAACCCAGCATCAGGGCGATGTTCATGATGCTGGTCTCGGTGCGGCGCAGGTAATGGTCGGCCAGTTCCATGCGCATGGTTTCCAGCACCTGATTGAAGTTTTCCCCTTCGGCCGCCAGTTTGCGCTGCAAGGTGCGCGGCGAAATCGCCAGCTGCCGGGCCAGGCTTTTCAGGCTGAAATCACCGGTCGGCAATTGCTCGGTGAGCAGCGCGCGCAATCGATCTGTGACCGAAAACGCCGGATACGACAGGCACAACTGCCAGTCGGCCTCCAGCAGCATGCTGCGATGCATGCGCGGGTCGGCGCCCTGGATTCGTGTAGAGAGTGTCGACTCGGCAAACACCAGCGCATTGCAACCGGCCTCGAACTGCACCGGACAACCAAAGAAGTGTTCATACAGCGCCGGTTCGCCCACCGCCGAATGCATCATCCGGACTTCCAGCATCGGCTGATTACTGGCGATCAACCAGCGGCCGAACGCTGCCCAGCCGACCATCAGCGCTTCCTGATGCAGGGCGCAATAGGGCTCCAGTTCACTGATGCGTTGATCTTCGAGGGTCACGCGGCCGTCGCCGATGACGATTCGGGTCTGGCTGGACGGACTGTCGTAAACGATCTTGCCGAAACGCAGAATCATATTCAGCGATTCGCCCAGTGTCGCGCTGGTCATCAGCACATAACCCAGTACGCCGTAGGTGCCCGGGCGTACGGCGGCGCCGACCAGCAGGCCGAAATGCGGCAGGTTGCTGCTGAGCGCCGCCAGTTCCAGCAAGGCACGCAGTTGGCGCATGGGAATGCGCACGATCGAGTCGGACAACTGCTCGCGTGAGAGTCCGGTCTGCTGCAACAGCCAGTCGCCATCGCAGCCGTATTGTTCGGCGACATCAAGGACGTGGTTAACGAAGGCAGCGCTGGAAGTGGCGGGTCGCATGGGGGGAGGGGAAGTCCGGTAATCCGGTGATCTTGCTTTTCCGAAAGGTGAAGAAAGCGACGTCGCCAAGGCGCGCGGCGTCAATAGACCCTACATGCGCCCGATCACCGGAATACCGGTGCCAGTGACGGCCGACGCTTGTTCCGAGATCAGAAACAGAATGACCGCCGCCAGTTGCGCCGGTGTCACCCAGCGCTGGTGCTCGGCGTCGGGCATGGCTTCACGGTTTTGCGGGGTGTCGAGCACGCTCGGTAACACGGCATTGACCGTGATGCTCATGTCCTTGAGTTCTTCGGCGAGGCTTTCGGTCAGGCGCAAAACGCTGGATTTCGACGCGGCGTAAGCGCCCATGCCCAGCCCGGCCTTCGCCGCCATGCTCGATCCGATATTGACGATGCGTCCCGCCGAGGATTGCAGCAGCAATGGCAGCAAGGCTTTGCTGGCGTTCAATGCGGTTCGAAGGTTCAGCGAGTAGAGCCGATCCCAGGCCTCTATCGCACTGCCCAGCAACGGCTCCCACGCATAGCCTCCGGCGCCGTTGACCAGGGCGTCGAGGCGTCCGAAATAGCGATTGATCTGGTGGGCGACTGCTTGGCAATCGGCAAGGGAGGTCAGATCGATGCCGGACAGGACCAGTCGATTGTGCGAGCTGGGCATCGCCATCGTCGCCTGATCGATCAGCACCAGATCCGCGCCCTGGGCTGCGGCCATGTCCGCCAGGGTCTCGCCGAGATTCCCCAGGGCGCCGGTAATCGCCACAACGCGCCGTGAGAGTGACTGAGTCATCAAGAGTCCTTTCCTTTTTAAGGGCGCATACTCTAATGATATCGGTGGCCCGTGGCATGCTTTTGGATGTCAACTTGTTGTGCAAAAGTGCCAAAATTTTATGCTTGGCAACACATCACGAAAGGGTCGTGAAACAGGCGTCAGAAAGTTGGCTTCTGACGGTGGGCGCCAAGCGGATTCTGAAAGCCTGGCGATGGTTTGGTCTGGCATTCTTGTCGCTGTTTCGCCAAGCGCAAGTCCTTCCTGAAGTCTTTAGCACGCTTTTTTTCCGGACGACGCCGTGCAATTCAGAAGTACGTTTTTTGCGTCACATAATCTGTTGCTGCAGCGAGTCAGTGCTGCTTGTATCCTTGCGCGCGACAAGGACACGCGGCTGCAGTCATCGAGTCGGTCGACCCGCCGCAGGAACGGAAACCGGACTTTCCCAAAGGTAGTAATGTGAAGCGTGATACCCGCCTGGTTGTGCTTTTGTTGTTGGTGATCGGTTGTTCCCTCGGGTCACTGACGGTGTGGAAAGTGCTGGCCTCTCGAGAGCGCGCACTGGAGGAGGTAAACGTTCATGGCCTGAACCTGACCCAGGCGCTGGCGACTTATTCCGAAGGGATCGTTCGCCAGAGTTCGTTGCTGCTGCTCGGAATCGTCGAACGTCTGGAAACCGAAGGCAGTGGCCCCGCGCAGATCCAGCGTCTGAGCGCTCTGGTCAATCGTCAGGAACCGCTGATGCCGCAGCTCAGCGGCATCACCATCTACGACAATCAGGGCCGTTGGCTGATGTCGTCCAACCGACCGATTCCGGCCGGGGCCAACAGCAGTGATCGTGTTTATTTCATCCATCATCGTGACGACCCGAGCCGCGAGACCTTTATCGGTCCGCCGATCCAGAGTCGCTCCAATCAGGAGTGGGTGATCACCGTCAGCCGCCGTTTCAATGATGCGCACGGCGAGTTTGCCGGTGTGGTGGCGGTGACCCTGGGAATCGAAAACTTCCTGCGCCTGTTCGGCAAGATCGATGTGGGCCAGGAGGGTGCTATCGGCTTGTCCTATACCGACGGTACGTTGCTGGTGCGCTATCCGTTCCGCGAGCAGGACATGGGGCGTAACTTTTCCAAGTCGCCGATCTATGAGAAGTATCTGGTCGATCGATCGGTCGGCACCGCGTCATTTACTTCCAGCCTCGATGGCGTCGAGCGGCTCTATGCCTTCCGCAAGAGCGACCGGCTGCCGCTGATCACCACCGTCGCCCTCGGCAAGCGCGAAGCCCTTGCTGCGTGGCGCATGGAGGCCTGGCTGTCGGCAGTGGTGGTCGCGGGGTTGCTGGGGCTTACCGGGCTCATCGGCTGGTTTCTGATTCTCGATATTCGCAGGCGTACCAGGGCTGAAGATCAATTGCGCGGGACGCAGCAGCAGTTGCTTTCCTCCAATCGTCAGCTTGAGTTACTGGCGATGAAGGACGCCCTGACCGGCCTGGCCAACCGGCGCTGCTTCGATGAGAGCCTCGCCATGGAAGCCCGACGCGCACAACGTGACGGCACGACGCTGGCGTTGCTGATGATCGATATCGATTACTTCAAGCTGTTCAACGACTCGTTCGGGCATGTCGCCGGCGATGCCTGCCTGCAGAAGGTCGGGACAATCCTCGAAGGTTGTGTACGGCGCCCCTCGGATCTGGTGGCGCGTTACGGCGGCGAGGAGCTGAGCGTGATCATGCCGGCCACCGACAGTGACGGTGCTGCAGTGGTCGCGCAGTTGATCCTCGAACGCTTGGAGCAAGCGAACATCGCACACCCGTCCAGCCCGTTCGGCCGGCTGAGTGTGAGTATCGGCATCGCTACGGTCTCGGGGGCCCAACTGCAATCCTTGCAAGGGTTGATTGAGGTCGCCGATCAGGCGCTGTATAACGCCAAGACGCTGGGGCGTAACCGGTTTGTGAAGTGATTGGTGGGCATTAATCCGATAGATCGCCGTCAGGCTGACTTTCACGCCGGGCGGCGAACCCGCTGGGTGTCTCTTGATGGCGGACACCCGAACTGGCGACTGTATTCCCGGCTGAATTGCGACGGGCTTTCGTAGCCCACTCGATAGCAGGCACTCGCCACATCCAGCCCTTCGCCGAGCAATAAGCGGCGGGCTTCCTGCAGGCGAAGCTGTTTCTGGTATTGCAGTGGACTCATGGCCGTCACGGCCTTGAATTGATGATGCAATGTGGAGCTGCCGAGACTTGCGACCCGCGCGAGTTCTTCGATGCGCAAGGGTTGGGTGTAGTGGTTGTTCAGCCAATCGATTGCCCGCGTTACCCGGCGTGTTTGCGAGTCAACGAGGGCAAGCTCATACAGACGACGACCGTGCACACCTCGCAGGAGCCGGTAATACAGCTCGCGAAGGGCGAGGGGCGCGAGCATGCCGATGTCTTTCGGTGTTTCCAGTAGCCGGACCAGCCGAAGCATGGTTTCCAGCAGAGGCACATCGACCTTTTCAATGAACAGGCCAAGCTCCGGCTCGTCCGGGACGCCCGTCGGGGGCGAATCGGCGATGACCTGCGCGATTTCCGTGGCTTCGAAATCAATGCGGATACACAGGTAGGGCGCCTCCGGGCTGGCCATCAACACGCGCCCGGAAACGGGAAGTGTCACTGAGACCACCAGGTAACTGAGCGGGTCGTACAGGTAATGGTCGTCACCCAGGCCGACTTCTTTTTGTCCTTGCACGATCAGGCAAAGTGCCGGCTTGTGCACGGTGTGGATCAGCTCCGAAGGCGCGTCAAAACGGATCACATGCAAGGACGCTATGGCTGTCTCATAGACCCCGGATGCGCTAAACCGTTGCGTCAGCAAGCGAACCAGTTCGTCACGGTAGATGGCCGTGTTTTGCAGGATGAAAGCATCGCTCTGTTGCATTTCAGGCTCTCACAAGTGTCCATGAGCGTCTGCCCGGAACTGTCCAGGCAGACGATATTCACCCGACATCATTAAAGTGCTCATTGCCGATAAAGGACCATGCCGGCGTGATACAGCACGTCGTCATGAAAATGCCCGTCAGCGGTGAAGCCGGTGTCGTCCCAGTACTGGATATAGTCACCGGTTATTTCGTAGCGACCTTCATAAGCACTGTTATTTTTACCACGGGCCTCGTCATAACGCCCAGTGGTCAGAAGCTCGTGACGGATGAATCCATCGGCGGTGACCCACATCCCGGCGTAACGATGGTCAGGCGTGATTTGTCTGGCATTTTTCATCAGCTTTTCTCCTCAGTCCTCATTCAATCCGAGCGGCCTGCCGTGGCCTGTGTCTGCATCCGTTGCGTGCTTTCAGATTACGTAGCCGAGCGCAGAGGTGTCAGAACAAAACTGCCGCAGATTTGCCTGATCCTCTCGGGCTTGCGGGCGGATCTTTCCTGTAATGGCTCAACCGGCCGTGACGGTCATGCCGCCGTCGGCCATGACAACCGAACCGACCATGAAGCTGGCACGATCCGAGGCGATGAACGCGACCACTTCGGCGATTTCTTCCGGTTGTGCCGCACGGCCGATCGGCGCGGCCTCGCCGTGTTGGGCGAGAAATGCCGGACCATCGTCGACTACATTGTTGAGGATGTTGGTCACCACATCTCCGACGCCGACGGCATTGACGCGGATGCCGTGGCCAATGACTTCAAGCGCCAGGGTGCGCGTCAGTTGCGCGAGTGCGCCTTTGGAAGCGGTGTAGGCGGCGATGGTGGGGAAAGCGAAGTAGGAGGCGTAGGACGCGATGTTGACGATCGAACCGGATTTATTCGGCATCATCGCCTTGACCGCTTCGCGGCTATGCAGAAATGCCGCCGTGGCATTGACCGCCTGAATGCGCTCCCAGTCTTCGCGAGTCATGTCGATGACCAGTTTGTTGATGATGATGCCGGCGTTATTGACCAGGATGTCCAGTCGACCAAATTGCTCGACGGCCAATGCGACCGCGCGTTCGGCGGCCCCGTCCTGAGTGATGTCGGCTACCAGTGGTACCAGCCCGGGGCGAGCCAGCGCCTCTACCTCAGGGTTGATATCTTCGGCGATGACCTTGGCGCCGCGGGCATGCAGCAGTAGTGCGATGGCCTTGCCGATGCCACTGGCCGCGCCAGTGATCAGAGCCACTTTACCGGCCACTTCGTTTGGTGTGCTGTGCTTGATATCGGTCATGATGTTCTCCAGCATTTTGATCGAGTAGGGATTGGCCGGGTCGGCGCCCGCAAGGCGCTGTCATCGGCGACGGGCCTACTGTCTCGCAGCGGGGCGAGGTCGGCTTTCGGGAGATTGCCCCGGCTGTCGGGGTTTTGCGCTGAATCTCAGCAAAAGGGCATGTTCATGACCAATACCGGGCAAACGGCGTTGCAACAGAAGTCCACTTCCTCCCAGGACTTGCGCATCACCGGGCAGTCGATGGGAGACTACCTGCCGGGCGAGCCGCAGGCGTTGCCAGCGTGTCCGGAAATCAAGGACATCGTGATCCGGTTTTTTACCCATGGCAGCGTGGTTGAACCCATTCTCGTGCCTGCGGTGGTGGAACCGCTGCTCGTCCTGGTTCTGGCGGGGTCGGCGAGGGTGGAGGAGCGCGTGCCGGGTGGCGAGTGGGAAGCGGCGGAGGTCAGCGCGGGCGATTTTTTCCTCACCAGTTCCGACGAGCCTTATGAGATGCGCTGGCAGACTCAAGGGGCCGACACCTTTGAAGTCATGCACCTTTATCTGGGGCTGCCGTTGATCGAGCACGCGTCGCGTGAGTTGTTGGGGGATTACGGGGGAGCTGTGCGTTTGCGTGATATTTCCGGGGCACGCGACGCGCGCGTCGCGTTTGTCATGGAGCAGTTGCGCACCGAACTGGTTCTGGAGCGCTCGCCCAGCGCTCTGTTTGCCCGCTCGCTGGCACAGGCGCTGGCCGTACATCTGGTGCGCAGCTATCGCGCCGAGGCCCGAGGCGGACGTCGGAGCAACGCTTTGCAAGCCTACAAGCTGCGCAAAGTCACTGACGCCATGAGCGCGGATCTGGGCGCTGAATTCAGTCTGGCAAAGCTGGCCGGACTGGCCGAGCTGAGCGAATACCACTTCAGCCGTCTGTTCAAGCGTGCGACGGGTTTTTCGCCTTCGCAGTACTTCATCCGCTTGCGCATGATTCGCGCGCGGCAGCTGTTGCTCGAGACCGGGCGCAGTGTCATCGACGTCGGCCTGGAGGTCGGCTATTCAAGCCCCAGTCACTTCTCTCAGGTATTTCGTCGCGAGGTGGGCGTAACGCCCAGCGAGTTCCGTGGGGCTTGAGCATCGCTGCTTTATCTGTTTTGCAGATTGATGCACACCGACACGAATAGGCAAAAGTTGCGCAGGTTTCGGCACGCGCCGAGCAGGCATGTGCCCTTAATCTTTTCGACGTACCCCGCAGCAACGCCCGCACTTCAGCGGTCGCTGCTGAACTTCAATGCTGAGAGCAGGAGCTACGGATATGTCGAACATTCACAACAAAGTCGTGCTGATTACCGGTGCAAGCAGTGGTATTGGCGAAGCGGCGGCCAGGCTGATCGCCAGCAAAGGTGCCCATGTGGTACTCGGTGCCCGCCGTACAGAGCGTCTGGACCAACTGGTCAGCGAGATCCGGGCCGAGGGTGGCTCGGCCAGCGCCCGCGCACTGGATGTCACCGATCTGCAATCCATGCAGGCGTTCGTGACGTTCGCCAAGGCGCAACATGGCAAGGTCGACGTGATCATCAATAACGCGGGCGTGATGCCGCTGTCTCCCCTGGCCTCGCTGAAAGTCAATGAGTGGAACCAGATGCTCGATGTCAACGTGCGCGGGGTGCTGCATGGTATCGCTGCGGTCTTGCCGGACATGCAGGCGCAAGGGTACGGGCAGGTTATCAATATCTCGTCGATTGGCGGTCTTGCGGTCTCTCCAACCGCCGCGGTGTACTGCGCGACCAAATTCGCCGTCCGCGCCATCTCGGATGGTTTGCGCCAGGAAACCGACAAGATCCGCGTCACGGTGGTGTGCCCGGGTGTCGTCGAGTCGGAACTGGCCGATACGATTTCCGATGAGGTGGCACGCGAGGAAATGAAAGCCTTCCGGCGTGTGGCGCTCAACGCCGACGCCATTGCACGAGCACTCGCTTATGCCATCGAACAGCCCGACGATGTTGATGTAAGTGAGATTGTGGTACGTCCGACGGCCAGCCCGCACTGAGCCATCCTGGAAGGCAATCGCTCTCAGGCTCAAAGCAGTCGTGCATCAACGGCTGCTTTGGGCCGCTTCATTTTCGAGGCCGCAACGAAAACCATCTGTCGCGCCGTCAGTCGCCGCCGCTGAACACTCCAGAACCGCAGCCCTCTACCGACTTACAAGTCCGGGGGTAATGACCATGAGCGACATTCGCAAAGAGCAGGCGTTGGCCGCCTGGCGAAAATTACTGGAAGAGCCAGAGATCCGTATGGACGCCGAGGATCAATACGACGAGTTGCTGAAAATGGCCGACACCATGGAGCAGGAAGGGCTGATTACAGCAACAGAATGGCGCCAGTTGGTGCGCAAGGCCGGTGCGAGGTTCGCCCAGGCCACCGAGGGGCTTTCGGGCGGAACCTGAGAATTTGGCGGGGCAGGGCGCAGAGCGACGGTGCCGCATTGACAGCGGCAACTGTTGTTAATGGGAATCTGTATTAATTGCGAATAATTTTGTATAGCATGCGCGGGAGTTTTTTGGCGGATTCACCCCCTGCATTGGCCTATTCGTAAAGGTTTCCCTCTCCATGCGTCGAACCCTGCTTTCCATTTGTGTGCTGCAAGCATTGTCGCCTGCCTCATGGGCTGATCAAACGGGGGCATCACCCTCAACGCTGGAGCTGGACGCAACCGATGTCATCGGTACGGCGAATTACGAAAGGGCGGACGGCCCGGTGCAGGGTTATCGCGCGACGCGCTCGGCCAGCGCCACGCGTACCGACACCTCGATCCACGAAACTGCGCAATCGATCAGCGTCGTCTCGAAGGATGCGGTCGAAGATCTGGGCGCCACCCGATTGCAGGACGCGCTGGACTACGCCGGTGGCGTAGGGCGAGCGAACAATTTTGGTGGCCAGGGCCTGACCACGTTTACCGTGCGTGGCTTCACCACTGGCGAGTTCTATCGCAACGGTTTCCCGATCAACCGCGGCTATCCGAACATGCCGGATGCCAACACAATCGAACGCCTCGAAGTGCTGCGCGGCCCGGCCACCATGCTCTACGGTCGAGGTGATCCTGGCGGCACCTTCAACGTGGTGTCCAAGCAGCCGTTGCCTGAAAGCAGCGTCACCCTGGGCAGCCAACTCAACGATCAGGGCATGAAACGCGGCACGCTGGACGCTTCCGGCCCGCTCGACGAAGAAGGGCGTCTGGCCTATCGCTTGAACGTTGTGGGCGAGGGCGGCGATACTTTCCGCGATCATGTCGAAACCGAGCGCTACGGCATCGCACCGGTGCTCACCTGGCAGGCAAGCGACGCGACCAAGCTGATTTTCGAAGGCGATTTCATGCGCAACAACGCGCCTCTGGATCGCGGCCTTACCCGTTACGCAAAACAGACGGGAACCGCTTCGCGCGACAGTTTTTTCGGCGAAAAAGACGCTGGCAAACTGCATAACGACAACAACATGGCGCAAATGCGTTTCGAGCACATGCTCAATGACGACTGGACCCTGGGCGGCGGTTTCCAGTGGCTCGACGGTTCGCTCAAGGGCAACGCAATCGAGGCTAATGGCATTGCCGATGACGGCCGCACTTTGGGGCGCAATTTCAACTATCGCAAGCTGGAGTGGACCGACAAGGATACCCAGCTCAACCTGACAGGGCATTTCGATACCGCGGGTTTGCAGCACACGTTGCTCACCGGCATCGAGTACGAGGATTACGACTACAAGTCGATCATCCAGCGCTCCAGCGGCGCCGTCGGTGCGTACCCGATCGACATCTTCGACCCGGTCTACGGCCAACCGCGCCCGGCACTCACCCGCACGCCGACACACGACAAGGAAAACCTCAAGACGTATGCCGCGTTCGTGCAGGATCAGGTGGCGTTGACCGATAAACTCAAGGTGTTGGCCGGGGCGCGTTTCGAGCGCTTCGAACATGACTACGAAACTTACGTGCCCGGTGGCAAGAGCTGGCAGGCCAGTGACAACGCGGTGACTCCGCGCATCGGTGTGACCTATGACCTGACCGAGACATTGGCGATCTATGCCGACACGGCGCGCTCTTTCAAGCCGAACACCGGCGCCAGTCGCCAGGGCGGAGGGTTCGAGCCAGAAAAGGGCAAGTCCTATGAAATGGGAATCAAGTGGGAAGCGCTGGATCAGCAGTTGAGCGTCGACGCGGCGATCTATCAGATCGAAAAACGTAACGTGCTGACCACCGACCCGGTTGACTCGACCTTCAGCGTTGCGGCCGGCGAGGTGCGCAGCCGTGGATTCGACGTCAACGTTGCCGGCAACCTGACTCCCGAATGGCGGGTGATGGGTGGCTACGCCTATGTCGATGCCGAGGTAACCAAGGACAACGTGCTGCGCTCTGGCACGCGGCTGATGAACATCCCGAAGAACAGCTTCAGCCTGCTGAACATGTATGAGTTCCAGGACGGCACCTTCAAGGGACTGGGCCTGGGCACTGGCATCAAGTACGTCGACGAGCGCGCCGGCCAAACCGCCAACACCGCGTTTTCGATGGGCAGCTATACCGTTGTCGACTTGCTCAGCTTCTACAAGATCAATGACAAGGTGCGACTCAATCTCGACGTGAAAAACCTCTTTGACCGTGATTATGAAGAGGGCGCATTCGGCAACGTCTATGCCTACCCGGGGGCGCCGCGAACCGTGCAGGTCGGCGTTTCCTACACCTTGTAGCAGGGTGGAGCAAAATTCTCACAGGCCACAAATGAAACAGCCCTGAATATTCAGGGCTGTTTCTTGATTATCCGATAACGCTTGAAACGTTCTTGCTGTAGCCGCTGCCGGCCTCCGTCAGATTCGCGTAAAAGATACAGCCGATCAGTCTCGCGAACAGGCCTAACGTATCCGCCAGATCCGGGTCGTCGAAAATCACCGCCCTGGAGTCCAACGCACACAGCGCGCCCCAAAGTTGTCCGTCAGGAAGGAAAATGGGCGCGCCTGCGTAGCTTTCAATCAAATATTGCTTCACCACGGGGCGTGTGGAAAATCTGCCGTCGCGACTTATCTGCGGCACGAAAAGCACCTGAGGGTCTCTGCGAAACTCACTGCACAGCGTGGTTTCCAATTCCAGCGTGTCGCCGGAGTTGATCCCAAGCTCGATCGGATCGTAGGCGGAACAGACGATCCAGTCAGTCTCGGTGAATTTCGCGATCGCCGCGAACCGCGTCCCGGTCATGCGTGTAACAAGCTGCAGAATATTGGTTGTAGCTTCAATTTCAGCGATAGAGGAACGTTCCTCTGCGCTTAGCAACGCTCTGTCAATGGTGTCACTGAGGGGCATGCATTGTTCTCCGGTCATGATTTTTTAAGTTGGCGACTGCTAAACGCTTTTGAAACTGCCCATTTTGATACTAAACAAAATGGATTCGTTCACATCAAAGGTTCCTGATGGCTGCAATAGCGAAGCGTCATTGGCGTGCGGCTTGAGGCGCCGTTATCGGCGGCGTAGCCTTGATCTCATAAATGTTGGATGTCGCATTGAATGAAAGGTGAGGAAAGTGGAAGGCGTAGTGTTGAGCGAAAAGATGCAACGTGAAGCTGATCGGCTCCTGGCGCAGATTGTCCGGGCAGACTCGATGATCATCGCCGTGAAGGCGGGGGCTCGTGCGGATGGCTTCGTGCTTGGGCTGGAAACCAGCGAGGTTCTGCGTGCCGGCGATGCTGAAAAGCTGTACGTCATTTTTGAAGCGGCTTTGGTCGAGCGGCTGAAAACGCTTTCTCGCAGTTGAGCTGCAGAACATTTATCCGCTTGAACTAACGATTGACCGGTAAGTCAGGGTAGTTATCTGCCACTCTGATTTTGAGGTTATTAATGCGCAATTACACCATCGAGTACCTGTTCAACGGCGAGTCCCGTACGCATCAACTCGCGTTGCAGCAGTCGAAGCTCTCCATTCACGACGCTGCCATGCATCTGCTGGAACTGCATTTTGGGGATGCTGAGAACAGTCTGATCATGCCAACAGCTGACTCGACTGCTGAAGAGATACTGGAGCAGGCCAGTCTGGTGGGTATTACGCAAATCGACGTGAAGGATGCAGGCGCTGACTGATTTGTGGATTCGGCCTTGAGTCCGCGCCGCCATCCCGCTCATCCAGAATGCATAAAACAGAGTGAACTCGCGGTGGCGGAGTCCTTCCGAATTTGAAGAGACAGTTCTTCAATTCCATCGTCAGAGGATTGCACCATGCGAGCAATGACCTACCACGGCGCTCACGATGTACGCGTCGAAACCGTGCCGGACCCGATCCTTGAAGCACCGGACGACATCATTCTGCGAGTGACTGCCACAGCCATCTGCGGCTCGGATCTGCACCTGTATCGGGGCAAGATACCGACGGTCGAACACGGCGATATCTTTGGTCATGAGTTCATGGGCATTGTCGAGGAAACAGGTTCGGCAGTGACCGCGGTGCAGCGCGGCGATCGAGTGGTGATTCCGTTCGTGATTGCCTGCGGCGACTGTTTCTTCTGCCAGCAGGCCCTGTACGCGGCCTGTGAGACAACCAATGCAGGACCGGGCGCGGCGATGAATAAAAAGCGCATACCGCCGCCGGCTGCGCTGTTCGGTTTCAGCCGCATGTACGGCGGAATTCCGGGCGGCCAGGCCGAATTGGTGAGGGTGCCGAAAGCCAATACCGGGCCGTTCAAGGTGCCGGGAACACTGGCGGACGAGAAGGTCTTGTTCCTTTCCGACATTCTGCCGACCGCATGGCAGGCGGTGATCAATTCGGGCGTTGGCCAGGGTTCGAGTCTGGCGATCTATGGCGCCGGGCCGGTCGGACTGCTCAGTGCGGCGTGCGCTCGCATGCTCGGCGTCGAGCGCATCTTCATGGTTGATCACCACGCTTACCGACTGGCCTATGCGCAACGCACCTACGGTGTCATTCCGATCAATTTCGATGAGGACGACGACCCGGCCGATACTATCATCAGCCAGACACCCGGCAACCGTGGGGTGGATGGCGTGATTGATGCGGTGGGCTTCGAGGCCAAAGGCAGCACTACCGAAACGGTGCTGGCCACGCTCAAACTCGAAGGCAGCAGCGGCAAGGCACTGCGTCAGTGCATCGCGGCGGTTCGCCGCGGCGGCTCGGTCAGTGTGCCGGGGGTGTACGCGGGGTTTATCCATGGATTCCTGTTCGGTGACGCTTTCGACAAGGGCCTGACTTTCAAGATGGGGCAGACCCATGTGCAGCGTTATCTGCCGGAACTGCTGGGGCATATCGAAACCGGGCGCCTGCAACCGGACGCAATCATCAGTCATCGACTCTCGCTCGAGCAGGCGGCCGAGGGCTACAAGATCTTCGACAAAAAACAGGAAGACTGCCGCAAGGTCATCCTGACGCCGGGCGGCAGTGCTGTGCCGCTGGCCGAGGTGGACGGGACAGCACCGCTGGTGCCGGCCGTCTGAGCAAGCAGACCTGTGCCGAGAGCCCTCGCCACAGAATCATTTAGCGGGAGACGATCATGAAAACAATCTGTGCCTGCCTGGGGCTTTGCTCAATGTTGCTGTTGCAGGGCTGTTTTGAAGGTTCGAATGATGCGCCGAACAAGGATGGCGACAAAAGCAAGGCGTCGCTGCAGATCCAGAAAGACAAAGCGGCCGATTCAGATAAGTGATTGAGGGTGCGGACGTGCGCGCGAAACTGAACTGCATTCGCGTGTGGAGCATCGCGTCCAGTGGCGGTTGGCCAGGCATCTTGTTCTGGGTAACGCTGATGCTGGTTACCGGCCTGCTGCTGATCAGCGGATATAGCGCACTGGTCGGTGCTGACAAGGGAAATCTGCGTCTGGCTGCATTGGGTGGCCTGTCAGGCTTCGGGGCGACCGCATTGGGCGCTTTGGTGGCGATCATCCTGCGCGATATCGCTTCACGCACCCAGGACATCATGCTGGGGTTCGCGGCCGGCATGATGCTGGCCGCCAGTTCTTTCTCACTGATTATGCCCGGAATCGAGGCTGCCCAAACGCTGTGTGGCAACCCGCTGCTGGCAGCCGCGGTGGTCGTGTGTGGATTGGCCCTGGGCGTTGCACTGATGGTCGGTCTGGATCGCTTTGTACCCCATGAGCATCAGCAGATCGGCAGGCGCGGGCCCGACGCTCAACGCATCAATCGCGTCTGGCTCTTCGTCCTGGCGATTACTCTGCACAACCTGCCGGAAGGCATGGCCATCGGCGTCAGTTTTGCGGACGGCGACATGAAAGTAGGCCTGCCGTTAACGACCGCCATCGCGATACAGGACATCCCCGAAGGACTCGCGGTTGCTCTGGCTTTGCGCGTTACCGGGATCTCGGCCTGGCGGGCGGCACTGTTCGCCATTGGCTCCGGTTTGATGGAACCGCTGGGTGCAGTGGTCGGACTGGGTGTGTCGAGTGGCTTCGCTCTGGGCTATCCGATTGCGCTGGGTCTGGCTGCGGGGGCCATGATCTTTGTGGTGTCGCACGAAGTCATCCCAGAGACCCATCGTAATGGTCACGAGACCCCGGCGACCCTCGGCTTGATGCTCGGCTTTGGCGTGATGATGTTTCTGGATACCGCTTTGGGTTGATGGAAGTCTCACTATGGCACGCTGATCGCGATGGCCAGCACCTGAAACTCAAGGATGCCGCAACCTTGCTGCAGGCCATGCTTGCAGAAGAAAAGGGCGCGGATGAAAAACTGACGAAAATCGCCGAGCAAGGCGGTAATCAGGGGGCGACGCTTGAGAAGTGAGCAGACGTTGCAGCGTGCCTGTAAGCGCCACGGCGATCGAGTACGCCGTGGCACTTCAGGACAAGCCTTCGCCTGTGTTGTATGAATCCACCCATGGCCGTCCTCTGCGGAGGACAGCAGGGTAAACGTCATCCCTTGCGTGAGCGTTACGCTTCCGGCCAGGAGGTGGAATGCTCAGACTCAAAGGCGTACTTGTCTCGTTAAAGTGCGCGACCACCATCAACGATAATTTCCGTTCCCACCGTCCAGCGAGACTCGTCCGACGCCAGATACAGCACCGCCTTGGCTACTTCTTCAGGCGTGCCAAAACGGCCAAACGGAATAGTCGCGACAATCTCCTTGTTGACCTGCTCGCGGTAGGCATCGGGTATACCTGCCTTGTCATACAGCGGTGTGTCGATTGGACCAGGGCTGACCGCATTGACTCGAACACCACGCGGTAGAAGCTCGCCAGAGAGCGTTTTCGACAGGTTCAGGAAGGCCGCCTTGGTTGCAGCATAAACGGATGAATTCGCGGCGCCCAAGTGCGCACTTATCGAGGTGTTAAGAACCACCGATGCAGGATTGGAGAAAGTCGGCAGCAGTGCTTGCAGAAGGAAGTAAGGGCCTTTGACATTGATGTCGAAGGAGCGATCAAACATCTCCTCGTTCCAGTCTTCGATTGGCCTCCAGACGGATACGCCAGCATTGAGGAAGGCAACGTCCAGCTTCCCGTAATGAGACTGAACGGCCTGTGCCAGCTCCTTCTGGGCTGTGACGCTGGCTGAGTCGGCGCGCAACACCAGGACTTCGCTACCTAAAATAGCTTGAGCATTTGCCATGGACTCAGGATTGACACCGGTGACGATCACACGTGCGCCTTCGGCGAGGAACTGCTTGGCGGTCTCCAGACCGATACCGCTTGTACCGCCAGTGATCAGGGTACGTTTGCCTTGTAAACGGGACATCTGAATTTCCTCTCTTTTTGGACCGCCAAATGGACGACTGGCCCTCTGAGAGCAACTATGTATTCATGCCGGCGCGCTGATAAGATGGGTAAATAGAATAGATCTCATGCGAAATCCGCATGAAAAGGGGCGTGATGGATCGGTTGTTACTGATGAGCTGTTTTGTGCGAGCTGTCGAGACAGGCAGTTTTTCTGCTGCGGGCCGTGATCTGGGACTAGGGCAACCGAGCGTCAGTCGTTACGTCGCTGCGCTTGAAGACCATTTGCAAACCAGGCTGCTTCACCGATCCACACGTAAACTGATGCTCACGCCCGAGGGTGAACGGTACTACGCAGATGCGCGGCGTATCCTGGATTCAGTGGAACAGTCCGAGTCCTCACTGAGAGGAAAAGTAGCGCCGTCCGGGCTACTGCGCGTCGCTTGCCCGACCGCATTGGCTCACACTTTCATCGTACCGCACGTCGCGAGTTTTCTAGGGCGCTACCCCGAACTGTCGCTCGATCTTCAAATCAATGATCGCTACGTCAATTTGGTCGACGAGGGGGTAGAACTCGCGATTCGTATCGGTCACCTCGAAGACAGTGCAATGCGAGCCCGGCCACTGGCATGGTTCGAGCGTGTGTGCGTTGCCAGCCGCGCGTACCTGGAGAAACGAGGCACTCCCTCTTCGCCAGACGACCTGAAGGAACACGACTGCCTCATTTATACCCTCCTGTCCACTGGAACCAACTGGCGGTTCAAGGACACTGATGTGCCGATCTCCGGACGACTGCGTGTCAACTCGCCTGAGGCGATCCGTGAGTACGTCAATGCAGGGTTGGGCATCGCGCAGGGGCCGCAATGGCTTTATGAGGAAGGGCTGAAGAGTGGCAATCTTCAATTGCTGCTTAACGAATACGTGGCGCCGCCGGTACCGATCCAGATTGTCTACCTGGCTAATCGGCTGCTCCCCCAGCGAGCCATCGTTTTCATGGATTTTATCGCGGATATTTTTGCTCAATTCCATGAGCGCCCTGACTAGCCTTTTAGCTCGCGGTCAGTGTGCGAGCGGAGAAGAGGACACTGGCACACGTGTGTCGGTTTCCGTTGGCAATGGGAATGGAGTGCGTCCGAGCCGATTGCTGCCTGTCGCGAAGGGCTGCAAACGGCTAGAAGCAGCCGTTCGATCAACGCTTTTTACCAGGTAAAAACGGAAAATTGCTCAATCTGTAAAAGCTAGCCTGCAAGGGCAGCCATTATTTCCTGGACCACCGGCTTCGTGTACTTCTCACTGGGGTCAGTCTCCGGTGGATCGTTACTGCGGATCCATTCACCTTGGTCGAACGCCTGGTAAAGCGAGAACGCGGGCTGAGGCATGTCGTCAGTCATGCCCACTTCAACCACGGCATTTATGATCCCATTCATAACACCGTCGCAAAAACAATAGATCAAGGATCCTTGTAGATAGCCCTCCGCAACGGCAATGGACAATTCGTTCAGCACATCTTGCGGTGCAACATCGAACTTTTCGCAAGTGGCTGCAAGATCGCTCAGCTTTAAACCGTATGAATCGGCTTTCACCGAAAGCTCCATGAGTACGTTGTGCGGTAAAACCTTGATCATGAGTTTATTCCGACCAGTTGCAAAGACAGTGAATCAGGATGGAACACATACCGAGAGGCAGAAATTTTCGTAAGCGCCAGAAACGACAAAGCCCTGAATAATCAGGGCTTTGTCGTATCAAATATGGCGGAGGCGATGGGATTCGAACTCATGGACCTGTTACAGTCGACGGTTTTCAAGACCGTTGCCTTAAACCACTCGGCCACACCTCCGTTTGCGTTGCGGGCGCCATAATACCTGAATGAAACACACTGTCAAACTCTGTGCATGGCTTGTTACAGAGCGTCTGTTATGATCTTTGCCACTGAACGTTTCAAACCAACAGGAGTGTCGCCATGCGCGAACAGGATTACGCAGTTCACAACAGCGTGCAGGCTGAGCAGCTAGAGGTTAGCCGCGTCCTGCGCAACACATACGGCTTGCTGGCGCTCACCCTCGCATTCAGCGGTGTGATGGCTTTCGTGGCGCAGCAGATGCGTGTCGGCTACCCGAACATTTTCGTGGTGCTGATCGGTTTCTACGGGCTGTTCTTCCTCACCAACAAACTCCGTGATTCCGCGTGGGGCCTGGTGTCCGCCTTTGCGCTGACCGGTTTCATGGGTTTCCTGCTCGGCCCGATCCTCAACCGTTACCTGGGCATGCAGGGCGGCGCAGAAGTGGTCAGTTCGGCATTCGCCATGACCGCGCTGGTGTTCGGTGGTCTCTCGGCCTATGTGCTGATCACCCGCAAGGACATGAGCTTCCTCGGTGGTTTCATCACCGCCGGTTTCTTCGTGTTGCTGGGTGCAACGCTGGCGAGCATGTTCTTCCAGATCAGCGGCCTGCAACTGGCGATCAGCGCCGGTTTCGTGCTGTTCTCGTCGGTGTGCATTCTGTTCCAGACCAGCGCGATCATCCACGGTGGCGAGCGCAACTACATCATGGCAACCATCAGCCTGTATGTATCGATCTACAACCTGTTCATCAGCTTGTTGCAGATCTTCGGCATCATGAGCCGCGACGACTGATCGCTGTTGTGAAATAACGAAAAACCCGCTTCGGCGGGTTTTTTGTTGTCTGCGAAAAGCGGATCAGTTGATCACGATGCTGCCATCGGCCTGTTGCTTGTAAATCGTGTAGGGCAGCAGAAACGTATCCAGCACACCTGAGACTGCTGCATCGACCACCAGGCCAAGGGAGGCGTTGTTGTAATTGAACGCGTCGACGTCATCCGGCTTTTCGGCGTGCAGCATGCAGAAGTCGTAGGTTGCACCGCTGTAAATGCGTGGAACAGCGCCGCAGTAGCTTTTCTTGGTCTTCAGCTGGTCCACAGAAGCCTTGTCGCTGAGCACGACGGTCTGCACCGTCCCGCACCCGCCGAGCATCAACACCGTCAGCATCACTGCCTGAATTCTCATTACCGCCCAATCCTTTCGCCGGAAAAACCTCAATCTACGCCGAGCAGGCGCAAAAAGCACTCACGCCATCGGCGGTAACCGGCGCTTGACCGGGGTTTTCTTGACGATCGCGGTGTTGGTTTCGGCCAGCGTATTGAGGCGGTCGAGCAGGGTGTCCAGCTGTTCCATCGAGCGCACGTGCAGGCGGGCGATGAAGCAATCTTCCCCGGTGACCTTGTCGCACTCGGTGAACTCCGGGATCGACATGATTTGACGTTCCACCTCCTGCAATTGCCCCGGCAGTGGTCGCACCCGGACGATCGCCTGGAGCTGATAGCCGAAGCATTTGGGGTCGATCTCGACGGTATAGCCCTTGAGCACGCCGCGCTCCTCCAGGCGGCGCAGGCGTTCGGCCACGCTGGGTGAGGACAGGCCGCTGATTTGCGCCAATGCCTTGAGCGAGCGACGCGAGTCGTCCATCAAGGCGCTGATGAGGATCTGGTCGATATCGTCGGTCATGGGGCAACTCCGGTATTAGGCATTTAAGGGAAACCACCCACGATAAAAAAGGCAGAAATCGAGTTTAGCCTGCTTTTTGCGCTGGAGGCGCTCGTGGTCGGCTTGGCATACTTTTGCCACGCTTTCGTCAAACGCTTAGGGAGATCGATGATGGACAACACAATCCGCCGTGGTTCATTGGAAATGACCGCCGCCATGCTGATTTCCGGGACCATCGGCTGGTTCGTGCTGGTGTCCGGGCAACCGGTGCTGGATGTGGTGTTCTGGCGTTGCGTGTTCGGCGCCGGCACCTTGCTGCTGATATGCGCGGCGTTCGGCTTCTTGCGTCCGGGCATTCTGACCCGCACCACGTTCCTGCTCGCGGTGCTCAGTGGGGTGGCGATTGTCGGCAACTGGGTGTTGTTGTTCGGCTCGTATTCCCGCGCCTCGATTGCCATCGGCACGGCGGTCTACAACGTGCAGCCGTTCATGCTGGTCGGTTTGGCGGCGCTGTTTCTCGGCGAGAAAATCACCTTGCAAAAGCTGTTCTGGCTGGCGATTTCCTTTCTCGGCATGCTGGCGATCGTCAGTGCCCATGGCGGGCAGGGCGAGGGCGGTAGCGAGTATCTGCTGGGGATTGCGCTGGCGTTGGGGGCGGCGTTGCTCTACGCGATGGCGGCGCTGATCATCAAGCGCCTGACCGGCACGCCGCCGCATCTGATCGCGCTGATCCAGGTCTGCACCGGAGTGCTGTTGCTCGCGCCGTTCGCGCACTTCAACGGCCTGCCGCAAACCAATGGAGCCTGGGCCAGTCTGGTGACGCTGGGCATCGTCCACACCGGCCTGATGTACGTGCTGCTGTACGGTGCGATCCAGAAACTGCCGACTGCCCTGACCGGTGCGCTGTCCTTCATCTACCCGATTGCGGCGATTTTCGTCGACTGGTTCGCCTTCGGCCATCGCCTGCAGATCCTGCAATGGATCGGGGTGGCAGCAATTCTGCTGGCCGCCGCCGGGATGCAACAGGGCTGGGGCCTGAAAGCACGGCGCCAGCTCAAATCGGTTTGATCAGATCCTTGAACAGGCCTTTGAGCTGTTGATTGCCGGCATCCACCAGATGATTGTCGTCAAAGTACAGCGGCACGCCGTCCATGGAGCCCATGCAATTGCCGTTGGGGCACAGGTACGGCGTCGGGTCGATCACCGTCGCGTTGCAGCGGCTGGCGGCGGCTTCGATGGTTGCGATGGCGATGCGGTTGCGCTTTTCATAGGCCTGCAACGGCAAGGAAATGTCTGTGTTTTGCCGGAACAAGCGCTGATTCAGATTCAAGCCCTTGTAGACGCTGAAAGGCATCTCCGGGATCGGTTTGACGATGTACACCGGATGGTTTTCCGCGATCGAGCAGACCGTGCTGACGTACTCTTCGGTATACGCTTCGGCAAACGTGGCCTGGCGCTCGGGAAAGGAAATCCGGTAGCTGTTTTCCCGGCCCGAATCCGCATACAGCGCCGCACGGCTGAACAGCACCACCGGCACCCCGGCGTACGCGGTTTTCAGTTGTTGCAGCTTTTCCTGATTGAAGCCCCGGCACTGGCTTTCGACGGTCTTGTCGTGCATGGCGAAGTGCGTCAGGGTCGGGCAACCGCCCCGTGACCATGACAGTGCCGCCTGAGGATTTTCCATCTGCACCGCCGCTGCGGTGGATTGCGCATGGCTGTCGCCGTACAGAATCACCGACACATCACCCGTGCCCAGTTTGCAATCCGCCGCCGCATAGGCATTCGGGTAGCACTCCTGCGGATACAGCTTGCTGGTGTATTCCGGCTGACCAAGTTCGACCAGTGCCGGGCGCCAGTCGGGGTGTTGCTTGACCAGCGACGACGTCGTTGCCGACACGGCCACCACCGCTACCGTCAGTGACGCGAACTTGATCACTGTTCGAGTAGCGCTCGTACCTTTTTTCACCTTCGATTCCACCAGATAGAAGGACAGGGTGCCGAGGGCGAACGAGGCGATGATTGCGCCAATCACGTGCGGCCAGCTGCTCAACAGCCCGCACAGGTAAAGCAGTACCACCAGCGGCCAATGCCACAGGTACACCGAGTAGGAAATGCTCCCGACAAATTGCAGCGCAGGATTGCCGCTGAACATCGACCGGGTGTTGGCGTGAATCACCAGCATCGTCCCCAGCACCGGCACCAGTGCCAGGTAGCCCGGCCACAGATCCGCCTCCGAAAAAACCAGCACGCTGACGGCAATCGCCAGCAGACCGAGCCCTTCGCAAATCGCGCCGCCGCGCTGGCTCAATCGTAGTGGAAACAGAAAAACCAGGCCGCCAGCGATCATTTCCCAGGCGCGGGTGGGCAGCATGTAGAAGGCGAACGTCGGGTTGACGCGGGTCACGATGATGGACGCCAGCAGCGAAATCAGCGCCACGGCCAGCAAGGCAAAGCGAGTTTTATCGGTGCCGAAGAACCGGTGCAGCCCCATGATCAGCACGGGGTAAAGCAGGTAGAACTGCCATTCGACCGACAGCGACCAGGTATGCAGCAACCAGTTTTCATGCAGCGGCGCCGCGAAGTAATTGCCGCTTTGGGCAAAGCTGAAGTTCGAGCTGAACAGCAGACTGCTCTTGATCGTACGGATGGTTTCGCGCAAGTCATCCAGCGGCAGATAAAAGTAGCCGAAGATCAGCAGCGCAACGCACAGGACCAGCAGGGCGGGAATGATGCGGCGGGCGCGGGAGGCGTAGAAACCGAGGAGGGAAAAGTTCTGCTGCTGCACGCCATTGACGATGATGCCGGTCATCAGGAAGCCGGAAATGACGAAGAACACGTCCACGCCGACGAACCCGCCCTCGAACCCTGGCACCTTGAAATGAAACAGCACGACCGCGAGCACGGCCAGTGCCCGCAGGGCGTTGATACTCTTCCTGAATTGCATTTATGCGTCCATGTCACATCCATTGTGCGGCGCATTGTAGTGATGATGTCGGCTTTGTTACATGGATTTTTCCGCTGATTCAGATGTTCCAGCGCGGCGCCGTCATCGCCAGGCGTTGGCGCAGCTCGCCAATGTTCGCGGCCAGTTGTCGGGTCAGTAACCGGTAACCGTCCAGCGTGTTGTAGACCGGCGTGTCGAGACTGGCGTCCGGCAACTCCAGCGGGCGCTGCAGGCGTTGCGTGGCGCCGGATTTCAAGGCCCGGGCCATGCCGATCAGTTGCACGCGGATCACCCGGTGCTCGGCCCGCAGTGCCGATTGCAGGTGTGCCATGGCGTCGGGGTCGTTGGCATCCGGGCGGGTGTTGCCGAGGATTTCCAGGGTACTGACGCACATTCGCAGGTTGCGTTGAATCGCGTCCAGCTCGGTCATGGAGATTTTCACTTCCTTGGACACCGAAGGCATCAGCGAGCGCAGTTGCACCATCACTGTGGTCACCCGGCCCATCAGCTTCAGATGTTCATCGGCGCTGACCGGTTGGCCGCTGATGATTCGCCCGTACAACGTGGCGCAGTCGCGCAAGGCATCGGCCAGGTTGTAGCGCCACGAATACACGGCGTACAGCGGCAGGGCGAAGGAAAATGCCAGGGCCAGGGCGATGCCGATCAGGATGTCGACCCCGCGCCATAAGCCATCGGTGATCGGGTTGTCACCATGTCCGGCAACGATGAACACGGTGATCGCCGAGAGCAGGGCGGTGTACCCGCCCTTGCCGATCGCGTGATAGGAGAAGAACCCGCAGACCACCGCCATGGCAAAGTAGGTCAGCCACGGCAGGCCCAGCCATGCCTGTTGCGCTACCAGCAGCAGACCGACGCCGGCACCGATCAGGGTGCCGGTGGCGCGTTCGGCGGCTTTCTTGCCGATGTTGCCGTGGTGCTGCAGGCCGCCGATCACCACCAGCATGGTCACCGACGCCCACTCGCCGTGGGGCAGGTTGATGCCGGTGGTCAGCAGGATGGTTGCCAGCAGCCCCAGCGCTACCCGCACCGCGTGAATCAGTCGGGCATGCTGGTAGCGGCGGTACGGGTCCAGCAACGGACGCAGGATTCGCCGCAGCAGCGGTGGCAGTCGTTGGGTGCTGAAGGTGCTCAGTGCAAAGTCCTCGTCAGAAGATGTAATCGGTGGTCAGGAAGCTCGAATCGCGGCCGCGAATGATTTCGCTGATCAGGTCCTTGTTGCTGTCCTGGAACTTGGTTGCCACCAGTGTGCGGATCGAAAACACCCGCAGGGCATCGTGTACCGACAGCGTGCCTTCGGCGGAGTTCTTGCGCCCGTTGAACGGGTAGGTGTCCGGGCCGCGCTGGCACTGGGCGTTGAGGTTGATCCGCCCGACCTGGTTGGCGAAAGTGTCGACCAGTCGGCCGATCGCCACCGGGTTGGTGCCGAACAGGCTCAGTTGCTGGCCGAAGTCCGATTCCAGCACGTAATCGATCACGGTATCGAGGTGACGGTACGGCACGATCGGCACCACCGGGCCGAACTGTTCTTCGTTGTACACGCGCATCTGCGGCGTCACCGGGTACAGCACGGCGGGGTAGAAGAACGACTCGCGACTCTCGCCGCCATTCGGGTTGACCACTTGTGCGCCCTTGCTCTGCGCGTCGGCCACCAGACCGTGCAGATAGTCGACCTTGCCCGACTCCGGCAACGGCGTCAGCGCCACGCCGCTGTCCCACGGCATGCCCGGCTTGAGGGTGGCGAGTTTGGCGTTGAATTTTTCGATGAAGGCGTCGACCACGTCCTCGTGCACAAAGAGGATCTTCAGCGCGGTGCAGCGCTGGCCGTTGAACGACAGCGAACCGGTGACCGCTTCGCTGACCGCATTGTCCAGATCGACTTCCGGCAGGACGATGCCGGGGTTCTTCGCATCCAGGCCCAGCGCGGCGCGCAAGCGGTGTGGTTTCGGGTGCAGTTTCTTCAGGTCGCTGGCGGCCTTGTTGGTGCCGATGAAGGCGAAGATGTCGATCTTGCCGCTGGCCATCAGCGCGCTGACGGTTTCGCGGCCGCTGCCGTAGATCACGTTGATCACGCCGGTCGGGAAACTGTCGCGGAACGCTTCGAGCAGCGGGCGGATCAGCAGCACGCCGAGCTTGGCCGGTTTGAACACCACGGTGTTGCCCATGATCAGCGCCGGAATCAGCGTGGTGAAGGTTTCGTTCAGTGGATAGTTGTAAGGCCCCATGCACAGTGCCACGCCGAGCGGCACGCGGCGGATCTGGCCGAGAGTGTCCTGTTCCAGTTCGAAACGGCTGGAGCGGCGGTCGAGTTCTTTCAGTGCGTTGATGGTGTCGACGATGTAGTCGCAGGTGCGGTCGAACTCTTTTTCCGAGTCCTTGAGGTTCTTGCCGATCTCCCACATCAGCAGCTTGACCACGGCTTCGCGCTGCTGGCGCATCCGCCCGAGAAACGCTTCGACGTGCTGGATGCGTTCGGCCACGCGCAGGGTCGGCCACAGGCCCTGACCACGATCGTAGGCACGCACGGCGGCGTCGAGGGCGGTGAGGGCGGTGTCGGCGTCGAGCAGCGGGGTGCTGCCGAGAATCACTTGTTCATCGCCGTTTTCGCCGTGCAGATACACCGGGCTGCGCACGGTGGCGAGTGGGCCGTCCCAGCGCCGCAGTTGGCCATCGACGAGGTATTCGCGCTGCTCGACCTGACCGTCGAGGCGGTATTTTTCCGGGATGTCGCTGACAGAAGGGAACAGATTGCCAAGGATGTTTGCTGTGGTCATGTCGCTACCCCGTGTTGATGTCTGTATACAGATCAAAAAGTCTCTACAGGTTATACGCCTGAATGCGCCGACATTTAAACCCGCCAATGTCACGCGAATGTCACGCAGAGCCCCAGAGCAGAGCTCTGACTGGTTTATGAGATCCACTGTGGGAGCGGGCTTGCTCGCGAATGCGTCCTTTCAACTGACATCCTCATTTGCTGACACACCGCATTCGCGAGCAAGCCCGCTCCCACAGTTGAATTGGGTGGCCTGAACACTCTCTACTGGCCCCGTTTGCCCCCATCGTTGTCCGGCAATGCCCTCAACCCGCTGCCGTGCCTGCCTTAAGGTGTGATCACAACAAAAAGCGCTGCCACCCTCGAGGATCGTTATGCGGGCAATCCGACTCACTTTACTGCTGGCGCTGATGATGACGCTGTGCGGCTGCGACGAAAAATCCGCACCGCCGGCGACCACTCACAATGCTACTCCCACCGACCCGGTACTGGCGCAGATCTACGCCAACAGCTGCCAGCTCTGTCACGCCAATCCCGCCGCCAACGCGCCATTGACCGGTGACCGAAAAGCCTGGGAACCACGCATCCGCCAGGGCGCCGACACGCTGCTCGACCACGCCATCAACGGCTACAACGGCATGCCGCCGATGGGCCAGTGCGTCGAGTGCACCGAAGAACAATTCCTGCAACTGATCGGCTTCATGGCCGACCAGCCCCTCCCACAATAAGGGCGTGCGCATGAGCATGGATCTGACACGGCGTCAGGTGTTGCAACGGGCAAGCATCGTCGGCGCGTTCAGTGCATTGGCGGCCAATCCCGCGCTGGGACAATTGATGCGCGCCCCGCGACTGATTCCCTGGCGCAACTGGTCGGGCGGGCAGAGTTGCCTGCCGGCGGCGCGGCTGGCGCCGAAGAATCTTGATGAACTAAGCGCGGCGATTCGTCAGGCCCAGGGCAAAATCCGCCCGGTCGGTTCGGCGCATTCGTTCAGCGCACTGGTGCCCACCGACGGCACTTTGCTGTCGCTGAGCTACTTCACCGGGCTGCTCGACCACGATCCGAACACCCTGCAGGCCGAATTCGGCGCCGGTACGCCGATGTCGCGCATGGGCGTGCCGCTGAAGGACGTCGGCCAGGCGCTGCAGAACATGGCCGATATCGATTACCAGACCCTCGCCGGGGCAATTTCCACCTCGACCCACGGCACCGGCAAAACCTTTCAGTCGTACTCGGCGCACGTTTGCGGCATGCAGTTGGTGATGGCCAATGGCGAGGTGCTGGACTGCGACAGTCAGCGCCACCCGGAAGTGTTCAATGCCGCCCGGGTATCCCTTGGGGCACTGGGCGTGGCGACGAAAATCCGTCTGCAAAATCGCCCGGCCTACCGCCTGCGCGAACGCCAGTGGATCGCCAAGACCGAAGAGCTGCTGGAAGACCTCGACAAAAACACCCGGGAAAACCAGCACTGGGAAATGCTCGTGGTCACCCATTCCGACTACGCGCTGTCCATCGCCCTCAACGAAACCAGCGACCCGGCCACACCGCCGATCCCGCCCGAAGAGGAGGGCGGCAATGAGTTCGTGACCCTGATCGAGAAGATCGACAAATACGGCAGCGACTTCCCCGAGCTGCGCCGCACGCTGCTCAACAGCCTGCGGCATATGGCGAGTTTCGATGACCGGGTCGGCGACTCGTTCGACATCTACGCCAACGTGCGCACCGTGCGCTTCAACGAGATGGAATACTCGGTGCCCGCCGAACACGGCCCGGCCTGCCTGCGTGAAATCCTCAAGCTGATTCAGGACAAGGACCTGCGCACCTGGTTTCCCATCGAGTACCGCTACGTCAAGGCCGACGACATTCCGCTGAGCATGTTCGAGGGCCGCGACAGCTGTTCGATCTCGGTGCACCAGCATTACCAGATGGATCATCACAACTTCTTCGCCGCGGTCGAGCCGATCTTCTGGAAGTACAACGGCCGCCCGCACTGGGGCAAATTGCACACGCTCAACGCGAAGAATCTGCAACCGCTGTACCCGCGCTGGCGCGAGTTTGTCGACGTGCGTCAGGCGCTGGACCCGAGCGGACGCTTTCTCAATGCGCATCTGTCGTCGATTCTGGGGGTGAGCTGATGGCGGTCAATCGACGCAATTTTCTCCTCGGCACGCTGGGTGTCGGCGCTTTGTTAGTGGGCGTAGGCGCCTGGCTGCGACCGGGTGATCGTGGCGGCCCGTACAGTGAGTATTTCCGCGCGCTGAATAAAGAACTGAAAGACCAGGGCCCTATGCGCCCGGTGCTGCTGATCGATCTGGATCGCCTCGACCACAACATCGACGTGGTGATGCAGTCGGTCAAGCGCGGCGGCAAGCAATTGCGTCTGGTGGAGAAATCGCTGCCGTCTCCGGGGCTGTTGAGCTACATCGCGCAACGGGCCGGGACGCAAAAACTCATGTCGTTTCATCAGCCGTTTCTCAATCACGATGCGGTCACGTTTCCGCAGTCCGACATTCTGCTCGGCAAGCCGTTGCCGGTGCGTTCAGCCGAGCTGTTTTATCAAAACCACAAAGGCTCGTTCGATCCTTCCAGGCAACTGCAATGGCTGCTCGACGGGCCTGTACGGCTGCAGCAATACCTGGCGTTGGCGCAAGGGCTGGGCACGCGGATGCGCATCAACATCGAACTGGATGTCGGCCTGCATCGCGGCGGGGTCAGTGATGTGAATGTGTTGGGGCAGATGCTCACGCTGATCAGCGCCAATCCACAGCATCTGCAGTTCGCCGGGTTCATGGGCTACGACCCGTTCGTGGGCATGGGCGTGCCGGGGATTCTCGGATCGCCAGAGGAATTGTTCGCCAAGGTGATGGTGATTTATCAGCGCTGCGTCGATTTCACCCGCCAGCAGTATCCGACGTTGTGGAATGACAACCTGTGCCTGAACACCGCCGGCAGCCCGAGTTATCGCATCCATGAAAACGAGCAGTTGAGCACCGAGGTTTCGGTGGGCACGGCGATGCTCAAGCCGACGCATTACGACCTGCCTTCTCTGGTTGACCACGTGCCGGCGACCTACATCGCCACGCCTGTGTTGAAGAGTACGGGGGCGGTGAACATTCCGGCGCTGGATGACAATTCCAAATTGTTTTCGTGGTGGGACCCGAATCAGCGGCAGACTTATTTCATCTATGGCGGCAACTGGATGGCCGAGTTCGAATCGCCGCCGGGGTTACAGAGCAATGGTGTGTACGGACGCAGCTCGAATCAGGAAATGGTCAACGGTTCCAACGCCGTCGGCCTGACCGTCGAGGATCAAGTGTTTCTGCGCCCGACCCAGACCGAAGCCGTCCTCCTGCAATTCGGTGATCTGCTGGCAGTGCGTGGCGGCAAGATTGTCGACACCTGGCCGGTCTACACCTGACCCAAAAACACCTCAGCCCCCCCTGTGGGAGCGGGCTTGCTCGCGAAGGCGTCCTGTCAGTCAGCATCTAATTGACTGGCACACCGCATTCGCGAGCAGGCTCGCTCCCACAGGGTTTTGTGTGGTCTGTCAAATCCCTATCAATTTCTGTAATGAAGCTTTTATGACAAAAGTTCGGTAGCACATAGCCAGTCCGGTCATGCCTATGTAACGCGCTTGAGGGGCCCAACGGGGCGCTTTTCACAAGCCGAGGCGGGACGCCGGGAGTGAGGCAATGGGGACTATGGAACGCTACTCGAAAGTGGGCATGCAGGAACTCGATCAGCGCCTGTCGAAGATCGTCGAGGCCGCGCGCAAGAAGCCGGTTTCGGTGTATCGCTACGGCGCGCCGTGGGTCTGGATCGTCTCGCAGGATGACTGGCAGGGCGCCTTGAAAGAGGTCTCCAGCTACATTCCGCCCGGCCATTCGCTGGTGTTGCTGCGCCCGCAGATCGATGACTTGCTCGACGCCCACCAAGGCCTGCTGCACGAGCTCAATGTCGAGCCGGGCATGCTCATTCCCGCGCAAACCGTCATGCACATCCTGCTCCTGCAACTGCTGTATTCGGTGCCCAGCGAGCAGCAACTGTATGAGCAACTCAATTACAACCTGCTGTTCCGCTGGTTCGTCGGTCTTGGCCTGAACCAGAAAGTCTGGAGCTTCAACGTCCTCAGTCGTGACATCGCCACGTTGCTCAACAACCCGCGTGCGGTGCAGCTCATTCAAAAAATCATCGGCGAAGTGTTCTGCGGTGCCTTGCTGCAAATGCCCGAGTTCTCGTTGAACTTCGCGCTGCTGCACACCTGGCTCGGCAAGCACAGCGGTGCCTCGACGGTCAGCAACTGACGCAACACACAAGGCGCGCAACAGCGCCAACAGGTCATCGCGAATTCAGGGGGTAGTGTGGATCAGATTTTCACGTCACGGCTGGCGCTGTGGGGCTGGCTGCTGGTGACGGCCGGCGCGCAACCGGCATTCGCCGAAGAGGCCGCCCAAGGCGCCGCGCCGCAACGTCTGGTGGACGTCAACGAATACTTCGTGCGCGGCAACACGGTGCTCGACGCACGGGCCATCGAAGAGGCGGTGTATCCGTTTCTCGGCCCGCAAAAAGCCATGACTGACATCGAAGGTGCCCGTGATGCCTTGCAGAAGGCTTATCAGCAGCGCGGCTACCAATCGGTGTTCGTCGAGTTGCCGGAGCAAGCGGTGGCGGACGGCATCGTCTACCTGCAAGTCAGCGAAACCAAGGTCGGCCGGGTGCGTGTGGTCGGCGCCAAACACTATTCGCCGCTGGACATCCGCGACAACGTCCCGGCGCTGAAAGAGGGCGAGGTGCCGGACTTCGCCAAGGTTCAGGGCGAACTGGCGCAGCTCAATAAAACCCCGGGCCGCCAGGTGATGCCGCTGGTGCGTGAAGGTCAGCGCCCCGGCACCATGGACGTGGACCTGCAGGTCGAAGACCAGAACCCGTGGACCGCCAGCGTCGGGCTGAACAACGACTACAGCGCCGACACCGAAAAACTGCGCACCGTCACCAGTCTTGGTTACAACAACCTTTGGCAGTTGGGGCACAGCGTCAACTTGACGTTCTTCACCGCACCGCAAGAGACCGACAACGCCAAGGTCTGGTCCGGCTCGTACACCGCGCCATTGACCGAGCGCTGGAGCGTGCAGTTCTCCGGTTACCAGTCCGACAGCAACGTCGCCACCCTCGGCGGCAGCAACGTGCTCGGCAAGGGCCATTCCTACGGCGTAGCGGCGATCTACACGATCCCGTCCAGCGACAACTGGTCGAACTCGCTGTCGGCCGGCATCGATTTCAAAGACTTCGACGAACGCCTGACCCTGTCCGGCGAGAGCGACAAGGTGCCGCTGAAATACGCGCCGTTCACCTTCGCCTACAACGGCTATCGCTACAGCGAAAAGAGTCAGTTGGGCCTCGGTCTGAGCCTGGTCGCGGCCACCCGCGGCCTCTTCGGCTACGGCAGCTCCGACGAAGACTTCGACTACAAACGCTACCGCGCCAACCCGAGTTTCGCCCTGCTCAAGGGCGACAGCAATTTCACCTGGACTTTCGACAACGACTGGCAGAGCGCGAGCAAAGGCGCGTTCCAGCTGGCGTCGGGGCCACTGGTCTCCAACGAACAGTTTTCCGCTGGCGGCGCGACCTCGGTGCGCGGCTATCTGGCGGCCGAGCGCACCGGCGATGACGGCGTGCTGCTCAGTCAGGAGCTGCGCACGCCGTCGCTGGCGAAATACGCCGGCAGCTGGATGCAGGAATGGCGCTTCTACGCCTTTGCCGAAGGCGCGCAACTGTACCTGCGCGACGAACTGCCGGATCAGGACGCCAGTTACGCCCTGGCCAGCGTCGGCCTCGGCACCCGCGCCAGCCTCAGCAAATGGCTGTCCGGCAGCCTCGACTGGGGCTACCCGTTACTCGAAGGGCCGAACACCTCGAAGCAGGAGTCGCGCCTGCACTTCAACCTTCAAGCCACTTTCTAAAGGAGCACGTTCATGCAGCGCCTCATTCTTTCGTTGTTGATCTGCCTGGGCTTCGTGCTCCCGGCCACGGCGCAGGCCTGGTGGCAGGACGACTGGCATTACCGCAAACAGATCGCCGTCGACACCACGCCGCAGGGCGCCGGGATCAATCAGGCCCTGGGCCGCACTGCGCTGCTGGTGCGCCTGCACACCGGCAACTTCACCTTCGACGGGGTCAAGGAAGACGGCTCGGACCTGCGCTTCGTTGCCGCCGATGACAAGACCGTGCTCAACCACCAGATCGAAAGCTTCGACGCGCTGATGGGCATGGCGCTGATCTGGGTCGATGTGCCGAATGTCGAGGGCGGCCAGCGTCAGGACATCTGGATGTACTACGGCAACCAGAAGGCCCCGGCCACCGGCAATGGGCAGTTGACGTTCGATCCGAATTACACCGCGCTGTATCACTTCGACGGCGCCACCGGCACCCCGGCCAAGGACACCACCGCCTACGGCAACACCGCCCAAAGCGCCACTGGCGCGGCGATTGACGGTGTGATCGGACGCGCCTTGCAGTTCAGCGGCCAGCCGTTGCTGCTGCCGGCCAGTCCGTCGTTGCAGCACAGTGCTGGCGGCGCGTTCACCTTTAGCGCCTGGCTGCGTCTGGATCAGGCCAATGGCGAGCAACTGATCCTCGCCCGCCGCGAAGGCGCCAACAGTCTGCTGGTCGGGGTCAATCAAGGCGTGCCGTTCGTGGAGATCGACGGCCAGCGCGCCGTGGCCACTCAGCCGCTGAATCCGGGGCAATGGCAGCATGTCGCGCTGACTGCCGAAGGTTCGAAAGTCAGCCTGTACATCAACGGTCGTGAGAGTGCGACCCTCGCGCAAGCGATGCCGACGTTCAATTCGGTGATGGCGATTGGCGGCGATCTGGCCGCTGGCCCGTACCAGCCATTCGTGGGCGCCATCGACGAACTGCGCCTGTCGAAAGTCGCGCGTCCGGCGCCGTTGCTGTTGGCCGACGCCACCGCGCAAGGCGCCGAGTCGAAACTGGTGGCCTACGGCGTCGACGAGGAACAGTCCGGTTTCGGCTTCGGCAGCCTCGGTTTCCTGCTCAACGCGGTACCGGTGGATGCCTGGGTGATCATCGCCGTGCTGGTGCTGATGATGTTCCAGTCGTGGATCATCATGTTGCGCAAGAACCGCACCCTCAGCCGCGTGAGCAAGGCCAACGAAGACTTCCGCGAGCAGTTCGCCAAGGTCGGTACCCGTCTGGAAATGTTCGCCGATGACGCGCAACTGGCCCAGCGTCTGCAGCACTCGCCGCTGTGGCGCCTGTACTCGGTGGCGGTCAAGGAAATCCGTACCCGCCGCGAGCAGGGCGCCGATACCTCTTCGGTGTCCGCAGCGACCATTGAAGCGATCCGCTGCTCGATGGACGGCGTGCGCACCCGTGAGAACCAGGCGCTCAGTTCGAAACTCTCGACCCTGTCCAACGCTATCGCCGGCGGCCCGTACATCGGCCTGCTCGGCACCGTGCTGGGGATCATGGTGGTGTTCCTCGGCACGGCCATGGCCGGCGACGTCAACATCAACGCCATCGCGCCCGGCATGGCCGCCGCATTGCTCGCCACCGCCATGGGCCTGTTCGTCGCGATCCCGGCGCTGTTTGGCTACAACCGCCTGATCACCCGCAACAAGGAAGTCAGCGCCGACATGCGCGTGTTCGTCGACGAGTTCATCACTCGTCTGGCGGAGATGCACGGCGAAGGCCAGTCCAGCGAAGCGGCGCATCAGCGCGGCCATCACGCCAACCACTCCGTACCGGCCTGAGGAACACTGCCATGGCGTCCGTAAATGCCTCCCACGACGATGACGAAGATGCAGCGGTGGACAGCATCAACATCACCCCGCTGGTCGACGTGCTGATGGTGGTGCTGGTGATGTTCATCCTCACCGCCACTGCGCAGGTCTCCGGGATCCAGATCAACCTGCCCAAGGCCAGCGCCTCGGTGTCGCTGTCGGAAGCCAAGACCAAGGCGATTTCGGTCAACGACGGCGGTCAGGTGTTCCTCGACGCCTACCCGGTGACCCTGGCCGAGCTGGAAGAGCGCCTGCGTATCGAGAAAGCGCAGAACCCGGACTTCCCGGTGATCGTGCGCGGCGACGCCACGGTGCAGTACCAGAAGGTCATTGAAGTGCTGGATCTGTTGCGCCGGCTCGAACTGTCTCAGGTCGGTCTGGTGACCGGCAAACCGACGCAGGGCTGAGTGATGACCGCACAACTTCCGATCGAGCCGCTGCCGGTGAAAAGGTCGCCGATGCGCTTTGTAAAGTGGGGCGCCGGGCTGCTGCTCGGCGCGCTCGCCGCGTGGTTCCTGTGGCAGTGGGCCAATGACATGAGCGGCGTGCGCCGTGAAGCTCCGAAGGTGCCGACGATCATTCCGTTGCCGCCACCGCCGCCGCCACCTCCGGAAAAACCACCGGAGCCGGAAACCCCGGTGGAAGAAAAAGTCGTCGAGCCCGAACCCACGCCCGAGCCGCAGGAGGTCAAGCCCGAGGAAGAGGCGCCGCCATCGCCGGCGGACGACCTGGCCAACCCGATGCAAATGGACGGCGATGCGCAGAGTGGCAACGACGCTTTCAACATCGGCGCCGGCAAGGGCGGCGGCATGGCCGGCGCGGGTGGCGGACGCCTGGGCACCGGCACCTACAGCCAGTTCCTCGCGTTCACTTTTCAGCGCTTGCTGCGCGAGAACTCCGATCTGCGCAACCTGGCTTTTTCGCTGCAGGCCGATGTGTGGCTGAGCAGCGTCGGCGAAATCACCCGGGTCGAGTTGGTCAAGTCCAGCGGCAAGCCCGAGATCGATACCCAGGTGCTGGCCGCATTGCGTAACGCGCCCCATCTGAGCGAACGGCCACCGGCCTCCATCACCTTGCCTGTGCGCCTGTCCCTGCAAGGACGGCGTCCGGGTTAACCGAATTCATAAAGCTGTATGAAAAGGAGTTGTGTGCAGATGATTTCCAACGTGAATCGATTGTCCCTGGCGGTCGGCATGGTCATCGCGACCCTGGTCGGTCAGGCCGCGGCAGCGCCTGCGCCTTCGGAGAACGCCACGATCAATCTGATCCGCTTGCTGGTCGAGCAGGGCATTCTGAAACAGGACAAGGCCGACGCGCTGATCGCCCAGGCGCAGAACGAAGCGGCCCAGGCCAAGCAGGCAGCGGCTTCGACAGCGGTCGCAGCCGGTCCGGTGGCCGCACCGGGCGATGTGCGCGTGCAGTACGTGCCCGCCGCGGTGCGCGACCAGATCCGCGATCAGGTCAAGGCCGAGGTCATGGCCACCGCCAAGCAGGAAAACTGGGCGGCGCCCAACACTTTCCCGGACTGGGCTTCGCGCATCAGCTTCGACGGCGACATTCGTCTGCGTGACGAGTCGCGCTACTACTCGGGCAGCAACAGCAACGAAATCGTCGACTTCGCCAAACTCAACAACAACGGCCCGTACGACGTGAACCCCAACAGCAGCACCAGTCTGCCGCCGTTGCTCAACACCCGTGAAGACCGCACCAACCAGTTCCGCCTGCGCGCACGGCTGGGCATGAAAGCGGTGATCTCGCCGGAATGGACCGCCGGCATCCGCATCGGCACCGGCTCGGACAATAACCCGGTGTCGACCACGCAGAACCTCGGCGGTGGTTTCGCCAAGAAAGACATCTGGCTCGACCAGGGTTACCTGAACTGGAAACCCACCGACGAGCTGACCCTGACCGGCGGGCGCATCGCCAACCCGTTCATGTCCACCGACATGCTCTATTCCAACGACCTGAATTTCGACGGCGTGGCGGCGATTTTCGACCACAAGCTCAACCGCGACTGGGGCGTGTTCGGCACCGTCGGTGCGTTCCCGGTGGATTACACCAACGACACCACCACCAGCAACGGTTTCGACAAGGAAGAAAGCGACAACAAGTGGCTGTACGGCGCGCAGATCGGCGCCAAGTGGGCAATCAACAGCAACAACCGCCTCAAGGGTGCGCTGGCCTACTACCGTTTCGACGACATTCAGGGCCAGCGCTCCAGCCCTTGCGAACCATGGGCCGGCGCCCCGGGCTGCGACACCGACGGCACGCGTGCGGCGTTCATGCAGAAGGGCAACAGCGTATTCCTGCTGCGCGACATCACGCCGAACCCGGCCAACCCGACCACCACGCCGCAGCCGCAATTCGTCGGCCTGGCGTCGGAGTTCAACCTGGTCGACCTGAACCTGGTGTGGGACGCCGATCTGCCAGAGGACTTCAAGCTGCGCAGCCAGGGCAACTACATCCACAACCTCGGTTACGACGAAGGCGACATGCGCAAGCGCTCCGAGGGGCAGATCGTCAACAACCTCAACAGCAACGGCGAGATCGAAAGCGGCGCCAATGCGTGGATGGTGCAGTTCACCCTCGGCAATGCGCTGGACCTGAAGAAGCAGGGCGACTGGAACCTGTTCGCCGGCTACAAGTACATCCAGCCGGATGCCTTGCCTGACGGCTTCAACGATTCGTCGTTCCACCTCGGCGGCACCAACGCCAAGGGCTATTTCCTCGGTGGCAATTACGGTCTGGCGAAGAACGTCTACGCCACCGGCCGCTGGCTGAGCACCGAGGCGGTGTACGGCGCGCCGTTCGACATCGATGTCTTGCAGCTTGAGATCAACACGCGCTTCTAAGGCGCCGGGAGTACGGTCATGCACGCACGAGTTTTTCTGTTGGGGCTGAGTTTTTTCATCGCACAAGGCGCGCACGCCGAAGGCATGGAAGAGCGTCTGCGCACCCAGTTGCGCAGCACCACCCAGCAGTTGCAGGCCCTGCAAAGTCAGCAAGCCCAGGCCAGCGCCGCACAACTGGCGGCGCAGAACGAGGCCAAGGCCGCGCAGGCGCAGATCAAGCAATTGACCGCTGAACTGGCCAAGGCCAAAGGCGTCGCCGAGCAGTTGGCCGGCCAGCAGCAGAACCTGCACAGCCAGGCGCAAGCGCAAGTCGCCGCCAGCAGCGAACAGGTCGGCAAGTTCAAGAAGGCCTACGACGAGTTGCTGGTCATGGCCCGTGCCAAAGAGGCAGAACGGTCTAAGCTTCAAGCGCAATTGGCTGAACGTGACACACAAGTGCAGCAATGTTCAGTCAAGAATCAGCAGATGTACGGCGTCGCCAAACAGATCCTCAGCGCTTACGAAAACATCGATGTCGCCGAGGTGATGAAGATCCGCCAGCCCTTTGCGGGCAGCGCCCGGGTCAAGTTCGATGAGCTGGCCCAGGGGTTTGGTGACGAGCTTTACAAGACTCAATTCGACGCGCCGCAAGCTGCGCTCTCGCACTGATAAACAAGGAAGAAGTCATGACTCAATTGATCAGCCATGTGTCCCCACAATCCCTGACCGACGTCCTGCAAGCGGCCGGTTATCGCGTCAACCAGACCGAACAGAACGGCATCGTGCAATTGCTCAGCGCCAGTCAGGGCATCGGTTATGCCGTGCGTTTCGGCAACCCGGCGGTGGAGCACGGTAGCTACGTCGATTTCACTTTCAGCTGCGCGCTGCGGGTGCAAGGCGAGTTGCCACAGGGTGTGGCCGAACAGTGGAACGCCACCCGGCGTTTTGCGCGGTTGTCGTTGCAGGGCGAGTTTCTGGTGATGGAAATGGACGTGGTGCTGGCGGCCGGCGTGAGCCACGATCACCTGCGCGGCAACCTGGAATTGTGGGATCGCCTGCTGCAGGAGTTCATCGTCTACCTGCGTGACTTCAGCCAGGCCGCGCAAGCTTCGACAGCCAAAGTCGCTACCGCTGAGCAAGAGGAAGTCGCGCTGTGAAAAAGCCTGCCATGGTGATCGGCGCCGGGGCAGTGGCGCTGTTGGTGGTAGCCGTGGCGCTGGTGCTGCGACCGGGCACTGACCCGGTTGCCGCCCAGCAATCGTCGCCGTTGGCGGCGGTTGCTGCGGGGCCTGCGGTAGCGCGGTTGGGCAATCAGCAGGTGACGCCGCAGGAGTTGCAGGCGCTGCTGGCGACCGTCCCACCGGCGACTCGCGAACAATTGCGCGGCAACCGTGACGCGCTGGAACGCTGGATTCGTGCGCGGCTGGCGGAGAAAGCCGTGCTGGAACAGGCCGATGCCCAGGGCTGGGCGCAGCGTCCGGACGTGGTGCGGCAAACCCGCGCGGCCACTGAGCAGATCGTGTTTCGCGATTACCTGCGCTCGGTCAGCACGGTGCCGGCGGACTACCCGAGTGCGGCCGAGTTGCAGCAGGCGTATGACGCTGGCAAGGGCAACTGGCAGACGCCGGCGTTGTACCGGGTGAGCCAGATTTTCCTCGCTGTGCCGGATGCCCAGAGCCTGGAAGCCGTGCGCAAGCAGGCCACCGAGCTAAGCAAGAAAGCCCAGGGCACGCCGGCGGATTTTGCCGCGCTGGCGACTCAGTATTCGCAGGACCGGCAGACTGCCGAACGTGGCGGCGACACCGGGCTGCAACCGTTGCAGCAACTGGTGCCGGAGGTGCGGGGTGCGGTGGCGAAATTGAAGGTCGGCGCGGTGTCCGATCCAGTGCAGAGCGCGGCCGGCTTCCATGTGATCAAACTCACTGAACAGCAACCGGCACGTACTGCGACCCTCGACGAACTGCGCGATCAACTGACCCAGGCCTTGCGTGCGCAACGTCAGGAGCAGATTGCTCAGGCGTATCTGGACGGGATGCTCAATACCGCGACGCTGAGTATCGATGGGGCTGAGCTGAACAAGGTCCTCGAATCCAACCATTAGAGCACTGGCACACCACAAACCCTGTAGGAGTGAGCCTGCTCGCGATAGCGATGTGTCAGGCAAAGAGATGTCAGCTATGCCGACGCTATCGCGAGCAGGCTCACTCCTACAGGGGATCTGCGCAATGTCTAAATACAAAGATCGACAGGGAGTCATCGATGTCATTCACCGAACCCGCAGGACGACAGGGTAGCCCCGACTATCGCTGGGCACAGGGCGAGCGCGAACCATGGCTGGCGCAAGCCGCGACCATTGATGCCGAGGTCGCGCAATATTTTCTGGTCAGTGCCCGCTGCGGCTGCTTCATGCAGGCCGCGCGCAGCCTCAACGTGCGTTCGACTTTGCTGCGCAAGCAGTTGGCGCAGCTTGAGCAGGAGCTGCAGCACTCGCTGTTCAGCTTTCAGGGCAGCGCCCTGAGCCTGACCCGCGAGGGCCAGCAACTGCAGGCGCAACTGGTGGCGCTGGCCCACGAACGCAAACTGCCGGTGGTCGAGCAGCCGCTAATCCGCCTGGCCGTTGCCGAATCGATCCTGCATGACATCCTCGGTCGCGACCTGATCGCGTTGCTGCGGCGCAACGCCAGCGTGCGCCTGGAGATCATTGCGCTGGACAGCGAGTTGGCCTTGCGCGCAGTAAGCGCCGACGTGGTGCTGTGGCTGGCCCACGGCGAAACCCCCAGCCCCGGCCCGACCTTCGCCACCAGCCAGCCGCAGGCCCTGGCGCGTCTGGATTACCTGCCGCACATCGCCAAACGCTATTCCCGCGTCACGGCGCGCCCGGCGAGTGCCGACGACCTCAGCGATTTCATGCTGGTGCAATGGCAGCACGACCGGCAGATCGACAGTTTCCGGCCGTGGAATGAGCTGGTCGAACAACGTCTAGCCGGCGTGGTGCAGATGCAGTCCTATGAGCTGATGCTGGAAATGATCCGTTGCAGCGCTTGCATCGGGTTGCTGCCGGCGTACATGAGCCGTTTCGATCGCGGGCTGGTGGCGTTGCCGGGGTTGTTTGATGAGCCGATGCAGCTACAGGCGTGGCTGGCGGTGAATGCTGAATCCCGGGACGTCGCCGAAGTGCAAACCCTGGTCGAACTGATCCAGCACACCTTCAACGAACGCCAGGAATGGTTCCAGACCTGATCCGATTCTGCCAACACCCCCAATCCCCTGTGGGAGCGGGCTTGCTCGCGAAGGCGGTGTGTCAGGTGACAGAGATGTTGAATTTCAGACCGCTTTCGCGAGCAAGCCCGCTCCCACATTTTGATATTCGCCAGCCAGAGGCTCAACGGTTTAGAGTAAGCGGCCACCCATCGATCCAGGAAGGATCTGCCATGCCCGACCACGCTCCCACCATCAAAATCGAACGCTTCAATGAGTCGCACCTTGAGGGCATCACCGCGCTGTACAACGATCCGGCCGTGACCCGGCAGGTGCTGCAGATGCCGTTTCAGCCCACTGAGGTTTGGCGCAAACGCCTTGCGCCAGATAACGAACGGGTGGTGCAACTGGTGGCGCTGCATGAGGGTGTGGTCATTGGCAATCTGGGGCTGGAAAACTATTCGCGGATTCGCCGCGCTCACGCCGGCAGTGTCGGCATGGCGGTCGCCGTGGCCTGGCAGGGCAAGGGTGTCGGGTCGAAACTGCTGGCGGCGGCGCTGGACGTCGCCGACAACTGGATGAACCTGCACCGGGTCGAACTCTCGGTGTACGCCGACAACCAGGCGGCTATCAATCTCTACCGCAAGTTCGGCTTCGAGAACGAAGGCCTGTTTCGTGACTACGCCGTGCGCGACGGGCAATGGGTCGACACCCTGAGCATGGCCCGTCTGCGTCGTCGATAAGCCAAAAAATCCTGTGGGAGTCAGTTGCCCAGAGCGAACGCCACCGCCGCCTGCGCATGCAGTTCGGTGGTGTCGAGCAGCGGCAGGGCGCTGTGTTCGGGTTTGACCAGCAGACCGATTTCCGTGCAGCCGAGGATGATCGCCTGGGCGCCGCGCGCGGTCAGCGCTTCGATCACCCGTTGATAGATTTTGCGTGATTCGTCACTGATCACTCCGACGCACAGTTCGTCGTAGATGATCCGGTGCACGTCCTTGCGCTCGGCGTCGTCCGGCACCAGTACCGTCAGACCCTGCGCAATCAGGCGCTGCTTGAGAAAGTCCTGCTCCATGGTGAACGCCGTGCCGAGCAGACCGACCGTGCGCGCATCGATGGCCAATGCCGCCTGCGCCGCCGGTTCGGCGATGTGCAGAAACGGAATGCTGATCGCTGCCTGAATCTGCGCCGCGACCTTGTGCATGGTGTTGGTACACAGCACCACGCATTCGGCGCCGCCGGCCTCGAGCCTGCGCGCGGCATCCACCAGAATCGCCGCCGCATCGTCCCAGCGCCCGGCGTGCTGCGCCTGTTCGACCGGGCCGAAGTCGACGCTGTACATCAGGATTTGCGCCGAGCGCAGCGAGCCGAGCCGGTCACGAACCTGTTGATTGATGAGACGATAATATTCCGCGCTGGATTCCCAGCTCATGCCGCCGATCAGGCCGATGGTGCGCATTGAAATTCCTCGAACAATGGCCCGTATTGGAAAAGTCGGGCTCCGGCCGAGTGTCCATCGGTTCAACGACGGATGCCAGTACAAAGCAACTGTACCGTTGATCCTTTCGCCAAGTGTCACGGTGCCGGCGATCGAGGTTTAACGTACGCCGGCGCCTCGATCTGTCACTATCGACTATCGCAGGCTCTCCCCGAGGAACGTACCGATGAACGACGTACAACAACTGGGCGAAATGCTTCGTCACTATGCCGAGAGTGAAGCGCACAAGAAGCAACTGTTCGAAACCCAGTCGCAGACCTGGGCTGCACGGATCAGCGAGCTGTTCGGCCAGATCCAGCAATGGCTGGAGCCGGTGCAGACGCCGAACCTGCTGGAGGTGAGCCGCGAGGCTTACGTCGCATTCGGGCCGAGCACGCCGGTGGAAACCTCGACCTTCAAGACCGAGAAACTGAGCATCGTGATTGCCGGCAAACCGGTGGAATTCGTGCCAGACGTGATGGGCAGCGCCGGGCAGATTTCCCTGGCGGTGATGGGCCTGACGGCGGCGCGCTATGGCAGCATTTCGCTGGTGGGTTTGCCCAGTGGTGAGTGGCAATGGCGCAAGACCAATGGCCTGAAGGATCCCGACACCTTTGTGTTTGATGCGGACTTTCTCGCGCAGCAGTTGCAGAGCCTGATTCCACGCGATCGCAGCTGATATCAGGGCTTCACCCATTTCCCATTGTGGGAGCGGGCTTGCTCGCGAAGGCGGCAGCCCATTCGACATTGATGGCGACTGATAGACCGCTTTCGCGAGCAAGCCCGCTCCCACAGGGGATTGAGGGCGATCCTACATATCGAGGTTGATCCAGCCTGGCTTCGCCTCTTCCGGCGCCACCGCCTTCACGGTTTTGCCGGTCGCCAGTTCCACCCGCCGTGCCACCTCCGGATCATCAGCAAACGGCACCATACTCGCATCATCCAGGCTTTCTGAAGTCTGATGGCGCAGGCAGTACTCCACCGCCAGCCACAGAAACACCACCCCCAGCACATTCAAGAAAATATCCATCCTCTGCGGCTCCCTGCCTCAGGCGATCTGCGCCTGGCTGCGTGCCAGCGCCACGTCGGCGACCCGCACCGTGCGCCAGACGTTGTAGACCATCAGCAGCATGCCGCTGAGGAAGAACACCCCGCCGGCAAAGCGCACGATGAACCCCGGATGACTGGCCTGCAGCGCCTCGACAAACGAGTAGGTCAGCGTGCCGTCCTCGTTGATCGCTCGCCACATCAGGCCCTGAGTGATGCCGTTGACCCACATCGAGGCGATGTACAACACGGTGCCGATGGTCGCCAGCCAGAAGTGCAGGTTGATCAGCGGCGTACTGTACATCTGCTCGCGGCCAAAGACTTTCGGCACCATGTGATACGTCGCGCCGAAGGTGATCATCGCCACCCAGCCGAGCGCGCCGGCATGCACGTGGCCGATGGTCCAGTCGGTGTAGTGGGAGAGGGCGTTGACGGTTTTGATCGCCATCATCGGCCCTTCGAACGTCGACATGCCGTAGAACGCCAGCGACAGGACGAGGAAGCGCAAAATCGGGTCGGTGCGCAACTTATGCCAGGCGCCCGACAAGGTCATCATGCCGTTGATCATCCCGCCCCAGCTCGGCGCCAGCAGGATCAGCGACATCGCCATGCCCAGCGACTGCGCCCAGTCCGGCAGCGCGGTGTAGTGCAAGTGGTGCGGGCCGGCCCAGATGTACAGGGTGATCAGCGCCCAGAAATGCACGATCGACAACCGATACGAATAGACCGGGCGATTCACCTGTTTCGGCACGAAGTAATACATCATTCCGAGAAAGCCCGTGGTCAGGAAGAAACCCACCGCGTTATGGCCGTACCACCACTGCACCATGGCGTCGGTCGCCCCGGAATACACCGGATAGGATTTGAACCAGTCCACCGGGATCGACAGGTGATTGACCACGTGCAGCATGGCGATCACCAGAATGAACGCGCCGAAGAACCAGTTGCCGACATAGATGTGTTTGGTCTTGCGCTGCACCACGGTGGTGAAAAACACGATGGCGTACGCGACCCAGACCACCGCCATCCACACCGCGCCGGAGAATTCGATTTCGGCGTATTCCTTGGTGGTGGTGTAGCCCAGCGGCAGGGTGATCAGCATGATCACGATCACCGATTGCCAGCCCCAGAAGGTGAAGGCCGCGAGCTTGTCCGAATACAGCCGCACCTGGCAGGTGCGCTGCACCGCGTAGTAACTGGCGGCGAATTGCGCGCTGCCGGCGAAACCGAAGATCACCAGGCTGGTGTGCAATGGCCGCAAGCGGCCGAAGGTGGTCCAGGGCAGGTCGAGGTTCATGTCCGGCCATACCAGTTGCGAGGCGATCCATACCCCCATCGCCATGCCGACGACACCCCAGAAAACCGTCGCGATAACGAATTGGCGGACGACCTTGTAGTTATACGCCTGTCCGATTGTTGCTGTGCTCATGGTCAGTTCATCCACGGTTGCAAAGTCTTGCCAGGCCACCCTGGTCTGGCACGAGCTGCACTGTAGAAACACCACTGGAAACAAAACAGGCTCAGGAATCTTTCATTTGTACGGATCAGATTCAAGTCCTGCCTGCGGCGTTCTGCCGCGCCCTGNCTCAGGGTGCCGTAAGGAATCGCTACCCGCAGCATGTAGGCGTGCTTTTGCAGGTACAGGCCATTTTGCAGGCGCAGCGGCAGGAACTCCTCCTCGCTCAACTCTCCGGCCATGAAGCGCTCGACCTGATCGCGAAACTGCGCAACGCGCTCGAACACCAGTGCGCGGTCGTAATCGTCGTATTGATACATGCAGCGGCTACCCCATCAGAATTGTGCGCAATTCCTGTAGGAGTGAGCCTGCTCGCGATTGCGGTGTGTCAGTCAACAAAGCAGTTGCCTGACACACCGCAATCGCGAGCAGGCTCACTCCTACAGGAATTGCGCACAATTCTGATGGGGTAGCCGCTGCATGTATCAATACGACGATTACGACCGCGCACTGGTGTTCGAGCGCGTTGCGCAGTTTCGCGATCAGGTCGAGCGCTTCATGGCCGGAGAGTTGAGCGAGGAGGAGTTCCTGCCGCTGCGCCTGCAAAATGGCCTGTACCTGCAAAAGCACGCCTACATGCTGCGGGTAGCGATTCCTTACGGCACCCTGAGTGCCGAACAGATGCGTACGCTGGCGAGCATCGCCGCCGATTACGATCGCGGCTACGGCCACTTCACCACGCGGCAAAACCTGCAATTCAACTGGATCGAACTGGCGCAGGTGCCGGACATCCTTGAACGCCTGGCGCAGGTCAACATGCACGCGATCCAGACCTCCGGCAACTGCGTGCGCAACATCACCACCGAAGCCTTCGCCGGGGTCGCGGCGGACGAGTTGATCGACCCGCGCCCGCTGGCCGAGATCTTGCGGCAATGGTCGACGATCAACCCGGAGTTCCTCTTCCTGCCGCGCAAGTTCAAGATCGCCATCTGCTCGGCGAAGCAGGACCGTGCGGCGATCATGATGCATGACATCGGCCTGTATCTTTATCCGGGGCGCGACGGGCAGATGCTGCTGCGGGTGATCGTCGGTGGCGGGTTGGGGCGCACGCCGATCCTCGGTCTGCAGATTCGCGAAGGCTTGCCGTGGCAGCATCTGCTGTCCTACGTCGAAGCGATCCTGCGGGTCTACAACCGCCATGGCCGGCGCGACAACAAGTACAAGGCGCGGATCAAGATTCTGGTCAAGGCGCTGGGCATCGAGGCATTCGCCAAAGAGGTCGAGGAAGAATGGCAACACCTCAAGGACGGCCCGGCGCAGCTGACCGAGGCTGAATATGAGCGGGTCGCCAGTGCCTTTGTGCCGCCGATCTATCACACCCTGGCCGATACCGATCTGGATTTCGGCACGCATCTGGCTGAAAGCCCGGCGTTCGCCCGCTGGGTCGCGCGCAACGTGCAGCCGCACAAGAAACCGGGTTACACCAGCGTAGTGCTGTCGACCAAACCGGGTCTGAGCGCGCCGCCAGGGGATGTCACCGGGTTGCAGATGCTGGCGGTGGCCGACTGGTCGGAGCGCTTCGGTTTTGGCGAGATTCGCATTGCCCACGAACAGAATATTGTCCTGCCCGATGTGCAGAAGTCCGATCTCTATGAACTCTGGCAACTGGCCTGCGAGCGCAATCTGGGCAGCGCCAACGTCGGCCTGCTGACCGACATCATCGCCTGCCCGGGCGGCGATTTCTGTGCGCTGGCCAACGCCAAGTCGATCCCGATTGCCCAAGCGATTCAGGCGCGTTTCGACAACCTCGACTTCCTGCACGACCTGGGCGACATCAGCCTGAACATCTCCGGCTGCATGAACGCCTGCGGCCACCACCACATCGGCAATATCGGCATCCTCGGCGTCGATAAAAACGGCAGCGAGTGGTACCAGATCACCCTCGGCGGCGCGCAGGGTAAGCACAGCGCACTGGGCAAGGTCATCGGCCCGTCGTTCAGCGCGACCGAAGTGCCACAGGTGATCGAACGGATCATCGGCACCTTCGTGCGGTACCGCGAAAGCGAGGAATTGTTTGTCGACACCGTGGCACGCATTGGCCTGGAGCCGTTCAAGGAGCGGGTCTACCCGAAAGTGCTGGAGGCGTCGGCATGAACAATCTGCTGCGCCTGGAGCAGGGTGTTGCGCGGCTGATCGAGGATGATCCGTGGACGCTGATCCGCGAGCCGGAGCAGGGCAGGCCACAAGGATTGCTGATCCTGCCGCTGGCGCACTGGCTGCAATCGCCTTCGACCCACGCGGTGTGGCTGGGGCCGGACGATGAAGTTGAAAGCGTGGTGCCGTGGCTGGCCTCGCTGCCGCTGATTGCCCTGGATTTTCCGAGCTTTCGCGACGGTCGCGCCTACAGTCAGGCGTATCTGCTGCGCAGCCGGTTTGGCTGGGCTGGCGAGTTGCGCGCGATTGGTGATGTTTTGCGCGATCAGCTCAGCCATATGCGTCAGTGCGGGTTCGATAGCTTTGCGGTGCGCGAGGACAAATCGGCCGAGGATGCCCTGAAGGGACTGGCGGGGATGAGCGTGCTGTATGGCCGCTCGGTGATCGAACCACGGCCGTTGTTCCGCAGACGCTGAAGACTCTGTGGCGAGGGAGCTTGCTCCCGCTGGAGTGCGCAGCACTCCCCGGTAGGCATGATGCAATCGGTCAGATAAATCGCGTTGTCTGGTTTGGGGCGGTTTCGCCACCCAGCGGGAGCAAGCTCCCTCGCCACAAGTGTTTTGCAGTGACATGCAGGGGAAACCCTTACATCCCGCACCATTCCCGGATTTTTCCTTGGGTCAATGCTGGCCTTTTGGTAGAGTCCCGGTCGCCAGCGGGTTTTCGGCTGGACGACGGAACGAAGAAGGGAGTCTGGGTAGTGAGTGCGGGCAAAAAGATTTTGGGCCTCACGGCGTTGCTGTTGATGCTGACGCTGTGGGCCAGTTACTTCTATGTGTTCAAGGAAAACCGCGACGGCCAGTTGGGCGGCGCCGGTGAAAGCACCGCGTGGTGCGGCGCGCCGCCGTCCACCGAAGCGGCGCTGTTGGGCAAGGATCAACTGACCTTGCGCGTCACCAACAACCTGCGCGGCGAGTTCATGCTCAGTGGCTCGCTGGTGGTCTCCGAACGCACCTTCAACCGTTACGATCTGGGCCGCAACGAACTGCGTCTGCGCCTGGAGCCGCTGCAGTGGTCGTACGGCGTGACGCCGATCTTCCTCGAACAGGTCAAGGTTCAGCCGCTGAACCGCAACCTCGCGTCGCCGACCAAAAGCGCCTACGCCGAGCTTGAGCCACGGCCGATCGGCGTGCAGGGCCAGGTCACCGAATTCCCCTTCGACATCTATCGCTACGGCTACAAACCGGTGCTGTATTACCTCAAGGGCAGCGAGCGCATCGACCTGCGCTTCAAGAACATCACCACGCTGATGGAGATGTCCAACACCTTCACGCCGATTCAAAAATACAACCGCGTCGAGTACATCAACGAGAAGAACTCGATGATCCGCGACGAGGATTACAAGGCCTACGGCCCGCACGAATGCGCGTTCAGCGTCGAGCGCAAAGGCTCGTTCAAGGTCGTGGTGCTGTTGTTGCTGCTGGTGCTGTGCCTGCCGCTGTTGCACGTGTTCTATCGTGACGAGCCGGGGATCGATTTCCTCGCCACGCTGGTGACGATTGCCGTGGTGCGGGTGCTGCTGGTGGGGCCGGTGCAGGACTTCCAGCTGTACAACATCGACTTCCTGTTCGGCGCGGCGATTCTGCTGGTGGGCTCGGTATCGCTGATCAAGGCGATGCGCGCCAACAGCCGGCGCGAGATGGCGTTGAAGAGCGGGGCGACGTCGTCCTGGTAATACTCAGTGTTTGAGACCAATCACTGACCCTGTGGGAGCGGGCTTGCTCGCGAATGCGGTACATCAGTCACCCTTGATGTTGGCTGAGAGAATGCATTCGCGAGCAAGCCCGCTCCCACAAGGGATCAGCGGTTATTTCAGCGCCGGATCCCCCATGTTCATCTTCTTCCAGCCCTGCAACAGCACCTGCGCCTTCGGCTCCTGGCTGTTCTCCAGGTAGTACTGAATCAGCGACAGCCGTGCATTGCGGTTCGCCGGTTGCACCTTGAGCAAGCGCTCCAGCTCATCACACGCCTCGCTCACCTTGCCACTGTCGTGCAACGCCACCGCCAGCACGTAACCGTACTGCGCGTTCTGCGGCTCCAGTTGCGCGGCTTTGTGCAGCGCGGTCATGGCTTCGGCAGTCTTGCCGGCGCGGATCAAGGACAGGCCACGGGTGTGCTGCAACAACGCAGCCTCCGGGTGCGCCTTGAGGCTGTCGTCCAGCAGGCTCTGCGCTTCCTGACCTCGGCCATTGGCCTCCAGCCATTGCACCAGCGTCACCAGTGCCGGGTAGAAATCCGGATCGCGTTTGAGTGCCGTGCGCAGCAACCCTTCGACTTCGGATGCGCGGCCACTGGCCTGATACAACATCGCCAGGTTCAGGTTGGCCTCGGCCCGTTCCGCGAGACTGTTCTGCACCGCCTCATACTCGGCAATCGCCGCGTCCCAATTGTCCTGCGCGGCGCCGAGGCCGCTGTTGCGCGCGACGCTGAGCAGATCCCGCGCCGCGACGATGCGCACGGATTTCACCGGATCGCCGAGCAGTGGCGTCAACAACGATGCGCGCTCGATGGGTGGCAGGAAGGCACTGATCGCCCGCACTGCGCTTTCGCGAACCTGCGGCGCCGGATTCTGCAGATCCCGGGTGGCCAGTTTCAGCGATTGATCGCTTGGGTACAGCGGCAGTTCGGCGAGTAACGTCGCACGCTGAATCGCCGGCAGATCGCTGCGCTGCAACTGCTCATGCAAGGCGTCCGCCGCACCCGGCTGTCCGTTGCGGATCAGCCACAGGCTTTCGTCATAGCGTGGTGTCTGCAGTGTCGAGGCGGAGGCATTCCACAACTTGAACTGTGCGCTGACCTTGTCACCGGCCTTGCCCTGATGGCAGCTGAGACACGCATCGGGCGTACCGAGTTTTTGCGCGCGTTCCGGGTTGGGGATGCTGAAGCTGTGGTCATGGCGCCAGTCGTTGCCCATGTAGAACTTGCCGGGCATGTGGCAATCCACGCACTGCGAGCCGGGCTGGCCCAGGGTGTGACGGGTGTGCTCGATGGAATCGTAGTTCTTCGCTTGCAGGCCCTTGCCGTCGACGCCAGCGACCGAAGTCTTGCCCGCCGTGTTGTGGCATTGCAGACACACGGCGTTGCCCGGCGCCTTGAGTTCAGTGCTGTGCGGATTGTGGCAGTTACTGCAGCGCACACCCTTGTCGAACATCTTGCTTTGCAGGAACGAGCCGTGTTCGAACACTTCATCCTTGATCTTGCCGTCCAGCGCATACAGTTCGCGGGTGAGGGTGCTCGGCAGGTAGTCGTCCATCAAGCGCTTGCCGACGGTGTAGCCATCGCCCAGCGGCGCCCGGCGCGCATGGCAGCGGGCACAGGTTTCGATCTCGACGCTGGCGTTCTTGTCCTTCAGGTCGACGACGAAACCCTTGTGGATCAGGTCGTCTTTTTTCTGCGCCCATTGCAGGTGATTGGAGGCCGGACCGTGGCAGGCCTGACAGCCGACACCGAGGCTGTTCCATTGGCTGTTGAACGTGTTGCTCGCCGCATCGAAATTGCGCTTGAAGCCGGTGGTGTGGCACTCGACGCACATGAAGTTGGCGTTCTGACTGGGCTTGCTCCAGTGCAGCGGATTCTTGAAGTTCACGCCTTGGCCGGGGTAGAGGTGAAACCAGCGGTGTTTCTCGGTATCCCACGCCACGCCGAGCGCCTGCAAACGGCCTTCGCCGACCTCGATCAGGTATTGCTGCAACGGCGCAATGCCGAAAGTGTAGGCAACTTTGAAGTCAGCGTTCTTGCCATCGATGCCGGGGGTATTGACCCAGAACTCGTCGCCCTTGCGTGAGAAACGGGTGGTCTCGTTCTCGGCCTTGAAGGTGACGTTATTGAAGTCGCCAAGCATGGTTTCGCCATTCGCGGCCTGCATCGCCAATTGGTGATGCGAGCCTTGCCAGTCCTTGACCTGCTCGGTGTGACAGCCCTGGCATTGTTGTTCATCGACCATGGTCGCGGGCTGCTGCGCCACAGGTTGCGGTCTGGCGACGACAGGCGCCGCCGCGCTGATCGGCGGGGCCGTGTACGGCGCGGGCGCGGGGCTGAACAGAAACCAGCCAATCCCCGCCACAGCGGCCAGCAGCACGCCGATGGTGAGGGGGAACAGGTAACGTGAAAGGGGCTGTCGGGATGAATCAGGATCAGGCTGTACGACTTTATTTTTATGCTTGGGCATTACGACTTCCGTGGTCAGATGCATTGGCCTGCTGGCATGCGTTCAAGCTCGATGCAGCTTTGCCGGATGCCCGGCGTCTGTCAAACGTCGGTTGTGAAGCAGGCCCCGAAGTTGTGTGAATTTTCCGGTTTTGCAGCGCAATCGGCGGGGTTTTAGCTATACCTGTAACTCCCCCATACGCAATACATTCAGGCCTTCTGACAGGAGTTACAGCATGAAGCTAGCAGTAATGATGGGCACCCTCTGCATCGCCACCCTGGGCGTGGTGGGTTGCTCCAGCAAAACCGTCGCTCCCGATGAGTATTCCGGCTTTCTCAAGGACTACAGCCAGCTCAAGGAGGCCAAATCGCCGTCCGGTGCCGAGGTGATGCGCTGGATCGATCCGAAGGTCGACATCAGCAAGTTCACCAGCGTGTATATCGAGCCGACCCAGCTCTATCCAAAACCACAACCGACCGCGAAGATTTCGCAGCAGACCCTCAACGGCATCACTTCCTATTACGACCAGGCGCTCAAACGTGAAATCAGCAAGGATCTGCCGTTGGCCAACGGCCCTGGCCCAGGGGTGATAGTGGTGCGGGCGGCGATCACTGCCGTGAGCAGCAAGACCGAAGGCCTGCACGCGTATGAAGTGATCCCGGTCGCTCTGGTCGCCGCAGCGGTCAGCACCGCCAGCGGTATTCGCGATCAGGAAACCACCCTGGCGACCGAAGCGGTGTTCCTCGATGGCGGCAACAACAAAGTGGTTGCGCAAGTGGTGCGCAAAGGCACCGGCAAACCACTGGAAAATGAAACCCAGGCGATGAAGGCCAGCGACGTCAAACCGGTGATTGATGGCTGGGCCAATGACATGCATCAGATGTATCTGAATCTCAAGGCCAGCTCCAAATAATCCAGCGAGGCGTGGGCCCGTTCGCGAGCAAGCCCGCTCCCACCTTGAGATCTGCGCCGGACACACAGCCTGTGTCCACTGTAGATCCCCTGTGGGAGCGGGCTTGCTCGCGAAAGCGGTCTTTCAGGCACCCCATTACTGCCCGGTAAACCAACGGAAGTACGGGTTGCCGCCATCCCAACGCATCACTTCACGCATATCCCGCCCCCAGGCATCCCGATCCCCGTCATACGCATGCAGGCTCGCGCGGTAGAACTGCATCAGGCGCTGGCGCTGCGTCTCCAGTCGCTCAGTGAACCCGGCATCGGCATTCACCAGTGGCGGTGGCTGATACAAGTCCAGCAGCGCCGGCAGCACCCGGGTGATTTCCTTGCTGCGCACCCACGGCGCGTATTCGATTCGGGGCCGATCGTCAGTCACCGCCGGCGCGTTTACCGCAAAGCGTTCAAGGCCTGCGCGGTCGGTGACCCAGGTTGCGAGCAACGCTGGTGCCGAGCCAATCCCGACATCCTGCAATGTGCTGCGTACGCTGGCCTGCTGGAAGCGCTCGGTGATTTTCGCCGCGTCCAGTTCCATCGGCTGCAGCGAACCGACCAGCAGCATCTCGTGGAACTCGCTGGTCCACAGCGAGGCATACGGGAACACGTCGAGAAAGCTGCGTACCAGTGAGCGAGAGTCATCAATGTTTTGGGTCGGCAACGGCAGCCATTGCGCGACGATGCCTTGTTGTTCAAGACGACTGGCTGCCAGTTGATAAAAGTCGCGGGAGTACAGATTGACCACGCCGGCCGCCGACGGCGGTGGCGGTTCGAGGGTGATCAGGTCATAGGTCTGCGGACTGCGCAGCAGTTCCTGACGGCCATCGCGCAAGCGAACATCGACGCCGGGATCGCTGGCGGCGTTGAAGTTGCCCTTGAACAGAGGCGCGGCCTTGACCACCGATGGCAGCAGCTCGGCGACCACCCTGTGTTCCAGCCCCGGATAGCGCAGCAGGGCGCCGGCGGTGATCCCGGTGCCGAAGCCGATCACCAGCGTCGAGCGCGGCTCGCCGTTATGGATCAGCAGTGGCAGCAACGCCTGGATGCGCATGTAGCGCAGCGACGGCATGGCATCGCCGGTATTGGACACGCCCTGAATGTACAAGCGGTGGAAGGTGTTCTCACCACGGCCCTGAGCGACCACCGCCACGGTGCCGCCACGGCCTTCCTCGTAGAACGCCAGCGTGCCGTTGCGCGCACCGGGCAACAGGCTGGCGAGTTTGTCCACCGGCGTCAGTACGGCCAACGCCACCGATACCAGTCCCAGCGCGACCACCGCCTGACGCCGGCCTTTTTTGACGTGATGACCCTTGCGGACGGCCACGTAGCCGATGCCGGCAGCAATGAGCGCCAGCAAGCCCAGCGTGCGCACCAGCCCCAGCAGTGGGATCAGCAGGAAACCGCAGAGCATCACTCCGACTATTCCGCCCAGGGTGTTGAACGCAACCACGGCCCCGAAATCGCGGCCGACCCGCTCACGACCGACACTCAAGCGCAGCGCCAGCGGAAACGCCGCACCGAGCAACAGCGTCGGCACGAACACGATGCTCAGCGCCGCCACGGCGAAACGTGCGCTCATACCGGCCAGTTCGCTGGCGCCCAAAGCCAGCAACCAGCTCTCGGCCTGACTTTGTGCCAATACCAGCCAGCGCCCGAGCAGGGCAATTTCCAGCAAGGCGATCAGCCCGGCACCGGCAATCAACAGACCGAACACGCCCCATGGATCGCGAATGCGCTCGACACGGCGGGCGAGCAGGGCGCTGCCGATGAACAGCCCGGTCAGGTACGTCGCGAGCACCACGGCGAACGCGTAGGTGCGGGTGCTCATGAACTGCACGATCGACTGCGACCAGACCACTTCATACCCCAGCGCCACGCCGCCGGCGATGGAGTACAGCCACAGTGCGGTGCGGTCAGCGGCTTTCTCGGTGTGATGTTTGACCGCAGTCGCCACCGGCGTCGGCTGTTGACGCTGCCTCCACAGCGCACCGGCTGCGGCCAGCAGATTGAGCATTGCGGCAAACAGCGCACTGCCGCGCACGCCGAGGGTGGCGATCAGCACGAACGCGGCGAGCAGGGTGCCGACAATCGCGCCGAGGGTGTTGGCCGCATACAGCTGACCGCCGGCCTTGCCCGGATCAGCCGCCAGCGAGCGCACCAACACCGGGAGCGTGCCGCCCATCAACACCGCCGGAATCCCCACCAGCGTGAACGGCAAGCACCAGGCGAGAAGGCCGACATGCGCTTGCAACCAGGCAAACGGGCTCGCCGCCAGGCTCATCGCAACCGTGGTGCCAACACCAAGAGTCGCCACCAGCACTTCCAGCCCGGCGTAAAGCAACACCGGTTGCTGCAAGCGATCAGCCCAGCGCCCGAACAGCCAGCCGCCAATGGCCAGCCCGGCAAAAAACGCGCTGATGCCGGTGGTGATGGCATAGACCTCGACGCCGACCACCAGCGACAACTGCTTGATCCACAGCACCTGATACACCAGCGCGGCGGCGCCGGAGATGCACAACAGCAGGGCGGGGATCAGCAGCGCCGGGGTGGCGGCTTGCGTGGTGGGTATGGCCGACGGCTTGCTGGCGATACGTGAGGACATGCGGATTGCCTTATTTCAATTCAGAAAATGCTGTGTCGGTGCCGGCCTCTTCGCGAGCAGGCTCGCTCCCACAGGGGATTTGTATTGGACGCAAGTCCAGTGTGGGAGCGAGCCTGCTCGCGAATGGGCCGGCGCGGTCTCAGGTGAAAATCAGGGCCGCCCGCCCCTGCGGGCGGGCGGCAGTTCAACGGTCTTACTGTGCAGCCGGTGCCGCTTTCATTTTCTCTTCAATCTTCGCGTCAACCGCAGCACGGATCTGGTCGATGCTGAAGCTCGCCGGTTTCTGGCTTGGCGGGTACTCGATGAAGGTCTGCAGGAAGCGCGCTGCCTTGGTTGTCGCAACGGCGACCAGGTAAACGTTTTTGGTCGACCAGTCGTAGTATTGATCGGAAACCACGTCGGCCCGCTCGTACGGGTCCATTCTCAGGTTGAAGATCTTGGGCACGCGCAAGGGCGTGAACGGATTGCTCCACACCGCAAAACCACCCGGCGCTCGCTGCTCGGCGAAAACGGCCTTCCAGTTGCCAAAGCGCATTGAAACCAGCATGCCGTCGTCGTTGAAGTAGTAGAACTCCTTACGCTCACCGTTGGGTTGCTGGCCGGTCAGATAGGGCAACTGGTTGTAACCGTCCAGATGCACTTTGAAGTTGTTGCCTCCGGAGGTCGGCGCCCAGCCCTTGAGCAGCTTGTCTTTCACCTCGGTGTCACCGGCAGCAGCGAGCAAAGTCGGGAACCAGTCCAGGCCCGAGAACATCTCGTTGGACACTTCCCCCGGTTTGATCTTGCCCGGCCAGCGAATCATCGCCGGAACGCGGTAGGCGCCTTCCCAGTTGGAGTTTTTCTCGTTACGGAACGGCGTGGTCGCTGCGTCCGGCCAGGAGAACTGATTCGGGCCGTTGTCGGTGGTGTAGACCACGATCGTGTTGTCGGCGATTTTCAGGTCGTCGAGGGTCTTGAGCAATTTGCCGACATCACCGTCGTGCTCCAGCATGCCGTCGGCGTATTCGTTGCCGGGCATGCCGCTCTGGCCCTTCATCGAATCACGCACGTGGGTGAACAGGTGCATGCGCGTGGTGTTCATCCAGACGAAGAACGGCTTGTCGGCCTTGGCCTGTTTCTCGATGAACACTTGTGCGGCGGCGGTAGTTTCGTCGTCGATGGTTTCCATGCGCTTGGTGGTCAGCGCGCCGGTGTCCTCAATCTTGCCGTCGGCGAAACTGTGGATTACGCCCCGTGGCGAGTTGGCTTTGACAAAGTCCGGGTCATCCTTGGGCCAGTAGGGGCGTTCGGGTTCTTCTTCGGCGTTAAGGTGATAAAGGTTGCCGAAGAATTCGTCGAAACCATGGTTGGTTGGCAGGTATTCATCTTTGTCCCCAAGGTGGTTCTTACCGAACTGGCCGGTGGCGTATCCCTGAGACTTGAGCGCCTGAGCGATGGTGATATCGCGCTTTTGCAGGCCGACAGTCGCTCCTGGCGCACCGACTTTCGACAGGCCGGTACGCAGCGGCGTCTGGCCGGTGATGAACGAGGAGCGTCCGGCGGTGCAGCTGTTCTCCGCGTAATAGTCGGTGAACATCATGCCTTCTTTGGCAATCCGGTCGATGTTCGGAGTCTTGTAGCCCACCACGCCCATGGAGTAGGCGCTGATGTTGGTCTGGCCGATATCGTCGCCGAAGATCACCAGAATGTTGGGTTTCTCAGCCGCTGTGGCGGTTGCCGACAGCGCCATCACCGAGGTTGCCACCAGGGCGAGTTTCGGTAGCCACTTGCGTATGCGAGTCATCTGACTTGCTCCTTATCGCGGGGGTCGTTGTTGCGACTTACGTTTCTTGCAGTCCTGCATCACGCTTTTTCTTATTGCACCTGCCCGGTTGCCGGTGGATCGAACGGGTAGATCCGGCGCCATTCGGTCGCCATGTCCACCACGGTCCAGCCACGGGAATTCGCTTCGTCGAGGGCTTTGTCGAGTCGCCCGATATCGGATTTTCGGTCATAGGCCCACTCGCGTCTGGCGTCGGTGTGGTGCACCAGACCCATGAAGCGTTTACCGGGGCCGGCGGCGGTCCACTGCAGCATCTGCAGGTCGCCGTCAGAATTGCCGAACGCGAGGATCGGCCGTTTGCCGATCACTGCATCAATGCTCTCCGGTTTACCCGGGCCGTCATCGTTGTGCGCCAGTTTTCGGGTGCGCAGGATCGAAGCCTTGCCGTCCTTGAACTGGAACGCGGTGACGAACGTGGTGCCGATCACCTGTTCCGGCGGGATGCCGTAAACCTTCTCGGCAAAGGCGCGCATGAACCCTGTGTCGCCGCCGGAAACAATGTAGGTCTTGAAGTCCTGGCTGCGCAGGTAGTCGAGCATTTCCAGCATCGGTTGGAAGATCATTTCGGTGTAGGGCTTGCCGGTCTTCGGATGTCGGGCCTGACTCAGCCAGGTCTTGGCGTAGTCGTCGAAAGCCTCGGTGGTCATGCCGGTGTGGGTGGCGCCGAAGATCTTGATAATCCCGTCCATGCCGGCGGCGGCCAGGGCCTTATGATCATTTTCCAGCACGGCTTTGAATGGCTGGGTGGTTTGCCATTCCGGGTGCTGCGGCGCATTGCGCTTGACTTCGTCGAGGGCGAACAGCAACTCGAAATACATCGGCTGCTCGCTCCACAGGGTGCCGTCGTTGTCGAACACGGCAATGCGATCGGCGGGTTTGACGAAATCTTTGCCGGACTGATCGGTGACCGCTTGCACAAACTCGATGATGTGTTTTTTGGCCGGGCCGTCGTTCCATGACGGCAGTGGCTCGCTGGCCTGGGCCAGCAGCGGCAATGCCAGCGTAAACAACAGTGCAAGGCTGAAACGTTGACGCTGCGGCGGCGGGTTGGTCATGGGAATTCCCTTTCCTGAACGGGGTTGAGCGGGCGCAGGGCCGACGCCGGTTTGTGCGCCTGTTGTTCGGCCTGATTGTGAAGCGTAGTCAACGATTCACGCAGTTGAGCGAGTGTTTGTGCAGCCTGCGGATGACGTCCATAAAGTCCGCGCAACAGGCCTTGCAGGCGCGGGCCGGCATTCATCAGTTGCAGCCCGAGGCGACTGCGCCGCAGCCACAGATACACCGCGCTCAATTGCGCCGGTTGAGCCTGCAGCTGCGGGTTGATCTGCTGCCAGGCGAAGTCCGCCGATTGCTCCCAGGCCAGTTGCCGCGCGTGCTTGCGCGCCTGCCATTGGTGCCGGGCGCGCATCAGCGCCGGACGCAGCCAATAACCGACGCCAATGCACACGGCGAGTAGCGCCAGCCACAGCAGCCAGCGCGTGGAAAAATGCGGGTTGTTGCGGCCGAGTTGCTGGAGATCCTCGGTGATCGAAAACACCGGTTTGTAGGCGCTATTGGCTGTGGCCTCAAAGGATATGGCGGGCACCTGCGCCGTTCGGCTCTGCTGCGTTTTGACGTCCCACCATTTCACCGCGATGGCCGGCAGGGTGTAGGCGCCAGCCTTGTCGATGCGGTAGGTGACGGCGTCGATGCGCTGACCACCGAGCACGTTGCCGCGACCGTCATCTAGCCGGGTGACTTGCGGGGGCTGCAAATAACGACTCAGGCCGGCCACGTCACTCAATGGTGGAACCGACAGCGCCATCGCCAGTGCGCCGTCGGCCTGCAGGGTCAGTTGGCGGGTAACGCTGTCGCCGATTTTTAACGGGGTTGTCGAATTGATCAGGCTTTGGCTCAGGCGCACACCGCTGGCCACCAGCGGCGTTTCTCCGGGCTTGAATCCGGGAGGTTGAGCGGCGCTGAAGTGCAATGGCTGGCTGTGTGCGCTGAGCGCTGTGCTGGCCTGACCGGGTGTCGCACTCACCGTCAACGGCGGAATATCGAAGCGGCGGGCGACATTCGGGGTGATCAGGTAGCTGTAGCGCAAGCCGCTGAAGGATTGCCCGTCGATGGTCTGATTCAGGTGTTGGGCCTGGCCGTCCGGCGGCGTGACCAGGGCGCCGTCGAGTTTCAGCTCGGGCAGGGTGGCGGCGCTGGTGAACCAGGTGTCGGTGAGCACGTCGACTTGCAGCTCGACCAGTCCGCCGACCATGGCGCCTTCGGCGGGTTGCAGGTGGGCCTGGATTTTCAGTTGGGGTTCGGCGGCAGAGGCCTGGATTGTGAACAGGCAACTGGTGAGCAGGGTCAGCAGGGTTGCGGTGATCAGGCGGGCGCCATCGCGAGCAGGCTCACTCCTACAGAAGATTTTCGGCGCACACAAATCCCCTGTAGGAGTGAGCCTGCTCGCGATGGCCGCAACCCGGTTCATGGTCTGGCCCCCGACTGATCCTGCAAACTGAATTTCTGCCTGAGAAACTTCGCCGGCGAGGTGCTCAGGTTCTGCAGCCACAACGCGTCGGACGCTGCCTGCTCGGTCTCGACCTTTTTGCTCTGGCCCTTGCCCGGCGCCTTGTCGAATTTCACTTCGTCCGGTTTGGTCTCGGGGGCGTTCTTTTCGGCGCTGTCGGTGTCCTTGAGCAACGCCTGCGCCAGCGCCAGATTGGCTGTGGCCTCGGGGAATTGCGGTTGTCTTTGCAGGGCCTGGGTGTAAGCGGCAATCGCCTGATCGAACTTGAAACGCCGTACGTAAATGTTGCCCAGGTAGAACCACGCTTGCGCCGTGTCCAGGCGGGCAAAGGTCGCTAGTGCGAGGTCGTAGTCTGCCGCGTGATAGGCCGCGACGCCTTTCCAGTACGGATCGACAAACAGCGCCGCCGCTTGCGGCCAATGCTCATGCTCGGCGGCCCAGCGCCCTTGCTGATCGCGGGTGAAAAACGCGTCGGTCAGTGCGCTGGCCTGGGCGGGTGCGGCAGGCCAGCCAAGGCTTGTGGCCAATAGCAGCGCCGGTACCCAGTTGACGCTCCAGCTCTTGCGCACACCGAGCAGCGCCAACAATAGAAGAGGCCAGCACAGCCAGTAACCGGCATCCTTCCAGTGCAATTGCTGCTGTTCGGCGCTGGCACTCTGGAAGTGTTGTTGGGCGTGCAACTCGATCCAGTCCAGATCATCGTCGTCGAGGGTGAGGCTGCCCAGAGGCGCGTCGAGGGCGGCGGCCAATTGCTTGAGTGCCGCCGGATCGAAATGGCCGAGCAGCGGACGCCCGTTGCTGTCGACTGCCGGCTGGCCATTGGCGCCCTGAATCACGCCGCCATCCGCGTTGCCCACCGCCAGTACCAACACCTGTAGCTGACTGCCTTTGAGTCGCTGGTCGAGGCCATCGAGTTGCGTGGTGTCAGCGCCGTCGGTGAGCAGCAGCAGGCTGCCCGGGGTTTGCTCGGCGCTGAGCAGGCGTCTGGCCTGCTCGATGACGGCGCTAACGTCCTTGCCCGGTTTGTCGATGAGGCCTGTGCCCAGCGCCTGAATGAAGATGTCGAGCAACGCCGGATCGTCGGTCGGCGGCAACACCAGATGCGCGCTGCCGGCATAGGCGATCAGCGCGGTGCGGGCGCCGGCGCGACGCTGAATCAGGTCGTGGAGTTTGTGCTTGGCCGCTTCCAGGCGCGTCGGTGGCACGTCGCTGGCGTCCATCGATGGCGACAGATCCACGGCGACGATCAGCGGCGCGCGATTCTGCAGAAAGTCCGGGCGATCCTGCTCCCAGGTCGGCCCGGCGGCGGCGAGCGCCCCGAGTGCCAACACCGCGCACAGCCAGTGCACCGGGCGCAGACGCTGCTGATCCGTTGGCGTGACCAGCAGGTGCGGCAGCAAGTGTTCGGCGATGTTGCTGCGCAGCCGCCGTTGCAAGTCGCGGCTGCGGCGCCAGAGCAGCGGCAGCAGCGCGGCGAACAGCGCGAGCAGCAACCACAGCGGGCGTAAAAAGTGGAAGTCGCTGAGATTGATCTCCATCTCAGGCCTCCTGCCGCTGGCGGGCCAGCGCCAGGCGCGGGCGCAGCAGGGCACCGAGGTGATACAGCGCCAACAGCGTCAGCGCCGCGCCCAGCGGCCAATGAAACAACTCGCGTTGCGGCTGATGGCTAAGGGTTTTCACTTGATGCGGCGTGAGGCGATCGAGGGTGCTGTAGACCTGATCCAGTGCCGTACGATCTTCGGCGCGGAAGAACTGCCCGCCAGTGGTTTGGGCGATCTGTTGCAGCCCGCGCAGATTGACCTGCGCCTCGCCGGACGCCGTCGGGTCGCCGATGCCGATGGTGTGAATGACCACGCCTTTGTTGGCGGCCATTTCCGCGGCGTGGTCGGGGGTGATCGCGCTGCTGGTGTCGTTGCCGTCAGTGAGCAGGATCAGCACCTTTTGCTGTTCGTGCGCCTGGTCGAGCAGCTTCAGGCTCAATCCGATGGCATCACCGATGGCGGTGTTGGGCCCGGCCATGCCGATACCAGTGTCGGCCAGCAACAGCGCAAGGCTGGCGTGGTCGAGGGTCAGGGGTGCCTGCGGATAGGCGCCGCTGCCGAACACGATCAGACCGATGCGGTCATCCTTGCGCTTGGCGATGAAGCCTTGCACCACCTGTTTGACGGCGGCGAGGCGATTGATTTTCTGGCCATCGGCATTGCTGAAATCTTCAGTCTCCATCGATTGCGAGAGGTCGATGGCGAGCATCAGGTCGCGTACCGGTTGCTGGCGTTCGATGGGCTTTTCGACGAACACCGGGCGCGCGGCGGCGAGCAGGATCAGCGCCCAGACCAGCAGATTGAGCAGCCCTTGCCAGTGGTTCTGACGATTACCAACCCGGTTCGGCGCTTCCCCGACGGCGCGGCTCATGGCGCCGAAAAACGGCACGCGCACGGCGCTGCGCGCCTCCTGATACGCCGGTAGATAACGCAAGGTCAGCCACGGCAGCGGCAGTAGAAGCAACAACCACGGGTAATCAAGCTGCCACATGGTGCTGCTCCACCCAGTATTGGCAGGTGTCGAACAGCGCCTGGCGCTGTTCGGCGGGGAGGGCGCGCAAGGTGGCGTCGGGGGCGTAAGCGAGTTGGGCGAGTTGGGCGCTGAAGTCATCGGGCAGCCTGGTTTTGCAGTGCTGCTGCAGAAAGGCTTGCCACTCATCTCTCCCCAGCGCCGCAGGACTCTGTGGGAGCGGGCTTGCTCGCGAAAGCGCTGTGTCAGGCGCCATCAATGTTGGATGTGCTGACGCCTTCGCGAGCAAGCCCGCTCCCACAGGTCGTGTGTTCCTGTTCCGGGATTGGGTTGGCATCGAAAGGGCCACGCGTTTGAGCAGTTCGGGCAACTCGCGCAGGGCATTGAGGTCATCACTGCGTTCACGCAACTGCGCCAGCCGCACCAGCGCTTCGCGCCGATACTGATCCCGTCGCCACTGCCCATAACGGCGCACGCCAACCATCAACGCCAGCACAACCAACAACGCCAGCAACAGCCACCAGCCCCAGGTCTGAGGCGCATAACTCACCGGCACCGGCAGGCTCAGCTCCTTGAGCTGGCTGATGTCGGGGATATTCGGGTTCATCGCCGTGGGCCGGCAGACTTGCCAAGCTCGGCGCGCAATTGCGCGTGGGCCTCTTCGGCGGTGCTGAACATCATCAGCGGCACCTGACTGCGGCGCAGCAGGGTGGCGACGTCCTTAAGGCGGCCACCGAGATAATCACCCAACGGCTGATGCACGCTGCGTTTCTCGACAGCCAGTTCCACCTGCAATTGGCCTTGGGTGACCAGCAGCCGGCCATCGCTCGGCAGCTTCAAGGCCAGTGGATCGTAGACTTGCAGGGCAATCACGTCGTTGTGCGCGCGCAGTTGCCGCATCAATTGCAAGGTGCGTTCATCCGCCCCGGCGAAGTCGCTGACGATGCAGATCAAATGGTCGTGACCGGCCAACGCCAGGCAACGCTGCAAGGCCTTGTCCAACTGATCCTCGTCTTCGGCGTCGGGATTGGCCGCGTTCAGCGCCTGATTCTGTTGCGCCACGCGGCTGAGCAGGGCTTCGACCCGTTTGCGACTGCGCAACGGCGCGATGCAGTCGATGCGCTGATCGTTGAACACCAGACCGCCGACCCGGTCACCGGCGTTGAACACCATCCACGCCGCCAATGCCGCCAGTTCAGCGGCGAGGGCGGATTTGAAACTGTGTTGCGAGCCGAAGAACATCGACATGCGCTGATCGACCACGATCAACGCCGGGCGGTCGCGCTCTTCAGTAAAAGTGCGTACCACCGGTTTGCCGGTGCGCAGCGAGGCACGCCAGTCGAGGTGGCGCAAATCATCGCCGGGTTGATAGCGGCGCAACTCATCGAAGTTCAAACCACGGCCACGCAGGCGCGAGGCATGATTGCCGGCAAGGATGCTGCCTTGAGGCTGACGCGCCAGAAAACTCAGGTCACGGGCCTTGAATTCCAGCGCCATCAATTGCGCCAGAGAAACGTAGACCAGACCGTCCGTGTTCATGCCGGAATCGCCACTTTATCCAGCAAACGGTCGAGCACCTGATCAGCAGTCACGCCATCCGCGACCGCGTCGTAGCTCAATTGCAGGCGATGGCGCAGCACCGGATGCACCACGGCGCGCACATTGTCCGGCGAGACGAAATCCTGGCCCTGCAACCACGCGTCGGCCCGCGCGCAACGATCCAGGCCAATGCCGCCACGGGGACTGGCACCGATGCTGATCCAGCGTCCGAGGTCTTCGTCGTAATCGGCCGGGTGGCGAGTGGCGTTGATCAGGTCGATCAGGTAGCGGTCGATGGCCGGTGATACATGCACCGCGCTGACCTCCTTGCGCGCGGTGAAGATGACTTCCTGTGACAGGCTGAAGCCCTTGCTCGGCGCGGTGTTCGCGCCTTGGGCAAACTCCTCGGCGCGCAACAGACGCAGCACCTGGCTTTCATTGTCGGCGCTGGGGTAATCCAGCAGCACCTTCATCAGGAACCGGTCCATCTGCGCTTCCGGCAGCGGATAAGTGCCTTCCTGCTCGATCGGGTTTTGTGTGGCGACCACAATGAACAGCTCCGGAAGCACGTGGCTGGTGCCGGCCACGGTAATCTGCCGTTCTTCCATGGCTTCCAGCAGCGCCGCCTGCACCTTGGCCGGGGCGCGGTTGATCTCGTCGGCGAGGATCAGATTGCCGAACAGCGGGCCTGGCTGGAAGCGGATCTCGTTTTGCCCGGCGACCTGATGCAGCACTTCGGCGCCGGTGATGTCCGAGGGCAGCAAGTCCGGGGTGAACTGGATGCGGCTCATCTTCGCGTCCAGGTGCGTGGCCAGCGCCTTGACCGTGCGCGTCTTGGCCAGCCCCGGCAGGCTTTCGAGCAGCAAATGCCCGTTGGCCAGCAGGCCAAGGAGGATCTGCCGAATGACCTGATCCTGGCCGAGTACGGCTTCAGCGATGCTCGCTTGCAGGGCGTTGAGGTCGGTGAGTGCGGTCATGGGACAGTCCTTTGTGGCCGGTCTAGAAAAACGCCAGGGTCATGTTGACGGCAATGCCGTTGCCTTCGGGTCGGTTCTTGGTGTCGAACTCCGGCACCCAGCGCGCACTGATGTTGGCTTGGGCATCGGCGAATTTGCCGCTCCAGGCGACTACCGGCCCGGCGCCGACGGAGCGTCCACGGAAGCCATTGAGGCTGTCGGCGGTCTGCCCCTTGTCGTCGGTGACTTGCTGGATATAACCGGCCGCGAGACCTGCGCTCCAGCCACTGCCGAAGCCGTGAGTCCACAAGGCGTCGAGGGTGAAGATGTTGCCGTTGCGGTAATCGGTGGCGGTGTTTTCGGTGTAGAACTCCAGGCCACTGGACAGGGTGAACTCGCCACCCTTGCCGTCCAGATGGGTGAAGGCCACGGTGGGCATGAACGTGTAATTGTTCTGCCCCGGGTTGGCCAGGCGATTGTCGTTGTAGGCACCGGTCGGCACGTAGATCGGCAGGGACAACGCGATGTGGTTCAATTCGTCGAAGTGGTAGCCGGCGGCAATCGGGGTGACCAGCGCGTCGGCGAACTGAGTCCCGGAATCGCTGGTGCCGAGGGTGCGTCCGCGCGGGCCGGTGATGGCCGCGTCAATGTCGGTGTACTGCACTGGAACGCCGATTGCCGAGGCGAAGTTCCATGGGCCTTTGCCGGTGTCCCAGATGTGCGTCAGGTTGGTCATGGTGTAGGAGACTTTCATGTCGATCCCGGCACTGACTTCACCGGAAATCGGCGCGCCACGACTGCCCTTGAGCGATCCGTCGTACCAGATGCTGGTGACCGAAACTACCCAGCCCGGCTCGGGCGGGATGATCCCGGCGTTGGAATATACTTGTTGCCCGGTGATCGGCCGGCCCACGCCGCCCTCGGCTGCATAGAGTTGAGTACTGCCGATCATGCACAGCGCCAGCAGCGGACGCACAACGTAAGGCTTGACCATCACTGGCTCCGTTTATTGTTTTGAGTTGACCGGGTTGAGCAATGGCATCTTCCACTCGCCGCTGGCCACTTCCGGTTTCGGCAGGTACAGGCGCAACACGCCGTAGAACGGCCCGTTCGGTGCCGGCAGCCAGTTGGCCTGCTTGTCCTTGCCGGGATTTTTGTGCTGCACGTAGAGGGTCAGCCCGCCGTCGGCATCGAGCTTCAAGTCGGGCAGCATCCGCGAGTTGATCAGGTAGCGATTGAGCGGGTTGGCCACCAGCAATTTGCTCTTGCCGTCATACATGGTCAGCGACCAGAAGGCGTCGGCCGGGGGCAGGGCGCCTTTGTCGAAATGCAGGGTGTAGTCGTGTTTCGCCGCGTCGACCGGCTGGCCGTCCTTGTCGACGAAATAACCGATGTAGTTCGCCTCTTCGGCAGAGTTGCCGAAAATGCCCATGTTGGCGCCGGCGTAGCGATACAGGTAATTGCCTTTGAGGTGATCGCGGGTGCCGAACAGGTCACCGCTGCTGATTTCGTGCGTGTCGACCTTGTCTTTCTTGAACGCGGCGAATTCCGCCTTGGCGTCATTGATGCCGTCTTCGAGGGCCTTGCGTTGTTCGGCGCTGAGCTGTTTCAGATCGAATGGCTGACCGGCGCCGATGCCGATTTTGGCGAAGCGCGCGAGCAGGTCTTTTTCGACATCCTGCGGCGGAGTGAAGGCGAGCATGAAGTTCAGGTAGCGAAACAGATCCGGCGTTTCACTCATGGTCGGCGTCGGTTTCGGCCAACTGACTTTCGGTGCCGGCGCCGGAGCTTTCTGTTTCACGTATTTGCTCAGCGGCTCGACCTTGTAGCCTTTCTGGATCTGCTTGACCTTGCCCAGATCTTTTTCGTCGAACAGCTGCGTGCGGTACAGCGCGTAGGCGATGTTGCTTTCGCTGCGCACCAGGCGGTCGATGTTGATCGGTTGCTGACCCTGCCAGTCAGGCCCGGCGATCATGAAATGGCCACCGTTATTCCCGGTGCTGCGGGTGCCCAGATAAGCGAAGTTCTGCGTGTAGGCGTCGATCAGTTGCACCGAGTAGTAACGGTGCTCTTCGATCGGCGGCAAGGTCAGGATCAGCGGTTCGCTGCGCAAGTCCATCCAGACGAACGAGTAGGGCGTGTCGGCGTTCGGCGTGACGAACGCGGTGTCCTTGGCGGTGAAGGCCTTGGCGGTGTTGCCGATCTGGTTGAACGGTGCCTTGAAGTTCGGGCTCTTGCTGTCCACGGCCTGGGTGTAGAGGGTCTTGTACATCTCCACGACCGGGAAGCCATACAGATAAGCGTCCTTGGCGATGCCTCGGGCTTCTTCGGGGCTGGCGCTGAAATCGGCCCAGGCGCTACTGCTCAGGGCGAGGGTGATACCGGTCAGCCATAGATTGCGTGTGTTCATGCGGCGTCCTTATTCATTGCACGACCGTGATGTCGTCGAGTTTCCAGCTCTTGTCGAAATAGGCTTCGGTCGGCGCGTACAGGCGGAAGTAGCTGAACCAGTGCTTGCCGGGCACGGTTTGCACCCAGTTGTTCTCGAAGCCTTTGGGTGCGCTTGGGCCGAAGTACAGGTCCACCGAGCCATCGGCGTTTTTCTTCAGATCCTGGCGCGAGGACAGGTCGGCCTTGCGCTGCGGATTGTCGATCAGGCAACGGCTGTCGATGTCGTACACGGTCATCGACCAGAACTGCTTGGCCGGCGGGTTGGCGCCGACGTGCAGGCGATAGGTCTTGCCACCGTCGAGCCAGTCACCCTTGGCATCGGTGTAGGCACCGAGGTAGGTCTGGCCGAGGCCCGGAGTCTTGGAGACCATGCCTTTGGTGTTGGTCACCGCTTCGTAGAACCAGGCGCTGCGTTCCCACAACTGGTCGTAATAGGCCACGCGTTGCGACGGTTCGGCGATGTTCAGCACCGTGTCCCAATGCCGGTCGGGCCAGTACTGCGCGTCAGGAAAGCGCTTGGCAAAGGTGTTGGCCTTGGCGATCAGTTCACCGACCTGCGCGCCGGACTCCAGGGCCTGACGCTGCTGGGTGTTGGGGTTGAAGGGTTTGTCCTTCTCGATGCCGAGACTGGCGAGCATCGCCATGTAGAAGCGGTCACGTTCATTCACCGGTTCTTTCTGGATGATCTGATGCAGCCGCTGCCAGTAAGCGATGCCGCGCGGCTGGGTGCCCGACCACTTTTTACCGTCAGGCGACAGCAGGCGGGTCTTGCTCGGCTCGGCGCGTTTGGCGTAGGGGTACATTTTGAATTGCTCGACCAGCGCCTTGCCCTTGGCTGGATCCGCATCCAGCACCCGGAAGCCCACCAGCACGTTCATGGTTTCCGATTTGGCCAGGTAATACTTGTCGGCATCGGCCGGTGGCTCCGCGCCCGGCGGCAGCACCAGGTATTTGCCGCCCTGGCCTTTGTCCGGGCCGGTCTGGCCCATGTCGATGATCGCCCGCTGCCAGAAATCGCCAATGCCGCCGGCGGTCGGTCCCGGTGGCAGTTCAATCACCAGCGGCCCGGTTTCGCTGAGGTCGACGAAGCCGAGAATGTACGGCGTGGTGGCATTGGCGGTGATCACGCCGAGCTTGTCTTCGTAGCTGTTGAGCACCAGCAGATCGCCGCTGCGCGCGCCGAGCTTGTCGCGAAATTCTTCCTGCCACTGCGCGTAGGACACCAGCGGCAAGGCCCACAGGTAACTCTGGGTCGCTTGCTGGAAATCCAGCTCGGCGTAGAGTTTGGCGATCGACTCATGGGCCGGCAGTTCGCCTTCCATGGCGATTTTGCCGATACGGGTTTCGAGCTCCTGCGCACCGACGCCGCAGCTGGCGAACAGGGTCATCAGGCTGAAACCGGCGGCGCGTAAAGCGATGTGCATGGCGATGTCCTTATTTTCCGAATGTCACGTTGATCCCGGCGAACAGGGTGAATTGCGGCACGCCATCGCCTTTGCGTTCGACGGTCCACTGCGGTTCGAGGAAGGCGTTGAGAATATTGCTCCCGGACTTCCAGACTTTGCCCGCACCCAGGCCGATCGGGATGTAGTGAGTGTTGTTCTTCAGGTCGAACGTCCAGGTGCCGGTGGAGCGCAGGTACCAGCCTTTTTCCAGGTTATGGATGATGAAGGGCTGCATGGTTGCCGTTTCGACATGCGCGCGGTCGTGGTCACCGGCGAACGAGCTCTGGTACTGCACCAGCGCACCGAGCAGGCCGCGCGGCGACGAATCGATCGCTACCGCCGCGAGGCCGGCCTGCCATTTACCCGTGCCCAGTTCGTCCTCGGCAGCGGTCGGCGCGGTGATCTGCGGGCCGATGCCCAACTGCACGCCGTCGGTCTTGAGCAGGAAAATGTCGAACAGATTGAGATCGCCAATGCCGGTGCTGTAGCCGCCGCGCGGATCGGGGCGAGTGCTGATCGGCATTGTTGCGCGCAGCAGTTGCGGCACACCGATGAAGTCGTTGGGCGCAATCGGCAACGTGCCGCGCAGCAGAGCATCGTTGGTGTGCAGGTTGCTGTCGAACAGCTTTGGCGTGTAGTAATCCTGAAGGTTGGCGCCGGGCGCCAGGTTCAGCGGATTGTTGCTTTTGTTGGCCTCCTCGGCGTTATTTGCCAAGGCACAAACCACAGGCGCCAGCGAGCTCGCCAGCAGCAGGGCGCGAATCCCCAATTTTTTCGACATGATCCCCGTTTCCCTGGTGGCTACTGCATGGACGTCCTGGCGATTCTCGGCCGTTGGACGCAATTCCTTTCTTAATCAAGCCTGTAGGACACGTCTGATTCACGCTAGCAGCTAATCGGGAGTTAGCCAGTCGAATGGATTAATTCTTTGGTTTTGTCTACGGCTTCGCAGTCGAGTGGTGAACTGGTCAATCAAATGCGTGTTGTCAGTGCTGACGCTTTCGCGGGCAAGCCACGCTCCCACAGGTATTGAAGCGTTCACAAATCCTGTGACCGACTCAATGCCTGTGGGAGCGTGGCTTGCCAGCGATGGCAATTTCAAATTCAACCCGGCATGGGATCAGGCATTTTTCTTCGCCTGTTCGCGAACACGCTCTTCCTGCGCCCGCGCCTCAGGCGTGAACTCGGCGCCGAAATCCTCGGCAGAGAATATCTGGCGGATCTCGATATCAGAATCGCCCGGCATGGGGTTCGGGCAGCGTTTGACCCATTCGATGGCTTCTTCTTTCGATTTCACTTCCCAGATCCAGTAGCCGGCCACCAGCTCCTTGGTCTCGATGAACGGGCCGTCGATGACGGTGCGTTTGTCGCCGGAGAAATGCACGCGGGCGCCTTTGCTGCTCGGGTGCAGGCCATCGGCGTCGATGAGGATGCCGGCCTTGACCAGTTCTTCGTTGAAGTTGCCCATGGCGGTGATCAGCTCTTCACTGGGCATGATGCCGGCTTCGGAGTCGGCGCTGGCTTTGACAAGGATCATGAATCGCATGGTGGTTTCTCCAGGGAATGGGGGGATTCATGGTTTAGTCGAATGGGCCGCGCATGAATCGACAGGTGTCTGAATAAAAGACGCAAAGCTGCGCTTTAACAAACGCAATCCGACACGCTGCACTGCCAAGGTAGGAGCTGCCGCAGGCTGCGATCTTTTGATCTTGTCGTTAAAAACCAATATCAAAAGATTGCAGCCTTCGGCAGCTCCCCGTGCATATTTCAATTCAGGATGTTTAAACGTTGTTTCGATTTTGCGGAACGTTCCCACCAGGTTTTCAGGTTGTCCGTCGGACGTCGGGTCTCTAGCCTGTGCTCGTCGCTGCCAATTCAGCGACCGGGACTGGAAACCCCGATGGGTATTAGTGGCGCGTACACGCCTTTCATAACGTATCCTTGCGCACTTCGAATGTGTGCACTCCGTTATGGCGGCTGTGCGCGGGGGACCTTCGGGTCGTCCGGGTCGCCGCTGCCCGGGTTTCCAACCTGCGTACAGCTGCCACCTCTTCGTCCGGAAACCGAAGGGGGCAGCTCCGACTATTCAGTGGAGTTACACCTATCATCCGACCACGAATAACTGCACAACCGTGACAATTGCAGGAGCAAAGGTTTCGGGAAAGTCAATTGTGCAGAACCCGGCGAAATTCAATGAGATGCGAGGTCTTTCTTTCATCGAAAGACAGGCAGCGCGTACGCAAAGTAGTCCGAAGGACGGTATTTTCATGCCTGCGGATTTACAAGCCATGCTCGAAGCGAATACCGAGGCCCCCCATGATAAGAAAAATGTTTACAAATAGACGTCTTGGCCTATGGCTGGTGGCAGTTTTATCCGTCAATGCGATTTTTTTGGCTTTTCTGATTTTTGGCGATATTGCGAAGGGACACAATATGAAAATGCTCAAAACTAAAGAACCGTTGCTGATTGAAGGGCCAAATGGCGACGAGAATTACTATGTCCTGCCTTTGGGTACTACCCTTTATCACGATAAAAGCTTTCCTGAAGGGCATGACCGTTATGTGGTGTATCTCAATCATAAAGGTGCAATTGCACACGAAGAAGTACCCATGAAGCCTGAGTATGGCGGTTCATTTATAGATCCGCTGTGGCTGACCAATGTTGATGAGGAAACCTTGAAAGAAATTTTCAAACGGTTTCCGCTCTCCAAAACCGATATTGCCGCTGCTATCAAGGCCAATGAAATAACCAAGGATGATCTTGCCGACATCATCCGATCCATGCCCGACTGACCAATTCTTTTAGCTGTCAGTGAAACGAAGCTGTGATCTTTTGATCTTGATGAAAAGATCGCAGCCTGCGGCAGCTCCTACAGGAGAGGTGGGTTGTATACAATTTTTTGCGCAGGCCCCTGACAATTTTCAGTCAGGGCATAGGTCGTCGGACAATTTCGTGGTTAACTTCGGCCTCTTGCATGCTCAATAACCACGTTAAGAAGGACTAAAGTCATGGCTCAAGTCACCCTCAAAGGCAACCCGGTTCAAGTCAACGGCCAGTTGCCACAAGCCGGTTCCAAGGCGCCAGCCTTTTCCCTGGTTGCCGGCAATCTGTCCGACGTCACCCTGAAAGACTTTGCCGGCAAGCGCAAAGTGCTGAACATCTTCCCAAGCGTTGATACCCCGACCTGCGCGACTTCGGTACGCAAGTTCAACGCTCAGGCCAACGAACTGAACAACACCGTGGTGCTGTGCATCTCGGCTGACCTGCCATTCGCCCAGGCCCGCTTCTGCGGCGCCGAAGGCCTGGAAAACGTGCAGAACCTGTCGACCCTGCGCGGTGCCGAGTTCATCGAAAACTACGGCGTGGCCATCGCTGACGGCCCGCTCAAAGGCCTGACCGCCCGTGCCGTGGTAGTTCTGGACGAGAACGACAACGTTCTGCACAGCGAACTGGTCAAGGAAATCGCTGAAGAGCCGAACTACGACGCAGCACTCGCCGTTCTGAAATAAGCGCTTTTACAATTGTTAACGGCCTGGCCCTGTCCAGGCCGTTTTCATTTGTGTATCAGTGTTTTGCCTCACACCTTGAAACGTAAGTTGAAGGTAAATTGCCGGTAAAGCTGCTTTGCTTAAATCCCATCAGTGCTTATCGTTCAGCCTCCCGTAAAAGAAGCCCACGCGCCCAATGGTTAATCAATCCATGCAATCGTCCCCTCGCAATTCCCGTCGCTGGCTGATCAGCCTGCTCGTCCTGTTGGTCATCGCCGTTTTGTGCTGGAAATTCTGGCCCGCCGGTTCGGCCCACAAGGAGGGCGCCGACAAGGCTGCGAGCGGCCACGCCGGACGTTCGGGGATGATGCGGCCGGGCTTCGGCGGCGCGGCCGGGCCGATTCCGGTGCGGGTGGCGCCGGCGGTCACGGGGGACTTCCCGCTGTATTACAAGGCACTGGGCACGGTGACCGCGCTCAACACCATCAATGTGCGCAGCCGGGTCGGCGGTGAACTGGTGAAGATCAACTTCGAGGAAGGGCAGATGGTCAAGGCTGGCGACCTGCTGGCAGAGATCGATCCGCGTCCGTACCAGAACGCCTTGCTCCAGGCTGAAGGCACCTTGCTGCAGAATCAGGCGCAGTTGAAAAACGCTCAGGTCGATGTCGAGCGTTATCGCGGTCTGTACAAGGAAGACAGCATCGCCAAGCAGACCCTGGACACCGCCGAAGCGCTGGTCGGCCAGTACCTGGGCACGGTCAAGACCAATCAGGCAGCGGTCAACGACGCCAAGCTCAATCTCGAATTCACCAAGATCCGCGCACCGATTGCCGGTCGCGTCGGTCTGCGTCAGGTCGACGTCGGCAACCTCGTCGCCGCCAACGACACCACGTTCCTTGCGGTCATCACTCAGACCCAACCGATCAGCGTGGTCTTCACCCTGCCGGAAAACAGTCTCGAAACCGTATTGGCGCGCTACCATAGCGGCGCCAAACTGCCGGCCGAGGCATGGGATCGCGGCGATACCAAAATCCAGGCCAGCGGCGTGCTGCAAAGCCTCGACAACCAGATCGACGTCGCCACCGGCACCCTGAAATTCAAGGCCCGTTACGATAACCGCGACCAGTCGCTGTTCCCCAATCAGTTCGTCAACGTCCATCTGCTGGCCGACACCCTCAAAGGCGTGGTGCTGGCACCGTCGGCGGCGATTCAGTTCGGCACCAACGGCACGTTCGTTTACGCGTTGGACGGCGACAAGAAAGTCACCATCCGCCAACTGAAGATCGGCGCCAGTGACGGCACCAACACTGTGGTCACCGAAGGCCTCGCCGCGGGCGATCGCGTGGTGCTGGAAGGCACCGACCGCCTCAAGGAAGGCAGCGAAGTCGAAGTGGTCAACGACAGCAATGAGGTGCCGACCACCCCGACCGGGCACCTGCAAGGCAAACCCGCCGCCAGTGCGCCGGACGCTGCCGCGGCTGACAAGGCCAAGAAGGGCGCATGAACATTTCGCGGCTGTTCATCCTCCGTCCGGTAGCCACCACCCTGAGCATGCTGGCCATTGTGCTGGCCGGCCTGATTGCCTATCGCCTGCTGCCGGTCTCGGCATTGCCGCAGGTCGATTATCCGACCATTCGCGTCATGACCCTGTACCCCGGCGCCAGTCCGGACGTGATGACCAGTGCCGTCACCGCGCCGCTCGAACGCCAGTTCGGGCAGATGCCGGGCCTGACGCAAATGGCCTCGACCAGTTCCGGCGGCGCTTCGGTGCTGACCCTGCGCTTCAGCCTCGACATCAACATGGACGTCGCCGAACAGCAGGTGCAGGCCGCGATCAACGCCGCGACCAACCTGCTGCCGACCGACTTGCCGGCGCCGCCGGTGTACAACAAGGTCAACCCGGCGGATACCCCGGTGCTGACCCTGGCGATCACCTCGAAAACCATGCTCCTGCCCAAGCTCAATGATCTGGTCGATACGCGCATGGCGCAGAAGATCGCCCAGATCAGCGGCGTCGGCATGGTCAGCATTGCCGGCGGCCAGCGGCAGGCGGTGCGGATCAAGGTCAACCCGGAAGCCCTCGCGGCGAACAGCCTGAACCTGGAAGACGTGCGCACGCTGATTGGCGCGTCCAACGTCAACCAGCCGAAAGGTAACTTCGACGGCCCGACCCGGGTCTCGATGCTCGATGCCAACGACCAGCTGACGTCGCCCAAGGACTACGCCAACCTGATCCTCGCCTACAAGAACGGCGCGCCGTTGCGTCTGAAGGATGTGGCGGAAATCGTCGACGGCGCGGAGAACGAACGTCTCGCCGCGTGGGCCAACCAGAATCAGGCAGTGCTGCTCAATATCCAGCGTCAGCCGGGCGCCAACGTGATCGAGGTGGTCGACCGGATCAAGGCGTTGCTGCCGAGCATCACCGACAACCTGCCGGCCGGGCTCGATGTCACCGTACTCACCGACCGCACCCAGACCATCCGCGCCTCGGTGACTGACGTGCAGCACGAACTGCTGATCGCCATTGCGCTGGTGGTGATGGTGACGTTCCTGTTTTTGCGGCGTGCCAGCGCGACGATCATCCCGTCGGTGGCGGTGCCGCTGTCGCTGATTGGTACGTTTGGTGTGATGTATCTCGCCGGGTTCTCGGTCAACAACCTGACCTTGATGGCCCTGACCATCGCCACCGGTTTTGTGGTCGACGATGCGATCGTGATGCTGGAAAACATCGCGCGCTTCATCGAGGAGGGTGACAGCCCGATGCAGGCGGCGCTCAAAGGCGCGAAGCAGATCGGCTTCACCCTGATCTCCCTGACCCTGTCGCTGATCGCGGTACTGATTCCACTGCTGTTCATGGCTGACGTGGTCGGACGGCTGTTCCGCGAGTTCGCCATCACTCTGGCGGTAGCGATCCTGATTTCCCTGGTGGTCTCGCTAACTCTGACGCCGATGATGTGCGCGCGCTTGCTCAAACGTGAGCCGGAAGCCCACGAGCAGGGCCGCTTCTACCGGGCCAGCGGCGGCTTCATCGACTGGATGATCGCCGCCTACGGGCGCAAGTTGCAGTGGGTGCTCAAACACCAGCCGCTGACCCTGTTGGTGGCTATCGGTACGCTGGCGCTGACCGTGTTCCTTTATATGGTGGTGCCCAAGGGCTTTTTCCCGGTGCAGGACACCGGGGTGATCCAGGGCATTTCCGAGGCGCCGCAGTCGATTTCCTTCGCCGCCATGGGCGAGCGCCAGCAGGCGCTGGCCAAGGTGATTCTCGAAGATCCGGCGGTGGAGAGCCTGTCGTCCTACATCGGTGTCGACGGCGACAACGCCACGCTCAACAGCGGTCGCCTGCTGATCAACCTCAAGCCGCATGGCCAGCGTGACCTGAGCGCCACCGAGGTGATCGCGCGCCTGCAACCGCAACTGGACAAACTGGTCGGTATCCGCCTGTTCATGCAGCCGGTGCAGGATCTGACCATCGAGGATCGGGTCAGCCGCACCCAGTACCAGTTCAGCATGTCCTCACCGGATGCCGAACTGCTCAGCCAGTGGAGCGGGCGTCTGGTCGAGGCCCTGGCCCAGCGTCCGGAACTGACCGACGTTGCCAGCGATTTGCAGGACAAGGGTTTGCAGGTCTATCTGGTGATCGACCGCGATGCGGCTTCGCGCCTCGGTGTCTCGGTGCAGAACATCACCGATGCGCTGTATGACGCCTTCGGTCAGCGGCAAATCTCGACCATTTACACCCAGGCTAGCCAGTACCGCGTGGTGCTGCAGGCGCAGGCCGGGGAGAAGATCGGCCCGGCGGCGCTGGATCAGATTCACGTCAAGACCACTGACGGTGCGCAGGTGCGCCTGTCGAGCCTGGCCCATGTCGAGGAGCGTCAGGCGCAACTGGCGATCACCCACATCGGCCAGTTCCCTGCGGTGATGATGTCGTTCAACCTGGCTCCCGGTGTGGCTCTGGGACATGCGGTGGACATCATCGATCAGGTGCAGAAGGACATCGGCATGCCGATTGGCGTGCAGACCCAGTTTCAGGGCGCAGCCGAAGCGTTCCAGGCGTCGCTTTCGAGCACCTTGCTGCTGATTCTGGCGGCGGTGGTGACCATGTACATCGTGCTCGGCGTACTTTACGAAAGTTACATCCACCCGATCACCATTCTCTCGACCCTGCCGTCGGCGGCGGTCGGCGCCTTGCTGGCGTTGCTGCTCAGCGGCAACGATCTGGGGATGATCGCGATCATCGGCATCATCCTGCTGATCGGTATCGTCAAGAAAAACGCGATCATGATGATCGACTTCGCCCTCGACGCCGAACGCACCCAGGGCATGGCGCCGGAGCAGGCGATCTATCAGGCGGCGCTGCTGCGCTTCCGGCCGATTCTGATGACCACTCTAGCGGCGCTGTTCGGCGCGGTGCCGTTGATGCTCGCCACCGGTTCCGGGGCTGAGTTGCGTCAACCACTGGGTCTGGTGATGGTCGGCGGCTTGCTGGTGAGCCAGGTGCTGACCCTGTTCACCACGCCGGTGATCTACCTGTATTTCGACCGCCTCGGTCGGCGCTTTGGCAAGACCAATGCCGACCGCGAAGAGGTTTCGGTATGACTGTCCGTACACATACCCCTTGTAGGAGTGAGCCTGCTCGCGATAGCGGTGTGTCTGTCCCTACCGATATTGAATGTGCCGACCTCATCGCGAGCGGGCTCACTCCTACAGGGGAGTGCGGTGAAAGTAAGGATCTTGGTCAATGAACCTCTCCGGTCCTTTCATCAAGCGCCCGGTCGCGACCATGCTCCTGAGCCTGGCGATCATGCTGCTGGGCGGTGTCAGTTTCGGTCTGTTGCCGGTGTCGCCGCTGCCGCAAATGGATTTTCCGGTGATCGTGGTTCAGGCCAGTCTGCCCGGCGCCAGTCCCGAGGTGATGGCGTCCACGGTGGCGACGCCGCTGGAGCGTTCGTTCGGCGCGATTGCCGGCGTCAACACCATGAGCAGCCGCTCCAGCCAGGGTTCGACCCGGGTCATTCTGCAATTTGACCTCGACCGTGATATCAACGGCGCGGCGCGGGAAGTGCAGGCGGCGATCAACGCTTCACGCAACCTGTTGCCGAGCGGGATGCGCAGCATGCCGACCTACAAGAAGGTCAACCCGTCGCAGGCACCGATCATGGTGCTGTCGCTGACCTCGGATGTGCTGGAAAAAGGCCAGCTCTACGACCTGGCCTCGACCATCCTCTCGCAGAGCCTGTCCCAGGTACAGGGCGTGGGTGAAGTGCAGATCGGCGGCAGTTCGCTGCCGGCGGTACGTATCGAACTTGAACCACAGGCGCTGAACCAGTACGGCGTGGCGCTCGATGATGTGCGCAAGACCATCGCCGGGGCCAACGTGCGCCGGCCCAAGGGCTCGGTCGAAGACGGCGAGCGCCTGTGGCAGATCCAGGCCAACGACCAGTTGGAGAAGGCCAAGGATTACGAGTCGCTGATCATCCATTACAAGGACGGTGCGGCCCTGCGTCTGAAGGACGTGGCCAAGGTCAGCGACGGCGTCGAAGACCGTTACAACAGCGGTTTCTTCAACGATGACGCGGCGGTGCTGTTGGTGATCAACCGCCAGGCCGGCGCCAACATCATCGAGACGGTCAACGAGATCAAGGCGCAGTTGCCGGCGTTGCAAGCGGTGCTGCCGGCCAGCGTCAAACTGAACCTGGCGATGGATCGCTCGCCGGTGATCAAGGCCACGCTGCACGAAGCGGAAATGACCCTGCTGATCGCCGTGGCGCTGGTGATTCTGGTGGTGTTCCTGTTTCTCGGGAATTTCCGCGCCTCGCTGATTCCGACGCTGGCAGTGCCGGTGTCGCTGGTCGGCACCTTTGCGGTGATGTACCTCTATGGCTTCTCGCTGAACAACTTGTCGCTGATGGCGCTGATTCTCGCGACCGGACTGGTGGTGGACGATGCCATCGTGGTGCTGGAGAACATCTCCCGGCACATCGACGAAGGCGTCAAGCCGATGAAGGCTGCCTACCTCGGGGCCAAGGAAGTCGGATTCACCTTGCTGTCGATGAACGTGTCGCTGGTGGCGGTGTTCCTGTCGATCCTGTTCATGGGCGGGATTGTCGAGAGCCTGTTCCGTGAGTTCTCCATCACTCTGGCAGCAGCCATCGTGGTCTCGCTGGTGGTCTCGCTGACTCTGACGCCAATGCTCTGCGCGCGCTGGCTCAAGCCGCACACGCCGGGCCAGGAAAACCGCCTGCAACGCTGGAGCCGCCGCGCCAACGACTGGATGGTCGGCAAATACGCGACCAGCCTCGATTGGGTGCTGCGCCACCGCCGTCTGACTTTGCTCAGCCTGATCATCACGGTCGGGGTCAACGTCGCGCTGTACGTGGTGGTGCCGAAGACCTTCATGCCGCAGCAGGACACCGGCCAGTTGATCGGTTTCGTCCGGGGTGACGACGGTCTGTCGTTCAGCGTGATGCAGCCGAAAATGGAAACCTTCCGCCGTGCCGTGCTCAAGGACGAAGCAGTGGAAAGCGTCGCCGGGTTCATCGGCGGCACCAACGGCACCAACAACGCGTTCATGCTGGTACGCCTGAAGCCGATCAAGGAGCGCAACCTGTCGGCGCAGAAAGTCATCGAACGCCTGCGCAAGGAAATGCCCAAGGTGCCCGGCGCCCAGTTGATGCTGATGGCCGATCAGGATCTGCAATTCGGCGGTGGCCGCGAGCAGACCACCTCGCAATACAGCTACATCCTGCAAAGCGGCGATCTGGGGGCGTTGCGCGAGTGGTACCCGAAAGTGGTGACCGCGCTGCGCGCACTGCCCGAGCTGACCGCCATTGATGCCCGCGAGGGGCGCGGCGCGCAGCAGGTGACGTTGATTGTCGACCGCGATCAGGCCAAGCGCCTCGGGGTCGACATGAACATGGTCACGGCGGTGCTGAACAACGCCTACAGCCAGCGGCAGATTTCGACGATCTACGACAGCCTCAACCAGTATCAGGTGGTGATGGAGGTCAATCCGAAATACGCGCAGGATCCGGTGACGCTCAATCAGGTGCAGGTGATTACCGCTGACGGTGCGCGGATTCCGTTGTCGACCATCGCCCATTACGAAAACAGCCTGGAAGACGACCGCGTCAGCCACGAAGGCCAGTTCGCCTCCGAAAGCATCGCGTTCGACATGGCTGAAGGCGTGACCGTGGAGCAGGGCAGTGCCGCGATCGAGCGGGCGATTGCCAAGGTCGGTCTGCCGGAAGACGTGATCGCGAAAATGGCCGGCACCGCCGATGCCTTTGCCGCGACGCAGAAGAGTCAGCCGTTCATGATCCTCGGTGCGCTGCTCGCGGTGTATCTGGTGCTGGGTGTGCTGTATGAAAGCTACATCCACCCGTTGACGATTCTCTCGACCTTGCCGTCGGCCGGGGTCGGTGCGCTGTTGTCGATCTATGCGCTGGGCGGCGAGTTCAGCCTGATCTCCCTGCTCGGATTGTTCCTGCTGATCGGGGTGGTGAAGAAAAACGCGATCCTGATGATCGACCTGGCGCTGCAACTGGAACGCCATCAGGGCCTGTCGCCGCTGGAGTCGATCCGCAGCGCCTGCCTGCAACGGCTGCGGCCGATTCTGATGACCACCCTGGCGGCGATCCTCGGCGCCTTGCCGTTGCTGCTCGGCCGCGCGGAGGGCGCGGAAATGCGCCAGCCATTGGGCCTGACCATCATCGGCGGCCTGATCTTCAGCCAGGTCCTGACCCTTTACACCACGCCTGTGGTTTACCTCTATCTCGACAAGCTGCGCCACCGCTTCAACAAGTGGCGCGGCGTGCGTACTGACGCCGCTCTGGAAACTCCGCTATGACTGACCGTTCGCTTCTCAATCTGGCCACTGCGCGCGGTTCGCGCCTGTTGAGCCTGTCGCTGTGCGTGGCGATGCTCAGTGCCTGCGCCGTCGGCCCGGACTATCAACGTCCGCAGACCGCCGAGGTCGCGCAATACAAAGAGGCCGAAGGCTGGCGTCAGGCTAATCCGAGCGACTCGCTGGCGCGCGGCGCCTGGTGGGAGTTGTACGGTGATCAGCAGCTCAATGGCCTGATCGAAAAACTCAACAGTTCCAACCAGACCGTCGCGCAATCCGAAGCCCAGTTCCGTCAGGCCCAGGCCTTGGTGCGCAGTGCCCGTGGAGCGTTTTACCCGAGCGTTGATTTGAGCGTGGGCAAGACCCGTTCCAGCCAGGGCACCGGCAGCAGCAGTTCGAGCCTGAGCAGTTCCGCTAGCGGCATTCGTGACACCTACAACGCGCAATTGGGTGTGAGTTGGGAAGCGGATATCTGGGGCAAATTGCGCCGAGGTCTGGAAGCCAACGAGGCCAGCGCCCAGGCGAGCTTCGCCGATCTGGCCGCGATGCGCCTGAGCCAGCAGTCGGAGCTGGTGCAGAATTACTTGCAACTGCGGGTCATCGACCAGCAGAAGCGCCTGCTCGAAGCCACCGTCGCGGCCTACGAAAAATCCCTGCAAATGACCCAGAACCAGTACCGCGCGGGGATATCCGGGCGCGATGCGGTGGCGCAGGCGCAGACCCAGTTGAAAACCACCCAGGCCGATCTGGTCGACCTGATCTGGCAGCGGGCGCAGTTTGAAAATGCCATCGCCGTGCTCACCGGGCAGGCGCCGGCCGAATTCAGCATCGCTGAAACCCAGAACATTCCGAATCTGCCGCAGATTCCCCTGAGCCTGCCGTCGCAGCTACTGGAACGCCGCCCGGACATTGCCTCGGCGGAGCGTTCGGTGATCGCCGCCAACGCCAATATCGGTGTGGCGAAAGCGGCGTACTACCCCGATCTGACCTTGAGCATGAGCGGCGGCTACAGCAGCAGTACCTCGAAAAATCTTTTAACGCTGCCGAACCGTTTCTGGTCGGTCGGGCCGAAACTGGATTTGCCGATATTCGACGGTGGCATCCGTTCGGCCGAGGTTGACCGTACCGAGGCGGTGTATGACCAGACCGTTGCCAAGTATCGCCAGACCGTACTCGATGGCTTCCGTGAAGTGGAAAACTATCTGGTGCAACTGAAGGTGTATGAAGACGAGGCGGCGGTGCGTCAGGAAGCACTGGATGCTGCACGCGATTCACTGCGCCTGACCCAGAACCAGTACAAGGCCGGGTTGATTTCCTACATCGATGTGGTCGTCGTGCAGGCCACGGCGCTGAGCAACGAGCGGACTGTGCTGAACATTCTGCAAAGCCGCCTGATTGCCAGCGTGCAATTGATTGCGGCGCTGGGTGGCGGCTGGGACGGACAACTGGCCACCGAATGACCTGTGTAGGAGTTGCGGCACGCTGCGATCTTTTGATCTTTAAAAACAAGGTCAAAAGATCGCAGCGTGCCGCAGCTCCTACAGGTTGTGATGGTTGTTCCAGAGCCTCGCAAAACCATCAAACAAGCGTTTCATCGGGTTGATGGCAAAATGATTACTTTGTCAGTGCGTTCTTCCGCGCAATCAGTACAATCGCCGCATTTGCCCGGCCGAGAATGGACGCAGTACGGCGCGGGTGGTCGCGAGAATCTTCATGCTCATCGGTAATTATTCTTTCACCCTGGTTTTCATTTCTTTGTGTGTGGCGATCCTCGCGTCCTACACCGCGCTCGACCTGACCGGGCGCATCGCCAGCGCCCGTGGGCGCGCAGTGCATTTCTGGACGGCCGGCGGTGCACTGGCGATGGGGGTCGGCGTCTGGTCGATGCACTTCATCGGCATGTTGGCCTTCAAGCTGCCGATCGACTTGGGCTACGACATTGCGATTACCGCGCTGTCGCTGCTGATTGCCGTGCTGTCCTGCGGGTTTGCCCTGTGGCTGGTCAGCCAGCCGAAACTGCCGATTTGGCAATTGGCCTTTGGCGCTCTGGTCATGGGCGCCGGCATCAGTGCAATGCATTACACCGGCATGGCCGCGCTGCGCATGACGCCTGGCATCGATTACGACCCGACCCTGTTCGGCGCCTCATTGCTGATCGCGGTCGGGGCCTCGGCGGCGGCGTTATGGATCGCCTTCCGCCTGCGCCAGCACTCGCCTTATGTGCGTCTGATTCGTGGTGGTGCGGCAGTGATCATGGGCATCGCGATTGTCGGCATGCACTACACCGGCATGGCCGCCGCGCAATTTCCTGACGGCAGTTTCTGCGGTGCAACGCTCGACGGCCTCAAGGGCAACGGCCTCGACAATCTGGTGCTGATCACCACGCTGGCGGTGCTGTCGATCGCCTTGCTCACTTCGATTCTCGATGCGCGCCTTGAAGCGCGTACCGCCGATCTGGCGCATTCGCTGACCCTGGCCAACCGTGAACTGACGCAACTGGCATTGCACGACACTCTGACCGGCCTGCCGAACCGCATGCTGCTGGACGACCGGATCAATCAGGCGATGAAGAAGGTCGAGGAGCAGGGCGGGTGTTTTGCGTTGATGTTTATCGATCTGGACGGTTTCAAACCGGTCAACGATGCCTTCGGCCACCACATGGGTGACCAGTTGCTGCGTGAAGTCGGGGTGCGCCTGCGCGAAGATCTGCGCAGTCAGGATACGCTCGCGCGAATTGGCGGCGACGAGTTCGTGCTGCTGGTGCGTCTGAGCGAACCCGACGATGCTCTGGGGCTGGCCGCGCGTCAGGTCGGGTTGCTCGGTCAGGCGTTCCGCGTGGCCGAGCACGACTTGCAGATTTCTGCCAGCGTCGGCATCGCCCTGTACCCGGGTAACGGCCTGAGCGCCCAGGAACTGCTGATGAATGCCGACGCGGCGATGTATCACGCCAAGGGCAGCGGCAAAAACGGTTACAGCTTCTTCGATGCTTCGATGAACAGCAACGCGCGCAAGCAGCTGCAGCTATTGCAAGATCTGCGCGCCGCGCTGGAACACAGTCAGTTCAGCCTGTATTTCCAGCCCAAATTCGACGCCATCAGTGGTCGTCCGGTCGGTGCCGAAGCGCTGCTGCGCTGGCAGCATCCGACCCAGGGCATGTTGCTGCCCGACAAATTTATCGATCTGGCAGAGAAGACCGGCCTGATCATCGCCATCGGTGAATGGGTGCTCAACGAAGCTTGCCGGCAGATGCGCGAATGGTACGTGCTCGGTTACACCGACTGGCGCATTGCGGTGAACCTCTCGGCCTTGCAGTTCTGCCACGCGGGGCTGGTGCAGAGCGTGGCCAAGGCGCTGGCGACCCACCACCTGCCGGCCAACAGCCTGACCCTGGAAATCACCGAAACCACGGCCATGAGCGACGCGGATGCGAGCATGAAGGTGTTGCAGGAGTTGTCCGACATGGGCGTCGACCTGTCGATCGACGACTTCGGCACCGGTTATTCGAGCCTGATGTACCTCAAGCGTTTGCCGGCCAACGAGCTGAAGATCGACCGCGGTTTTGTCCGCGATCTGGAGCATGACAGCGATGACGCGGCCATCGTCTCGGCGATCGTGGCGCTGGGCCAGGCACTCGGTTTGCGCATTGTTGCCGAGGGGGTGGAGACCGGCGTGCAGCAGGATTTCCTCACGCAGTTGGGCTGTGATTCGTTGCAGGGCTATCTGTTGGGCCATCCGATGCCGGCGGACGCGTTCATGCAGAACATTGCCCGTGGAGAGGCTCTGGCGGCAGTCTGACTGCATTCTGTGGCGAGGGAGCTTGCTCTCGCACCACAAAAAACATCTCAGTCCCATGCAGGGTTTTGTCTTTGACAGAGCCCATGCAAAACCGCCCAATGGCGGTTATTCTTCAACCCGACTGTTACGTGTGCATTGGGGGGAAGGGCCAGCATGGATAAAGTCATGGTAATCACCGGTGGCGGGCGCGGAATTGGCGCCGCTACGGCGTTGTTGGCTGCCGGGCAGGGCTATCGGATCTGCATCAACTATCAGTCGGATGAACAGGCCGCGCAAAGCGTGCTGGAGCAAGTGCGGGCGCTGGGGGCGCAAGCCATTGCGGTACGCGCCGATGTCAGCATCGAAGACGAAGTGATCGCGCTGTTTCAGCGGGTCGACACCGAATTGGGGCGGGTCACCGCGCTGGTGAACAATGCCGGCACCGTCGGGCACAAGTCGCGGGTCGATGAAATGTCCGAATTCCGCATTCTCAAAATCATGAAAACCAACGTCCTGGCGCCGATCCTCTGCGCCAAGCACGCGATCCTGCGCATGTCGCCCAAGCACGGCGGGCAGGGCGGCAGCATCGTCAACGTCTCCTCGGTCGCCGCGCGCCTGGGCTCGCCCAACGAGTACGTCGACTACGCCGCGTCCAAAGGTGCGCTCGACACCTTCACCATCGGTCTGTCCAAGGAAGTGGCGGGTGAGGGGATTCGGGTCAACGCGGTGCGTCCGGGCTATATCTATACCGATTTCCATGCATTGAGTGGCGATCCGGATCGGGTCAGCAAGCTTGAATCGGCGATCCCGATGGCCCGGGGCGGGCGCCCGGATGAAGTGGCGGAGGCGATTGTCTGGTTGTTGTCGGACAAGGCTTCTTATGCGACCGGGACGTTTGTTGATCTGGGTNATGGCGTTGGCGCAGGGCATCAGCATCGCGCCGGGGCCGATTTTCTCGCCGACTCAGCGGTTCAGGAACTGCATTCGCCTGAACTACGGCAGCCCGTGGACCGAGGATTCGGAGAAGGCGATGGAGACGTTGGGGCGGATTGTGCGGTCGTTCTGACAGACAGATGTTGCCGCTTATGACCTCTTCGCGAGCAAGCCCGCTCCCACAGTAGACCGCGTTTCTCCAGATGGAATGCGGTCTACTGTGGGAGCGGGCTTGCTCGCGAAGGCGTCATAAGCGGCAACATCTGTCTGTCAGAACGACCGCACAATCCGCCCCAACGTCTCCATCGCCTTCTCCGAATCCTCGGTCCACGGGCTGCCGTAGTTCAGGCGAATGCAGTTCCTGAACCGCTGAGTCGGCGAGAAAATCGGCCCCGGCGCGATGCTGATGCCCTGCGCCAACGCCATCTGAAACAACTTCAACGAATCCATCTGCGGTGGCAGTTCCAGCCACAGGAAATAGCCGCCGGCCGGTTGACTAACGCGGGTCTGCGCCGGGAAATAGCGGGCAATCGCTGCGAGCATCGCGCTTTGCTGTTCTTCCAGGGCGTAGCGCAGTTTGCGCAGATGGCGGTCGTAGCCGCCGTGTTGCAGGTAGTCGGCGATGGCCGCTTGCGCCGGCATCGAGGCACACAGCGAGGTCATCAGTTTCAGCCGTTCGATTTTCTGTGCGTAACGCCCGGCGGCGACCCAGCCGATGCGGTAGCCGGGGGCCAGGCTCTTGGCGAACGAACCGCAGTGCATCACCAGCCCTTCGGTATCGAAGGCCTTGGCCGGTTTCGGTGCCTGCTGACCGTAATAGAGTTCGGCGTAGACATCGTCCTCGATCAGCGGCACCTGATGCCGGCGCAGCAGTTCCACCAGTTCCTGTTTCTTCGCCTCGGGCATGGTCGCGCCCATTGGGTTCTGGAAACTGGTCATGCACCAGCAGGCCTTGATCGGATGGCGCTCCAGGGTCTGGGCGAGCACGCCGAGGTCGATACCGTCGCGCGGGTGCACGGGGATTTCCACGGCTTTGAGTTTCAAGCGCTCCAGCACTTGCAGGCTGGCGTAGAACGCCGGGGCTTCGATGGCCACCAGATCGCCCGGCTCGGTCACCGCTTGCAGGCACAGGTTCAGCGCTTCGAGGGCGCCGTTGGTGATCAGCAGTTCTTCCATCGGCAGCATCAGCCCGCCGACCATGTACCGCAGAGCGATCTGCCGGCGCAGTTGCGGATTGCCCGGCGACATGTCGGTGACCACCATGCGCGGGTCCATCTCCCGCGCCGCACTGGCCAGCGAACGTGACAGCCGTTGCAACGGGAACAGGGTCGGGCTGGGGAACGCCGAGCCGAAGGGCACGGTGCTCGGATCCTTGATCGATTCCAGCACCGAGAACACCAGTTCGCTGACGTCGACTTCGGTGGAGTCGTTGACGTGGCTGCTGATCACCGGCTCCGAGAACGGACTCGGTGCGTGGGTGTTGACGAAGTAACCGGAGCGCGGCCGCGCGCGGATCAGACCGCGACGTTCCAGCAGGTAATAGGCCTGGAACACCGTGGACGGGCTGACCCCGTAGGTCTGGCTGGCGTAGCGCACCGACGGCACCCGTTGCCCGGGGCCGAGCACGCCGGAGCGGATCAGTTCAGCGATGTCGTCGGCGAATTTTTCGTAGCGTTTCATCTTGGGTCCGGGTTGGGTTCATTCTGGAAGACCGCGGTGCCTTCATTCGCGAGCAGGCTCGCTTCCACACTGGATATCAGTGTCCACAAAACCCTGTGGGAGCGAGCCTGCTCGCGAATGGCCGCGCCGCAGTCTAAGGGATCAGCGATTCATCGGCGCCACAAACCTGCTTTTCGCCACGCTATAAATCTCGGGCTCGTCGCTGTCGGCGATTTTGAAGCTCAAGGTCTGCGAGCTGCTGGCCGGACGTTCGGTGGTCATCGCCACCGATACCGGCACATCGACAATCTCCCCCGGCGCCAGGCTCAGTTCGGTCTTGCCCTGCAACTGGAAGCCGTCGCCCTCCATCAGGCTCAGGGTGTAGTCCTGGCGCTGTTGGGTCTTGTTGATGACCTTGAGGGTGTAGATGTTTTCGATCTGGCCCTGACCGTTCTCGCGGAACAGCCCGCGATCCTTGGTCACGTCCAGCGAGACCATGGGCCTTTCGACCAAGGCCAGCGCCAGGGCGCCGATCATCACCAGCAATACCGCCACATAGCCGATCAATCGTGGGCGCAGCAGATGCGTCTTGCCGCCCTGCAATTCGCGTTCGGAACTGTAGCGGATCAGGCCGCGCGGGTAGTTCATTTTGTCCATGATCGAATCGCAGGCGTCGATGCACGCCGCGCAGCCGATGCATTCCATCTGCAGGCCGTCGCGGATGTCGATGCCGGTCGGGCACACCTGCACGCACAACTGGCAATCGATGCAATCACCGAGGCCGGCTTCGGCGGGTTTCACGTCGCGTTTGCGCGGGCCACGGTTTTCGCCACGGGCGACGTCGTAGGAAATCGCCAGAGTGTCCTTGTCGAACATCACGCTCTGGAATCGCGCATACGGGCACATGTGCATGCATACCGCTTCGCGCAGCCAACCGGCGTTGATGTAAGTGGCGGCGGTGAAGAACAGAACCCAGAACAGACTGACCCCGCCGATCTGCAGGGTGAACAGCTCTTCGGCCAGCGGCCGGATCGGCGTGAAGTAGCCGACAAACGTCAGCCCGGTCATCACGCTGATCGCCAGCCACAGAGTGTGCTTGGCCGCGCGCCGGGCCAGTTTGTTCAGGCCCCAGGGCGCCGCTTGTAGTTTGATCCGCTGGTTGCGTTCGCCTTCGGTGACTTTCTCGCACCACATGAAGATCCATGTCCACGAGCTCTGCGGGCAGGTGTAACCACACCAGACCCGGCCAGCGAACACGGTGATGGCGAACAGGCCGAACGCGGCAATGATCAGCAGTGCCGAGAGCAGGATGAAATCCTGTGGCCAGAAGGTCGCGCCGAAGATATGGAATTTGCTTTCGGCCAAGTCCCACAGCACCGCCTGACGACCGCCCCAGTTCAGCCACACGGTGCCGAAGAACAGCAGAAACAGAAAGCCCGCGCCGCTGATGCGCAAGGTACGGAACAGTCCGGTGAAACTGCGGGTGTGAATCTGCTTGTCGGTGGAGCCGGCCTTCGCCTTCATCGGGCGACCAGGCACATTTTTTATGGTGGGGCTTGCTTCTACGGTTCGGACGGGGATTTGTTCGCTCATGGTCATTCGCTCATCAGCCTCCATCAGGCGGACGAACTATGAGCGCCGATCTGTTTGCATAACAGACTCAGCTATTTGAATAAAAAGCGTATCAGATGGCGTTTGGTACACATCCTGCGACAACTTGAAGCAGCCCGCAGACGCAGGCGCAAACGCCTATCGCAGGCGTCTGCGCCGGATGTTGATCCGGGTCAGTCAAATCACCGAATCACTCTCGTCGGCCTTCAGGTGCTTGCGACCGTCTTTCGCGCCAGCGACGGTCAAGGCATCCGCCTCTGCTTCGGTGATGTAAACGCGCCGGCCTTCAATCTCAACGAACGACATGGCTTTTTCGCTATCGGTTTTGACTTCCAGCGTGTCGCAGATACGAATTTCTTCGCCATTTTCGACGGTGAAAAAACACACTTTTGCTTCGGGATTGGATTCATCGATTCGAACGGGCATGAGGCTGTCCTTTTTTCATGAGTACCTGAAAGGTTAGGGCGCGTGCTTTGCCGATCGTTCTGCGCAACTGATTAATGGTCGCTGCTGTCCATCCACTAACGACCAATAAGAAAGGACGGAGCGATGAACGCCTGGTGGCATGAAGTGTGGGTGACGCTGCAAGCGGAGTTCGCCGATGTCGGCGATGCCTCGCAACTGACGCGCATCACCGTGCGCCTGTTGATGGCGGCGGTGCTGGGCGGAATTCTCGGTTTCGAACGCGAGCATAAGGGCAAGGCTGCCGGGGTGCGTACGCACATGCTGGTGGCGTTGGGGGCGGCGCTGTTTGTGCTGGTGCCGCAGACCTCAGGGGCTGAATCCGATGCGATGAGCCGGGTGTTGCAGGGAGTGATCGCCGGGATCGGCTTTTTGGGCGCCGGGACGATTCTGAAGAATCAGGAAGGTGACGAAGGGCATGTGAAAGGGCTAACGACGGCGGCAGGTTTGTGGATGACGGCGGCGATCGGCGTGGCGGCCGGGTTGGGCAGGGAAGCGACGGCACTGCTCAGCACTTTGCTGGCGCTGGGAATTTTCAGCGTGATGCCACGGGTGGTCAGGATGTTTGAGAAGGATGGGGAGAAAAACCAGCACCTGTAATCGATCGTTCCCATGATGGGTGGGAACGATCGCTGGGTGCTTAAACGATCACCGGTGGCATCGTCGTCGGTGGTTCTTCCTTCGGCGGTGGCGTGGTGCCCGGTGGTTCCTGCTCGGGAATCGGTTGCGGCTCGGTCTCGGGCAGGGTGGGTTTGTCGATGTTCGGATCAGGCGTTTCGGCCGGGATCGGGATGTTCATCTGTAGACCTCCGTGTGGCACATGGCGTGAGAAGTGCTTAAGTGGATTGACCACCGTGTGATGAATTCGATCCGCTTTTCTGTCCAGACAAATCCCTGTGAACTTTTCCCCGCGCCGGTCGCTCGGAACCTAAGTGAGTTCAAGTCGGGGCCGGTGCCTCATTGTGAACACTGTTCCGGCACAAGAGCGTCCTTGGGGCGTTAAGGAGAGATGCTCGATGTCTGCTGAAAAACCTTCAGAGCAGAGCTACAACCCGCACATGCCGCTGTCGCAGGCGTTGCTGCTGCCGCGCATCGTGATCGAAAACACCATGCCGACCCTCGATGGCGGGCAGTTTGCCGTGAAGTCGATCGTCGAGCGTGACGTGATCGTCACCAGCAAGGTCTTCGCCGACGGGCATGACAAGCTGGCGGTGCACATCCGCTGGCGTGCGGAGGGCGAAGAGAGCTGGCACAGCGAGGTGATGAACGAGCTGGGCAATAACAGTTGGCAGGGGCAGTTTCGTCCCGACCGCCAAGGTCGCTATCTGTACTGCATCGAAGCGTGGATCGACCATTTCGCCAGTTTCCAGTACGAGCTGGAGAAGAAGCACAACGCCGCTGTCCCGGTGTCGCTCGAACTGCAGGAAGGCCGCAGCATGGTGCAGCAGGCCGCCGAGCGCAGCGACGGTCAGCTCAGCGAGCAACTCGCCGCACTGCATCATGAATTGTCCGGCCTGCTCGAAACCGAGCAGGTGGCGCTGTTTCTGCACTCGCGCAGTGCGCAATTGATGGCGCAGGCCGATCACCGTGCCTATCTGAGCCTGAGCGCCGAATTCCCGGTGGATGTCGAACGGGAACTGGCCGAGTTTGCCAGTTGGTACGAGCTGTTTCCGCGCTCGATCACCGACGATCCCAAGCGTCACGGCACGTTCAACGACGTGCACTCGCGACTGCCGATGATTCAGGACATGGGTTTTGACGTGTTGTACTTCACGCCGATCCACCCGATCGGCCGCGCCCACCGCAAGGGCCGCAACAATTCCCTGACCGCAGGTCCCGATGATCCGGGCAGTCCGTATGCGATCGGCAGCGAGGAGGGTGGTCATGAGGCGATTCACTCGCAACTAGGCACCCGCGAAGACTTCCGCCGGTTGGTGGCCGCCGCCGCTGAGCATGGCCTGGAAATCGCCCTCGATTTCGCCATTCAGTGTTCGCAGGATCACCCGTGGCTCAAGCAGCATCCGGGCTGGTTCAACTGGCGCCCGGACGGCACGATCAAATACGCGGAAAACCCACCGAAGAAATACCAGGACATCGTCAACGTCGACTTCTATGCGCCGGACGCGATCCCCAGCCTGTGGGTCGAGCTGCGCGATATCGTCGTCGGCTGGGTCAACGAAGGCGTGAAGATCTTTCGCGTCGACAATCCGCACACCAAACCGCTGCCGTTCTGGCAATGGCTGATTGCCGATGTGCGGGCGCTGCACCCGGAAGTGATCTTCCTCGCCGAGGCGTTCACCACGCCGGCGATGATGGCGCGTCTGGGCAAGGTCGGGTACAGCCAGAGCTACACCTATTTCACCTGGCGTAATACCAAGTCCGAGTTGGCGACCTATTTCACCGAACTCAACGAGTCGCCGTGGCGCGAATGCTACCGGCCGAACTTCTTCGTCAACACGCCGGACATCAACCCGGCGTTCCTGCATGAATCAGGGCGGCCGGGGTTTCTGATCCGCGCGGCGCTGGCGACCATGGGGTCGGGCTTGTGGGGCATGTATTCCGGTTATGAACTGTGCGAATCGGCGCCGGTTCCGGGCAAGGAGGAATACCTTGATTCGGAGAAGTACGAGATCCGCGTCCGCGACTTCAATGCGCCGGGCAACATCATTGCCGAAATCGCTCAGCTCAACCGCATCCGCCGGCAGAACCCGGCGCTGCACACGCATCTGGGGTTGAAAATCTACAACGCGTGGAACGACAACATTCTGTATTTCGGCAAGCGCAGCTTTGACGGCAGCAATTTCATTCTGGTGGCGGTGAGCCTCGATCCGCACAACGTGCAGGAAGCCAATTTTGAACTGCCGCTGTGGGAGATGGGCCTGCCCGACGACGCGACCACCCACGGTGAGGACTTGATGAACGGGCATCGCTGGGACTGGCATGGCAAGTATCAGTTCATGCGCATTGACCCGGCTTACCAGCCGTTCGGGATCTGGCGGATTACTGCCTGAACACCGATTCCCTGTGGGAGCGAGCCTGCTCGCGAAATGCGTTTTTGCAGGCGACATCTTTGCTGAATGTTAATCCGCAATCGCGAGCAGGCTCGCTCCCACAGGTTGCTCAGCGTTTTCGAGTCAGGTCATCGGCTCACGGTTTTTCCAGAATTGAACAGGAGTTTCACATGGCGAAGAAACCCAAGGCAGCCACCTTTATCAAAGACCCGCTCTGGTACAAGGATGCGGTGATCTATCAAGTTCACGTCAAATCGTTTTTCGACTCCAACAACGACGGGATCGGCGACTTTCCCGGCCTGATCGCCAAACTCGATTACATCGCCGAACTCGGCGTCAACACCATCTGGCTACTGCCATTCTATCCGTCGCCACGTCGCGATGACGGTTACGACATTGCCGAATACCGCGGCGTACACAGCGACTACGGGACCATGGCCGACGCCAAGCGCTTTATCGCCGAGGCGCACAAGCGGGGTTTGCGGGTGATCACCGAGTTGGTCATCAACCACACCTCGGATCAGCACCCGTGGTTCCAGCGGGCGCGCAAGGCCAAGCCCGGTTCGGCGGCGCGCGACTTTTATGTGTGGTCGGATGACGATCAGAAGTACGACGGCACGCGGATCATCTTCCTCGACACCGAAAAGTCCAACTGGACCTGGGACCCGGTCGCCGGCCAGTACTTCTGGCACCGTTTCTATTCGCACCAACCCGACCTCAATTTCGACAACCCGCAAGTGATGAAAGCGGTGCTGTCGGTGATGCGCTACTGGCTGGACATGGGTATCGACGGGCTGCGTCTCGACGCCATTCCGTATTTGATCGAGCGCGACGGCACCAACAACGAAAACCTGCCCGAGACCCACGATGTCCTCAAGCAGATCCGTGCCGAGATCGATGCCAATTACCCGGACCGCATGCTGCTGGCCGAGGCCAACCAATGGCCGGAAGACACCCAGCTGTACTTCGGTGACACCGATGCCGAGGGCGTCAACGGCGACGAATGCCACATGGCCTTCCACTTCCCGCTGATGCCGCGCATGTACATGGCGCTGGCCCAGGAAGATCGCTTCCCGATCACCGACATTCTGCGGCAAACCCCCGAGATTCCGGCCAACTGCCAGTGGGCAATCTTCCTGCGCAATCACGATGAGTTGACGCTGGAGATGGTCACCGACAAGGAGCGTGATTACCTGTGGAACTACTACGCCGCTGACCGTCGCGCGCGGATCAACCTTGGCATTCGTCGGCGCTTGGCGCCGTTGATGGAGCGTGATCGTCGCCGCGTCGAGTTGCTCAACAGCCTGCTGCTGTCGATGCCCGGCACGCCGACGTTGTATTACGGCGATGAAATCGGCATGGGCGACAACATCTACCTCGGCGACCGCGACGG
>NZ_JAZAQQ010000011.1:0-10667 GCF_036861315.1 Pseudomonas sp. S3(2024) | reverse complement strand
GTCGTCCCCCCCCCGATGCAATGGTCGATTGACCGCAATGGCGGCTTCTCCCGCGCCGATCCGGCCAGTCTGGTGCTGCCGCCGATCATGGACCCGCAATACGGTTATCTGTCGGTCAACGTCGAAACCCAGGCCGGCGATCCGCATTCGCTGCTGAACTGGACGCGGCGCATGCTCGCCGTGCGCAAGCAGTCCAAGGCGTTCGGTCGCGGCACGCTGAAGATGCTCTCGCCGAGCAACCGGCGGATTCTGGCCTACACCCGGGAATTCACCGACGCCGACGGCAAGCACGAAATAATTCTTTGCGTGGCCAACGTCTCGCGCAGCGCGCAGGCGGCGGAACTCGATCTGTCGGCCTACGTCGGCATGGTCCCGGTGGAGATGCTCGGCGGTAACGCGTTCCCGCCGATCGGCCAGTTGAATTTCCTCCTGACCCTGGCGCCGTACGGTTTCTACTGGTTCGCCCTGGCTGCAGAAAACCAGATGCCGAGCTGGCACGTGGAACCGGCGCAGAGCCTGCCGGACTTCACCACGCTGGTGCTGAAAAAACGCATGGAAGAACTGCTCGAAACGCCGACCCGCAATACCCTGGAGCAGAGCATCCTGCCGAGCTGGCTGCAGAATCGCCGCTGGTTCGCCGGCAAGGACGCAGCCATCGAGCAGGTCAATCTGGCCTACGGCGTGCGCTTCGGCGACGCGCAGCATCCGGTGCTGCTCAGCGAAATCGAAGTCACCAGCGCCGGGCAGACCAGTCGCTATCAATTGCCGTTTGGCTTCATCGCCGAAGATCAGGTCGGGCCGGCGTTGCCGCAGCAACTGGCATTGTCCCGTGTTCGTCGCGGGCGTCAGGTCGGTCTGATCACTGATGCGTTCAGCCTCGAAACGTTTGTCCACGCGGTGCTGCAAGGCATGCAGAGCAACACCGTGCTCAACTCCGAACAGGGCGAGATTCGTTTCGCACCGACCGCGCAACTGGAAAAACTCGGCCTCGGTGCCGAATCCGAGGTGCGTTATCTGTCGGCCGAGCAATCGAACAGTTCGGTTGTGATCGGCAACAGTCTGGTGCTGAAGCTGATCCGCAAGGTCGCTTCGGGTGTACACCCGGAACTGGAAATGAGCGCGTACCTGACCGAGGCCGGTTTCGCCAACATCTCGCCGCTGCTCGGCTCGGTGATTCGCCGCGATGGCGCGGGCGAAGACAACCTGCTGATGATCGCCCAAGGCTATCTGAGCAATCAGGGCGATGCCTGGGAATGGACGCAGAACAACCTCGAACGGGCGTTGCGTGATGAGCTGGCGGACGCGATGTCCGAGCAGGAACAGCATTACAACGCCCTCGGCGAACTGAAGGACTTTGCCGGCATGCTCGGCCAGCGTCTGGGCGAAATGCACCAGGTGCTGGCGGCGCTGAGCGACAATCCCGACTTCGCCCCGCAAACCACCAGCGCCAAGGACGCCCAAGCCACCGGCAAGGACGTCGCGGCGCAGGTCGAGCATGCGTTGAAGCTGCTCAAGCAGCATCAGAGTCATCTAAGCGCGGCGGATCAGAAAATGGTCGCGCGGCTGCTCGATAACAAAAAAGTCATCCTCGGCCATGTGCAGGAACTCGCGCAGAAAGCCGTGGGCGGCTTGCGGATTCGCGTCCACGGCGACCTGCACCTGGGTCAGGTGCTGGTGATCAAGGGCGATGCCTATCTGATCGATTTCGAGGGTGAACCGGCGCGGCCACTGCACGAACGGCGCGGCAAACACAGTCCGTACAAGGACGTCAGCGGCGTGCTGCGCTCCTTCGATTACGCGGCGGCGATGACGATCAATGTGCACAACGTCGATCACAGTCCAGAGTCGGAAGCGGCCCGGCATCGGGTTGCCGAGCGCTACCTGCGTGAGGCGCGCGAGGCATTTGTTCAAGCGTATCGCCAAGCGGCAGCTAGTCTTGATCATGCCTGGCAGGATCCTGCGGGTGCCGACGCTGCGCTTGCGCTGTTCGGCCTGGAGAAGGCGGCCTATGAAGTGGCCTATGAAGCCGAAAATCGCCCCACGTGGCTGCCCGTGCCGTTGCACGGTTTGTATGGGTTATTGACGGGGCTTAAACCCTTTTCCGATCTTGGTGGAGAGTAGTCATGAGTTTCTCGAACAAGGAACAGGGTCACGCTAAAGAAGCGTTATTGCCGGCGGCGCGGGACATCGACGCCCTGGTGCGCGCGGAACACCACGACCCGTTTTCCATTCTCGGCCCGCACGGTGATGGTGCCGGTGGGCAGTTCATCCGCGCTTATCTGCCGGGTGCGTTGAAAGTCGAGGTGCTGGACAAGGACAGCGGTGAAGAACGCGGCGAACTGCAAGCCACCGAAACACCGGGATTGTTTGTTGGTCACTTCGATCAGGCGCGGCCGTATCTGCTGCGCACGCGTTGGGCCGGCGGCGAACAGGTGGCGGAAGATCCGTACAGCTTCGGCCAGTTGCTCGGCGAAATGGATTTGTATCTGTTCGCTGAAGGCAATCACCGCGACCTCAGCAGTTGCCTCGGCGCGCAACTGACCACGGTCGATGGCGTCGACGGTGTGCGTTTTGCCGTGTGGGCGCCGAATGCTCGCCGAGTGTCGGTGGTCGGCGATTTCAACGTGTGGGATGGTCGTCGCCATCCGATGCGCCTGCGCCATCCGTCCGGGGTCTGGGAGTTGTTCATTCCACGCCTGCAAGCGGGGGAGTTGTACAAGTACGAAATCCTCGGCGCCCACGGCATCCTGCCGCTGAAGGCCGACCCGATGGCCCTGGCCACCAGCCTGCCGCCGGACACCGCGTCGAAAGTCGCCGCACCGCTGCAGATCAACTGGCAGGATCAGGACTGGATGAACGGCCGCCGCGAGCGGCAGAAGCATTCAGCGCCGCTGTCGATCTACGAATTGCATGCCGGCTCGTGGCAGTGCGAACTGGACGATCTGGGCGAAGTCGCCCGCCAGTACACCTGGCCCGAGCTGGCCGAACGACTGATTCCTTACGTCAAGGAACTGGGTTTCACCCACATCGAACTGATGCCGATCATGGAGCACCCGTTTGGTGGTTCGTGGGGTTATCAGTTGCTCTCGCAATTCGCCCCGAGTGCCCGTTACGGCACGCCGGAGCAGTTCGGTGAGTTCGTCGATGCCTGCCACCGTGCCGACATCGGCGTGATCCTTGACTGGGTGCCAGCGCATTTTCCTACCGATACCCATGGCCTGGCGCAGTTCGACGGCACGGCGTTGTACGAATATGGCAACCCGCTGGAAGGCTTTCACCAGGACTGGGACACGCTGATCTACAACCTGGGGCGCACCGAAGTTCACGGCTACATGCTGGCGTCGGCGCTGCACTGGTTGAAGCATTTCCACATCGACGGTTTGCGCGTTGATGCGGTGGCCTCGATGCTGTATCGCGACTATTCGCGCAAGGCCGGCGAATGGGTGCCGAACCGCCACGGCGGGCGTGAGAATCTGGAGGCGATCGATTTCCTCCGCCACTTGAATGACGTGGTCGAGCTGGAAGCCCCGGGGGCGCTGGTGATCGCCGAGGAATCCACCGCATGGCCGGGCGTCAGCCAGAGCACCCAGCAGGGTGGTCTCGGTTTCGCCTACAAATGGAACATGGGCTGGATGCACGACTCGCTGCACTACATCCAGCAGGACCCGGTGTACCGCGCGCATCACCACAACGAATTGAGTTTCGGCCTGGTTTACGCCTGGTCCGAGCGCTTCATCCTGCCGATCTCCCACGACGAAGTGGTGCACGGCAAGCACTCGCTGATCGACAAGATGCCCGGTGACCGCTGGCAGAAATTTGCCAACCTGCGCGCCTACCTGAGTTTCATGTGGACCCACCCGGGCAAGAAGCTGTTGTTCATGGGCTGCGAATTCGGCCAGTGGCGCGAGTGGAATCACGATCAGCAACTGGACTGGTACCTGCTGCAATACTCGGAACACAAAGGCGTGCAGAAACTGGTCGGCGACCTCAACCGTCTGTACCGCGAGGAACCGGCGCTGCACGACCAGGACGATGCGCCGCAGGGCTTCCAGTGGTTAATCGGCGATGACGCGATCAACAGCGTGTACGCGTGGCTGCGCTGGAGCAAGGACGGCAAACCGGTGCTGGTGGTGGCCAACTTCACTCCGGTGCCGCGTCAGTCGTATCGGGTCGGCGTGCCGTTCGCCGGGCGCTGGAAGGAGCTGCTCAACAGCGATGCCGACACCTACGCCGGTTCGAATTACGGCAATGGCGGCGGGGCGTTTACCGAAGAGGTGCCGAGCCATGGCCAGTCGTTGTCGCTGGAGCTGAACCTGCCGCCGCTGGCGGTGTTGATTCTCAAGCCGGAGGGTTGATCCGCGACCGCGTCGCTGCCATCGCGAGCAGGCTCACTCCTACATTTGGAATGCGTCTCCCCTGTAGGAGTGAGCCTGCTCGCGATGGCGTCAGCTCAGAGGCCATCGCCCCTCAAGCCGAAATCACCAACGCATCCGCACTCCCAGACTGCCAATCAACCCGTTCAGATCATTGTCATCCACATCACTGCTGTAATCGGCGCTGACATACAGACTGACCGCCGGCGTCACCCGCGCCACCAATCCCAGCCCTAACTCGACCGTTGATGACTTGCGGCTGCTGCTGATCTTGTCGACCTGATCGAGAGTCACCGTGTTGCCGGTATACACCGTATGCCAGAGGTTGGTACGCACATAGGGTTCCACTGGCAGGCCGTTCACATCGTAACTGCCTTTGAGGCGGGCGCCGACGCGGCCGCTCCATGCCGACAGATCCGATGACGATGCATTGCCGGAACCCGCGTATGGGGTGTCGAGGGTGATGCGCTGGTTGATCAGTTGCGCCTGGGGTTCAACCACCCAGTTGCCGCCCAGGCCGATCGGATATCCACCTTCGACCGAGAAGGTCATTGCACTGCCTTCGGTGGCCTGGCGCGCGCCTTGTTCGTTACGACTGAAACCGCTGACCCGGCCACCGCTGGCCGACAGGTCGACATGCCAGCCCTGCGCGCCAGTCAGACGGTAATAAGCACCGAGGCTCTGGCCTTGCAGATTCAGGGTGTCGGTGGTCGGATCGGCGAGGGCGCGGCTGCTGATCAGGCCGGCGCTGTTGGCCTGGATCTGGTTGTATCCGCCAATCAGGCCGAGCGTCTGGGTGTGACCGCCGGCGCTTTGCACGGTGAGCACGGGCGGGCCTTTGAAGTCGCCGTTGCCGGGCGTGGCAAAACCTGGCGAAAGCACGTCGGTTTGCGCTTGCCGGGCGCTTTGTCCGTACAACCGGTCCCAGGCTGCCGGCGCCAGATCTTCGGTGATCAGGTCGGTGCCGCGCAAATCGGGACGTGGACTCAGGCGTTGTGGCTCGGGGGTGACAACGGTCGCCGGCAGGGTCAGAACGGGCGTGTCCTGGCGATACCAGGGAGTGGTTTCATCCGCCGCAGGTCCGGCCTGCGCCTCCATGGATGAGCACAGCAGAATCGAACTCGACACTGTGCAAAACGTCACTTTGATCTCTTGTGGGGTGAATGAGCTTTTCATGGAGGTCTACCTTGCAAGCGCATGCGGGATCTCTTTCTGGCGTCTCTCCTACCCCGAACGAGGGGCGACCGAATGGAGCGGGGCGAACCGCGGCGCTCGATTTCGCGAGTGCCGGAAGGGTCGTCCCGGTGAGTGATTCCGGGGGTAGTAAGGTAGAGATAAGAAGAGTGATGCCCATGCGTCAAGAAACTGCACGATGAGCGGTACAGCTAAATCAGGCGCTGCAAGCGTTTGTTTTTCTGCACATATCCAAGTCATTGTCTGTGCTTACAAATGCACTTCCACCGCCAGCGGCAAATGATCCGACAAGTGCGTCCACGGCTTGTTGCCGAGGATCTGCGGGTCATGGCTGCTGGCATTGCGCAGGTAGATGCGGTCCAGGCGCAGCAGTGGAAAACGCGCAGGGTAGGTCTTGGCCGGGCGGCCATGGTGGCGTTCGAAGGCTTCGTGCAGGTAATCGCGGCGGGCGAGGGCGGCATTGCCCTGCAGCTGCCAGTCATTGAAGTCGCCGGCAATGATCACCGGTGCATCGTCGGGCAATGATTCGAGCAACTGGCAAAGCAGCTGCAACTGCAATTGGCGGTGGCTTTCCAGCAGGCTCAGGTGCACGCAGATTGCATGCACTTCGGCGTGGCCCGGCACGTCCAGCACGCAGTGCAGCAGGCCTCTGCGCTCGGGGCCGGTGATCGACACGTCGAGGTTGCGGTATTCGCGGATCGGGTATTTCGACAGCAGGGCATTGCCATGATGACCATCGGGGTAGACCGCGTTGCGCCCGTAGGCGAAATCGCTCCACATGCTGTCGGCAAGAAATTCGTATTGCGAGGTTTGCGGCCATTCCTGGTAGCGATTGGAATGTCGCTCGTGTTCGCCCACCACCTCCTGCAGAAACACCAGATCAGCCGAGGTGCTGCGTACCGCTTCGCGCAGTTCCGGCAGGATGAAGCGCCGGTTGAGGGCGGTAAAACCCTTGTGAGTGTTGACCGTCAACACGCGCAGGCGATGGATGACGGGTGCGTCGACGGCGTGACGCTTGGGATCGCTGGACACGTTCACTCCTCTGAAAAAACGGCTTCCTGTTCATGCGACTGGTCTGTGAGCGGGCAGTTCCTTCCAGATGCCTCAGGCCGTAATACAAATCACCAGAGCCACCACGAAACCTGTGGGAGCGGGCTTGCTCGCGAAAGCGGCCTCCCGATCGACCAATCTCTGACTGAATGCACTCGGTCAAATGGTGGGAGCTGGCTTGCCAGCGATGACGGCTCACAAGCCGACCAACCTCCCACTGAATGCAAGCATTCCAACTGTGGGAGCGGCGGTGCGACGATTCGACTTGCTCGCGAAAGCGGCCTATCAGACAAAATCAAAACAACAGAGCAAACCCCGCAAATAAACATAACCCCGCAACCACGTTTAAAGTACACGAACCGTTACGCCATAACGGCTACAACGCCTTGCGCCGTTACCTACGCGTACGCCAGAATCCGCCGGCTTACACGGCTATGCGTTGGGCTTATCGTTTCCCTGTCACTGGAAAACAGTGATCGGGTTTGGTAGCCCATTTCGGTACGGTCGTATGGCGTCACCTTATGCAGCCTCTTTTTTGGGGCTCAGCTTTATATGGTGGACATGCGTGGGGCTCATTCGTGAGCGCCGGGTTCCGTATCGACCGGTCTACCAACCCGCGCATGGCCGCCACCCATCGTTTGGTAGCGAGGGTGATGGCTCCTATTTCTCGATACGGAGTTTCATCCATGTTCAAAGCCACACCCAACCCTCCGGACACCTCTATCCCATACGACCCAGCCCTCGACCCGCAGAAGATAAAAGCGGCAACCGACCGCGCCATCAACTTCTACCTCAACCCCGGCGCCCTGAAGATCTCGATCCCTTCAACCTCGTCATGCAAGGCGAACAGAATCTTCCTCATCGACCCCACCGTGGACGAAGAAACCTTGCTCGTCGAAGCCTGCGAATCATTAGCCGCCGCCAGCGACATGGCCCGCGATCTCGGCGACACCGTCGACAACCCACAGCGCCGGGCCATGCTGATGCTGCATCAGGTGATCATGCTCAGTGAACTGATGGTCAACCGAGTACTTGATGGCCGCCGCGCGCCCAACTAATCGCCCGGCGCACCTGTAGGCGCAGCCTTTGGCAGCGCCTACAGGTCGTCATCTTTCAAAGTGCCTCAAGGGGTACTTGCCCGGAGCCTCAGTCGATGTCCGAAACCAAGCCTAATTCACCAATCACAGACCCGGTATCGCCGTACGAATCCCTCAACTCCAGAAAACTCCACGAAGCCGCCGAACGCGCCCTCGACCACTACCTCGCGCCCGCGCACATCATGGCAACGCCGTACACCCCCAGCAGCATGTTCATGGTCAACCCGCAAACCGACACCGAATCCCTGCTGGTCAACGCCTGCGAATCCCTGGCCTCGGCCACGGTCATGCTCGGCGATTTCGCCGGGACGCTGGAGGGGCCGAGTCGTAATACGGTGTTGGGCATTGCGCAGGTAGTGATGCTGGGGGAGTTGGCGGTGAATCAGGCGCTGGATAATGTTGTGCCCAAGGAATAGGCGCCAGAGGACGGATTAATGAGTCCGTCCCCTGGTACTCCGATTGTTAAGTCGCGCCTGTTTCACCGGCTTTGAAGCCACAGACGTTTTTCAGTTTCTGAAAGCAACCGTATGAATATTAAGAGAATTGAGATGGTCAGACGGCACATTCGTCATCACGAACCTGAGTGTATCGAACGCTTGTCCGCTGCTTGGGGCAACGACCCTCTCAAAATCAAGTTGGGGATTGATGCCTTCGAAGAACTCTATTGTGGACAGCACCAAATCGTTCTTAAGAAACTCAAGTTGGATGCAACCATTCGTATGCATTTCGTACCTGCCTTTGATTGTCGCACTCTTGGCAATTTCATGTCTTAGTGCCAAGGAGTACTTAAGTGTGCCTGGATCATACCCAGCAATCAGAACGGCCCGCATTGCCCGGAGAGAAGAGATCACACCAACAGTCCCGTGTACCCCGATCGTTGTAATAAGCGTTAGTTTGGTGTGAAACCCCTGCATGGACTCCCCTGGTTCGAGAAACTGGACGGGATATGACTTAAAGTCTTCGACGATGAACGCGGGAGCGTCTACGTTCACAGTCCACTCCCCCGACTCCGTCCCGCTGCCATACAACGCCTTGGCCTGGAACACATGCTTCGTAGTTGTCAGCCCGGTCAGTTCAACAGTCCATATACCTTCGTCATTGGCCCTGGGCTTTTTGCCTGTTGAGGTGTCACCGTCGAAAATCTCCACCTCAAGAAAGGTGTTCGCCGTCCCAGTCAGACGGATATGGTTGTCAGAAGTGCCTCCTCCATTACTGATTGGCTGCCCTTTGGAATCTTCCGCCCCGGTGATGGCCGGCATGACCTCATGCAACACGGTCAAGCGCCAGAGATTCGACGGCGGGTTATTAGCGTATTGACCAATGACCTTGAAGGTATGCAACACATCCAGCGATAACCCGCTCACGGTACGGGTCCAGATAGAGTTGCTCCCTGCCTTGGCCTTGCCTTTGGAGATCGCACCGAGGAAAACTTCCACCTCCTGGCCAGCCGGCGCGGAGCCAGTGAGCGTGACGCTGGTGCGCACGGTGTAACCGTTTTCGGGGATGTTCCAGTTGCTCTCGTCTTTTACTGATGTGATGGCCGGTGTGTCGGCAGCCACCACGACCACGATCCGCGGCGGATCCGACACCTCGCCGCTGCCATACATCGCAGTAGCGGTGAAGCTGTGGGTGTCGGCGCTCAGCCCCGTCACCGGGAATTCCCAGTCACCACTCTGTGGATCGACGTCGGCTGTACCTTTGACGGTGGTGCCGTCCTTGATCAGGACTTTCTGACCTTTAGCGCCTTTCCCTTCAAGCTTGATCGAGGTGTCAACGGTCGTGGCGCCCGGGAGAATTTCTTCCCCTTTGGAGTTTTCCACCCGAGTGATAGTTGGCGCGGTAGGAGCGGTCACGACCACGACCCACGGATCCGATATCTGCCCATTGCCGTACTGGGCAGTGGCGGTGAAACTATGGGAGACAAGGGCCAGCCCCGTCACCGGAAACTCCCAGTCACCACTCTGTGGATCGACGTCGGCAATGCCTATCTCGATGTTGCCGTCTTTGATCAGGACTTTCTGACCTTTAGCCCCTTTCCCTTCAAGCTTGATCGAGGTGTCAACGGTCGTGGCGCCCGGGAGAATCTCATTCCCTTTGGAGTCTTCCACACGGGTAATTTCTGGCCGCACATCCTCAAACGCTTTGATCGTGTAAGTGCGCACTGGGAAGACCACCGCCTCGCTCTCATTCGTACTCTTGCCGAACGCCGCCTTGAACTCCATCCTCAACGCGCTGCCATCCTTGAGGTTTCTCAAGCCTGCAAGGGCGATGCTCCGCTCGTAATAACCTTGATCGATCCACGTATTATTGACCTGTGAGGCGGGTGGCGTATGGATCGGAAGGTTGTAGTCGCTGCCATCCGCGTTCGTCCCTTTCAGACGCAGCCAGACATATTGGCCTGTGGCAATCAACGGCCAGACGCCCATGCGATAGGTGGCATTGCTGGTCAGATTCCCTACGTTGAACTCCGGGCCTTCGCCGTTGTTGTCCGCGTCCTTGATGATCGGTTTGAGCAGTTCATTCTGCGGCATGCTCAACACAGTCAAATCAAAGACGAGGGACGGCAGCGGCTTGTCGTCGCGGATGACGACGTAGGACACCTTCACATCTTTGTTCAGGTTGGACGCGACCACACTATTCGGAATTGCAAACTCCCTGTTGCTGCCCAGCGGCCGAGGAACAGAGGTGTGCGAACCGCCTGCGGGCGTACCCTGTGCGCCAGTCCAGTTGACGATGATTTCATCAGTTGGCAGCAACTCGCTGTTGTCCGGCACCACGATGGTCAAGGTGTCCCTGACCAGCAGCGGGTTGAGTGCGCTGTCGCCGTTGTTCTCCTTGATCCAGGGGGCCAGCAGTTCCAGCGCGACGCCCACGGTGAACACCAATGGATTCGAAAGGCTGGTCTCATCGGTGGCATGGCGCCAGAGCTGGTAGCGGACGGTGATCTTGCTGC